>NZ_JBFBEO010000001.1:0-318144 GCF_040683695.1 Micromonospora sp. NPDC093244
CGCCGATGGTACTGCACTCGTGAGGGTGTGGGAGAGTAGGACGCCGCCGGACAATCATTCCAGAACGGGTCACCCTCACGGGTGACCCGTTCTGCGTTTCCCGCACCCATTCCGCAGCCTGACCCGCGGCACCGGTACGCCGACGACTCGGCGTGCTCAGCCGCGGGTCTGCATGCCGGCACGCAGGTCACGCATCAGGGAGCCCGCGTCGGCGACCGAACGCCCCGGGAACATCGCCATCACGACGCTGCCGTGGTCGGCCCAGCCACACACGGCGAAGTCACCGCCCTCGCCGCTGGTGCTGCCGCACTTGAGCACACCGCCCAGGTCACCCGCGGACATCTCGCGCAGGCCTGTCACCGCACCGGTCTCGTCGGACATCAGGCCGAAGAGGCTGTCCAGGTCGCGTTCCGGCTGCCACAGCAGGGTCGTGCCCCCGAAGATCAGGACGGACCGCTTCTCGTCGGACGGGTCGCGGTAGACCGTCCCGAAGCTGCTGTCCAGCTCGATGTCGGCGGCCAGGCCGCTGCGCAGGTAGTCGGCGGTGCTCTTCGCCCGCTCACTGTCGTCCCGGGACAGGCCCGCCACCCGGTCAGGTGAGGTCAGCTCCGTGTCCTTCTGCTGTGCCACCCGCCACCCGGCGACACCCAGCACACCGGCGCCCGCCAGACCGACCACGAGGGCCGCCGCCCACACGATCCGGCGTCGGCGGGACCAGCCACCCTGCCGCTCGTCGGGATCGCCCCCGGAGTCGCGGGTGCTGAGCCGGATCGGCTCGTCGGTCAACTCGACTGGCTCGCGGCCGCCGTCGAGCGACCGTTCGGTGAGATGTGCGTCGGACATAGCCGACACCGTACGCGAACGGCAGGTGGCGCACGTCAGGTCCGCCGAACCCCTCCGTAGACTTGTCCGGTGACCGAGAGACTGGATGCCCGACGCCCCGACGCCCCGACCCTTGCCGGCCAGTACCAGCCCGGCGAGGTAGAGCAGCGACGGTACGAGCAGTGGGTAGCCGGCGGGCACTTCCGGGCCTCCGCCGACAGCGACAAGCCCCCCTTCACCATCGTCATCCCGCCGCCCAACGTCACCGGCTCGCTGCACATGGGCCACGCGTTCGAGCACACGCTGATGGACGCGCTGACCAGGCGTAAGCGGATGCAGGGCTTCGAGGCGCTGTGGCTGCCCGGCATGGACCACGCCGGCATCGCCACCCAGAACCTGGTGGAGCGGCAGCTCGCCGCCGAGGGTCTGTCCCGGCACGATCTCGGCCGGGAGAAGTTCGTCGAGCGGGTCTGGCAGTGGAAGGCCGAGTCCGGCGGCGCCATCCTCGGCCAGATGCGCCGCCTCGGCGACTCCGTCGACTGGGACCGCGAGCGCTTCACCATGGACGAGGGGCTGAGCCGCGCCGTCCAGACCATCTTCAAGAAGCTCTTCGACGACGGCCTCATCTACCGGGCCAACCGGATCATCAACTGGTGCCCGCGCTGCCTCACGGCACTCTCCGACATCGAGGTCGAGCACACCGACGACGACGGTGAGCTGATCTCGATCCGCTACAGCGACGAGGTCGTCGTGGCCACCACCCGGGCCGAGACGATGCTCGGCGACACAGCGGTGGCGGTGCACCCCGACGACGAGCGCTACCAGCACCTCATCGGCACCGAGGTCGAGCTGCCGCTGACCGGCCGCCGGATCCCGATCGTCGCCGACGCGCACGTCGACCCGTCCTTCGGCACCGGCATGGTCAAGGTGACGCCTGCGCACGACCCGAACGACTTCGAGATCGGCCAGCGGCACGACCTGCCCGCGCTGACCGTGATGGACGAGCGCGGCGTGATCACCGTGCCCGGCCCGTTCGAGGGACTGGACCGGTTCGAGGCGCGGCCCGCGATCGTGGCCGCGCTGCGCGAGCAGGGCCGGATCGTCGCCGAGAAGCGTCCGTACGTGCACGCGGTCGGGCACTGCTCGCGGTGCAAGACCACAGTCGAGCCGCGGCTGTCGTTGCAGTGGTTCGTCAACACCGCCCCGCTGGCGCAGGCCGCCGGCGACGCGGTGCGCGACGGCCGGGTGCGCATCGAGCCCGCCGAGCTGGCCAAGCGCTACTTCGCCTGGGTCGACAACATGCACGACTGGTGCATCTCCCGCCAGCTGTGGTGGGGCCACCGCATCCCGGTCTGGTACGGGCCGGAGGGTGAGATCGTCTGCGTCGGCCCCGACGAGGCGCCGCCGACCGGCGAGGGCTGGCACCAGGACGAGGACGTCCTGGACACCTGGTTCTCCAGCGGCCTGTGGCCGTTCTCCACCCTCGGCTGGCCCGAGCAGACCCCGGACCTGGCGAAGTTCTACCCGACAAGCGTGCTGGTCACCGGGTACGACATCCTGTTCTTCTGGGTCGCCCGGATGATGATGTTCGGCCTCTACGCGATGGACGGCCGGCCGCCCTTCGACGTGGTGGCGCTGCACGGCATGGTGCGCGACCAGTTCGGCAAGAAGATGTCGAAGTCGTTCGGCAACGTGGTCGACCCGCTGGACTGGATCGACAGGTACGGCGCCGACGCCACCCGGTTCACGCTGGCCCGGGGCGCGAACCCCGGTCAGGACGTCCCGGTCAGCGAGGAGTGGTGCCAGGGCTCGCGCAACTTCTGCAACAAGCTCTGGAACGCCACCCGCTTCGCCCTGATGAACGGCGCGCACACCACCGGCGACCTGCCCCCGGCCGAGCAGCTCTCCACGGTCGACAGGTGGATCCTGTCCCGGCTGGCGCACGTCACCGCCGAGGTCGACGAGCAGTTCGAGGCGTACGAGTTCGCCAAGGTCTGCGACCTGCTGTACCACTTCGCCTGGGACGACGTCTGCGACTGGTACGTCGAGCTGAGCAAGCCGGTGCTCGCCGAGGGCGGCGAGCGGGCGGAGGCCAGCCGCCGGGTGCTCGGGCACGTGCTCGATCAGCTGCTGCGACTGCTGCACCCGGTCATCCCGTTCGTCACCGAGGAGCTGTGGCTCGCGCTGACCGGCGGCGAGACGGTGCAGGCGGTCGCCTGGCCGGTGGCCGACCGCTCGCTTATCGACGACGCCGCCGAGGCCGAGATGGTAGGTGTGCAGCGGGTGGTCACCGAGATCCGCCGGTTCCGTTCCGACCAGGGGCTGCGCCCGACGCAGCGGGTGGCCGCCCGCCTGGACGGGCTGTCCGGGGCGGGCATCGCGGCCCACGAGCCGCTGATCCGTTCGCTGGTCCGGCTGGACCCGGCCGGTGACGACTTCCAGGCCAGCGCCACGCTGACCATGCCTGGCGCGGTCGGTGTCGCGTTGGACACCCGGGGGTCGATCGACGTGGCCGCCGAGCGGGCCCGGCTGACCAAGGACCGCACGGCAGCCGAGAAGGAGGTCGCGCAGGCCCGGGCGAAGCTCGACAACCCGGCCTTCATCGGCAAGGCCCCCGAGCCGGTGGTCGCGAAGATTCGTGACCGGCTCGCCACCGCCGAGGCCGACCTGGTCCGGATCAACGCTGCTCTGGAGACACTGCCCTCGTGACCGACCGTACCGATTTCGCCGCCGTCGAGGCCGAGCTGAACGCCCGTGGCTTCACCCGCATGGTCTTCGAGCTGGACCGCATCGAGTCGCTGCTCGACCTGCTCGGCAGTCCGCAGCGGGCGTACCCCTCGATCCACCTGACCGGCACCAACGGCAAGACCTCCACCGCGCGGATGATCGACTCCCTGCTGCGGGCGTTCGGGCTGCACACCGGCCGGTACACCAGCCCGCACCTGGAGACCGTGCGGGAACGGATCAGCCTGGACGGGGAGCCGGTCAGCGAGGAGCGGTTCGCGGCGGTGTACCGGGAGATCAAGCCGCTCGCCGAGCTGGTCGACGCGCGGTCGGACGAGCCGCTCACGTACTTCGACATGACCACCGCGCTGGCGTTCGCCACGTTCGCCGACGCGCCTGTCGACATCGCGGTGGTCGAGGTCGGCCTCGGGGGCGCCGAGGACGCCACGAACGTCATCCAGGCCGGGGTCTGTGTGATCACCCCGATCGGGTTGGACCACACCGAGTGGCTCGGTGACACGCTCCAGGACATCGCGCTGGCCAAGGCCGGCATCATCCACCAGGGCGCCACGGTGATCGCCGCGGCGCAGGAGGAGGAGGCCGCGCGACCGCTGCTCGAACGCTGCGCCGAGGTGGGCGCCACCATCGCCCGGGAGGGCGCCGAGTTCGGCGTGCTGCGCCGGGCGGTCGCCGTCGGCGGCCAGGTGCTCAGCCTCCAGGGGCTGGGCGGTGTCTACGAGGACGTGTTCATCCCGCTGCACGGCGCGCACCAGGCGCAGAACGCGGCGGTGGCACTGGCCGCGGTGGAGGCGTTCCTGGGTGCCGGGACCAGGCGCCAGCTGGACATCGAGGCGGTCCGCGAGGGCTTCGCCTCGGCCAGCTCTCCCGGGCGGCTGGAGCGGGTGCGCAGCGCCCCGACCGTCCTGCTGGACGGCGCGCACAACCCGCACGGGATGGCGGCCACCGTTTCCGCGTTGCAGGAGGAGTTCGCGTTCAGCAAGCTCGTCGCGGTGGTCGGTGTGCTCGCCGACAAGGACGCGTCAAGCCTGCTGGAGCTGCTGGAGCCGGTCGCCGACGTGGTGGTGGTGACCCGCAACAGCTCGCCGCGGGCCATGCCGACGGCGGAACTCGCCGCCCTGGCCGGGGAGATCTTCGGCGAGGAGCGGGTGGAGTCGGCCGACGAGATGCCCGACGCGATCGAGTTGGCGGTGGCGCTCGCCGAGGAGGACGTCCCCGGCGAGCTGAGTGGTGTCGGGGTGCTGGTCACGGGGTCGGTGGTGACGGTGGCCGACGCCCGTCGCCTGCTGAAGCGATGACCGGCCCGGAGCAGCCGCGCCGGTCCGGGCTGCGCGACCCGCAGCGGGCGGTACGCGGACTGGGCGCCGGGACGCTCGCCCTGGAGGCGCTGGTGCTGCTGCTGGCGATCCAGCCGATCCGGGTGGTCGGCGGCGACCTGAGTGGCGGCGCGATCGCTGCCGTGGTGGCCCTGGCGGTGGCCGCCATCCTGATCGCCGGCATGATGCGCCGCCCCTGGGCGTGGCATGCCGGCACAGTGCTCCAGGGCCTTCTGCTGCTGTCCGGCCTGCTGCACTGGTCGCTGTTCGCGCTTGGTGTCATCTTCGCCCTGGTGTGGGCGTACGCGGTGCACGTCCGCCGGGTCATCCTCGGCTGACGGTCAGGCGTCGGCCCGTTCACGCCACTGGGTGAGGGCGATGCCGTGGCCGTCCGGGTCCCGGAAGGCCGCCGCCCACACCTCGAGCCTGCTGCCCCGGTTGACGACGCGGGGGGCGTACGTGAAGCGGACGCCGGACCCGCGCAGCCGCTCGTACGCCGCCTCGATGTCGTCCACCTCGAGGTTGACGTGGACGAGTCGGCGGCTGATCGGTGCTGCCCCGGTGACCTCGCGCAACACCAGCCGGGTCGTGCCGGAGGCGAGCACGGCGTTGCCCGCTCCCTGGTCGACCTCGGTGAAGCCGAGCATGTCGCGGTAGAAGTCGAGCGACCGGGACAGGTCGGTGACCAGCAGGGTCAGCCCCACCCCGCTGATCGGGCCGGCCGGGTCAGCCGTGGCGCCCCCGTCGAACCCGAAGATCGCCTCGTCGAGTTCCTCGGCGCTGACGGTAGCGCTCTCCGTCGTGGTGGTGGCGGGGTCGTCCAGGGGCAGGTCGAGCGGGTCCAGTGGGTCGGTGGCGGCGGACCGCTGGGTGGGGGCCGGGTCGAACCGGTGCGCGGTGGGCGGGTCGAGGTGGGGCTCGGCAGGCGGTACGGGCTGGTCCGCCTCCACCGGGTCGAAGCGTTCGGCACCGGGTTGGTCGAAGCGCTCCTCGGCGGGCGGGCGCGGCGCCGGGGTGGCCCGCCGGGGCAGCCCGCTGCCCGACGACTGGTCGGCAGCGGGTTGTTCGACGACGACGCCCTCCAGAACCACCGGGCCACCGGGGCTCTGGTGCATCACCACCGGCTCGCGTCCCTCCGGGTCGACGCCCGGATCGTCGCGCAGGGGATCGTCGCGCAGCGGGTCGGGGCCGAGCGGGTCACGGAAGTCGTCGTCGGGCGCGCGGTCGGCCCACGGCGGGGCGTCCTGCTGGATCAGCATCTCGTCCAGGGGCTCCGCCTCGGCGAACTCCGGGGGGAGGTCGGCGACTGCCGCGGCGGTCTCGGCGTGCGTCGGCACCTCGTCCCACAGGACCTTGACGTGCCGTTGGTCGTCCAGGGCGACCCGGATCGGCAGGGTCTGGCCCAGCGACGGCCACTTGGAGACCGGCACCCGCGGCTCGATGATCTTCTTCGAGCGGGGCGGCAGGCCGGGAGCGTCGATCACCAGTTGCAGCTCGCAGCGGCCGAACGCGTACTGGGTGGGTGGCTCCGAGGCGCTGTGCACGTGGCCCACACCGACCACCCAGGTGCGCCCACCGCCGCGTACGGTGGCCAGCGCGATCGCCAGCACCAGCAGGGCGACCCCGATCGCCACGATCGGCCAGCTCGTCATGCCGAGGCCGAAGAGGACCACGAACGTGGCCACGGTGCCCAGCACCGCGCCGATCAGCTTGCGTACCGGCGCGATGGGTCGGTTCCCGCCATTCGCCACAGTGGACCTCCCGGGGGTCAGGGCCAGGCTAGGCCGGAACGGCCACCGGGCGAAAGACCGGCCGCCGCGCCGGCGCCGGGACCGGGTCGCTAGGCTGACCGTACCGATCCCGAGCGTCAAGCGCGTACAGGAGGAACCCAGCGTGTCCAGCAACAGCCCGGATGAGCGCAGCCTCGTTCTGATCAAGCCCGACGCGGTTCGCCGCGGCCTGGTCGGCGAGGTCCTCTCCCGCTTCGAGCGCAAGGGGCTGCGGATCGACGCGATGGTGCACCGGACGATGGACGCGGCGCTCGCCGACGCGCACTACGCCGAGCACGTCGACAAGGCGTTCTACCCGCCGTTGAAGGACTTCATGACCGGCGGCCCGCTGGTCGCCCTCGTGCTCTCCGGTGACCAGGTCATCGACGTGGTCCGTGGGCTGGTCGGGGCGACCGACGGTCGCAAGGCCGCCGCCGGCACCATCCGGGGCGACCTGTCGCTGTCCAACCGGGAGAACCTGGTGCACGCCTCCGACTCGACGGACAGCGCGAAGCGCGAGATCGCGCTCTGGTTCCCCGAGCTGGGCTGACGCTCCCCGTTCAGCTGGCCGGGGGCACCTTCGTCGGATTGCCGACCACGTAGATCCCGGTGATCCGACCGTCCGCCGCGGCGATGGTGAGGGCGTACGTGTTGCCGTCCTGACCGGTCATCAGGGCGGCCGGCTCCCCGTTCAGCTCCACCCGGCGCATCGTCCATTGGCGGTCCGGACCGTAGATCCCGGCGAAGAAGCGGGCCACCCGGTCCGCGCCGAAGACGGGGTTGCGGGCCGCGCGTACCCGACCACCACCGTCGTTCCAGGCCGTGGCGTCCGAGGCGACCAGGCCGGTGAGCGTCGCCAGGTCGCCCTCGCGGGCGGCGGCCAGGAACGCGTCGAGCAGCCGCTCCCGCTCCGACCGGCTGGCCGTGAACCGCCGCTGCTCCTGCCGTACCCGGGTCACCGCGCGGTGGTGCAGCTGCCGGCAGTCCTGGGGGGTCCGGTCCAGGATCTCCGCGATCTCCGCGTACGGCAGCTCGAAGGCGGTGTGCAGGACGTACACGGCCCGTTCCGGCGGGGTGAGCCGCTCCAGCACGTGCAGCAGCGCGGTGGAGAGCGAGTCGCGCAGTTCGGCGCGGTCCAGCGGCCCGAACGGCGAGGGCTCGGTCGGCACCGGCTCGGGAAGCCACGTGCCGACGTACGTCTCGCGGGCCGCCTGCCGCGACCGCAGCCGGTCCAGGGCCAGCCGGGTGACCACCCGGGACAGGTACCGGCGTGGCTCGTCGACAGTCGATCGGTCCACCCGCAGCCAGCGCAGGTACGCCTCCTGGAGCACGTCCTCGGCGTCGTGCCGGCTGCCGAGCAGGCGGTAGGCGAGCCCGAGCAGCATCGGCCGGTGCGCCTGGAGCGCACCGGCCGCCTCTGCCGCCCCGGTGGTCATGCGTGGGCCGGAGGCTCCAGACGCATGGTCACTCCGATCCGGTTCCACACGTTGATTGTGGCAATGGCCAGGACCAGGTCGGCGAGTTCCTTCTCCGACCAGACCTTCGCGGCGGCGTCCCACACCTCGTCCGGCACGCCGTGCTCACCGAGCTTGGTGACCGCGTCGGTGAGCGCCAGCGCCGCCCGTTCCCGCTCGTCGAAGAACGGCGCCTCCCGCCAGGTGGCCACCGCGAAGAGCCGACGGCTCGACTCGCCGGCGTCGAGCGCCTCGCGGCTGTGCATGTCGACGCAGAACGCACATCCGTTGATCATCGACGCCCGCAGCTTGACCAGCTCCAGCACGGTGTGGTCGACGTTCGCCCGGACGTACTTCTCCAGCCCCAGCACGGCCTGGTATCCCTGTGACGCGACCTCTGCCGCGTTCATCCGCTGCACGATGTTCCTCCCCTGATCGGTTCGACACCGTCACGACGGATCAGCGGGGGCACGACGTGACAGCCGGGGATGTGACGCCGGTCATGCCGGTCGGGATCGGGAGGAAACATGAGTGATCGCCTCCCTCTGGACCACGCTCCCCGCGCCCTGCTCCCGACCTGCCAGCGTCGTTCGGTCCGGGCAGGCCGGACAGCTCCCCGTTGCCGACCGCCAGGTCGACGCCGCGGACCGCCCGGACCTCCCGACGCTGGGCTCGCGACCCATCTCCCGAGGCCGCGGTACGTGCGACGCACCCGATCGCCCCGATCGCATGGTCGCGACCCGCAGGCTAGGAGTGACCGGGACCTGTGGGAAACGGATTCGGATCGAGCCGAATGCTCAGGCCGAGACGCTCGCCGGCTCGTCACCGACGAGCTGCACAAGTGCCAGGCCGGCCGGTTCCAGGCCGTACAACACCCGGCGGCCCACCCGGCGGCGGTGCACCACGCCGGCGGCCAGCAGCGCGGAGAGCTGCTCCGACACGGTGCTCGGGGCGAGCCCCAGGGTGGCCGCGAGGCCGGCGGTGGTGGCCGGGCGTACCAGCGCCCGCAGCACCTGGGCACGACCTCGACCGACCAGCACCGCCAACCGATCCGTGGCCGGCGCCGTCCGGCCCGCCGAGGCGGGTCCACCCTCGGCGAGCACCGCAGCCCCGCGCGCCTGGTAGGAGACGGCGATGATCTCCGGATGGTCGGTGGCGCAGACAAGCGCTCCCTGCGAGAAGATCAGTGGGATCAGCAGCAGCCGCTGGTCCACCGCCACGAACTCCTGCTCCGACGGCTTCACCAACGTCAGCACAGGCTTGTCCCAGCGCACCCGTTCGTGCAGGTCGGACAGCAGCGCGTCCGGACCGTACGCGGCGAGCGCCCGCGCCCGGTGCAGCACCTCCTCGTCCAGCGCCGCCTGCATCGCCGGCCACCACGGCGCGATGGCCGCGTCCCAGTACGCCTCGATGCCGTCGGCGAGCCGGTCCAGGGCGGCCCGCCGGTCCGTGACGAACGGGCCGAGCCACTCCGGCAGGTCGTCCGGGTCGTGGTAGTGGGGGATCTGCTCGGCGATCACCTCAGCCGGCGTCGCGCGCAGCTCGGCGAGCTGTTCGGCAAGGGTCGGCGCGGCCGACGTGGGGATCGGGCTGAGGAAATCCGGTGCGGGCAGGCCGACGGTCAGCAGCCGGGCCGACGCGGCCGCCGGCACCTCGTCGAGCACCCGCCGTGCGTGCCGTGCCCAGTCGGTGTACGGCCAGGGCGCGTCTGCCGGGTGGCGGTTCAGCACGAACAGGCTGGTCAGGACCTCCCAGAGCGGGCTGGTGGCGATCCGGGTGCGGGACAGCGTCGGTTCGTCCAACTCGATCCGGATCACCCGGCCAGCCTAGGTGCCTGCGCGCGCTTTACTCGGCGGCGGGGTGGGGGGCGGGTCTTGTATCGTTGAGCACCGTAAGGCGATGACCCGGCCATCACCGGTGAGCCTCCGGAAGAACAGCCGGGCAACCGGCCCAGTAGAACCGGACGGGTGCGGCCCGTCACAGCCGGCAATGAGCGGGCGGTCGATCCTGACCGCCAAGCGGGGTGGTACCGCGGACCACCCGGGAGCGCCGTCGCAGGCGTACCCCGGAAGGTTCGTCCTCGCAGACCCACGTTGAGTGAGCTGCGCGAGGAGAGCGACCCCGATGGCCTATCCGTTGCACGACCCGACCGCCGCCGGTGTCCCGGCGAGCCCGGACCTGCCCGCGGTCGAGCGCCGGGTGCTGGAGCACTGGACGGCCGACAAGACCTTCGAGGCTTCCGTCGAGGCCCGTCCGGCCGGCGACGACGGCAAGAACGAGTACGTCTTCTACGACGGTCCGCCGTTCGCCAACGGGCTGCCGCACTACGGCCACCTCTTCACCGGGTACGTCAAGGACGTGGTGCCCCGCTACCAGACGATGCGCGGGCGGCACGTCGAGCGGCGCTTCGGCTGGGACTGCCACGGCCTGCCCGCCGAGGTGGTCGCGGAGAAGCAGCTCGGCATCACCAGCAAGGCGGAGATCCTCGACCTCGGCGTGGCCCGGTTCAACGAGGCCTGCCGCACCTCGGTGCTGGAGTTCACCCAGGACTGGGAGCGGTACATCAACCGGCAGGCACGCTGGGTCGACTTCACGAACGACTACAAGACGCTCGACCTGGACTACATGGAAAGCGTCATGTGGGCCTTCAAGACCCTGCACGACAAGGGTCTGATCTACGAGGGCTTCCGGGTGCTGGCGTACTGCTGGCGCTGCGAGACGCCGCTGTCGAACACCGAGACCCGGATGGACGACGTCTACCGGGACCGGCACGACCCGACGCTGACCGTCTGGTTCGGGCTGACCGCCGACGAGAACGCGCCGGAGCTGCTGCGCGGGCCGGTCCGGCTGGGCGTCTGGACCACCACGCCGTGGACCCTGCCGTCGAACCTGGCGCTCGCCGTCGGGCCCGACATCGAGTACGCGGTGCTGGAGCGCGACGGCGAACGGTACGTGGTGGGCGCCGCCCGGCTCGGCGCGTACGCCAAGGAGCTGGACGGATTCGAGCAGGTCGGCACGGTGTACGGCCGGGACCTGGTCGGACGCCGCTACACGCCGCTGTTCGACTTCCTCGTCGAGCAGGCCGGGGAGAACGCGTACCAGGTGCTCGGCGCGGAGTTCGTCACCACCGAGGACGGCACCGGGATCGTGCACCTCGCCCCGGCCTTCGGTGAGGACGACCAGAACGTCTGCAACGCCGCGGGCATCCCGACAATCGTCACTGTCGACGACCACACCCGGTTCACCGCGCTGGTCCCGCCGTACCAGGGTGAGCAGGTCTTCGACGTCAACAAGCCGGTGATCCGGGAGCTGAAGGAGCGGGGTGTGGTGCTGCGGCAGGACACCTACACCCACTCGTACCCGCACTGCTGGCGCTGCGACACCCCGCTTGTCTACAAGGCGGTGTCGTCGTGGTTCGTCGCCGTGACGAAGTTCCGGGACCGGATGGTCGAGCTCAACCAGCAGATCAACTGGACGCCTGCGCACATCAAGGACGGCTCGTTCGGCAAGTGGCTGGCCAACGCCCGGGACTGGTCGATCAGTCGGAACCGGTTCTGGGGCTCGCCGATCCCGGTGTGGAAGTCCGACGACCCGAACTACCCGCGCCTGGACGTCTACGGCTCCCTCGCGGACATCGAACGGGACTTCGGCGTACGCCTGACCGACCTGCACCGGCCCGAGGTGGACGACCTGGTCCGCCCCAACCCGGACGACCCGAGCGGCCAGTCGATGATGCGCCGGGTGCCGGAGGTGCTGGACTGCTGGTTCGAGTCCGGGTCGATGCCGTTCGCCCAGGTGCACTACCCGTTCGAGAACGCGGACTGGTTCGAGCACCACTACCCGGGTGACTTCATCGTCGAGTACATCGGGCAGACCCGCGGCTGGTTCTACACGATGCACGTGCTGGCCACCGCGCTGTTCGACAGGCCGGCGTTCCGCAACTGCCTGAGCCACGGCATCCTGCTCGGCTCGGACGGGCGCAAGATGTCCAAGAGCCTGCGCAACTACCCGGACGTCTACCACGTCTTCGACGCGTACGGCTCGGACGCGATGCGCTGGATGCTGATGTCGTCGCCGGTGCTGCGCGGCGGGGACATGGCGGTCACCGAGGCGGGCATCCGCGACGCCGTCCGGCAGGTGCTGCTGCCGTTGTGGAACGTCTGGTACTTCTTCTCGCTCTATGCCAACGCGGACGGGTACCAGGCGCGGCGTCGTACCGACTCGACGCACCTGCTGGACCGGTACATCCTGGCGAAGACCAACGAGCTGGTGTCGACTGTCGGCGCGCAGATGGACGCGTACGACATCTCCGGCGCCTGCACCACAGTCCGATCCTTCCTGGACGCGCTCACCAACTGGTACGTGCGCCGCTCGCGGGACCGGTTCTGGTCCGGCGACGCCAACGCGTTCGACACCCTGTCGACCGTGCTGGAGACGCTCTGCCGCGTGGTGGCACCGCTGGCGCCGCTGACCGCGGAGGAGATCTGGCGCGGGCTGACCGGGGAGCGCTCGGTGCACCTGACCGACTGGCCGGAGGCGAGCGAGTTCCCGGCTGACCACGACCTGGTCGCCGCCATGGACAACGTGCGGGCCGTGGCCTCGGCGGCGCTGTCGCTGCGCAAGGCCAAGGGTCTGCGGGTGCGGCTGCCGCTGTCCACGTTGACAGTGGCCTCGCCGGCGGCGGAGCAGTTGCGCCCGTTCGCCGACCTGGTCGCCGACGAGGTCAACGTGAAGGCCGTGGAGTTCAGCGCGGAGCTGTCCTCGTACTGCCAGCAGGTGTTGACAGTGGTGCCCCGGGCGCTCGGCCCGCGGGTCGGCAAGCAGGTCCAGCAGGTGATCAAGGCGGTCAAGGCGGGCGACTGGGAGCTGGTCGACGGCGCCCCGGTGGCCGCCGGCGTCACCCTGGCCGAGGGCGAGTACGAGTTGCGCCTGGTCGCGGCCGACGCCGAGCACTCCGCGCCGCTGCCCGGCGGTGAGGGTGTGGTCGTCCTGGACACCGAGGTCACCCCGGAGCTGGCCGCCGAGGGGCTGGCCCGCGACGTGGTGCGGGTCGTGCAGCAGGCCCGCCGCGACGCCGACCTGGACGTCTCGGACCGGATCGTGGTGTCGGTGTCGGCCTCGGAGGACGTGCGCGCGGCGGTGGCCGCGTACATCGACTTCGTGGCCGGCGAGGTCCTGGCCGACTCGGTGGACTTCGCCGAGGGCCTCGACGGCTTCGCCGGCGAGGTGGGCGAGGGCGAGCGGGTGACGGTAACCGTCCGCCGTTCGTAAGGAAGGGCACCTTTCTAACGCCTGGTGTATAGGAAGGTGCCCTTCCTTACGGGAAAATCGTCTGGGCACGGACGCCTCCACCTCCGTCGGCGGAGTGTGGAGGCGTCCGCTACGGTGACACCGCCTGCTCGCACCTCATCTGCCGGAGGACCAGTGCCCCTGCTCTACACCATCGGCAAGCTGACCGTGGCGCCCACGCTGCGGGTGGCGTTCCGCCCGACCGTGGAGGGTCTGGAACACGTGCCGGAGACCGGCGGCGCGATCTTCGCCGGCAACCATCTCTCGGTGGCCGACGAACTGTTCCTCGGCACCGTGGTGCCCCGGCACCTGGCGTTCTGGGCGAAGTCGGAGTATTTCAAGGGCACCGGTGTGAAGGGCGCGATCTCCAAGTTCGTCCTCACCGGCCTGGGCGCGATTCCTGTCGAACGGGCCGGCGGTCGGGCGGCGCTGTCCGCGTTCGACGCGGCGATCCCGGCGCTCAAGGGCGGTGATCTGGTGGTGGTCTACCCGGAGGGCACCCGATCCCCGGACGGCAAGCTCTACCGGGGGCGGACCGGCGCGGCCCGGCTGGCCATCGCCGCGGGTGTCCCGATCATTCCGGTGGGCATGATCGGCACGGACAAGGCGCAACCGATCGGCGCCCGGGTGCCCCGCCCCGGCGCTGCCAAGATCACCGTCCGGTTCGGCAAACCGTTGGACTTCACCGGCCGGCCGGACGACCGCGCGTCGCTGCGGCAGATGACCGACGAGCTGATGAGCGAGATCCAGAAGCTCACCGGCCAGGAGTACGTGCCCCGCTACGCCCCGCCGCGCGCCCACCCGGACCCCACCCGCGAGGCCTGACCCCGCCGCTCAGCCCCGCTCGGGCTGGACGATCTGGGCTCGCAGGGTGTCCAGCAGATCGGCACTGTCGGAGACGGACAGCCTGGTGAACACGCCTGTGGCGATGCTGCCGTGGTCGACCGACGTGCAGACCACCACGTCACTGCCGTCCGCCCGGCCGACCGCGCACCGCTCGTGCCTGCCCCGCACACCTGTGTCCACGGTCTCGGCGGTGCCCAGCGCGTACCGCTCGGTGAGCCGGCTGATCTCCGCCTCCGCGTCCGACTCCGGGCTCAGCCGGAAGCCGGTGCCGCCGAAGACGGTCACCCGCTTGCCGCTCGTCGTGGAGTAGACCCCGGCGAACGTGTCCTCGGCCAGCCAGTGCTCCTGGCGTACCTCACTCTCCAGACGCTTGGCGGTCGCGGCGCTGCCGTCGTCCTGACGCAGGCTGAGGTCCTCCACCTGGTCGGGCAGAGCGGCGCGGGCCGGGTACTGGGCCGAGATGGGGAACCCGTAGTAGGCGGGGCAGCCACAGCAGCAGGCGAGGGTGAGCAGCAGCAGCCACGGCCAGCGGCGTCGCCGCCGGACCGGGACCGGCACGTACCCCCTGGGGGCCTGCCAGCCGGGCGGCGCCGGTGGTGGCGGTGGCGTGCGCCGGCCCCGACGCTGCTTGGGCACGGGGGCCGGCGCGGGCGGTGACACCGGCCGCTGCGGTGGCGGCGCGGGCGACATCGGCCGGGTCGGCGGGACGGGCCGCGCGGCGTGCGGCGGCATGGGCGCGGCCGGCGGTGACACCTGCTGCGGAGCGGCAGGGGGAGCCGGTGGACCGGACCACTGCCGGGTCGACGGCGGTGTGGGATACGGCAGCGTCGGGGGCAGTGGGGGCAGCTCGGCGGACGGCAGGTCCCAGCCGCCGGTGTCCACGCCGGCCCACGGGTCGACAGGGGTGCGGTGCTCCGGAGGCTCGTGGGGCACCGGCGGTGGCGGGGTCGGCTCGGTCGACGCGCCCCAGCCCTGCCGACGCGGCAGCGGGGGAGGAACCGGCGCCGACCCGCTCCACCGGGGCGCGGGCGCCTCCGCGGTGGCGGCCGTGCCCGCCTCGGCGGCGGCGGTCGGCTCGGCGCCCTTCTCGGCGGGGGGGTCCGCGGCGGCGGCCGGCGAATCCGCCGGTTCGCGCTGGTCCGAGGGTCGGGGCTGGTCCGAGGGGTCGGGCTGGTCCGGGGGTACGGGTGGGGAGGTCGGCTCGTCGGCGACCGCCGGGTCCCGCTCCGGCTCCGTGCCCGGGGTGCTCCCGTCGGCCGGCCGTGCTCCCGGCTGGGGCTCCGGCATCGCGGCAATCTCCTCTCGCGCCGGTCCGAGGTTAGTACCGCGCCGCCACCACCGCGATCGGGCGTGCGCGCGGTCACCGCCGGACGGGCGCGTACCCTTGGGCATCATGAGTGCCCCGTCCACGACGCCGCGCGCGGCCGCGACCAATTCCGTCTGGCCCCGGCTGGAGCCGCTGCTCCCTCAGGTTTCCAAGCCCATCCAGTACGTCGGCGGCGAGTTGGGCGCGGTGGTCAAGGACTGGGACGCCGCGACCGTGCGCTGGGCGCTGATGTATCCCGACGCGTACGAGGTGGGCCTGCCCAACCAGGGCGTGCAGATCCTGTACGAGGTGCTCAACGAGCTGCCCGACACCCTCGCCGAGCGGACGTACGCGGTCTGGCCGGACCTGGAGAGCCTGATGCGCACGCACGGCGTGCCGCAGTTCACCGTCGACGCGCACCGGTCGGTCCGCGAGTTCGACGTGTTCGGCATCTCGTTCTCCACCGAGCTGGGTTACACGAACATGCTCACCGCGATCGACCTGGCCGGCATCCCGCTGCTTGCCGCCGACCGCACCGACGCCGACCCGGTGATCGTGGCCGGTGGGCACGCCGCGTTCAACCCGGAGCCGATCGCCGACTTCATCGACGCCGCAGTGCTCGGTGACGGCGAGGAGGCGGTGCTGGAGATCACCGCGATCGTCCGGGACTGGAAGGCCGAGGGCTGCCCCGGGGGCCGCGACGAGCTGCTGCTGCGGCTGGCCCGCACCGAGAGCGTGTACGTGCCACGCTTCTACGACGTCGACTACCTCCCCGACGGGCGCATCCAGCGGGTCGTGCCGAACCGTGCGGACGTGCCGTTCCGGGTGCACAAGCGCACGACGATGGACCTGGACGCGTGGCCGTACCCGAAGAAGCCCCTGGTCCCGCTGGCCGAGACGGTGCACGAGCGGTACGCGGTGGAGATCTTCCGGGGCTGCACCCGGGGTTGCCGGTTCTGCCAGGCCGGCATGATCACCCGGCCGGTGCGGGAGCGGTCGATCACGACCGTCGGGCAGATGGTCCGCGAAGGGCTGGAGTTCTCCGGCTTCTCCGAGGTGGGCCTGCTGTCGCTCTCCTCGGCGGACCACTCCGAGATCGGTGACATGTGCTCGGGCCTGGCCCAGCAGTACGAGGGCACGAACGTCTCGCTGTCGCTGCCGTCGACGCGGGTGGACGCGTTCAACATCGACCTCGCCCAGGAGCTGTCCCGCAACGGGAGGCGTACCGGCCTGACCTTCGCCCCGGAGGGCGGGTCGGAGCGGATCCGCAAGGTCATCAACAAGATGGTGTCGAAGGAAGACCTCATCCGCACGGTCGTCACCGCGTACAGCAACGGCTGGCGGCAGGTGAAGCTGTACTTCATGTGCGGCCTGCCCACCGAGACCGACGAGGACGTCCTCGAGATCGCCGACATGGCGCACGAGGTGATCAAGGCGGGTCGGGCCGCGACGGGTTCCAAGGACATCCGCTGCACGGTCTCCATCGGCGGGTTCGTGCCGAAGCCGCACACTCCGTTCCAGTGGGCGCCGATGGAGCGTCCGGAGGTCATTGACCACCGGCTCAAGATCCTCAAGCAGGCGATCAACTCGGACCGCTCACTGGGCCGGGCCATCGGCTACCGCTACCACGACGGCGAGCCGTCGCTCATCGAAGGGCTGCTTTCCCGGGGCGACCGCCGGGTCGGCTCGGTGATCCGCAGGGTGTGGGAGAACGGCGGCCGGTTCGACGGCTGGAGCGAGCACTTCTCGTACCAGCGCTGGGTGGACGCCGCCGCCGAGACGCTGCCCGCGTACGGGGTGGACCTCGACTGGTACACCACCCGTCAGCGCGACGAGCTGGAGGTCCTGCCCTGGGACCACCTGGACTCGGGGCTGGACAAGGACTGGCTCTGGCAGGACTGGCAGGACTCGCTCAGCGAGTTCGAGCAGGACGACTGCCGCTGGACGCCGTGCTTCGACTGCGGTGTCTGCCCCTCGATGGACACCGAGATCCAGATCGGCCCGACCGGCCGCAAGCTGCTCCCGCTCACCCCGCTGGGCGGCAACGGCATGAAGGTGCCGGCGGCCGGCAACCCCGCCTGACCGCTCCCGCAGGGCAGCGGCGAATGCGCTGAGCCGCTACCCTCCATACCCGACACGTCACCCACCCGGCCCAGGCCAGGTGGGTGACAGGCGTTGGTGCGGGAGGCGTTGTGTCCGAATTCTCCATGAACACCGGCAAGCTCGGCGAACTCGCCTCGGAGATGTCGGGGACGGCGGAGTCGCTGCGTTCCGGTGTGCTCCCCAAGATCGAATACCTGCGGCTGCCCTCCGGGGCCGCACCGGCGTTCGACGCGGGGTTCTCCGCCGCGTACGACGAGATGCACGAGACGACCACGCAGGCGGTGTCGGCGCTCGCCGCCGCGCTCGGCGAGGTCGCGCAGGGGCTCGGCCGGGTCGTCCAGCACTACCAGACGATGGAGCAGCGGCACGGCCAGTCGTTCGACACCGCTCTGGACTGAGCACAGGCGCGGTTCTTTCTTCTTTCGACGGCACACGGGGGGTGAGCTGTGGCGGACAACGTGGTGTCCGGCGCTGACACGGCAGGCACGATCGGCTTGGAGGCGGTCATCATCGGCCTGGGCGGGACGCTCGCCGTGGCGGCCGAGCCGTCCGGCGCGGGGGCCCTGGCGATGGCCTTCGTCAGCCCGGTCGCCGTCATGAACATCCGCAGCTGGGCCCCGTTTCAGGAGGCCGACGACAAGTGGACGGGCCTCGCCGAGGAGTTCTCCGCCCTGGCCGGCCGGCTGTCCCGACTCCACGGCGAGGTCGACGGGCTGTGGAAGGGCGGCGGCGCCGAGGTCTTCAAGAGTTTCCTGACCACAAAGGTCGTCGAGCCGCTGGACGCACTGAAGGAACTCGCCATCACGACCTCGTCGGGCTGCAACACAGTCGCCGACGGGCTCGAGACGCTCTTCTGGGCCTGGTCGGTGGGCACCGGCCTCGCGATCGTCGGCTGCATCGCCGCCAACACCGCAGGCCCGGCCGGCCCCGCCTTCAAGTGGGCGGTCATCGGCAGTTGGGCCGCGTTCGTGACCGCCATCATCACCGCCATCGTCGGGCTCATGCAGGCCATGCGCGGCGCGAACAGCGCGATCGGCACGGCAGTGGCCCAGCTCAAGCGCGGATTCGAGCTGACCGGGGACAAGGTCGACGCCGAGAGCGCCCGGATCGGGGACCGCTACCGGGAGATCGTCAGCGACCCGGAGAGCTGGAACAAGGAGATCGTGGTACCGGGCAACTGAGTCCGACGAACGGAGCAGTGATGAGTGATGCCTACCGCAGGGCCGTCGACTCCGTCCGGGAGGTGACCCGCACCGAGGCGTACGAACCCGCTCTGCGCCGCGCCGAGGAGGCCACCCGGGACCTCGTGGCGATGGTCGCCGAGACCCGCGACCGGACGTACGAGGGGGCCGACGAGACAGGGACGATAGTCGCGGTCGTCGACGGGGCGGGCGAGGTGACCGACGTACGGATCAGCGCGCGGGCGGTGCGGGACCTGCCCGCCAACCTCCTGGGCCCGCACTGCCGCCAGGCGGTGACCGCCGCCCGGCTCGCCATGGCGCAGACCATCCGGGCCGGTCTCGACGACGTCGTGCCGGACCCGGTCGACTGGGAAGCCGGCGCGCGGGATCCACTGACCGTGTGGCGCGACGCGACGAGGGGGCTCCGATGAGGAGGGTCGACATCGCACAGTTGGTCACGGAGGTGACCGCGCTGCTGGAGACGGCCACAAGCGAGACCGGGCAACTGGCCCGGGAGGAGTTCGTCGGCACCGCCGCCGACGGCATGGTCACCGCCACCGTGTCCGGTGCGAAGGAGCTGCTGGACGTCTCCGTCGCCGCGCGGGCCCCCCGTACGGTGGACAACATCACGCTCGGCGAGGCGGTGGTGGAGGCCGTCCGCGCCGCCGAGGCGCTCGCCGACGAGCGTCGGTCGGAGATCATGTCCGGCCTGCGGCTGGGAGGTGTCGACGTCGACACCTTCCTCGCCGATCCGATGTCGCTGGTGCCCCGTGGGAGGGACGGACGATGAGCCCTGACAAGGCCCGTGTGCTGGTGGTGATGCTCTCGGTGATCGCCGTGATCCTCGTGGGTCTGGTGGTCCTGATGGTTGTCCAGGTGATGCGGGACGAGGCCGCCTGGAGTGGCGTGGCCGTCCTGCTGGCTCCGTTGGCCCTGGTGGGGATCGGTATCGCGCTGCTCGTCCCGCAACTGCGTCGCTGACATCGACAGCAGTGGTTACGATTAGCGACGGTGGGTGCTGCCTCGACGTGGCGGTACTCGATACGCTGCGTCTGACATGGACCGACCCGGTGGGTCGGCAACGGGGAGGAATCGCATGGGGGACATTCCGCCGCCGAACACCGGCGATCTGCACGTCAGCGTCGAGGACCTGGACGCGGCGGCCACGTACATCGAGCGCCTGAAGCAGTACGTCGACGACACCATCAAGTACGAGATGGAGCGCGTCAAGGAACGGATGAAGGGCGACAGCAGCAGCGCCCAGACCGTTCCGAACGGCACCCCCTTCGGTGCCTACGAGGATGCCCGCATGCAGTGGCAGGCGCTGACGAAGTCCACCGCCAACATGGAGGCGCACCTGACGACGCTGTCGCAGAAGCTCGCGGCGCTGAAGAAGGGCACCGAGGACATCGCCAAGGCGTTCCGCGACACGGAGGCCCGCAACGCCGCCAACGGCAAGGAGATCGAACGCCTCCTGGACTCCGCGGCGCCGCCGCCCACGGCCAGCGGCGCACCCACCTACCCGTACACGGCCTGAGGGGGACGACATGGCTGGAGGAACCTGGGAGCGGTGCGTCCGCGAGGTGACGCTCTCCGCGGACCCGGACACCGTCGGTTCGGTAGGGGTGGGCTGGAACAACCTCTCCACCGGTCTGGGCTACCTGCGCGACGCGCTCGTCGGCCGGTCGTTCGTCGGCCCGATCGCGACAGGTCAGGAGCGCCCGCACGTCGGCGGGCTGCCGGCCATGCTCGCCGGTTGGAAGGGCAGCGGCGGTGACGCGTACCGCGAGCACCTGGGCGAGATCGGCAAGCAGATCGAGGAGCTGATCACCGACGCGAGCAACGTCAGCGGCGCGTTGACGCGGATCGAGGGGGACATCCGCAAGGCGGTCTCCACGATCCCGATCCCGCTGATGGACGACTTCGGCTGGAACGAGTGGAGCCTGCCCAACGGCACCGAGCTCGACGACGCCCGCGACGGCGAGAGCACGACGGGGTTCCTGGCCGCCCTCCGGCAGGACTACCAGAGCAACCCGGCGTCGTACGCCGACGGCGCGTTCCGCGACAAGGCCGACGACCTGGAAGCGACGATGAAGGTCGACGGCCAGGCCGGTGACCAGAAGCGCGGCGGCTGGTGGGACACCAAGTCCCACCTGGACAACTGGTACCGGGACAACCAGCAGGCCGCCAACACGGCGATGTCTCCACTGCCCAAGGCGGTGTACACCGAACGTCCCAAGCTGGTCGTACAGGATCCGTCGGGTCAGCAGGACACCTACCGGCCCGACGACCGGGTGCCGCCGACGGGCCGCCCCGACACCGGCAATCCCAACATCGGCACTCCCGACGTCGGCACTCGTCCGGACATCGGCAGCAGGCCGCCCGGCATTGGCGACACCGGCGGCCCCACGTCCGGCGTGGGTCCGTTCTCGCCGCCCACGACCGGCGGTCCCGGCGGGGGCCCCTCGCCGACCGGGGCGGGCCCGTTCGACCCGCCGTCCACCGGCTCGGGCTACCCGGGAGGCGACGAGGACTACACAAGTGGGCTGGCCGGTGCCGGGCCCGGTGGGGTCGGCAGCGGCTTCGGCGGCGGCCTGGGCGGCTCCGGCGTCGGCAGCGCCGGGCTGGGTGGCGCCGGCGGTGGCTTCGGCGGCGGTGGTGTCGGTTCGGCAGGCGGGATCGGGGCCGGCGGTGGTGGCCTGGGCGCCGCCGGCGGGATCGGCATGGGCGGAATCCCCGGCATGGTCGGTGGTGGCAACGGCAAGGTGCCGCCGATGACGAGCGCGGCGAACGCGCTGCGTACCGCGGCGGGCGCGGGCGGCGCCGGCGCGGCAGGCGGCGCGCGTGGCGGTGCCGGCATGATGGGCGGCGGCATGATGGGCGGCGCCGGAGGTGCCGGACACGGCGCCGGTGGCACGGGCTCCGAGCACTCGTCGTGGTTGACTGAGGACGACGATCCGTGGGGCCCCGGTGACGGTGCGTCCCCCGGTGTCCTGCGATGAGGATGGACGGATGAGGGTGAACGTCGGAGCGCTCCGGCCGGTCGCGGCTGGCCTGCTGGCGGGGCTCCTGGTGCTGGGAGCCGCCCAACCGGCGGCCGCCGCGCCCCGGCGAGCCGAACAGTGGTATCTGGACGAGCTCCGGATCGAGCAGGCACAGAAGCTCTCCACCGGGCGGGGCGTGGTCGTGGCCGTGATCGACAGCGGCGTCGACGCCAGCCACCCGGATCTGAAGGGCCAGGTGCTCGCCGGTGGCCGCAGCTACGGCGCCGGTGGTGACGGCCGGGCCGACGAGGACGGGCACGGCACCCACCTGTCCGGCATCATCGCGGCGACGAACGCCAGCAGCGACGGTGTCGACGGCATCGCCCCCGACGCGCGGATCCTGCCCATCAAGCTGCACGCGGGCAAGGACCAGCCGTATGACGACAGCGCGGTCTCGCGCGGCATCCGGATGGCCGTGGACGGCGGCGCCGATGTGATCAACCTGTCCCAGGGCAAGCCCTCGGCGGTCACTCCGGAGGAGGAGAGCGCCATCAGGTACGCCCTGGACCGCGACGTCGTCGTGGTGGTCTCCGCCGGCAACCTCGCCAGGGGCCTCGTGCAGGTTGCCGCTCCCGCCACCGTTCCCGGCGTGCTCGCCGTCACCGGCACCACCCGGGGTGGCGCCTTCTGGTCCGGGTCGGCCAACGGGCCGGAGGCGGTGATCGCCGCGCCCGGCGACGACGTCTACAACGTGGGGCCCGGCAAGGGCTACGGATGGGGTGACGGCACCTCCGACTCGGCGGCGATCGTGTCGGGTGTGGCCGCGTTGATCCGGGCGAAGTATCCGAACCTCGACGCCGCCAACGTGATCAACCGGATCATCCGGACCGCCCGGGACGCCGGGCCGGCCGGCCGGGACCCGCAGTACGGCTTCGGCCTGATCGACCCGGTGACCGCGTTGAGCGCGAACGTGCCGCAGGTCGCCGCCAACCCACTGCTGGATCCGTCAGCCGTGACCAACCCGACGCCGGCCCGCGCGGATGCCTCGGACGAGGAGTTCGACGTCACCCAGCACGGCGACCGCGGTGGTCCCACGGACCAGCAGGTCATGGTCATCGGCATCGGCATCGCCGTGGTGCTGGTGCTGCTGGTGGCGCTTGTGGTCTTCCTGATCTGGAACCGTCGCCGGTACCGCCGCGAGGCGGCCCTACCGGCCGACCTCCCGGATGACCTGCTCGACCCCGCGCCCCCCACCGGGTACGCCCCACCGGAGGGCTACGCCCCGCCGCCCGGGTACGCCCCACCGTCGGGTTACGCCCCGCCAGGTGGGACACCGCCCGCGCCGCCGAGGGAGCGGTAACCCCTCTGTTCGTCGACGGGCCGGCAGGTGACCCGCGGGTCGTCGGCCGGCCCGCGAGTCGTGGGGCGGGTCGACCCGGCCCCGCTGGCCGGTTTGCGCCGGTTCACCGGGCCGATCAGGCCGCCCCGGTTGGGTACCGTCACGGGCCCTGCGCCAGGATGGGTGGACACGCAGGTACACCCCAGGGAGCCCACGATCGCCAGAAAGCCTCAACCCGAGGGCGGCCAGGCACCGGTCGTCCAGCGCGTCCGCATCCGGTACGCCAAGCGCGGTCCTCTGCGGTTCACCTCGCACCGGGACTTCGCCCGGGCCTTCGAGCGTGCGCTGCGTCGGGCCGCCGTGCCGATCGCCTTCTCCCAGGGATTCACCCCGCACCCGAAGATCTCCTACGCCAGCGCCGCGCCCACCGGCGTGGCGAGCGAGGCCGAGTACCTGGAGATCGGCCTCCAGGCGCCGGTCGACCCGGAGGCGCTGCGGGCGGCGCTGGACGCCGCGCTCTCGCCCGGCCTGGACGTGCTGGACGCCGTGGTCGCCGACGGGGGCAGCCTGCCGGACCGGATCCAGGCCTCGCACTGGCACATCGAGTTGCCCGAGGTCGACCCGACCGTGCTGCGCGCCGCCGTGGACGCGTTCACCGCCGCCGACGAGGTGCTGGTCGAGCGGATGACCAAGCAGGGCCGACGCACCTTCGACGCTCGTGCGGCCGTGATATCGATCGATGTCCTCACCCCGACGCCGACGCCTTCCGGGGCACCGGCCGTCCCGTGTGCGATACTCGAACTGGTCGTGCGGCAGGTCACCCCGTCCGTACGGCCCGATGACGTCCTTTCCGGCCTCCGCGTGGTGGCCGACCTGGAGCCGCCGGTCTCGCCGAGGGTGACCCGGCTGGCTCAGGGCACGCTGACCGCGCAGGGTGCGATCGTGGATCCGTTGGATGCGGACCGCGACGGGGCAGCCATCGTTGAGCACTGACCGACGGTCAGTGCTCTGGCAGGCAGACTTCGGCGGTCGCGCACCACGCGCGCCCGGCGGAAACACTTTTGCGGCGACCCTGCGTGGCAGCGCTCACCCGCGCCCGGGCTAGCCAGAACTGGAGAACGTCCATGCTCGAGAACGAGCCCGAGGGCGGCGAACGGACCGGTTCACAGCCGGCCGGCGAGACCGCCGACCAGAGCACCACTGCCGACGGCGGCACCGTCGCGACCCCCGGCACGGAGCCGTCCGGGGCGGAGAACGCCGAGCCTCCAGCACCGGCGCGACGTGCCCGGGCGACCCGGCGTCGGGCCGCCCCGCTCAACCAGCCGGAGCAGGCCGAGGCGCCCGTCGAGGCTTCCACCGCCGGGGCTGGCGCTGTGGAGTCGCCCCAGGCTGAGGTCTTCGCCCCGATCTCCGGTGAGCTGGACGTCGCCCCGAAGACGCCCCGGCGCCGCCGCAAGGCGACACCCGTCGAGACCACCGCCGACGAACCGCTGGTCGCGGCCAGTGCGGAGGTGGCCCCGACCGACGTCGTACCTCCGGTCAAGGTGACCCGCACCCGGCGCAAGAAGGCCACGCCGGCCGCCGTCGAGGAGCCTCCCGCCGCCGTCGAGGAGCCGGCGGCCGTCGACGAGGTGCCCGCCGTCGAGGACGAGGACGCCCAGGCTGCGGAATCCGACAGGCGCGAGGCCGAGGCGGAGCTGAACGACGAGCCGACCCGGACCAGCGGCGTCGAGGATGTCTCCGGTGAGGTGCCGCCGGGCGTGGCTGTGGCCGCAGTGCCTGATGAGCCGGCCGAGGTGGTCGAGCCGGAGCAGCCGCGTACCCGCCGTCGCCGGGCGGCGCTCACCGCGCCCACCGTGCTGTTCATGGCGCCGCAGCCGGACGCCGTACCGGTGACCCGGCCGGCGGAGCCCGCCCCGGTCGCCGAGGAGCCGGCCGTCGAGGCCGAGCCGTCCCGCCGTCGCCGGCGTGGCCGCCGCGACGTCGAGCCGGTGGAGCCGGTCGAGGCGGTCGAGGCCGAGGAGGAGCCGACCGAGGAGGCCGAGGAGGCCACCGAGGCGGATGAGGACGACGAGGACAGCGCCGCCGCGCGCCGTCGCCGCCGGCGTGGTCGCCGGGGCCGGGGCCGGGGCAAGGGCGGTGCCGAGGACGCCGAGGACGACGACGCCGAGGAGGCCGCGCAGGCCGAGGAGGAGGAGACCGCCGAGGCCGAGGGCGACGAGGACGAGGAGTCCGAGGGCGGGGACGGGATGACCCGTCGGCGCCGGCGTCGCCGCCGTCGTGGCGCGGGTGACACCGAGGGCGCCGCCGACGACGGCGTACCCACCGTGGTCAAGATCCGCGAGCCGCGCAAGACGGTCGACGAGGTGCAGGGCGTGTCCGGCTCGACCCGGCTGGAGGCCAAGCGCCAGCGCCGCCGGGACGGCCGGGAGCAGCGGCGTACGCGTCCGCCGATCCTCAGCGAGTCGGAGTTCCTGGCCCGCCGGGAGGCAGTCGACCGGGTGATGGCGGTCCGCCAGCGCGGTGACCGCACCCAGATCGCCGTCCTGGAGGACGGGGTGCTTGTTGAGCACTACGTGACCCGCAACTCCTCAGGCACCATGGCCGGCAACGTGTACCTGGGCAAGGTGCAGAACGTGCTGCCGAGCATGGAGGCGGCGTTCGTCGACGTCGGCCGGGGCCGCAACGCGGTGCTGTACGCCGGCGAGGTCAACTGGGACACCTCCGGCCTGGAGGGGCGCGCCCGCTCGATCGAGCAGGCGCTGCGCTCCGGCGACTCGGTGCTGGTCCAGGTCACCAAGGACCCGATCGGGCACAAGGGCGCGCGGCTGACCAGCCACATCGCGCTGTCCGGCCGCCACCTGGTGTACGTGCCCAACGGCAACGCCTCAGGCATCAGCCGCAAGCTGCCGGACACCGAGCGCAAGCGGCTGCGGGACGCGCTCAAGAAGCTGGTCCCGGACGGCGCGGGCGTGATCGTCCGTACGGCCGCCGAGGGCGCCAGCGAGGACGAGCTGGCCCGGGACGTCAAGCGGCTCCAGGCGCAGTGGGAGGACATCCAGGCCAAGGCTACCGAGGGTGGCGCGCCGGTGCTGCTGTACGAGGAGCCCGACCTGGTCATCCGGGTGGTCCGGGACCTGTTCAACGAGGACTTCCGCGAGCTGGTGATCGAGGGCGAGCAGTCGTACGACATGGTCGAGTCGTACCTGTCGCACGTCTCCCCGGATCTGGTCGACCGGGTGCGCCGGCACGTCGGCACGAGCGACGTGTTCGCCGAGTACCGGATCGACGAGCAGATCATCAAGGGCCTGGACCGCAAGGTCTTCCTGCCGTCCGGCGGCTCGCTGGTGATCGACAAGACCGAGGCCATGACTGTGGTCGACGTCAACACCGGCAAGTACACGGGCTCCGGGGGCAACCTGGAGGAGACTGTCACCCGCAACAACCTGGAGGCGGCCGAGGAGATCGTCCGCCAGCTGCGGCTGCGTGACATCGGCGGCATCGTGGTGATCGACTTCATCGACATGGTGCTCGAGTCGAACCGTGAGCTGGTGCTGCGCCGGCTGACCGAGTGCCTGGGCCGGGACCGGACCAAGCACCAGGTCACCGAGATCACCTCGCTCGGCCTGGTGCAGATGACCCGTAAGCGGATCGGCGCGGGGCTGCTGGAGGCGTTCAGCGAGACCTGCGAGTGCTGCAAGGGTCGGGGCGTCATCATCCACACCGAGCCGGTGCCGGAGAAGCCGCGTACCGGTGGGGCGGGGGAGAAAGTCAAGGCGGTCGCCTCGTCGGTCGCCGCCGCTCCGCCCGCCGAGCAGGGCACCGCGTCGTCCCGCCGCCGGGCGCGCAAGAGCGCCTCGGCGGAGAAGGCGGTGGTCGAGGTCACCGAGACCGACAGCGCTGCCGAACCGGGCGCCGACTACGTCGACACCATGGGCTACGACCTGTCCCGCTACGAGTCGGACACCGCCGCCGCGCCGGCCGTGTCGGACAGCCAGCAGGGCGAGTCGGCCCGGCTGGCCGCCGCGGACGACCCGGATGCGCTCGCCGACGGTGACTCCGACGAGGAGAGCGCCGAGGGCGGCGCGGGCCGTCGCCGTTCCCGCAGGGGTGGCGCCCGCCGGCGGACCCGCCCCTGACCGTCTGACCGGCCCGATGTTTGACGAGGTCCCTTCCCCGGCATAGTGACGGGGGAGGGACCTCGCCGGTCCGGCCATCCTCGGTCAGGAGAAGAAGATGCGTCGTCTGCTCGCCGTCACCGTGCTGGTCGCCGCGCTCTCCGTCGGGGGTGGTTGCGCCGCCGACGGGAGCCCGACCGGTTCGGCCACCGGGGGAGCCCCCGCCGGCCCGGTCGCCACGCCGGCGGGTGGCGGCGCGGCGGCCGGCGACACCGTCCAGGTCTGCGCCGCCGCGCGGCAGGTGGGCGCCAGCGCCGTCCAGACGTACGTGGAGGAGCTGGGCCGGATGATCGCGGCGCTGGGCGACGGGGACAGCGCCACCGCCGAGGCCGCCCGGGAGCGGGCCGAGGCGGCGCTGACGGGCTGGCGGACGGCGCTGCGGGAGCAGTCGGCGCGGACTGTCGATCCGCAGCTCAAGACGCTGCTCACCGACATCGGGACCGAGGTCGCCGCGCTCGGCGTCGACGTCGAGTCGATCGACGAGACCGAACTCGACAGGCTTCAGCAGCGTCTCGACCAGCTCTGTCCGCGCTGAGCAGGGCGGGCCGGTTTGGGGTCCGGGCCGGCGATGGCGTACTCTTGTCTGCGGCGCACTTTTGGTGTGCCGTGTTCCCGTGTGCCCGCGCCGCCGTGCACTGCTACCCGGCGAGCCGCCACGGGGACGACCGCCAGCAGCCTCAACGACAGGGAGTCCGCCTCCGATGTACGCGATCGTCAAGACCGGCGGCAAGCAGTACAAGGTCGCCGAGGGCGACGTGATCGAGGTCGAGAAGCTCACCGGTGCTCCCGGTGACGCGGTGAAGCTCACCGCGGTGCTCCTCGTCGACGGTGACGACCTGGTGACCGACGCGGCGAAGCTTGCCGAGGTCGCGGTGTCCGGCGAGATCGCCGCGCACACCAAGGGCCCGAAGATCCGGATCCACAAGTTCAAGAACAAGACCGGCTACCACAAGCGCCAGGGTCACCGCCAGCCGTTGACCCAGGTCAAGGTGACCGGCATCTCCAGCGGGAAGTAGGTCGTCCTCCAATGGCTCACAAAAAGGGTGCGTCCAGCTCGCGTAACGGTCGCGATTCCGCGGCCCAGCGACTCGGCGTGAAGCGCTTCGGTGGTCAGGTCGTCAGCGCCGGTGAGATCCTCATCCGGCAGCGTGGCACCAAGTTCCACCCCGGTGACCTGGTCGGCCGTGGCGGCGACGACACGCTGTTCGCCCTGGCCGCCGGTTCGGTCCTGTTCGGCACCAAGCGCGGTCGCAAGACCGTCAGCATCGTTCCGCAGCAGTAGCTCTCGAGCTGAGCGGGCCGCGGACCTCCGGGTCCCGGCCCGCTTCGCTTTTTCGAAGTGCGGGGTCGACCCTCGCTGGAAGGATTGACGCCGTGGCGACGTTCGTTGACCGGGTCGTTCTGCATCTGCAGGCCGGTGATGGCGGGCACGGTTGTGTCTCGATCCACCGCGAGAAGTTCAAGCCCTTCGGCGGGCCGGACGGCGGGAACGGCGGGCACGGCGGCAGCGTGTCGCTGGTGGTCGACCCGCAGGTGACCACGCTGCTCGACTTCCACTTCCACCCGCACGTCAAGGCCGACAACGGCAAGGGCGGCGCCGGGTCGAACCGGGACGGCGCCAACGGCCACAACCTGGTGCTCAAGGTCCCCAACGGCACAGTGGTGCAGTCCACCGACGGCACCGTGCTGGCCGACATGGTCGGCGCCGGCACCACCTTCGAAGTGGCCCGTGGCGGGCGGGGCGGGCGGGGCAACGCTTCGCTGGCGAACGCCAAGCGCAAGGCTCCGGGCTTCGCCGAGCTGGGGGAGCCCGGCGACCAGTTGGACATCGTCCTGGAGCTCAAGAGCGTCGCCGACGTGGGCCTGGTGGGCTTCCCGTCGGCGGGCAAGTCGTCGCTGATCTCGGTGATCTCCGCCGCGAAGCCGAAGATCGCCGACTACCCGTTCACCACCCTCGTGCCCAACCTGGGTGTGGTCCGGATGGACAACCACACGTTCACAGTCGCCGACGTGCCGGGGCTGATCCCGGGCGCGGCCAACGGCAAGGGCCTGGGCCTGGAGTTCCTGCGACACATCGAGCGTTGCGCGGTGCTGGTGCACGTCATCGACTCGGCGACCCTGGAGCCCGGCCGTGACCCGGTCGCCGACATCGACGCCATCGAGGCCGAGCTGAGCCAGTACGGCGGCCTGACCGAGCGCCCGCGGCTGGTGGCAGTGAACAAGGTCGACGTGCCGGACGGCCGGGATCTCGCCGAGATCGTCCGGCCGGACCTGGAGGAGCGCGGCTACCGGGTGTTCGAGGTCTCCGCGGCCACCCGCGAAGGGCTCAAGGAGCTGACGTACGCGATGGCCGAGCTGGTCGAGGCGGAGCGCAAGGCGGCGCCTCCGGCCGAGCCGACCCGGATCGTGATCCGTCCGCTCGCCGTGGACGACGCCGGCTTCACCATCACGGCCGAGTCGGACGGCTCGTTCACGGTCCGTGGCGTCCGGCCGGAGCGGTGGGTCAAGCAGACGAACTTCGACAACGACGAGGCGGTCGGCTACCTGGCCGACCGGCTGGCCCGGCTCGGTGTCGAGGACAAGCTGGCCAAGGCCGGCGCGCAGCCCGGCGACCTGGTCCGCATCGGCGAGCGCGAGTTCGACTGGCAGCCGACGCTGTTCGCCGGCGTGGAGTTCGTGCCCGGCAACCGGGGCACCGACATCCGGCTGGAGGAGAAGTCGAACCGGGCGTCGGCGGCCGAGCGGCTCGCCGCGCGCAAGGCCCGCCGGGTGCGCTCGGCGGACGAGGTCGGCGCGGACTCGTCCGACGACGAGGCGATCGACGACGAGGACGACGCCGAGTAGCCGATTGCGCTCCGTGATCGGGATGGCTGCCGGAAACCTGCGCGAAATCCGCCCCGCCTAACGTCGGGTGATGTTGATCGAAGCGCGGCCCGCCACCGATCCGGAGATCGCCGCACTGGTCGGCGCGCAGCAGCGTGAGCTGCGCGAGGCCGATGGGGGCCTGGACGGGCAGGCCACCGTCACCCACGACGACATCCGCTACCTCGCGGTGGTGGTGAACGGCCGGGCGGTCGCCTGCGGCGGCCTCCAGGCGCTCGACGCCACCACGGGCGAGGTCAAGCGGATGTACGTCCGGCCGGCGTACCGGGGTCGGGGGATCGCCCGCCAACTCCTCGCCGCGTTGGAGGAGTGCGCGTTCCGGCAGGGCCACTCGGTGGTCTGCCTGGAGACCGGCACGTACCTTCCGGCCGCCATCGGGCTGTACACCTCGTGCGGCTACGAGCCGATCCCGGTCTACGGCGAGTACGTGGGCAACCCGTACAGCGTCTGTTTCGCCAAGCGGCTACCGGTCGCGGCCTGACGGTCCCGCCGTCCGCGCCCGGCGCTCAGGCGCCGGTGGTGGCGTGCTCGACGGTGACCGGCTTCGACTCGGGCGAGGCGTGCTGCCGCAGGACGATGCTCAGCAGGATCAGGGCGCCGACCGCGAGGAACTCGCTCTGCCAGTTCTGCATCGACTGGAACCAGAAGTCGCTGGTGCGCAGAAAGTCCCACGCCCCGATCGGCGGTGCGCCGCTCTGCAACGCCTGCTCCTGGTTGTAGGCGGCGGTGCCACCGAGCAGGTGCCCGACGAACGAGCCGGCGAAGATCAGCAGCAGCGCGAGGGAGAGGCTGTTGCGGTAGACCACGAGCGGAAGGCCGCCGGCGCGGACCGGCCAGGGGGAGCGGGCGGTGGCGTGCCGCTCGTCGTCCTCCGGTCGGTCGGTCTGGTCCACCGGCTTGGACTCGGCCGAGCCGCGCTGCACCAGGTACGCGGTGAGCAGCACGTACCCGCCCATCTGGAGGAACTCCGACTCCCAGTTCTCGAAGACGGCCTCGGCGAAGTGCCCGGTGGTCAGGTACGCCGGCCAGCTCAGCGGTGCGGCCCCGAACTCGACCAGCTCCTCGTTGTGGGTCTGCCAGCCGAAGACGCTCTGGAGCACCAGGAAGACCAGGAACGCGCCCAGCATGGCGATGGTCAGAGCGTTGTCGCGTAACCAACGGGGCATCTCGTCATCTCCTTCGCGGATCGCCCCCGGATACCCACACCCCGATGGTCGCGAAACCGCCCCAGCGGCAGGTCAGGGCCTGTCGAATGGGGTGTCCAGCCGTCCGCCGGTGCCCACCTGGTTCGACAGCAGCAGCCCGAGGGCGAGCATGCCGAAGCCGAGCGCCAGGTGCAGCCAGTTGTCGGCGGCGTTCACCGGCAGGATGTTCGCGCCGCCCTCCGCGTCGACCGCCTCGAGGGCCAGGCCGTAGAGCCAGAGGGCGAGGTAGATCGCGCCGCCGCCGGCGAGGAAGAGCCGGGCGCCGGCGATGCTGCGGGCCAGCACGAGACCGGCCAGCCCGAACAGCAGGTGCACCGCGTTGTGCAGGATCGACACCTGGAAGAGCCCGAGCAGCCGCGCGTCCGAGTGGTGCCCGGCGAAGGCCAACTCGCCGTAGTCGGTGGTGATGCCGGGGATGAAGCCCAGGACGCCGATCAGCAGGAAGAGGCCGGCGGCGGCGAGCGCTGCCACCTGCACCCGGGGTCGCGGGCCGGACGACCGGCCACCTCGCGTGTCTCGTGCCACCGCTGCCCCCTTCGTGGATCTGCCGGCCCCGCGAACCTCACCGTCCGTGGCGGCGACATCACGATCCTCCATTCTGGCGTCGCGGCGATGTGTGACGCAGAGAAATGCACGAAGAGGTATGGATCAGAGAACGCAGGGTAGGTGAAGTGTCGGCGGCCGCGGCGACGCGGTCGACATCCCCCAGCACACCGCGACGACTTTCCGAGCGGAAGGGAAATCATGACCTACGATCTGTCACCTACGACTTCCACCTATGGGCAGCAGTCGACGAACGGCGGCGGCGTCCGCGAGCAGGCCCGCCAGGTCGGCTCGGAGGCGGCCCAGGCGGGTGGCGCGGTCGCGCAGACCGCCAAGGAGCAGGGCACCGAGGTTGGCCGCGAGGCCGCCCGTCAGGCCCGCAACCTGTACGGCGAGGCGCGTACCCAGCTCACCAGCCAGGCCGGTGACCAGCAGCGCCGCGCCGCGACCGGGCTGCGGTCGATCGCCGACGAGATGCGCTCGATGGCCGAGCAGGGTGGCCAGGCCGGCCCGGTGAGCGAGCTGGCCCGCCAGGCCGCCGACCGGGTGCACGGTGTGGCCGGCTGGCTGGACGAGCGCCAGCCCGGCGACCTGATCACCGAGGTACGCGACTACGCGCGACGCAACCCGGGCACCTTCCTGGTCGGCGCGGCAGTGCTCGGTGTGCTCGCCGGACGGCTGACCCGCAGCATCTCCGCCGCCGGTGACGACTCCGGCAGCGTCTCCCCGAGCTACCGCGGCGCCGGCGCGTACGACCCGGAGCAGACCGCGGTGATCCCGACCCAGCCCGCGCAGGACACCGTCCCGCAGGGCGGCTACCTCGACCCGACCCCCGGCACGTACACCGAGCCGACCTCCGGCGGCTACGCCGACCCGGCCCCCGGTGGCTACGCCGACCCGGCCCCCGGTGGCTACACCGACCCGGTCCAGGGTGAGCACACCGGCACCGGGCAGCCGCTCCCGCCGGTGAACCAGACCGACCCGCTGCCGGGCGTGCCGTCCAGCGGCACCACCCGCCCGTGAACCGCCGAGCCATCCCACGGGAGGTGACCGCATGACCATGCCGACGCAGGGGTCCGGCCTAAACTCCGGATACCACACCGACCCGGGTGCCCCGCACACCGCGGCGGAGGTGAAGGGCAGCTCGCTCGGTGACCTGATGCGTCAGGTCACCACCGACCTGTCGACGCTCATGCGCCAGGAGGTCGAGCTCGCCAAGGCCGAGATCCGTCAGGAGGGCAAGAAGGCGGGCAAGGCCGCCGGGCTCTTCGGCGGCGCCGGTTTCGGCGGCTACATGGTGGCGCTGTTCGTCTCCATCGCCGTGTGGCAGTTCCTGGACAACGTGATGGACTCCGGCCTGGCGGCGCTGATCGTGGCCGTCGTCTGGGCCGCGGTCGCCGCTGTCCTCTACTCCAAGGCCAAGAAGAACGCCCAGCACGTACGCGGCCTCAAGCAGACGAACGACAGCGTGCAGCGGATCCCCGACGCGCTCAAGCCACACCCGGAGGGAGTCGCCCGATGAGCACCGATCCCGATCAGATCCGCCGCGAGATCGAAGCCACCCGTAACAGCCTCAGCTCCGATGTGGACGCCCTGGCGTACAAGGTCAGCCCGAGCCGCATCGTCGACGACCGGAAGCAGCGGGCCCGTTCCGCGCTGCAGAATGTGAGGGACAAGGTCATGGGAACCGCGTCTGACCTCGGCCACGGCACCGGCCACGCCGCCCACTCGGTGGGCGACCGCGCCTCGTCGGCGGCCTCCAGCGTCAGCGACGCCGCGCACTCGGCGGCCTCCACCGTCAGCGACGCCGCCCACAGCGCGCCGCGGGTGATCCGGCAGAAGTCGCAGGGCAACCCCCTCGCCGCCGGCCTGATCGCGTTCGGGGTGGGCTGGTTGGCCTCCTCGCTGATCCCGGCCTCGCAGCGCGAGCAGCAGGCCGCCGCGCAGGTCAAGGAGAAGGTCGGCGAGCACAGCGGCGTGGTGAAGGAGAAGCTGAGCGAGGTGGCGAGCGAGCTCAAGGACGAGCTGCGCGAGCCGGCCCAGAACGCCGCCCAGTCGGTGAAGTCCACCGCGCAGGACGCCGTGCACGCCGTCAAGGACGACACGAAGTCCGCCGCGCACGACGTCCGGGACACCGCTCAGTCCCGTCCCTGAACGACGCCCCACCGCCGACAGCTCGCGGCCACCGACCCCGGTGCCCGCGAGCTGTCGCGTGTGTGGGTCGAGCCGCGCGGCTACCGGGGACGGCGCGCGGCGGGGCGGGCGGCGCGGCGGATCCGCGTGCCGCCGTACCGGACGCCGCCGAACAGGAGGCGCCTGCCGACGGCCAGCCAACTGCAGACGCCCCGTTCCACGAGCCAGAGCGGGGCGGCCAGGGACGTGCTCGGCGGGAAGACGGTGCCGCCGCCGGCCCGGCGTCGGCCGACCTCGGCGACGGCGACGACCGAGGCAGCCATGCCCAGCAGCGGTCCGGCACGGCGGGCCGCGACCACCGCCGCCAGCGCCGGTAGGACCGCGAGCGCGGTGACCAGGCGTGCCGGCTGGGCCAGATCGTCGTACGCCTGGCGGACCCGCTGACCCCGAAAGTGCGCAGCCTGCGGCGGCAGCCGGCGGACGTACAACCAGGCGGGTGACGCCTCGACCCCGCCGTACGCGTGCACGGTGCGGATCAGCTCCAGATTCTCGAAGAGCACGTCCGGGTCGTACCCGCCCATGCCGAGGAAGGTGCTGCGGCGGACCGCCAGGGTCCCCGGGTAGTCGTTGCCGAGCGCCCGGTTGAGCAGCGTCCGGCCGGTGTCCCACCAGGCGTGCCAGGGGAGCGGGTCGAAGTAGTTCTGCGGCCGGACCAGGTCGACCCGGTCCAGCAGCCGGTGCACGGCGCGTAGCGCGTCCTCGTCGTACCTGACGTCGTCGTCGGCGATCACCACGTGTTCGTGGCCCGCGGCCCGTACCCCGGTGAGCACCCCGAGGACCTTGCCGTTGGCTCCGCGCTCGGCGGGGTCGGGCGGGAGGTGCCGGACCAGGCCGCGCCACGCGTCGGTGTGCCGGGCGAAGAGGTCCGCGGGTGAGCCGTCGACCACGAGCACCTCGACGCGTCCGGCCAACCAGCGCAGGTGATCGGTCAGCTCGGCGAGGCCCGCGTCGGTGTGCCAGCGCAGCGGCAGGACGTACGACATCGCAAGGGCGACCGGCGGGGAGCCGGCGCGGCGGTCCCCGGCTCGCGGTGCGTCACCGCTGGCCTGAACGGACATGGACGCCTCCCGGCAGGTGGTGGTGTGCGGCCGACGGCTGGGCCGCCCGCAGCAGGTGCCCGTCAGTGGGTGGTTGAAACCGCCATGCCGTTTCGACGGCCCGAGCAGGGGTAGCGCTGCCCGTACGGCCGTCGAACCCGAAGGAGAGACGACATGACCAACAACTCGACGAGGTGGGCGCTGCTCGGGGTCACCACAGTGACGGCTGTCGGTGTCGGGCGGGCGGTGGCCCGCCGCCGGCACCGCCGCCAGCCCGACCGGCAGGACGGCTGGTACGTGGTGCGCCGCGCGGTGACCGTCGACCGTCCCCGGGACGCGGTGCGGGCTTTCTGGACCGACCGGCAGCCCGCCGAGACCGGGTTGCCAGCTGCGGTCACCGCCGACGGACCGGGTTCGCTGACCTGGCGGAGCGTGGACGGGCCGACGACGCAGGAGGGTCGGATCGAGCTGGCAGACGCCCCGCAGGGCCGGGGCACCGAGATCCGGGCCGAACTGCGCTACCGCTCTGGTCCGCTGCGCCGGATGGCCGGCCTCGTCAAGGGGGACGAGCCGGACCTCGCGCTGCGGGACGCGCTGCGCCGCGCGAAGGCGCTGATCGAGTGTGGTCAGGTGGTGGACACCCGGCACGATCCGTCCGGTCGGAGCCCCGCGCAGGAGAAGGCGACGGACAAGGCGAGGGAGAAGCTGATGACGGGAGGCCGGGCGTGAGGGCGCTGTGCTGGGAAGGCGTCGGCAAGCTGGCGGTCCGGGACGTGCCGGAGCCGAAGATCCGCGCCGAGGGGGACATCATCGTCCGGGTGCGGGCCAGCAGTGTCTGCGGCTCCGACCTGCACCTGATCAACGGGTACCTGCCGGCGATGCGGGAGGGCGACATCCTCGGGCACGAGTTCATGGGCGAGGTGGTGGAGGTCGGTCCGGGCGTACGCCGGCACCGGGTGGGCGACCGGGTGGTGGTCGGGTCGGTGGTGGCCTGCGGTGGCTGCTGGTACTGCAGGACCGAGCAGTACTCGCTCTGCGACAACTCCAACCCGCAGCCGGTGTTCACCGAGAAACTGTGGGGGCACTCGCCGGCCGGCATCCTGGGGTACTCGCACGCGGCGGGCGGCTACGCCGGCTCGCACGCCGAGTACATCCGGGTGCCGTTCGGTGACGTCGGCGCGTTCGCGGTGCCCGACGGGGTGCCGGACGACTCGGTGGTGTTCGCCTCCGACGCGATGCCCACCGGGTGGATGGCCGCGGACTTCTGCGGGCTCACCGGCGGCGAGGTCGTCGCCGTCTGGGGCGCCGGTGGAGTCGGTCAGATGGCGGCCCGGTCGGCGCAGCTCCTCGGCGCCGAACGGGTCATCATGATCGACCGCTTCCCGGACCGGCTGGCGACGGCCGCCGACCGGGTCGGCGTAGAGACGATCAACTACGCGGAGACGGACGTGTTGGAGGCGCTGCGGGAGATGACCGGTGGACGCGGACCCGACGCGTGCATCGAGGCCGTCGGCATGGAGTCGCACGATGTCGGGCCGACCTACGCGTACGACCGGGTGAAGCAGTCCGCGCGGTTGCAGACCGACCGGCCGACCTCGGTCCGTCAGGCGATCATGGCCTGCCGCAAGGGCGGCACGGTGAGCATCGTCGGCGTGTACGCCGGCCTGGTCGACAAGTTCCCCCTCGGCGCGGCCATGAACAAGGCCCTGGTGTTGCGGATGGGGCAGATGCACGCGCAGCGCTACATCCCGATGCTGCTCGACCGGCTCGCCGCCGGCGAGATCGACCCGGGTTACCTGGCCACCCACCCGCTCTCGCTGGAGCAGGGCGCGCGGGGCTACGAGATGTTCGAGAAGAAGCAGGACGGCTGCCTGCGCAGCGTCCTGCACCCGTGACCCGCTGACGGCACCCCGTCCCACCGCCGCGCGTGGTGGGACGGGGGTCAGGCGCGACAGATGTTGGTGAGGGTCAGGTCGAGCGGCGGCAGCGCGGGCATCCGGCGCAGGTCCAGGGTCAGGTCCTGGACGGGTACGTCGTACCTCATGCTGGTGGTCAGGTTGGTGACCGCGCGCTTCATCAGGTCGATGGTGATCCATTCACCGGCGCAGCGGTGCCCGGCCCAGTGGTCGCCGCCGCCCTGCGGGATCAGGTCGAACGCGTCGCCGCGCCGGCGCGCGAACCGCTCCGGCCGGAACAGCTCGGGTTGGGGCCAGAGCGTCGGGTGGTGGTTGGTGCCGTAGAGGTCGAGCAACACCCGCCGTCCCCGGGGGAAGTGGTGGCCCTGCCAGTCGAAGGAGCGCCGCACCCTTGCCGCCGCCATCGGGAAGAACGGGTAGTAGCGGCGTACCTCCTGGACGAAGTGCTCGGTCGCCTCGTCGTCGTCGCGGACCAGCTGCCGCCAGGCGGGGTGGTCGTGCAGGGCGAGCGCGGCGAAGGCGATGTACTGGTCGACGGCGACCACCGGCCGCAGCACGTTCAATAGTTCCACAGCCGCGATCCGGCGGGGGAGCAGCGTCCCCCGCGCGTCCCGGTGCTCGGCGATCACCGCCAGGGCGCTGCCGGCCGGCGCCGGGCGGAGGCCGAGGCGGGTCCGTTCGATGATGCCGCCGATCCACCGTTCGGCGCGGCGGCGGGCGAGCAGCCCCCGCCAGTGCCGGGGTCCGACCACTGCCGGCGCCTCGATCATGGCGTGCAGGTCGACGGCGCGGCGATCGACCTGGGACGTCGGCAGGGGCACCCCGGCCCAGGCGCACACCACGCGGGTCAGCAGCCGGCCCAGCTCGTCGTAGAGCGTCACCGGCCCGGCGACCTCCCATGCCGGGATCCGGGCCCGCCACTCCTCGTCGAAGAGGTGGCCGAGCTGCCGGATCGCGGTCGGCGTCATGATCGACATGAACATGGCCTTGCGGTCGGCGTGCTCCGACCCGTCCAGCCCCTGCACGCCGCCCCGGCCGGTGAGGGTCCGCTGCAGCCGCAACGGCATCGCGCCCTGCCGCTGGAAGCGCTCGTTGTCGTAGAACAGCATCGCCGCCGGCCGGCCACGGAGGCAGATGGTCGGCGCGAGCAGGATCCGGGTCTGGAAGATGTCGCTGCCGTACCTGTCGCAGCGCTCGCCGATGAACCGGTAGCCGGCGCGGAGCAGCGCGAGGGTGCTGTCCGGGGCGCGGTCGGCCGGCATGGTCGCCATCGGGCCTCCTCGGGTGCGGGTGGCGGCCGTCGCCGCCGCCCGGCTGCGTCTACCCGCGTGGCCGCCGCTGAATCCCCGCGTCGACAGCGCACCCGCTGGCCCCTCCCAGGGGCGGCGGAACCTGGTTGGCTAGCTGGTGGAGCCGCCGTCGGCGGGATCGCCGGTCACCCGGCGGCTCCGGCTGGCCGACGGCCACGACCACGGGGAGGACGAGATGCGCGACAACAGGTCGCCGTACTGGCGGCAGCGGCGGGCGGTCGGTGCGCTGGGCGTGGGCCGGGACGCACGGGCACTGATCGGGCCGCCCGGCCGGCCGACCCGGCCACGCCGCTTCTTCACTGTGCACCTGGGCTTCACCGCGCCCGACCCGGCGGACGCCCGCGAGCTGGCAGTGGGGTACGCGGAGGCGCTGAGCCTGCTCCGCCCGGAGGTGGCGCTCGGCGCGGCGGCCCTGTCACCTGCCGACGCGTGGCACCGGGCCGAACGGCTGTTCTGCGGTGCGGTCGGCCCGGACGGGGAGCGCTGCGTCGACGTGGCCGACCACCCCGGCTTCCACCACGCCCCGGGTCCGGGGGGCCTCGGCTGGGGCGACGGCGATGCCTGACGGGCGGTCGCGGGTGGCGGCTGTCCCGCGCCACCCGCGACAGTGGAGCCGTCAGTCCAGATCGAACTCGCCGTCCTGCGCGCCGGCGACGAACGCGTCCCACTCGGCCTGGGTGAAGACCAGCACCGGGCCCTCCGGCTCGGAGGAGTTGCGCATGCCGATCAGGTCATCGACGAACGCGACCTCCACCGCGCTGTCGGAGGTGTCCCCCTCGGCCCGCTGCCAGACCGCCCGTGAGAGGTCGAAGTCGCCCTTGGGGTGCTGCGCCATGGTTCTTTCCTCCAGTGCCGAGGGTCGTGTGGTGACCGGGTGCCGATCCCCATCGGGCAGGATAAGCGGATGCCCAGCCTGACCCGTGTAGAGGCGACCGCGCGTGGCGCGGCGATTACCGTCGAGTCCTATCAGGTGGACCTCGACCTGACCGGCGACGGGGACACCTTCCGTTCCCGGGTCGAGGTCCGGTTCCGGGCGACCCCCGGCACCGCGACCTTCGCCGAGGTCAGGCCCGCCCAACTGCTGGCGGTACGCCTCAACGACCGCGACGTCGACCCCGGCGCGCTCACCGACAACCGGCTGCCACTCGATGACCTGGAGTCGACGAACACGCTGTTCGTCGAGGCCGAGATGGCGTATTCGAACACCGGGGAGGGGATGCACCGCTTCGTCGACCCGGCCGACGGCGAGACCTACCTGTACGCCGTGACGTTCCTCGACAACGTGCAGCGGATCTTCGCCGCGTTCGACCAGCCCGACCTCAAGGCGTCGTTCGTCCTCACGGTCACCGCCCCGCCGGGGTGGACGGTCTCCGGCAACGCCGAGGTGTCCGCCAACCCGGCCCCCGGGCGCTGGGAGTTCGCCCCGACCGTCCCGCTGTCGACCTATCTCTTCTCGCTGATCGCCGGCCCGTACCACGTACGGCGGGCCGAGCACGACGGCGTGCCGCTCGCCCTCTACTGCCGACAGTCGCTCGCCGAGCACCTGGACGCCGACGCCGACGAGATCCTCACCATCACCAGGCAGTGCCTGGACCGGTTCCACCAGCTCTTCTCCGAGCGCTACCCGTTCGGCAAGTACGAGCAGGCGTTCGTGCCCGAGTTCAACCTCGGCGCCATGGAGCACCCGGGCATCGTGGCGTTCCGCGACGACTACGTGTTCCGGTCGGCTGTCACCGACACCCAGCGGGAGATGCGGGCCACCACGATCGCCCACGAGATGGCGCACATGTGGTTCGGCAACCTGGTCACCATGCGCTGGTGGGACGACCTGTGGCTCAACGAGTCCTTCGCGGAGTACCTGGGCGTACGGGTCGCCGCCGAGGCGACCCGCTTCGAGGGGACGTGGACGACGTTCGCCATGCGCCGCAAGGCCTGGGGGTACGCGGCCGACCAGCGCCCCTCCACCCACCCCGTGGCGCCGCAGGAGGTGGCCGACGCCGCCGAGGGCCTGCTCAACGTCGACGGCATCTCGTACGCCAAGGGTGCCAGCGTGCTGCGGCAGCTGGTGGCGTGGCTCGGCGACGAGGCGTTCCTCGCCGGCCTGAACGCGCACTTCGCCGCGCACCGCTTCGGCAACGCCGCCCTCGCCGACCTGCTGACCAGCCTCTCCGCGGGCCCTGCGGTCGCGAGCGAAGGAGGCTCTGCGGCCGGTGGTCGGGACCTGTCCGGTTGGGCCGAGCTGTGGTTGCGCCGCTCGCAGGTCAACACGCTGCGTGCCGAGGTGACAGTCGACGCCGATGGCCGCTACACCGAGGTGGCAGTGGTGCAGACCGCCCCCGAGTCGTACCCGGTGCTGCGTCCGCACCGGATCGGCGTGGGCCGGTACGCGGCGGACGGCACGGTGCGACGCCACGAGGTGGATCTGGACCCGGCCGTCGACGGCGGTCGCACGGTGCTCGGTGAGCTGGCCGGTGAGCCGGCGGCCCGGCTGCTGCTGCTCAACGACGGCGACCTCACCTTCGCCAAGGTGCGCCTCGACCCGGCGTCGGCGGACGCCGTCCCGCTGGTGCTGCCCGGTCTGGCCGACTCCCTCACCCGGGCGGTGCTCTGGAGCGAGGCGCTCGACGCGGCGACCGACGGGGAGCGGCCGGTCACCGGCCTGGTCGACCTGATGGTCGCGGCGCTGCCGGCCGAGAAAGAGGTGATCATCGCGGAGGACGTGCTGGGCCTCAGCCGGTCGCTCGTCGACCGCTACCTCGACCCGCTGACCCGGTCGGCGGCGCTCGCCCGGATCGCCGGTGCGTGTCAGCGCCTGCTCGACGGGGCGCCGGCGGGGGAGTCGTTGCAGTTGGCCGCCGCGCGGGGCTGGATCGCCGCGACCACCGACACGGATCTGCTCGTCGGGTGGCTCGCCGGCCGGGACGTGCCGGCCGGGTTGACTGTCGACGCGGAGCTGCGCTGGGCGGTGCTGCGGCGACTGGTGGTGCTGGGCGCGGCCGGCGCGGCGGAGATCGCCGCCGAGGCCGAGGCCGACGTCAGCTCGACGGGCGCGGAACGGGCCGCCAGGTGCCGGGCCGCCCTGCCCGACCCGGCCGCGAAGCAGGCGGCGTGGGACATCATCGTGCACGACACCGAGCTGTCGAACCGGTTGTTGGAGGCGACCGCGGAGGGGTTCTGGCAGCCCGAGCAGGCCGAGGTGACAGCCGCGTACGTCGAGCGGTACTTCACCGACATGCCGGCTGCCGCGGCTCGGCGTACCGCGTGGACTGCCGACCGGGTGGCGGCGCTGGCGTTCCCCCGTTACGCAGTGGCGCAGCCGACCCGGGAGGCGGCCGCGGCGCTGCTGGCCCGCGACGACCTGACCCCGGGCCTGCGGCGGGTGGTCGTCGACGCCGACGATGATCTGCGGCGCGCGCTCGTCGCCCGGACGGCGGTGGCCGCCACTGCGGCCTGACACGCCGGGTGGGCGCGGGGTGGCTGGACGGCCACCCCGCGCCCCGTCTCAGCGCAGCGCTGGCTCCGCCGTCACCGGGGCGTCCCAGTCGATGACGTGGCGCTGCTCGTCGGCGACTGTCTTCTCCGGGTTCATGGCCGTGCGCACGAGCAGCGGCATCAGCAGTGGCATCAGCGTCCGGGCGACCGGCCCGGGCGCCTTGGCGTGGTTGATCCGGGCCGCCCGGGCGGCGACCTTCTCGACCCGGGCGCGACGCAGCCGCACGTACGCGGCGAACGCCGACTCCACATCGGGCAGGTCACGCAGGCAGCGGGCGAGCTGCACGCCGCTCTCGATGGCCAGCGACGCGCCCTGCCCGGAGCTGTTCGAGGGCGCGTGCACCGCGTCGCCGACCAGCACCATCCGCCCCCGGTGCCAGTGCGGTACCGGCGGCATGATCTGCAACGAGCCGACCACCTGGAGGTCGTCGGCACTGCTTGTCGCCATCAATCGCCGGCCCGGATCGTCGTCGCCGTAGCTGGTGCGCAGCGTGTCCAGCCACTGTTCGGCAGGTACGGCCCGGGCCTCGACGAGGCTCATCGGCCGCTGCTGGGGCAGGTTGGCCCCCCACCGGGTGCCGCCGCCGGGCTCGGGCCAGTACAGGTAGTAGCCGCGTCGCCCGAACGCGAACGTCATGGTGCCCGGCTCGACGTCCACCTCGTGCCTGGCGACCGCCTCGAAGCTGAGCAGGCCGGTGAACCGGGGGCCGGGCGCGGACGGGTCGATGAGACCACGGACGGTGGAGCGGATGCCGTCCGCGCCGACGAGGATGTCGGCGGAGGCGGTGCTGCCGTCCTCGAAACGGGCGGTCACCCCGCTGTCGGTCTGCTCGGCGCCGACCAGCCGCCTGCCGTACGCGAAGGAGACGCCCTCGGCGCTCGCGCGGTCGTGCAGGACGCGGTGCAGCTCGGCCCGGTGCACCACCCGCAGCGGCGGCACTCCGGCAAGCGTGGGCAGTGCGATGCGCCGACGCCCGACGGCCATGGCGCTGTGGTGGATGGGGGTGGCGATCGCCGTCACCGCCTCCTGCGCGCCGACCGCGCGCAGGGCCGCCACGCCGTTCGGCGCGAGCGCGAGGGTGCCGCCGATGCCGCCGGTGGTGGCCGGGTACGCCTCGTGGACGGTGGCGGCGATGCCGGCGCGGGTCAGCGCCAGCGCGGTCACCGGCCCGGCGATGCCGCCGCCGATGACGATCGCGGTTCGTACCGTGGTCATGCTCTCTCCCTGGGTGTCGTGGTCCGCGCGGGGCGCGCGGACGTGACCTGGGAGGGAGCCCGGTTATCCTCGTGGTTGCCGCTTCGGGCCGGGCACCTTCCCAGGTGTCGGTTCGGGGTAAGGGCTCCGGCGGGGTGTTGGCGCACCCCGCCGGAGCCGTCCGTCAGTCGGTGGTGTCGGGGCTGCCGGTCCTCTCGGAAAGCTCGGTCAGTTCGGCGGGCATCGCGCCTGTCTCGTGGAAGGCCCGCCAGGTGTCCAGCCCCGGGTAGCTGCCCGAGGTCAGCTCCGCGAGCAGCGCGCGCAGCCAGGTGGCCTCCGCGTCGCGCATGGCGAGGTCGTACTCCGACTCGACCAGGAACAGCCGCGGGATGTCCCGCAGGTGCGCGTCGAGCGTTTCGCGGTCCTGGCGGATCGCGTCCTGCAGGCGGTCGAGCCGCTGCCGCAGCAGGTCGGTGGCGTCGTCGGGGTGCAGGGCGGCGAGGACGGACAGGCCGGCCCGGAAGCGGGGATGCTCGGGCATCGGTGTGGAGACCAGCTCGCGGGCCCAGTCGATCAGCTCCGCCCGCCCCGCGTCGGTGATGCGGTAGACGGTGCGTTCCGGACGTCGGCCCTCACGGACGCTCTCCACGGCCTCGATCATGCGGTGTTTGTCCATGTTGCGGATGACCGTGTAGAAGGACCCCCACTTGAAATCCATGTCCTGGTCCTTGCCCCAGGAGCGCAGCGCGGTGGCGATCTCGTAGGGGTGCATCGGCCGCTGGACCAGGGCGGACAGCACGGCCAGCGCCAGCAGGTTGCCGACCTTGCGCCGCTTCCCCATGACCCGCCTCCTTTACTCGTTCACGAGTATATGCCTACGAGTATCAGTGCGGCGACCCCGCACGTCCGGGCCGAGCGCCCGGCCTACGATCACTGGGTGGAGGAAGATATCCGGCGGATCGGCATCATGGGCGGCACCTTCGACCCGATCCACCACGGGCACCTCGTCGCGGCCAGTGAGGTGGCCGACCGGTTCGGCCTGGACGAGGTGGTCTTCGTCCCCACCGGGCAGCCGTGGCAGAAGGCCGACGAACCGGTCAGCCCCGCCGAGGACCGGTACCTGATGACCGTCATCGCGACCGCCTCCAACCCCCGCTTCCAGGTCAGCCGGGTCGACATCGATCGCAGCGGCCCCACCTACACGGTCGACACCCTGCGCGACCTCCAGGCCGAGTACGGCCCCAAGGTGCAGCTGTTCTTCATCACCGGCGCGGACGCGCTGCAACGCATCCTGTCGTGGAAGGACCTGGACGAGATCTTCGAGCTGGCCCACTTCATCGGGGTGACCCGGCCCGGCTTCCCGCTGACCGACAAGCACCTGCCGGCGGACACGGTCAGCCTGATCCAGGTCCCGGCGATGTCCATCTCGTCGACCGACTGCCGCGCCCGCGTCGCCCGGGGTGAGCCGGTCTGGTACCTGGTGCCCGACGGTGTGGTGCAGTACATCGCCAAGCGGCGCCTCTATCAGCAGTGATCGCGCCCGGTATGGGATGGATCGTGCCCCGGACCGACCGGAACTGACAGGTCGAGGCGTCGCCGGGTATGAGACGCTTGGAGCATCGCACGGTTGATCGAAGGAGAACGGTGACAGTTTCCGAACGCGCTCACGAGCTGGCAATCGCAGCCGCCCAGGCCGCCGCCGACAAGAAGGCGCAGGACATCGCGATCATCGACGTCGGCGACCAGCTCGCCATCACCGACGCGTTCGTGCTCGCCGCCGCCCCCAACGAGCGTCAGGTGCTGGCCATCGTCGACGCGATCGAGGAGCGCCTGCTGGAGCTGCCGGAGAAGGCCAAGCCGATCCGGCGCGAGGGCGAGCGTGGTGGCCGCTGGGTGCTGCTCGACTACGTCGACATCGTGGTGCACGTCCAGCACACCGAGGAGCGCGAGTTCTACGCGCTCGACCGGCTCTGGAAGGACTGCCCCACCATCCCGTTCGTCGACCGCGACCTGGTCGAGGCGGACGCCGGCGGGCCCGCCGCAGCCGAATGACCCGACTGATCGTCTGGCGGCACGGCAACACCGACTGGAACGCCGCCAACCGCGTCCAGGGGCAGACCGACGTACCCCTCAACGAGCTGGGCCGCGACCAGGCCCGCGCCGCCGCGCCGCTGCTCGCGGCGCTGCGGCCCGACGCCATCGTGTCCAGCGACCTGGGCCGCGCCGCGGAGACCGCAGCCGCGCTCGTCGCGCTGACCGGGCTACCGGTCCGCACCGACGCCCGGCTGCGCGAGCGGCACTTCGGCCAGTGGCAGGGTCTGCACCTCACCGAGGTCGCCGAACGCTTCCCCGAGGAGTACGCCCGCTGGCGGGCCGGCGACCCCGATCCGGGCGCGGACCTGGAGCCCCTGCACGACCTGGGCGAACGGGTCGGCACCGCACTGCGGGAGGCGGCCGACGCGGCGCCGGGCGGCACCGTGGTGATCGCCACCCACGGCGGCGCCAGCCGGCAGGGCATCGGTCACCTGCTCGGTTGGGACACCGGCGTGCTGCGCACCATCGGTTCCCTGGCCAACTGCCACTGGAGCGAGCTGCGGCACGACGACCGCGCGCCCGCTGTCGGCCGTGCGCACGACGTCAGCGGCTGGCAGTTGCGGGCGCACAATGTCGGCCTGGTCACCGCCCCGGTGGTCGTCGACGCGATCTGAACGCTGCCGCCTCGGCGTTCGACGCCCCGATCGGCTAGCGTGCCGGGCATGCCCGTCGCGGTTGTCATCGACTCCACCGCCTACCTTCCACCCGAGCTGGTGCAGGCGCACCGGCTGACAATCGTCCCGTTGACGGTCGTGCTCAACGGCGCGGAGGGGCTGGAGGGGGTGGAGACCCAACCGGCCGACGCCACACTGGCGTTGAGCGCCCGGCGGGTCACCGCCACCACCTCCCGGCCGGCACCCGAGCAGTTCGCCCGCACGTACCGCCGGCTGCTCGACGAGGGCGCCGACGGCGTCGTCTCGGTGCACATCTCCGCCGCGCTGTCCGGCACGGTCGAGGCCGCGCGGCTCGCCGCCGCCGACTTCGACGGCCGCGTCGAGGTCGTCGACAGTCGCTCCACAGGCATGGGCCTCGGCTTCCCGGCCATCGCGGCAGCCACCGCCGCCGAGGCCGGCGAGGACCTGACCGGGGTACGCGACGCCGCGCTCGCCGCCGTCGCCCGGACCACCGTCTGGTTCTACGTCGACACGCTGGAGTTCCTCCGTCGGGGTGGCCGGATCAACGCTGCCGAGGCGCTGCTCGGCACCGCACTGTCGGTCAAGCCGATCATGCACATGCCGGACGGGGCGATCGTGCTGCGGGAGAAGGTCCGTACCGCCAGTCGGGGCGTGGCCCGGCTCGTCGACCTGGCCGTCGAGGCGGCCGGCGACGACGACGTCGACCTCGGCGTGCACCACCTCGCCGCGCCGCAACGGGCCGAGGCGCTGCTCGCCGCGCTGACCGAGCGGTTCGGTGACCGGCTGCACGACACGTACGTCTCCGAGGCCGGCGCGGTGGTCGCCGCGCACGCCGGTCCGGGGCTGGCCTCGGTGGTCGTCCACCGCCGTCCGGTCGGCTGAGCCGGTGTCGACGTCCTGTGTGGTCACCGGGGGCGGCCGTGGCGTCGGCCGGGCCGTGGTGCGACGACTCGTGGCGACCGGCACGACGGTCGTCGTCGTGGAACGGGACGCCGACGCCGTCGACTGGCTGGCCGGGCATCCCGCCGCCGACCGGCTCATCCCGGTGGTCGGCGACGCCTGTGCCGAGCGGGTCGCCGAGCACGCCGCCGACCTGGCCGAACGTGCCGCGCCGCTCACCGGCTGGGTCAACAACGCGGCGGTGTTCCGCGACGCCGCGCTGCACTCCGCGCCGGCCGACACGGTCCTGGACCTGATCGGGCTGAACCTGCGCCCCGCCGTGGTCGGCGCCGCCGTCGCCGTGCGCCGCTTCCTCGCCGCCGGCACCGGCGGCGCGATAGTGAACGTCTCGTCGCACCAGGCCCGCCGGCCCGTGTCCGGCGCCCTGCCGTACGCCACCGCGAAGGCAGCCGTGGAGGGGCTGACCCGCGCGCTGGCCGTCGACTACGGGCGGCACGGCATCCGCGCCAACGCCGTCGCGCTCGGCTCGATCGCCACCGAGCGGCACGCCGAGTTCCTCGCCGCCCAGGAACCGTCCCAGGCCGAGTGGATCGACGCCGAACTCAACCGGCTGCACCCGGTGGGCCGCATCGGGCGGGCCGAGGAGGTGGCCGAGGCGGTCGTGTACCTGCTGTCACCCGCCGCGAGCTTCGTCAACGGGGCGACGTTGCCGGTGGACGGCGGACGGGCCGTGCTCGGTCTCGACCCGGAGGCCCGCTGAGATCATCAGGCGACCGTGCCTGTAGCAGATCGAAGCATGATCAGGGCGTTGTCCACAGTGGTGCCGGTTGTCCACAGGAACGGATCGCCGCGCCCCGCTGGACCGTCCGCCGCCCCTAGCGTCGGGCCGTGTCGCATGACGAGGAGACAGAGGTACGCCAGCGGCTGCGCCGGCTGACGGCCCCACCTGTCGGCGGGCCGTCCCTCCGGGCAGAGGTGCCGACCGCTGGCGTACCCCTGGCTGGCGCGTCGTCTGCCGAGCCGGACGCGGGCGTGGCGTCGGCCGGCCTGGTGGCCGGTCCCGCGTCGCGATTGTCCGGGCCTGGGGCGTTCGATCCGGGTCGGCGCGGGGTGCGGGCGCTGGCGGTCGTCGCCGTGGTGGTGGTGCTGGCCGCGGCCGGATGGGCCTGGCGTTCCCGGCCGCACGCCGAGCCGGTCGCCCCGCTGACCGGCGCGGTCACGTCGGCCGCCGAGGTGGATGCCCCGGGCGCGGCCGGAGCGGTTGACCCCGGCGGGTCCGGCGCGGCCGAGGTGGTAGTGGCGGTCGCCGGCAAGGTCCGCAGGCCCGGGCTGGTGCGGTTGCCGGCCGGGTCACGGCTCGCCGACGCGGTCCAGGCGGCCGGTGGCGCCCTGCCCGGCGTCGACGTGGCGCTGCTCAATCCCGCCCGCAAGGTCACCGACGGCGAGTTGATAGTCGTCGGCGTGACGCCACCGCCGATGCCGGCCGGCGCGGCAGGCCCGGCGGCGGGCGGGGCACCATCCGCGGCCGGGCCGCTGAACCTCAACACCGCCACCCTCGCCCAGCTCGACGCGCTGCCCGGCGTCGGGCCGGTGCTCGCCCAGCGCATCCTCACCCACCGCGACCAGCACGGCGGCTTCAAGGCCGTCGGCGACCTGCGCCAGGTCGACGGGATCGGGGACGCCCGCTACGAGCAGTTGAAGGACCTGGTGACGGTGTGAGCGGCCCGCCCGTGACGCCACCTGCCACCGAGGCCGAGCCCGTGCCACCGGACCTGCGGCTGGCCGGGCTGGCGGTCGGTGCGTGGCTCACCGCGCTCACCGGGCTGCACCTCGGCACCCGTCCACTCGTGGTGGCCACCGGGGCGGCAGCTGCCGTGACGGCAGCGGGCGCCCTGCACCTGCTCGGCCGCTGCGGCCGACCCCGGGCCGTCGCCCGCCGGTACGGCTGGATCGTCGTCGCGGTCGGTCTCGGCGTGGTCTGCGCCGGGGCGGCCACCGCGGCCCGGCTCGCCGTGCGGGACGCGCCGCCGATCCGTGCCCTGGCCGAGCAGCGCGCTCCGGTCAGCGCCGAGTTGGTGGTCCGGGACGATCCGCGTCCGATCCGGAGCGCCGGTCGGCCGGGCATGCTGCTGGTGTCGACGGAACTGGTCCGGCTCACCGATCCGGCCGGCCGACGGATCCGTGCGCCGGTGCGGCTGCTCGTCCTGGCCACCGACCCGGCCTGGCGAGGGCTGCTCCCCGGGCAGCGCCTCACCGCCGACGGGCGCCTCGGCGTTCCGCGCGGCGGTGACCTCACCGGGGCGGTGCTCAGCACCAACGGCCCGCCCACACGCCACGGGGCGCCGTCCTTCGCGCAACGCGCCGCCGGGACGCTCCGCGCCGGCCTGCAACGGGCCTGCGCGCCGCTGCCCGACGACCCGGGCGGTCTGCTGCCCGGGCTGGTCGTGGGGGACACCAGCCGGCTGCCGCCCGCCGTCGAGGAGGACTTCCAGGCCACCGGCATGACGCACCTCAATGCCGTCTCGGGAAGCAACGTGGCGATTGTCGTAGGGGCAGTGCTGCTGCTGGCCCGGTGGACGCGCGCCGGCCCGTGGCTCGCGGTCGGGCTCTGCGGGGTGGCGCTTGTCGGCTTCGTCATCCTGGTCCGCCCGTCGCCGAGTGTCGTGCGGGCGGCCACGATGGGGGCGATCGGGCTCGCCGCGTTGGCCGCCGGTCGTCCCCGGGCCGCGCCGCCCGCGTTGGCCGCCGCGGTCACCGTGCTGGTGCTTGTCGACCCGGAGCTGGGCGGCGATGCCGGGTTCGCGCTGTCCGTACTGGCCACCGGGGGCCTGCTGCTGCTGGCGCCGCGCTGGCGTGACGGGCTGCGCCGGCGCGGCGTTCCGCCTGGTGTGGCCGAGGCGCTCGCCGTGCCGGCGGCCGCGCAACTGGCCTGCGGGCCGGTCGTCGCGGGCATCTCCGGCACGGTCAGTCTGGTGGCCGTCCCGGCGAACCTGCTGGCGGTGCCGGCCATCGCGCCGGCGACCATCCTCGGCGTGGTCGCGGCGACGGTGTCGCCGCTGTGGCCGGCCGGCGCCGAGTTCGCCGCGTGGCTGGCGAGCTGGCCGGCCTGGTGGCTGGTCGTCATCGCCCGGCACGGATCCCGGCTGCCGGGTGGCACCCTGCCCTGGCCGGGCGGGGCGTCGGGAGCCCTGCTGCTGGCCGCGCTGACAGTCGCGCTGCTGGTCGCGGTGCGCCGGCCCCTGGTACGGCGACTGGTGGCGGTGATCGGTGTCGCCGGGGTGCTGGGTGCCCTTCCGGTTCGGCTGGTGGCTGCCGGCTGGCCGCCGCCGGGGTGGGTGGTGGTGGCCTGCGCGGTGGGGCAGGGCGACGCTCTGGTGCTGTCCGTCGCGCCCGGTCGGGCGGTGGTGGTGGACGCCGGGCCGGAGCCGGTGGTGGTGGACGCCTGCCTGCGCCGACTCGGCGTACGGGAGGTGCCGCTCCTGGTGGTCAGCCACTTCCACGTCGACCACGTGGGTGGGGTGGCCGGGGTGTTCCGGGGACGGCGGGTGGGAGCTGTGCTGGCTCCCCAGTCGACGGACCCGGAGAGCGGTAGTGAGCTGGTCCGGGCGGCGGCTGCCGGTGGGCGGGCCGCGCTGCTGACCACCGTGGCCGGCACCCGCCATCCGGTCGGCGCTGTCGACCTGCTGGTGCTCGGCCCGCCGTACCCGCTCTCCGGCACCAGATCCGACCCGAACAACAACTCGCTGATGCTGCGCGCCACGGTGGCCGGGGTGCGGATCCTGCTGCCCGGTGACGCGGAGACCGAGGAGCAGCACGCGGTGCTGGCCCGGGTCGGCCCCGGGCAGCTGCGGGCGGACGTGTTGAAGGTCGCCCACCACGGTTCGGCGTACCAGGATCCGGGGTTTCTGGACGCCGTGCGGCCCGCCGTCGCGCTGGTGCCGGTCGGGGCCGGCAACACGTACGGGCATCCGAACGCCGGGCTGCTGGCCCGGCTGGGCAGGGGTGGCGCACGGGTGCTGCGGACCGACACCGACGGCGACCTGGCGGTGCTCCGCACCGGATCCGGCCTGGGGGTGGTCCGCCGAGGGGTGCCGGCGGGGCGGCGGCCATGAGCAGGCCGGGGGACTGTGCTGTGGAAATTGCACGGGTGAGCCGGAAAAGGCAGCCGTATTGCCAATTAGATGGTGAATTACGGTGAATGTCTGGATTTGCACTGTGTGCGGGCTGCGCCGACTGGGCGCCGGATGAGCAGGCACGATCCCGCCGTGGGCCGTGCGAATATGGGCGGCGTGACCCCCGCCGACCTCGCCCCCATTCTGCTCGTCCTCGGCGACGAGGAACTGCTCGCCACGCGCGCGGTCACCGAAGCTGTCGCGAAGGTTCGCGCTGTCGACCCCGACGTGGACGTCCGCGAGTACCAGGCCAGCGCGCTCACCGTCGGCGAGATCGCCGAGATGCTCAGCCCGTCGCTGTTCGGCGGGCGGCGGCTGCTGATCCTGCGCTCCGGCCAGGACGCCCGCAAGGACCTGGTCACCGCCCTGGTGTCGTACGCGAAGAACCCCGACCCGGACGTCCAACTGCTGGTGCTGCACCTGGGCGGCGCCAAGGGCAAGGCGTTCGCCGACGGGCTGCGCGCGGCCGGCGCGACTGTCGTCCCGGCGGCCAAGCTCAAGGGGCACCGCGACCGGGTGGCCTTCGTCCGTGACGAGATCCGCCGGGCCGGCGGCAGGTGCACCGACGACGCCGCCGAGGCGCTCATCGCGGCCGTCGGCAACGACCTGCGCGAGCTGGCCGCCGCCTGCTCCCAACTGGTTGCGGACACCGATGGGCGGATCAGCGCCGAGACGGTCTCCCGCTACTACCGGGGTCGGGTCGAGGTGACCGGCTTCACGGTGGCGGACGCCACAATGGTCGGCGACGTGCCGGCCGCGTTGGAGGCGCTGCGCTGGGCCCTGCACGTCGGCGTGGACCCGGTGCCCATCGCCGACGCCCTTGCCGACGGGGTGCGGACGGTGGCGCGGGTGGCGTCGGCCGGGCGGGGCAACGCGTACCAGCTCGCCAGCAGTCTCGGGATGCCCGCCTGGAAGATCGAGCGCGCGCAGCGGCAGGGGCGCGGCTGGACGCCGGAGGGTCTCGTCCGGGCCATGCAGGTCGCCGCCGAGTGCAACGCGGCGGTCAAGGGCGGCTCCGACGACCGGGCGTACGCCCTGGAGCGTGCCGTCTTCTCGGTAGCGGCGGCCCGGCAGGGCAGCACCCGGTGACGGGGCCGAACCGCACGGCGTGGGCCACCATCCCCGCCGAGGAGGAACGGTACCGGCCGCTGTACGCGCGGCTCCTCGGCCTGCGGTTCGTCAACCCCGGGGGAGTGCTGTGCTTCCTCTTCTTCGAGGGCACCATCGCCCTGGCGGTGCTGCTCGCCCTCGCCGAGCTGGTCACCTGGTGGTCGGTGCTGGTGCTGCCCGCCGTGGTGGCGGTCATGGTCAAACTCAACGACATGGTGGCCGCGGTGGTGGTCCGGTCCGCCGCGCTCGTGCCCGAGCAGGAGCGTGACCGTTTCCGCAGGCAGATGGAGCCTGCGGTCGGGCGAGCCCAGGTGGAGTGGATCTCGCACAGTGTGACGGGCGTGGTCGTCACCGCCGACCCGGTGCCACCGGCCCGCCGTCCCGACCCGGCCGACTGAGCACTCGGCCCCCCGGCAGAGCCCGGCCACAGACACACGGAAGCCCCGGACCGAGGGTCCGGGGCTTTCCGAATCAGTCTGACGGCGAAGTCGTCAGGCGGAGAGCGCCACCACGCGCTTCGCGATCGCGGACTTGCGGTTCGCGGCCTGGTTGGCGTGGATCACGCCCTTGCTGACGGCCTTGTCCAGCTTGCGAGAGGCGTCCTGCATGAGCGCGGTGGCCTTCTCGACGTCACCGGCCTCGGCAGCCTCGTTGAACTTCCGGACGGCGGTCTTCAGCGACGACTTGACCGACTTGTTGCGCAGCCGGGCCTTCTCGTTCTGCCGGTTGCGCTTGATCTGGGACTTGATGTTCGCCACGCGACAGCCTCGTCTTGATAGCTCGGGTTGGTCAGCTTCTGCGCGAGATGACGAACATGCGTCATCGCTGCGCGAAGAGCCAGGTTACCAGGTCGCCCGGGACGAGCCAAAACGGCTCGGCCATCGCGCGGACGGACCCGGCCCGTCGGGACCAGCCTACGCCCCGGCCGGTGCGCACGCCGTCACCGCCATCCCTGCCGGCGGGCCAGCCAGTCGAGGGCCTGCTCGCCGCTCCAGCGCTGGTGCGCGGGCAGGTGCGGGGAGGCCGTCGGCGGTGCCGCCGCCGCGCCGGTGAGGTAGTAGCCGGCCAACGCGGCAAGCGTGGCGTCCACCGCGTCGGCGGGTGCGCCCGCGCACGCCTGGTGCCCGGCGAGGAGCGCGTCCGTGTCCAGCCCGCCGGCGTACGCGGTGAGCAGCAGCCCTGCCACATCCCACCAGGGCGGCCCGTGGCAAACCCAGGTCCAGTCACAGAACCAGGCCCGGCCGTCCGCGTCGACAAGCACGTTGTCGACCCGCAGGTCGCCGTGGATCAGCCCGGTCGCCTCGGCGGCGTACCCGGGGAGGCGGGCCTCCAGTGCCACCAGCTCGGGCAATCGTCCCCGTACCGGCTCGGGCAGCGGCGGCGACGGCTCCCGGCCGGCGGCTACCTCCTCCCACCAGAGGATGTCCGACCGCGCCAGGTCGGCCAGGTGCGGCAGGCCCAGCGCGGTCAGGTCGCCCGGCGGCTCGGCCAGGGCGGCGGCTACCTGCGTGTAGGCGGTGAGCGCGGCGTCCAGCTCGGCGGGCGCCCAGGGCAGCCGTGGGGTGTGACCGTCGACGGCGTCGGTGCAGAGCACGAACCAGCCGGCCTCGTGGAGGGTCCACCGGGGGCGGGGCGCCGGCAGGTCGGCCGGCAGCCGATCCAGGATCGCGGCCTCCCGGGCGTACGAGTCGACCAGGCGCGGTTGCTTGGCGACGGGTGCCGCCTTGACGAAGGCCCGGCCACCGTCGGCGGTGTCGAGCACGGCGGCGAAGCCGCGGGTGAAGCCCGCGCCCGCGACCCGCGCGGTGATCACCGGCGCGCCGAGCCGGTCCGCGATGGCGGCCCGAAGCGCCGCCGGCAACGCCTGCCACGACGGTCGCTGCGCGCTGGCGTGGTACGGCACCGGAGGCAGCGGGGTGGGAGACACCCCACCATGCTGCCCCGGGGTACGTGCGCGGCGCGCGGCGACACTGCCAGACTGCCAAGCCATGAGGACCGAGGACTTCTGGCAGCTGATCGACCAGGCCCGGGCCGGGGGCGGGGGAGAGCCCGGCCCGGTGGCCGCGCGGGCCGTCGCGCTGCTCGCCGAGCGCGACCCGGAGGACATCGTCGGGTACGCCCGGCACCAGACGCGGGTGCTGGCCGCGTCGCACAAGGCGGATCTGTGGGGCGCCGCGTACCTGATCAACGGAGGCGCCTCGGCGGACGGGTTCGAGTACTTCCGGGGCTGGCTGATGACCCAGGGGCGGGCCGTCTTCGCCCGCGCGGTAGCCGACCCGGACTCGCTCGCCGAGCTGCCCCAGGTGCGGGCCGCCTCGCTCAGCGGGGAGGAGTTCTCCGCCGAGCAGATGCTGGCGGTGCCCTGGGACGCGTACCGCAAGGCCACCGCGACGGAGCTGCCGGCGGACCGCGACCTGGTGCGGACCCCCGACCTCAACGACTTCTGGGACTTCGACGACGAGGAGCAGGCCCGCCGACGACTGCCCCGGCTGGCCGCGCTCTTCGTGGAGCCGCCGCCGGAGTGAGGGTTCCCCGGCCGATCCGTCGCCCGCGCAGCGGGCGTACCCCGGCGGCGTGGGAACATGGAGGGGGTCGGCGGCGCGCCGGCCTGTTCACGTCAGCCGACCAGAACGGACCGCTGTGCCACCGAAGCTCGATCCCGGCGCGAACGCCCCTGGTGCCACCGACCCCGGTCGCATCCGGAACTTCGGCATCATCGCCCACATCGACCACGGGAAGTCGACCCTGGCCGACCGGATGTTGCAGCTCACCGGCGTGGTCGACCCGCGGCAGATGCGTGCCCAGTACCTGGACCGGATGGACATCGAGCGCGAGCGCGGCATCACCATCAAGAGCCAGGCCGTCCGCATGCCGTGGACGATCGCCGAGGGTGAGCGGGCCGGTGAGCACGCCGTCCTCAACATGATCGACACCCCGGGGCACGTGGACTTCACCTACGAGGTGTCCCGGTCGCTGGCCGCCTGCGAGGGCGCCGTGCTGCTCGTCGACGCCGCGCAGGGCATCGAGGCGCAGACCCTGGCCAACCTCTACCTGGCCCTCGAGAACGACCTGCGCATCATCCCGGTGCTCAACAAGATCGACCTGCCGGCCGCCCAGCCGGAGAAGTACGCCGAGGAGCTGGCTCACCTCATCGGCGGCGACCCGGCGGACTGCATCCGGGTCTCCGGCAAGACCGGCGAGGGGGTGCCGCACCTGCTCGACGAGATCGTCAGGCAGTTCATCCCGCCGGTCGGCGACGCCGAGGCGCCCGCCCGGGCGATGATCTTCGACTCGGTGTACGACGTGTACCGCGGCGTCGTCACGTACGTCCGCGTCATCGACGGGCGGATCAGCGCCCGCGAGCGGATCAAGATGATGTCCACGGGCGCGGTGCACGAGCTGCTGGAGATCGGTGTCATCTCACCCGAGATGGTCAAGGCCGACGCGCTCGGCGTCGGCGAGGTCGGCTACCTGATCACCGGCGTGAAGGACGTCCGCCAGTCCCGGGTCGGTGACACGGTCACCATCAACAGCCGGCCGGCCGCCGAGGCACTGGGTGGCTACAAGGACCCGAAGCCGATGGTCTACTCCGGCCTCTATCCGATCGACGGGTCCGACTACCCCAACCTGCGTGAGGCACTGGACAAGCTCAAGCTCAACGACGCCGCCCTGGACTACGAGCCGGAGACGTCCGGCGCGCTCGGGTTCGGCTTCCGCTGCGGCTTCCTCGGCCTGCTCCACCTGGAGATCATCCGGGAGCGCCTGGAGCGCGAGTACAACCTCGACCTCATCTCCACCGCGCCCAACGTGGTCTACCGGGCCATCCAGGACGACGGCGCCGAGATCGTCGTCACCAACCCCAGCGAGTACCCCACCGGCAAGATCGCCGAGGTGTACGAGCCGGTGGTCCGTGCGACAGTCCTGACGCCCAACGACTACGTGGGCGCCGTGATGGAGCTGTGCCAGGGCCGGCGCGGCACCCTGCTCGGCATGGACTACCTCTCCGCCGACCGGGTGGAGCTGCGCTACACGCTGCCCCTCGCGGAGATCATCTACGACTTCTTCGACCAGTTGAAGAGCCGTACCAAGGGCTACGCCTCGCTCGACTACGAGCCCTCCGGCGAGCAGGCGTCCGACCTGGTGAAGGTCGACATCCTGCTGCACGGCGAGCCGGTGGACGCGTTCAGCGCCATCGTGCACAAGGACAAGGCGTACAACTACGGCGTCACCATCGCCGCGAAGCTGCGCACCCTGATCCCGCGCCAGCAGTTCGAGGTGCCGATCCAGGCGGCCATCGGCAGCCGGGTCATCGCCCGCGAGACGATCCGGGCGATCCGCAAGGACGTGCTCGCCAAGTGCTACGGCGGTGACATCAGCCGTAAGCGCAAGCTGCTGGAGAAGCAGAAGGAGGGCAAGAAGCGGATGAAGATGGTCGGCCGGGTCGAGGTGCCGCAGGAGGCCTTCATCGCCGCCCTCTCCTCCGACTCCGGCGACGGCAAGGCCGCCGGAAAGAAGTAGTCCCGGCGCTGGTGGGCCGCACCGGGCCAGCAGGGTCCGCGCACCTTCGGGGGTGCTGGTGCCCGCGGCCGGGTCGAGGCACCGGCTTCCCCGTCGTCGCGCGGATCCTGTCGTGTGGCCTGCCGGCGTGGCGGACCGTCCCCGGCGGGTACCCGCGCTCCCTCGTCGTGGTCGCCGGCGTGGTGTGGACGTCCGGTGGGTGCTGACGTCCGGTGGTGTGGAGAAATTTTTCGGCAGCCGCCGAGGGGGTGGCGGTCCCGGCGAGAAGGCCTCCCACCTGTGCGGATGCGTGTGTCGCCAATCGACGCAGTCCTCGGGCATTGACGGCGGGCGCTGTCTTTTGCCATGAGTCGGTTTGGATTTTTGACCCGTCGGGCACTTAGCGGTCACGACAGGAAACACACACAACACCGTGTGGCAGACATTCTTCGAAGGAGGGCGACCGTGGAGCTCACCGTGTGGGGCATCATCACTGCGCTCGTTGTTGGTCTCATCGTCGGGGCGCTCGGCCGTCTGGTCGTCCCGGGTCGGCAGAACATGCCCATGTGGCTGCACATGCTGATCGGCGTGGGCGCGGCCCTGCTGGGCACCGTCCTGGCCCGGGCGATCGGCATCGCCACCGAGACCAGCGGCATCGACTGGGGCGAGCTGCTGGTGCAGGTCGTCGTGGCGGCCATCGCGGTCGCGCTGGTGGCTGGCGTGGGTCGCCGCCGCAGCGTCACCCACTGACACCCGCATCACAGGTAACACCGCGACACCTCGATGGGCGCCCGACCGACAGGTCGGGCGCCCATCGGCGTTCCTGCCGGCGCCAACCTCCTGGAGCCACGCGGAGAGAGCCGTACGGGAGGGCGGCCGACGAGGGAGCGACCCGGCTGACGATCGTGCTGGATCCGGAAGTAGTGGCCTCGGTGGATGGACGAGGCCAGTACTTCCGTGTTCGAGCGCGATCTTGGGCGGGGACCAGGCGGGCGCGCCCAGGCGTCCGCACGGCGGGCGCGGAACCTGCCCAGGTAGACCAAGTCGTGATCGTCTGATGGAGAAAGTCGGTTTGGGTTTTCGGCCGGTCGGGCACTTAGCGGTCACGACAGGAAACACACAACTTCGTGTGTCAGACATTCTTTGAAGGAGGGCGACCGTGGAGCTCACCGTGTGGGGCATCATCACTGCGCTCGTTGTTGGTCTCATCGTCGGCGCGCTCGGCCGCCTGGTCGTCCCGGGTCGGCAGAACATGCCGATCTGGCTGCACCTGCTGATCGGCGTGGGCGCGGCCCTGCTGGGCACGGTGCTGGCGCGGGCGATCGGCATCGCCACCGAGACCAGCGGCATCGACTGGACGGAGCTGCTGGTGCAGGTCGTCGTGGCGGCCATCGCGGTCGCGCTGGTGGCCGGCGTGGGTCGCCGCCGCAGCGTCACCCGATAACAACCAGGTATCACCTGGTTGCACAGCACCGCTTGGAAAGAGCGCCCGGCCATCGGCCGGGCGCTCTTTCGTGCTGGAGTGCCCGACTTCGGCTCGGTGCCACGCCGTCCCGGATCCGGCGGCTGCGGTACGGTCGCGACACCTCCCACTGTCGTAAAGGAATTCTTCGTACTAAGGTGCGGCGGAGAAGGTTAGTTCCAGGCGGCGCGAGGGGAGAACTGGCGTGAACAGGTGGAAGCGGCTGGCCCCGGTCACCGCCATGGTGGCCTCGGCCGCGATGGTGCTGACCGGCTGCGGAGGCTCCGGTGACGAGGCGTCCGACGACAGCAAACTCACGGTCTGGATGATGGGCGAGGGCGGCGACGCCCAGAACAAGTTCCTCGACTCCGTCGAGACGGAGTTCCGCCAGAAGCACCCCGACACCGACGTGGTCGTGCAGTACATTCCCTGGCTCGAGGCGCCCAAGAAGTTCCAGGCCGCGCTCGCCGGTGGCGAGGGGCCGGACATCACCGAGCTGGGCAACACCGAGACCCAGGGCTGGGCGGCCCAGGAGGCGCTCGCCGATGTGAGCGGCCGGATGGGCGGCTGGGCCGAGAGCAAGGATCTGCTGCCCGACCTCGTGAAGAACGCGCAGCTCGACGGCAAGCAGTACGGCGTGCCCTGGTACGCGGGCGTGCGGGCGATCTACTACCGCACCGACTGGTTCGCCGAGGCCGGCGTGCAGCCGCCGAAGACCTGGGACGACCTGGTCACCGTCGCCAAGACGGTGCAGGCGAAGAAGCCTGGCACGTACGGCATCGCGCTGCCGGGCAACTCCGAGCTGCCGTTCTACTCCTTCCTCTGGGGCGCCGGCGGTGAGATCGCCACCGATCAGGGCGGCACCTGGAAGTCCGGTTACACGACGCCTGAGGCGCAGCGGGCCGTCAAGTACTGGACCGACCTGGTGACCGTGCACAAGGTGGCGCCGCCGGCCGCCGCCGGCTGGAACGAGATCGACGCGCGTACCCAGTTCGCCACAGGCAAGGCCGCGATGGCGTTCGCGGGCAGCTGGCAGCAGGGCGCCATGAAGAAGGACAACCCCGAGATCGAGAAGGTCTGGGGTACGTTCCCGATCCCCGGCCCGGACGGCAAGGCCGCGCCCGGTTTCGCGGGTGGTTCGGACGTGGCGATCTGGAAGGACAGCGAGCGTCAGGACCTCGCCTGGGACTACCTGACCGTGCTGCTGAACAAGAAGAACTCGCAGGCCTTCGCCAGCAGCCTCGGCTTCTTCCCGGTCTACCAGGATCTGGTCGCCGGTGACACGTACGCCAACGACAAGGTGATGTCGGCGTTCGCCACGACCATGCAGAACACCAAGCTCACGCCGCTCAGCCCGAAGTGGGTGGAGGTCAGCCGGACCAAGACGGTGACCCAGGCGATGAACAGCTCGGTCATGAAGGGTCAGAAGACGGTCGAGAAGGCTACCGCCGATGCGGCCGGTGAGATGGAAAGCATCCTCAACGCCAAGTGACCACGCTGACCGAGGTGCCGGAGACGGCCGCCGCGCGGGAGAACCCCGCGCGGCGGCGTCGCCGGGTGGACCGCCTGCCCTACCTGCTGCTCCTGCCCGCTCTGGTGATCATCGGGGTGTTGCTGCTCTGGCCGCTCGGTCAGGTCGTGGCGATGTCCTTCTACCGCCTCAACAGCGTCCGGCAACTGCGCGGCGACCGGGAGTGGCCGTGGGTGGGGCTCGGCAACTACACGGACATCCTGTCCGATCCGTTCTTCCTGACGGTGCTGCGCAACACGGTCCTGTTCGCCGCTGCGAACGTGCTGCTCACCATGGTCCTCGGCACCCTTGTCGGGCTGCTGCTCAACCGGCTGGGCCGCAAGATGGCCACCTTCGTGGCCAGTTGCGTGATGCTCGCCTGGGCCACCCCGGCGCTGACCGGCACGATCGTCTGGAAGTGGATTTTCGACGACACGAGCGGCCTGGTCACCTGGCTGTTCAACGCGCTGCCGGACGGCCTGTCCACCTCTCTCTTCGGCCGTAGCGACTGGACCGGCTACGGCTGGTTCAACTCGCCGCTGCTGTTCTTCGCGATCCTCACCCTGGTGGTGGTCTGGCACTCGTTCCCGTTCATCGCGGTGAGCGTGCTCGCCGGCCTCAAGAGCGTGCCGAGCGAGTTGCACGAGGCGGCCCGGGTGGACGGCGCGAGCCCGTGGCGGGTCTTCTGGAAGATCACCTTCCCGCTGCTGCGCCCGGTCTTCGGGATCCTGATCGTGCTCTCCACCATCTGGGACTTCAAGGTCTTCACCCAGCAGTTCGTGCTGGCCGGCGGCACACAGGACCGGCCGACGTTCATGCTCTCCATCTACTCGTACGCCGAGGCCTTCTCGCCGCCGCCGAAGTACGGGCTCGGCGCGGCCATCGCGGTGATCCTCACGCTGATCCTGCTTGTGGTCACCGGCTTCTACGTACGGATGGTGCTCAGGCAGGAGGACGAGTCGTGAAGAAGATCGCCCTCAACGGCGCCGGGCTGCTTGTCGCGCTCTTCGCGGCGTTCCCGGTCTACTGGATGATCTCCACCTCGCTGAAGCCGAGCAGGGAGATCTTCTCGTCCACTCCGCAGCCGGTCCCGGCGCACCCGACGCTCGAGCACTACCGGGAGATCCTGACCGGCAACCTGATCCCGGGCGTGAGTTTCCTCGACTTCTTCGTCAACAGTGCGATCGTCGCGGTCTCGACTGTGGTGCTCAGCGGCCTGGTGGCGCTGCTCGCCGCGACAGCTGTGGCCCGGTTCCGCTTCAAGCTGCGGACCAGCTTCCTGATCATGCTGCTGGTGGTGCAGATGATCCCGTTGGAGGCGCTCGTCATCCCGCTGTTCCTGATGATCCAGCGGCTCGGGCTCTACAACACGCTGCCCAGCCTGATCCTCACGTACCTCGGATTCTCGCTGCCGTTCGCGGTGTGGATGCTTCGCGGTTTCGTGGCGGCGGTGCCCAAGGAACTGGAGGAGGCGGCGGCGATCGACGGAGCGAGCCGGGCCCAGACGTTCCGGCGGGTGCTGTTCCCCCTCGTCGCGCCGGGCCTGGTGGCGACAAGCATCTTCTCCTTCATCACGGCCTGGAACGAACTGATCTTCGCGTTGACGTTCATCAACGACCAGGGCCGCTACACGCTGCCGGTGGCCATGACGTTCTTCTTCGGCCGCGACGACACCAACTGGGGGCCGGTGATGGCCGCCTCCACCCTGTTCACCCTGCCGGTCATCATCTTCTTCCTGCTGGTGCAGCGACGGATGGTCTCCGGTCTGGTCGCGGGCGCCGTCAAGGGCTGACGGTGCGCGGAAAAGCCCGTCGGTCAGGCGGGCGGCTCCGCCAGCCGCTCCATCCGGTTCCAACCGGACCAGCCGCGCTCGCGCATCAGCTCCCGCAGCCGCTCCACCCGCGGGTCGGACTCGACGGCGAGCGCGTCGAGCAGGTCGTGGGGGAGATCATCGTCGGCCTCCTCACCGACAATGACCTCACCTGCGGCGTACGCCTGCTCTGCCAGGCACGCCATGATGTCGGCGGCCTCCGCCAGCCGCGGATCGTCCTCCACGTCGTCGTCGAAGATCTCCGACAGCACCCGGTAGAGCCGGGCGACCTTCGGATCGTCGAGTTCGGCGACCTTCCCGGGCATCCATTCGACGATGCGATCGGGCCAGCGCGCCGTAACCAGGATCCACCCGTCCCGTTCAGCCTCCACGATCCGCTCCGACGCCCCGATGCTCCGGAGCCGATCGAGATAGGCGGCCACCTCCGGTGGGAGCGCCAGACTGTCCCCGGCGGTGAGCTGAGCGATGTGTCGGCGGCTGGTCTCCAGCCGTTCGATCTCGGCGCGCAGGTGGTTGTCGATGGTCCGAATGGCTTCGGCGAAGGCTGACGCGTCGGCTTCGAGCAGCCGACTGATCTGCGACAGCGGTACGCCGGCATCGGCGAGGGTGCGGATCTTGATGAGGGACACGGCTGCCGTCGCGCCGTACCGTCGGTAACCCGAGGCATCCCGTTCCGGCTCGGGCAGGAGCCCGATCTGGTGATAGTGCCGCACCGCCCGCACGGTGACGCCGGCGTACGCCGCCAGTTGACCGATCGTCAGCATGCTCTGATCCTGCCCGTGATCCGCCCAGCTCCGGTCGACACCGCTCAGGAGATCCTGCGACGGTAGGTGGTGATGGCGAACAGATAGGCGAGCACGAGGATGCCGACGCACCAGGCGAGGGCGATCCAGATGTCGGTGCCGATCGGCTGCCTGGCGAACAGGTCCCGTATCGCGTTGACGATGGAGGTCACCGGCTGGTGCTCGGCGAAGGCCCGCACCGGGCCGGGCATGGACTGGGTGGGCACGAAGGCCGAGCTGACGAACGGCAGGAAGATGAGCGGGTAGGAGAACGCGCTCGCGCCGTCCACGGACTTCGCGGTGAGGCCGGGGATCACGGCGATCCAGGTCAGCGCCAGGGTGAACAGGAGCAGGATGCCGGCCACCGCCAGCCACCCCGTCACGCCCGCTCCGGAACGGAAGCCCATGAGGAGCGCGACGAGGACGACGACGACGAGCGAGGTCAGGTTGGCGACGAGCGAGGTCAGGACGTGCGCCCACAGCACCGAGGACCGGGCGATCGGCATGGACTGGAACCGCTCGAAGATGCCGCCCTGCATGTCCAGGAAGAGCCGGAAGGCGGTGTAGGAGATGCCCGAGGCGATCGTGATGATCAGAATGCCGGGCAGCAGGTAGTTCACGTAGGAGTCGGACCCGGTCTCGATCGCGCCGCCGAAGACGTAGACGAACAGCAGCATGAAGGCGATGGGCATGATGGCGGTCGTGATGATGGTGTCCGGGCTGCGGGCGATGTGTCGCAGGGACCGTCCCAGCAGGATGGCGGTGTCGCCGAGGAAGTGCTTGTTCATCCTTGTTCCTTGTTCGTTCGGGCGCCGACGAGGGTGAGGAAGACGTCCTCGAGGCTCGGCTGCTTCTCGACGTACTCGATCTCTGCGGGTGGGAGGAGCTGCTTGAGCTCGCCGAGGGTGCCGTCCACGATGATCCGGCCCTCGTGGAGGATCGCGATCCGGTCGGCGAGGTGCTCCGCCTCGTCGAGGTACTGGGTGGTGAGCAGCACCGTCGTGCCGCCCTTGGCCAGCTCCTTGACGGCCTGCCACACCTCGATGCGTGCCTCCGGGTCCAGGCCGGTCGTCGGCTCGTCGAGGAAGATCACCGGCGGATTCCCGATGAGACTCATCGCGATGTCCAGACGGCGTCGCATGCCACCGGAGTACGTCGCCACCCTCCGGGTGCCCGCCTCGGTCAGCGAGAAGCGCCCCAGGAGGTCGTCCGCGATCGCACCCGGGGATCTGAGGTGCCTGAGCCGGGCGACCAGGACGAGGTTCTCCCGCCCGCTGAGGACCTCGTCGACCGCCGCGAACTGCCCGGTGAGACTGATGGACTCGCGTACGCGGGCGGCCTGTGCCACGACGTCGAAGCCGTTGACCCGCGCGGTCCCCGCGTCGGCCCTGAGCAGCGTGGACAGGATCCTCACCACAGTGGTCTTGCCCGCCCCGTTGGAGCCGAGCAGGGCGAAGATGGTGCCGCGCGCCACGTCGATGTCCACGCCGCGCAGCACCTTCACATGCGTGAACGACTTCTCCAGGCCTCGCACGTGGATCACGGGCTGCTCGATCTGATCGGTTGTTGGCGGAGTGCTCATGGCAGACAGCATGGAGGGTTGACGCAGCGTCAAGGTCAAGCCCGCAGCGCGGATTCACCTAGGCTGACGGTCATGACGGGCAGGGTGGCGGCGGTGAATCTCGGGATCGTGACCGAGGCGGACTGGGCCGGCGACGCGAGCGGTCGCAGCGGCATCGACAAGCGGCCGGTCGACGGCCCGGTGGCGGTGCTCGCCGAGGGCCTCGCCGGCGATTTCATCGGTGAGCGGTCCGTGCACGGCGGGCCGGACAAGGCCGTCTACGCGTACGCCGAGGAGGACGCCGCGTGGTGGTCGGCCGAGATCGGCCGGTCGATCCGCTCGGGCGGCTTCGGGGAAAACCTGACCACCTACGCGGTGGACGTGACAGGCGCGGTCATCGGCGAACAGTGGGCGGTGGGCACGGCGGTGCTCCAGGTGACGATGCCGCGTACTCCCTGCACGACGTTCGCGGGCTTCTGGGGTGTGCCCGACCTGATCCGGCGGTTCACTGTGCGGGCCTCCCCGGGGGCGTACCTGCGGGTGCTGCGCGAGGGCGAGGTGGGTGCCGGCGATCCGGTCGAGGTCATGGAGCGGCCCGCGCACGGGGTGACCATCGGGGAGGTGTTCCGGGCGACAAGCCTGGAGCCGGAGTTGCTGCCCCGCCTGCTCGACGCGGACGACCTGCCGGAGCCGATCCGGGACAAGGTCCGCCGCCGTCTCGCCGGTCGACGCTGAGACGCGAGGAAGGCCCCCTGCGCACAGGGGGCCTTCCACACGGGTGACTGATCAGCGCAGCCAGGGGATGCTGCGGTCGAGCAGACCGCGCTCCTTGAGCTCCTTGCGCAGCGGGATCTCGTCGTCGACGTACCCGTCCCAGTTGATGCCCCAGTAGTTGGCGGTGTGGGTGCCCTCACCGATCAGCTGGCGCTGCACGGGCGTGCGGTTGCGGTACCACTCACCGTTCACGTCGGGGTGCAGCTCGTCCAGCGGGCGGATCCACCGGTAGGTGTAGCCGACGAACAGCATCTTGCGGGTGATCGTCGACAGGTTCGTCGACCGGGAGTGCCACTGCCGGCGGTCGAAGATGAAGGCGTCGCCCGGGTTCGCGGTGATCTCCACCGTGCCCTCCGGGTCGGGGTTGTGCACGCTGAGGTCCTTGGGCCGGTCCAGCGAGTTCCACAGGTGGCTGCCCGGGATGACCTTGGTGGCGCCGCGGCCGGTCTCGGAGAGGTCGGACAGCACGTACGCGACCTTCAGCGAGAACATCGGCCGGGGCAGGTTCGGGTCCATCGTCTCCGGGTCGGAGTTCTGCCGGTACCCGTCCTGGTGCCAGCCCCAGTAGGGCTTCTCCGGCTCGGCGGCCGGCGGGGTGACGTCCAGGTGGTTGTGGTGGGTGTAGATGTTCCAGCCGGCCAGCCCCCACATGTACGGGAAGGCGATCGGGTGGGTCAGCAGCTCACCGAAGAGCTCGTCGCGCTCCAGGAACCCCAGCAGGTGCAGGGTGCCGTCCTTCTTGGTGGTGCCCTTGGCCTGCTCCTCCGCGTAGACGCGGTCGACAGCCGCCTCCAGCGCCGCCCGGTGGTCCTCCGTCAGGACGTTGCGCAGCAGGAGGAAGCCCTGCTCGTGGAACTCCTTGCGGTCAGTGTCGCTGATCGGTTCGTAGCCGGTCCGGTCGCCGTAATCGAACACCGCGTCGTACCCCTCCCCATGAGGTGAAACCATTTCTGGCACAGGCCGCCGATCGTAACGCGACTGTCCAGACATCGGGGAGGGCGTACGACGCGGGCGGACCCGGGTCGGACCTTGTGCAGCGGTACTGCTGCGAAGAGTGACATCCCTATGATCAATTGGGCGTTACGTAGCGCGATGCCCGATTGTGCGGTGACTGCCGGTTAGGAGATCCGGGCGCTCACCCCTCGGCGAAGACCTCCGCGAGCACCTGCCCGGCCGGCCCCTGCTCGCCGTCCACAGGCCCCCACGTGCCGTTGCGGGCCGTCCACTCCCGGCCGCCGAAGCGGACCCGCTTCACACCGTGGTCCTGGGCGTGCGAAACCAGCCAGTGCGCGTACCGCCAGCCGTCGCGCTGGTCGGCAGCCGGCACCGTCAGCCCGGTCAGGTCGGCCGCGTCGGTGCCGGACAACCCCCAGTCCAGCTTCAGGTTGTGGGTCAACTGCGCGGCAGCGGCCGCGCCCCGCATCACCGGGGTACGCCCCACCGTGCAGGCGACAGCGCTTGTGGCCTCGCCCAGCAGTGCCCGGCTGAGCACCTCTGACTCGTCGGCCCACTTCTGGTACGCCTCGGGGAACGCCGAACGCTGCACCCGCTGGGCGGCGTCGGTGACCCGCATCTTCTCCCAGCCGCGCACCTTCTTCAGCGCCGCGTAGAAGCGGTTCGCCGCGTACCGGGGGTCGCGGATCTGCGCCTGGGTGCCCCAGCCCTGGCTCGGCCGCTGCTGGAACAGGCCCACCGAGTCCCGGTCGCCGTCGGCGAGGTTGCGCAGCCCCGACTCCTGGTACGCGGTGGCGAGGGCGACCACCACGGCCCGCTCGGGCATGCCTCGCTGCGCTCCGATCGCCGCGATGGTCGCCGCGTTGGCCATCTGGTCGGCGTCCAGCGCCACCCGGCCGTCGGCCTGGACGGTGCACTTGCGGGCCAGGGGCAGTTGCAGACGGTCTCCGGCCTGTCGTACGACGAGCCAGATCCCGATCACGGCGACAAGGATGAGCACCACTCCACCCGCCACGGCTGCCCGAGTTCGCACCCACACCCCCTGGTCGACACAGTTCGACAAGCCTACGTCCCGGTGGCGCCGTCCGGGTCGTCCGACCGGTTCGGGGTCGGCTCCGCCGGCGCGTACCCGATCGGGAAATTCCCGGTTCTGCGCCGATCTCACCTGCCGTCCCGGCGCGCCCGTCCTACCCGGCGTGATCAGCCGAACCGGGCACCCAGCTCGCCAATCGCTTCTCCCGGAAGGCCATGATCCCCTCGCGCCCCTCGTCGGAGAGGAAGAAGCTGGTCGAGAGGGCGGAGAGTCGGGCCAGGTCGGCGCGCAGTTCGGCGGTGCCCGGCCGGCGCAGCAGCTCCTTCGCGCCGGCCAGCGCGGCGGGGGCGCCACGGACCAGCGAGTCGCAGTAGCGCCGTACCGCCTCGTCCAGCCCGTCCGCCGGCACCGAGGCCGTGACCAGGCCGACCTCGGCGGCCCGCCGCCCGTCGAAGGTGTCCCCGGTCAGGTACAGCTCGGCGGCGGCACGCGGGTGCAGCCGGGGCAGCACGGTCGCCGAGATCACCGCCGGGATCACCCCGATCCGCACCTCGGTGAACGCGAACGTCGCCTCGTCGGCGCAGACCGCCAGATCGGCGGCGGCGATCAGACCCAGCCCACCGGCCCGCGCCGGACCGCCCACCCGCGCCAGCACCGGCTTCGGGCAGTCCCACAGCGCGGCGAGCACGTCGGCCAGCATCGCGGCGGGGACCGTTCCGCTGGCGTACGCGGCGGCGGTCTCCTTCAGGTCGGCCCCCGAGCAGAAGACCGGGCCGGCGTGGTCGAGCACGATCGCCCGGACCGCGTCGTCGGCGACGGCGTCGGCCAGCCCTGCCAGCAGTTGGGTCATCAGGGCCGTGGAGAGCGCGTTGCGGTTGTGCGGGCTGTCCAGGGTGAGGGTGGTCACCCCGCGGGCCGTGGCGACCCGCACGAGGACGTCGGGAGAGGTCATGCCGGGCACACTAGTTGCCATGCCCGGCGTCCTTCCAGATGGTGAGACCGTCCCCGTCGACGGATCGCTGCCCGCCACCGCCACCACCGCGGTCGGTCAGCGCGGTTTCGGGGTGTACGTCCACGTTCCGTTCTGTGCCAGTCGCTGCGGCTACTGCGACTTCAACACGTACACGGCTGCCGAGCTGGGCGGCGGCGCCAGCCGCGAGGGGTACGCCGACACCGTCCTGGCCGAGCTGGCGCTCGCCGCCCGGGTGCTCGGCGACACCCCACCACCCCGGGTCGACACGGTCTTCGTCGGCGGCGGCACGCCCACCCTGCTCCCCGCCGACGACCTGGCCCGCATCCTCGACGGCATCGACAGCACCTGGGGGCTGGCCGCCGACGCCGAGGTGACCACCGAGGCCAACCCCGAGTCGGTCACCCCGGAATCGTTGAAGCTGCTGCGCAACGCCGGCTACACCCGGATCTCGCTGGGCATGCAGTCCGCCTCCCCGGGGGTCCTGGCGATCCTGGACCGCAGACACAGCGCCGGCCGGGCCACCGCCGCCGCCCTGGAGGCACGCGACGCCGGGTTCGAGCACGTGAACCTGGACCTGATCTACGGCACCCCGGGGGAGCGGGCCGAGGACTTTGCCGCCTCGCTGGAGCAGGTCGTCGCCGCCGGGGTGGACCACGTCAGCGCGTACGCCCTGATCGTCGAGGACGGCACCCGGCTCGCCGCCCGAATGAAGCGCGGCGAGCTGGCGTACCCCAGCGACGACGTCGCCGCGGACCGCTACCTGGCCGCGGAGGCCGCCCTCGACGCGGCAGGCCTGTCCTGGTACGAGGTCTCCAACTGGGCAAGCGGCGAGGACGCCCGGTGCCGGCACAACCTGCTCTACTGGACCGGCGCGGACTGGTGGGGGCTGGGACCGGGGGCGCACAGCCACGTCGGCGGGGTGCGCTGGTGGAACGTGAAGCACCCCTCGGCGTACGCCCAGCGGCTGGCCGCCGGCGCGTCGCCCGGCCTGGCCCGGGAGGTGCTCACCCCCGGCGAGGCGCACATGGAGGACGTCATGCTCCGGCTGCGGCTCGCCAGCGGCCTGCCGCTGGCGGTGCTCGACGCCACCGGGCGGGCCGGCGCGGAACGGGCGTTGGCCGACGGTCTGCTCGACGCCGGGAGGTACGCGGCAGGTCGGGCGGTGCTCACCCTGCGGGGCCGGCTGCTCGCCGACGCCGTGGTCCGCGACCTGCTGCCCTGAGCCGGAGCGAAGCCCCGGCCGGCGGAGCCGTGCGACGGGCCGGCCGGGGGAGCGGCCGGCCCGGCGTCACTTGATGAAGCTGGCGGAGAGCGGGTAGCGGTAGAACTGCCCCTCATTGGCCTTGATGCCGGCGATGATGCCGAACACGGCGCCGAGGATCACGGCCGCCGCGACCGGGATGAACCCGATCACGATGCAGGACAGCACCCAGCCGACCAGGCCGATGATCGACCAGAGGAGCTGGAAGTTGAGCGCCGCCACGGCGTGCGTACGGACCGTGGGGGACTGGTTGCCCCGGGCCAGCAGCGCCACCAGCGGGCCGATCCAGCCGAGCACGCCACCGCTGACGATCATCCCGGCGGCCCCGCCGAAGTGCGCGACGAGCGCCCAGGTCTTGTCCTCGTTGTTGGCGTAGCCGCCACCGGGGCCGCCGTAGGCACCACCGGTCGGATAGCCGCCAGCGGGGTTGCCTCCGGCCGGGGGATAGCCCCCGGGCGGGTAGCCACCCGGCGGAGGGTAGCCGCCCGACGGCGGTTGGTCACCGGTGGGCGGCGGATAGCCACCGGCCGGGGGATAGCCGCCCGGGCCGGGCGCCCCGGACAGTGGTGCGGTGGGTGGCTCGGCCGATGAGGGCGAGCTCGGTGAGGTCGGCTCCGGCGGATAGTTGCCGGGGTCTCCCGCTCCGGGAGGGCGAGGAGGTTCAGTCATGGGTGTCACGGTAGGTGCCGTTGGCAACGCCGCACCAGAGCGACACCGCTTGGCCGGCCGGGCCGATCGGACCGAGCCGGGTGGTACGCACCGCACCGACGAGCTGTCGTTGATCATCGCGCTGGCGGGGGCGCCGACGTAGACTGGCACTCGTTACAGTCGAGTGCCAGGACGGTCCGCCGGCTTGAGGTCGCGCCGGCGGCCGACGTGCGACAGGAGGTGCGGAGGATGGGTCTCGACGACCGAAAGCTCGCCGTGCTCCGCGCCATCGTCGAGGACTACGTCTCCACCCAGGAGCCGGTCGGCAGCAAGGCGCTCGTCGAGCGGCACCAGCTCGGGGTCTCCCCGGCCACGGTCCGCAACGACATGGCCGTGCTGGAGGAGGAGGGCTACATCCGCCAGCCGCACACCAGCGCGGGGCGGGTGCCCACCGATCGCGGCTACCGGCTCTTCGTCGACCGGCTGTCCCGGGTCAAGCCGCTCAGCCCGGCCGAGCGTCGGGCCATCGAGCGTTTCCTCGTCGGCGCGGTCGACCTCGACGACGTGGTGCACCGCACCGTACGGCTGCTCGCCCAGCTGACCCGGCAGGTGGCGGTCGTGCAGTACCCGAGCCTCGCCCGATCCTCGGTGCGGCACCTGGAGCTGGTGCCGATCTCCACGACCCGGCTGATGCTCGTCATGATCGCCGACACCGGTCGGGTGGAGCAGCGGCTCGTGGAGCTGCCCGGGCCGGTGCCCGCCGACGACGTCACCGACCTGCGTCGACTGGTGAACGAGAAGCTCGCCGGCGCCCGCCTGTCGGACACCCCGCCGCTGGTGCAGGCGCTTGTCGAGGAGGCGTCGACCGAGCTGCGCCCCGCCATGACCACGCTCTCAACAGTCCTGCTGGAGACGCTCGTCGAGCGGCACGAGGAACGCATCGCGCTGGCCGGCACCGCCAACCTCACCCGGGGCGGCCTGCTCGACTTCCAGGGTTCGCTGCGGCCCATCCTGGAGGCCCTGGAAGAGGAGGTGGTGCTCCTCAAGCTGATCGGCGAGACCGAGCCGAGCACGACCCGGGTGCTGATCGGCGACGAGAACGAGTTCGACAACCTCCGGGCCGCCTCGGTGGTCAGCACCGGGTACGGCCCGGGCTCCACGATCGTCGGCGGCCTGGGGGTGCTGGGGCCCACCCGGATGGACTACCCCGGCAATATCGCCATGGTGCGCGCCGTGGCACGCTACGTGGGCGAGCTGCTGGCCCAGAACTGACAGGTCAGGGCCGACGGCCGGCTGCGGCCGCCGGTCGGCGTAACGCGAGACGAACATGAGGACACGGAACGCAGTGGCCAGGGACTACTACGGCATTCTCGGTGTGAGCCGGGAAGCCTCCGATGACGAGATCAAGCGCGCCTACCGCAAGCTGGCGCGCCAGTTCCACCCGGACGTCAATCCGGACCCGGAGGCTCAGGAGAAGTTCAAGGACATCAACGCCGCGTACGAGGTCCTCTCGGACGACCGCAAGCGGCAGATCGTCGACCTGGGTGGCGACCCGCTCGCCCCGGGTGGCGGTGGCGCAGGCGGTCCGGGTGGTCCCGGTGGGGCCGGCCCGTTCGTCGGTTTCCAGGACATCATGGACGCGTTCTTCGGCGGTGCGGCAGGTGGCGCCCGTGGCCCGCGTCCGCGTACCCGGCCGGGCGCCGACGCGATCCTGCGACTCGAACTCGACCTGCACGAGACGGCGTTCGGCGTCGAGGCGCCGATCACCGTCGACACCGCGGTGCTCTGCACCACCTGCTCCGGCGCCGGCACGGCCGCCGGCACCCACCTGGCCACCTGCGAGGCGTGCGGCGGCCGGGGCGAGGTGCAGTCGGTGCAGCGCACCTTCCTCGGCCAGGTCGTCTCGGCCCGCCCGTGCACCGTGTGCCAGGGCTACGGCACCACCATCCCGCACCCCTGCCCCACCTGCGCCGGCGACGGCCGGGTGCGGACCCGCCGCTCGCTGACCGTCAAGATCCCGGCCGGCGTCGAGGACGGCATGCGGATCCGGCTGGCCCAGCAGGGCGAGGTCGGCCCGGGTGGCGGCACCGCCGGCGACCTGTACGTGGAGATCCACGAGCGCCCGCACGACGTGTACTCCCGCAAGGGCGACGACCTGCACTGTCGGGTCACCGTGCCGATGACCGCGGCGGCGCTGGGCACCCGACTCACCATCAAGACGCTTGACAGCGAGGAGACCGTCGACGTCAAGGCCGGCACCCAGCCGGCCAGCACGCTGCGACTGCGCGCCCGGGGCGTGCCGCACCTGCGCGGCACCGGCCGGGGCGACCTCTACGTGCACCTGGACGTCCGCACGCCCACCAAGCTCGACCCGGACCAGGAGAAGATGCTTCGCGACTTCGCCAAGACCCGTGGTGAGGAGGTCGCCGAGCTGTCCAAGCAGGGCGGCTTCTTCTCCCGGATGCGCGACGCGTTCAACGGGCACGCCTGAGGTGTCCGCGCCGCTGTTCCTGGTCGAGGCGCTGCCCACCGGCGACGCACTGACCCTGGACGGCCCGGAGGGGCACCACGCCGCCACAGTGCAACGGCTGCGCGTCGGCGAGGAGCTGCTGCTCGCCGACGGGCGGGGAGGCGCCGCCGCCGCCGTGGTCACCGCCGTCGGCCGGGGCAGCCTGGAGGTCACCGTCACCTCCCGGGGGTACGCGGACGCGCCGGTACCCCGGATCGTCACCGTGCAGGGCATCGCCAAGGGCGATCGGGGCGAGTTGGCCGTGCAGGCGATGACCGAGGTCGGGGTGGACGAGATCGTGCCCTGGGCGGCGTCCCGCTCGGTCGCCCAGTGGCGAGGTGACCGGGGCGTACGGGCCCGGGAGAAGTGGGTGGCCACCGCCCGGGAGGCCGCGAAGCAGGCCCGCCGGCCGTGGCTGCCGGTGGTGGCCGGTGCGCCTGACGAGTCCACCGCGACCGTGGCCCGCCGGATCGCCGGCGCCGCCGCCGCGTTCGTGCTGCACGAGGAGGCCGAGGAGCGGCTGACCACCGCCGAGCTGCCCACCGCCGGGGAGATCGTCCTGGTGGTCGGCCCGGAGGGCGGCATCGCCCCGGCCGAGCTGACCGCCTTCCGCGAGGCCGGTGGTCGGCCGGTACGCCTCGGGCCGGCGGTGCTGCGTACCTCGACGGCCGGGGTGGCGGCGCTCAGCGTGCTCGCCACCCGCCTCGGCCGCTGGTGACCGTTCAGGGCCTCGGGAAGACCGGCACCACCTCTTCCTCCGGCCCCAGGTCCAGGCCGGCCGGCCCGATGATCTGCGGGTCCGGTGTGCCGACCACCTCGGGGTCCCTGCCTGTGTAGTCGAAGCGGTGCAGCACGTGCCGCATCGCCTCGATGCGTGCCCGCTTCTTGTCGTTGCTCTTCACCACCGTCCACGGGGCGTCGGCCGTGTCGGTCCAGAAAAACATCGCCTCCTTGGCCTCGGTGTACTCGTCCCACCGGTCGAGCGAGGCGATGTCCATGGGGGACAGCTTCCACTGCCGCACCGGGTCCACCTGGCGGATCGCGAACCTGGTGCGCTGCTCGTTCTGCGACACCGAGAACCAGAACTTGACAAGCCTGATGCCCGAGCGCACCAGCATCCGCTCCAGCTCCGGGGCCTGGCGCAGGAACTCCAGGTACTCCTTGCGGGTGCAGAAACCCATCACCCGCTCGACGCCGGCCCTGTTGTACCAGGACCGATCGAACAGCACCATCTCGCCGGCCGCCGGCAGGTGCGCCATCCACCGCTGGAAGTACCACTGGCCTGCCTCGCGCTCGTCCGGCTTGGCCAGCGCCACGACTGAGGCGCCGCGCGGGTTGAGGTGCTCCATGAACCGTTTGATGGTGCCGCCCTTGCCGGCCGCGTCCCGGCCCTCGAACAGGATCACCAGCCGCTCGCCAGACTCCTTGATCCAGTCCTGGAGCTTGAGCAGCTCGATCTGGAGCAGCCGCTTGTGGTGGTCGTACTCGTCGCGGTCCAACCGTTCGTCGTACGGGTAATCCTCACGCCACGTCTCGACGGGGGTGCCGTCGGGGCGGAGCAGGACCGGATCGTCGTCGTGCCCGTCGACCACCCGGTAGTCGGCGGCGAGGTCCAGCAGCGTGGAGTCGGCCATGCCACGGAGACTTACCCGCCGGCGGGCGGCGACACCCTCAAAGCGCCGGTGATTCCGGTCAACTCCGCAGGTAGGAGGCGCCGTTGAGGTCGACGATGGTGCCCGAGGCCCACTCGGCCTGCGGCGAGGCCAGCCAGTGCACGGCGGCGGCGATCTCCTCCGGCCGGGCCACCCTGTCGAACGGGCTCTGCGCCCGGATCGCCGCGCCCTGCTCGCCGCGCAGATGCTCGGTGACCATGTCGGTCGCCACGAAGCCCGGCGCGACGGTGGCCACCGCGATGCCGTACGGCGCGAGTGCCACGGCGAGGGACTGGCCCAACGCGTTCAGTCCCGCCTTGCTGGCCCCGTACGCCGGCTGCTCGGGCTCGCCCCGGAACGCGCCCCGGGACGAGACGTTGACGATCCGACCGCCGCGCCCGCGCATGTGCTGCGCGGCGCACCAGGTGACGTTGCCGGCGCCGGTCAGGTTGGTCTCCAGCACCTGCCGCCAGCGCCGCTGCCACTCCTCGTAGGTGGCGCCGAAGATCGGGTGCGGGTCGTCCCGGTCGCCGTACATCCCGGCGTTGTTGACAAGCACGTCGAGCCCGCCGAGCAGTTCGGCCGCCCGGTCGACCATCACCCGGACCGCGTCCGGGTCGGTGAGGTCCGCGCGGACCACGACGTGCCCAGTGCCGGGCAGGTGGGCGCGGACCTGCTCGGCCGCGTCGGCGGAGTCGCGGTGGTGGATCGCCACCCGGTCCCCGCCGGCCGCGAACGCCTCCGCCACCGCCCGGCCGATGCCGCGCGAAGCTCCGGTCACGAGTACCGCCCGATCCGTCATGCCGGCCATCCTGCCGTAGCCGTTTCCTCCTTACACTGCCCGGATGGGATCCGACTGCCTGTTCTGCCGCATCGTCGCCGGGGAGATCCCGGCCACCGTGGTCCGGGAGACCGCCACCACCCTCGCCTTCCGCGACGTCTCCCCGAAGGCCCCGGTGCACATCCTGGTCATTCCGAAGGAGCACTACGCCGACGTCGCCACCCTCGCCCAGGGCGACCCGGGACTGGCAGGTGAGGTGCTGGCCACGGCCGCCGTCGTCGCGGACGACGAGGGGCTGCTCGGGGACGGTTTCCGGTTGATGTTCAACACCGGGACGTACGGCGGGCAGGAGGTTTTCCACGTGCACGCGCACCTGCTCGGTGGGGCGCCGCTCGGTCCGATGCTCGCCCGGGACCTGGCGTGACGGCCGGCCCCGACCCGTTGGACCGGATGGTCCGCCGGGTGCAGGCCGACGCCCGGGTGCCCGCCGTGTCGGCGGCTCTGCACCGGGCCGACCGGCCCTTGTGGAGCTGCACCGTCGGCGACACCGGCACCGACAGTCCGCTGGGGCCCGACACCCAGTTCCGGATCGGCTCGGTCACCAAGACCTTCACCGCGGTGCTCACCCTCCAGTGCCGCGACGACGGTCTGCTGGACCTGGACGACCCGGTGGGCCGGCACCTGGACCTGCCGGCGCACGGCGAGCTGACCGTGCGCCGCCTGCTGTCGCACACCGCCGGCCTGCAACGCGAGCCGTTCGGGGACGTGTGGGACTCCCTGACCGCGCCGGACGACGCCCGGCTGGTGGCGGAGCTGGACCGGGCCGAGCGGGTGCTGCCGACGGGCCGCCGGTTCCACTACTCCAACCTCGGCCTGGCCGTGCTCGGGCAACTGGTGGCCCGGCTGCGCGGCGGCACCTGGGCGCAGGTGCTCGACGAGCGGGTCCTGACGCCGCTGGGGCTCGCCGACACCACTGTCGCCCCCGGGCCGGGCGCGGCCACCGGCTATCTGGTCGACGCGTACTCCGACGAGGCGCACCCGGAGCCGCCCACCGACTTCGGCGCGGTCGGCCCGGCCGCCCAGCTGTGGAGCACGGCGACGGACATGGCCCGCTGGGCCGCCTTCCTGGCCGACCCGGCGGCACTGGACCCGACCGGCGCGGTGCTCGCCCCGGGCACCCTCGACGAGATGCGTTGGCCGGTGACCACCACCGACGAGACGCTCTGGGGAGCGGGCTTCGGGCTCGGGCTGATCCTCATCCCGCAGGGCGAGCGGGTGATGCACGTGGGGCACGACGGGGCGATGCCCGGTTTCCTCGCCGGCGTGTACGGCCGGCGGGGCGGCGACGGCACCGCGGGCGCGATGGGCGCCGCTGTGCTCGGCTCCTCCGGTACGGCGGCGGAGCTGTTCGAGCTGCCGCACCGGCTGCTGACCGAGGCGGTCGAGAACGACCCGGCCGAGATCGAACCGTGGCGCCCCGGCGCCCCGGCTCCGGCCGCCCTGCGGGGCCTGCTCGGGCGCTGGTGGGGAGAGGGCTCCGAGTACGTCTTCTCCTGGCACGACGGCACCCTCCGGGCGCGAGCGGAACGGGACCCGGCCGGGCGTCCCCCGGCGATCTTCGCCCCGCTGCCGGACCGCCCCGACGTGTACCGCACGGTCTCCGGCCGGGAGGTAGGCGAGCTGCTGCGGCTCACCCGCGACGACGCCGGCACGGTGATCCGGATGCACTGGGCGACGTACCGTTTCACCCGCCACCAGGAGACGTTCGACAGCTATGACTTCCGGGCCGGGAGTTGATCGCGGCCAGCGGAAATGGGCGCGATGCGGCACGCGTTGAACCGATACGATGGGTGGAACGTCCGCACGCCGTGCCAGCAGGGCCGGCGCCGAGATCGAGAGCAGGTGGCGCAGGGCCCTTCGGCCCGACCTATGACCGGCACCCCACCTCCCGGCCCGCCCCGGGTGCAGACCAGGATCACCGTGCCCGACTCGAAGATCATGGTCAACCTCCTCGGCGCGGGTGACGAGATCCTGCGACTCGTCGAACGCTCGGTCACCAGTGACGTGCACGTTCGTGGCAACGAGATCACTATCACCGGCGCCCCGGCGGACAACGCCCTCGCCGAGCGGGTCTTCAGTGAGCTGCTCGAACTCATCGAGAAAGGCGAGACCCTGACCACTGACGCCGTCCGGCGTACCGTCGGCATGCTCGAGCAGGGCAGCGCCGAGCGGCCCGCCGAGGTCCTGACGCTCAACATCCTCTCCCGACGCGGGCGCACCATCCGCCCCAAGACCCTCGGGCAGAAGCGGTACGTCGACGCGATCGACTCGAACACCATCGTCTTCGGCATCGGCCCGGCCGGTACCGGCAAGACGTACCTGGCGATGGCGAAGGCCGTCCAGGCGTTGCAGGCCAAGCAGGTCAACCGGATCATCCTGACCCGGCCGGCCGTCGAGGCCGGCGAGCGACTGGGCTTCCTGCCGGGCACCCTGAACGAGAAGATCGACCCGTACCTGCGTCCGCTCTACGACGCGCTGCACGAGATGCTGGACCCGGAGACGATTCCGAAGCTGATGGCCCAGGGGACGATCGAGGTCGCCCCGCTGGCCTACATGCGGGGCCGTACGCTCTCCGACGCGTTCATCATCCTGGACGAGGCGCAGAACACGACACCCGAGCAGATGAAGATGTTCCTCACCCGGCTCGGCTTCAACTCCAAGATCGTCGTTACCGGTGACGTCACCCAGGTGGACCTTCCCGGCGGGACGACAAGCGGTCTGCGGGTCGTCCGCGAGATCCTGGAGAACGTCGAGGACGTGCACTTCGCTCAGCTGTCCAGCTCCGACGTGGTCCGCCACCGGCTCGTCGGGGAGATCGTCGACGCGTACGCCCGCTGGGACGCCGAGCGGGAGAACCAGCAGGCGCAGGGCGTCCATGCCGTGCCCGGGCGACCCGCCCAGGGCGGCCGGGCCGGCCGCCGCCGCTAAAGCAGAGGAAAGCAGTTGTCCATCGAGATCGCCAACGAGTCCGGTGTCGACGTCGACACCGACGCCGTGCTCGCCGTCGCCCGGCACGCACTCGACGAGATGGGGGTCAACCCCCTCGCCGAGCTGTCCGTGCTGCTTGTCGACATCGACTACATGACCGAGCTGAACCACCGTTGGATGGGTGGCGACGGCCCGACCGACGTGCTCGCGTTCCCCATGGACGAGGGCAGCGTCGACCACGGCCCGGGCGAGAGCGCCCCGGCCGGTGGGGAGCCGGCGCTGCTCGGCGACATCGTGCTGTGCCCCGAGGTGGCGGCCAAGCAGGCGGCCACCGCCGGGCACACCCCTGCGGACGAGCTGCACCTGCTCACCGTGCACGGGGTGCTGCACCTGCTCGGCTACGACCACGCGGAGCCGGAGGAGGAGCGGGAGATGTTCGCGCTCCAGGCCCGGCTGCTGTCGAGCTGGCGGTCGACCCGCACCCAGTGATGTCCACTCCTCCGTTACTCGCGGCCGGCCCCACCGCCGGCCTTCCCGATGTGCAGCTGATCGTCTTCGCGGCCGGTCTGGTCGTGTTGGCCGGAGTGATCGCGATGACCGAGGCGGCGCTCGCCGCCGTCTCCCCGGCCCGGGCCGCCGAGCTGGCCCGGGACGGCGTACGCGGCGCCCGCACACTCCAGACCGTGGCCGGGGACGTGGTCCGGCACCTCAACCTGCTCCTGCTGTTGCGGCTGCTCGCCGAACTGACAGCCACCACGCTCGTGGCGCTCGTCGCGGTGGACAGCTTCGGCGCAGGCTGGCGGGCCGCGCTCGTCACCGCCGGCGCCATGACAGTGGTCAGCTTCGTGGTGGTCGGGGTCGCCCCGCGCACCATCGGCCGGCAGCACGCGTACGCGGTCGGTCGGGCGGTGGCGCCGCTGGTCCGCTGGCTGGGCCGGGCGCTCAACCCCCTCGCGTCGCTGCTGATCCTCATCGGCAACGCGGTCACCCCGGGCCGTGGCTTCCGGGAGGGCCCGTTCGCCACCCAGGTCGAGCTGCGGGAGCTGGTCGACCTGGCCGAGCAGCGCGGCGTGGTCGAGCACGGCGAACGCCAGATGATCCACTCGGTCTTCGCGCTCGGTGACACCATCGCCCGTGAGGTGATGGTGCCGCGTACGGAGATGGTGTGGATCGAGGAGGGCAAGACGCTCGCGCAGGCGCTGGCGCTCTTCCTGCGGTCCGGCTTCTCCCGCATCCCGGTGATCGGCGAGAGCGTCGACGACGTGCTGGGCGTGCTCTACCTCAAGGACCTGATCCGGCGCTCGCGCGGCGGTGATCCGCAGGCCGAGCAGTTGCCGGTGGCCGAGCTGATGCGCCCGGCGACATTCGTACCGGAGTCCAAGCCGGTGGACGACCTCCTGTCGGAGATGCAGGCCGCCCGCAACCACCTGGTCATCGTCGTCGACGAGTACGGCGGCACCGGCGGCCTCGTCACCATCGAGGACATCCTGGAGGAGATCGTCGGCGAGATCACCGACGAGTACGATGTCGAACGCCCGCCTGTCGAACGCCTGCCCGACTCGTCGGTGCGGGTCACCGCCCGCCTGCCGGTGGAGAACCTGGGCGAGCTGTTCGACACCGACCTGCCCACCGACGAGGTGGAGACGGTCGGCGGTCTGCTCGCCCAGTCGCTCGGGCGGGTGCCGATCCCCGGCGCCGAGGCCGAGGTCGCCGGTCTCCGACTGGTCGCCGAGGGCACCACCGGCCGGCGCAACCGGATCGACACCGTCCTGGTCAGCCGGGCCGAGCCGGGCGACGAGCAGGACACCGCTGGGCACACCGGCCCCGGAGACGACCAGGGTCACAACCGAGACGAGGAGAGGCAACCCGCCGATGCCTGACACACCCGCCGCGCCCGCGCAGCCCACAGCCACCGCGCCGGCCCCGCTGAGCGCCGAGGACGCCAAGCTGGTGGTCCTGGCCCGGGGAGCCCGCGGGCGGGTCGCCGCCGTGGAGGGGGCCGCCGTCCGGGACCAGGACGGCCGGACGTACGCGGCGGCCAGTGTCGCCCTGCCCTCGCTGACCCTCACCGCGTTGCAGTTGGCGGTGGCCTCGGCGGTGGCGGCGGGGGCGAGCCGGCTGGAGGCGGCGGTCGTGGTGACCGAGGCGTCGACGCTCGACGGCGCCGGGCACGCGGCGGTCCGTGACCTCGCCGCGGACGCGCCGATCCACGTGGCCGCGCCGGACGGCACGGTCCTCGGCACGGTGACCGAGTGAGCGCGGTGCGGGATCCGCAGGCGCCTGCGTACCGGGCCGGGTTCGGTTGCTTCGTCGGGCGTCCCAACGCCGGCAAGTCCACGCTCACCAACGCCATCGTCGGCACCAAGATCGCGATCACGTCGAACAAGCCGCAGACCACCAGGCACGTCATCCGTGCCGTGCTGCACCGTCCGGACTCGCAGCTGGTCCTGGTCGACACGCCTGGCCTGCACCGTCCCCGTACGCTGCTCGGCGAGCGCCTCAACGACCTGGTCCGCTCGACCTGGACCGAGGTCGACGTGATCGGCCTCTGCATCCCGGCAGACGAGCCGGTCGGGCGCGGTGACCGGTTCATCTCCGGCGAGCTGGCCGAGTTGAAGGCGACAGTGCTGGCCGTGGTCACTAAGACCGACCTGGTGGACAAGCGCCGGCTGGCCGAGCAGTTGCTCGCGGTCAGCGAGATGGGGGAGTTCGCCGAGATCGTGCCGGTGAGCGCTGTCTCCGGGCACCAGGTGGACACGCTCGTCGACGTGATGACCAGGTACCTGCCGCCGTCGCCGCAGCTCTACCCGGACGACATGCTCACCGACGACCCGGAGCAGGTGCTGGTCGCGGAGCTGATCCGGGAGGCCGCGCTGGAGGGTGTCCGCGACGAGCTGCCGCACTCGATCGCTGTGGTGGTCGAGGAGATGATGCCCGAGGGCAAGGTCATGAAGATCTACGCCGACCTGTACGTGGAACGGCCCAGCCAGAAGGCGATCGTGCTCGGCCACAAGGCGAGCCGGCTCAAGGAGGTCGGCACCACCGCCCGCCGCCAGATCGAGGAGCTGCTGGGCACCCGGGTCTACCTGGACCTGCACGTGCGGGTGGCGAAGGACTGGCAGCGCGACCCGAAGCAACTGCGCAAGCTGGGCTTCTGACCCATCTCGTGGGCCCGGCCGGGGCGTCCCGGTCGGGCCTTCCATGATCCTTTTCGGTCGTACCGATGGCCGGATTCACGTCTGGTCGGGGTGCCCGCCGTTTGGCGTCGGTGCCGCGCAGGGTAGGGGAGGTACACCCCCGCTTCCCCGACCCAGATGCAGGCTGATGCGCAACAGGTATCTCGATCTGCTCCGCTTTCTGGCCATCGTCCGAGTAGTCGTCTACCACGTCACCGGGTGGGCGACCCTCACCCTCGTGTTCCCCGCCATGTCGGTGATGTTCGCGCTTGCCGGCTCGTTGATGGCCGCGTCGCTCACCCGGTCCGGGACGGCGGCGGTCGGTCGCCGGTTGCGCCGGCTGCTGCCGTCACTGTGGGTGCTGGCGGCGGTCTTCGTCCCGGCCATGCTGTTCAGCGGGCTGACCGCCAGCCCTCGCCTGCTGCTGTGGCTGTTCCCGATCGCGGACCCGCCTGCCAACAACTGGGGCGCCCTGGCGCTGAGCATCATCTGGTACCTGCGCGACTACCTGTGGTTCGTGCTCGCCTCGCCTGTGGCGTTCTGGCTGTTCCGCAGGGCGCCGCTGCCCACGGTGCTCGCCCCGTACCTCCTGCTGGTGGCCATCGAGGTGGGGATCTATCAGGCGCCCCCGCCGGTGCTGCGGGAGTTCGGCCTGTACTTCGGCGCGTGGCTGCTCGGGTTCGCCCACCACGCCGGGATGCTGCGCCGGCTCGCCGGCCGGGTGCTGTACCCGTTGGCGCTGGCGCTCGCGGTGACAGGCGGCGCGTGGATCGTCGCGCATCCCGGCCCACGCGGGTACGACCTCAACGACAACCACCTCGGCAACGCTCTCTGGTCCGCGGCTTTCATCCTGGTCGTGCTCGGCCGGGCGCCGGCGGGGATCCCGTGGCTGGAGCGCAGCCGGCTGGCGGACCGCGCGGTCACCGTGCTCAACCGCCGCGCGTTGACCGTCTACCTCTGGCACATGCCGTTCGTGGTGGCGCTCACCCCGCTCGTCGACGTGGTCGGCTGGTCCCACCAGAACCTTCTGGGGCTGGCCATCCGGGTGGTGCTTGTCTTCGCGCTGGTGGGGGTCGTCACCCTGGCCGTCGGCTGGGTCGAGGATGTCGCCGCCCGGCGGCCACCGGAACTGCTCCCGGGCGCCCCGCCCGCGCCTACCCCGTCGGCTGTCCGGCCTGGTGCCGGGCCGGCTGCCCGGTCCGGTGCGCCGCCGCCCGTTCCGGCCGGTGGACCGGGCGTCGTTCCGGCCGGTGGGACGGCCGTCGTGCCGGCGCAGCGGGTGGCCGGGGAGGCGGCCACCGTCGACCTCAACGCTGGCTGATGGTGACGTTGCCGCTGCCGGCCGACCCGTCGAGCACCAGGGACGCGGCCGGATCGTCGGCGACGGTGACCCGGGCGTCGCCGGAGCCGGTGCTGGAACGCACCCGGTAGCTGCCCTGCGGCACCAGCAGCGTCACGTCGCCGCTTGACGCGTGCGCGCGTGCCGCCGCCGGCGTGTCCAGTTCGACAGTGACGTTGCCGGAGCCGGCCTCGGCGTCCGTCGCGCCACCGAGCCGCCGGGCCGTGATGTCACCGGAACCGGCGCGCAGGCGCACCGCCGCGCTGGCCTCGCTGACCTCGATGTTGCCGGAGCCGGTCTCCACCCCTACCGGTCCCGTGGCGCCGACGATCCGCACGTCCCCCGAACCCAGCCGGAGGTCGACCTTGCCGATCTTGCTCAGGTCGACGTCACCGGAACCGGACTCGCCCTGCACGGTCACGCCCTCCGGCACGGTCACCTCGTAGGAGACGGTGCACCTGTTGCCGCAGTCGCTGTCCAGGACGAGTTCGCTGCCCTTGATCTCGTACCGGGCCTTGGGCTCACCCCCCTGGTAGCGCACCACCCGTTTGATCCGCGCCTCGCCCGCCGGGCCGGTGCCCCGGACCACCATGTCGCCGGAGCCCCCCAGCATCCGGATCGTGGTGATCTTCACCGCCTCGGTGTCGTCGTAGTCGAGCCGGCGGAACGAGAGGTTGTCGCACCCGGCGAGCAGGATGAGGGTGGCGGTCATCCCCAGCGCGACGGGGGCCGTGACGCGACGGCGGACGGCTGCGGTGGTGTCGAGCAGTGCCATGGCCAGCACGCTACGGCCGGGCACGAGCCGGGCGCATCGGGGTTCTTCCGCGCGTCCACCCCGAAGCGACCCTGATTTCACACCCCGAGGGAGAATGGCCCGATGGCCGGGTATCGCCGACAGCTCTACCGCGACGACGCGGTGGTGCTGCGTGTGCAGAAACTCGGCGAGTCCGACCGGATCATCACACTGCTCACCCGCCGGCACGGCCGGCTGCGCGCGGTGGCCCGCGGGATCCGCCGCACCACGAGCAAGTTCGGGGCGCGGTTGGAGCCGTTCGGCCACGTCGACCTCCAGCTCGCCGGCGACCCGAAGGGCAACCACGGCAGCTCGCTGCACACGGTCAGCCAGGTCGAGGGCATCGACCTGTACGGCAAGCGGTTCCTCGGCGACTACCCCCGCTACACGGCGGCCAGCGCGATAGCCGAGACCGCCGAGCGGCTCACCCCCGTCGAGCGGGAGCCGTCGCTGCGGCTGTTCCAGCTCACCGTCGGCGCGTTGAAGGCACTGTCCCGTGGCGAACACGACACCACACTTGTGCTCGACGCGTACCTGCTGCGCGGAATGGCCCTCGCCGGCTGGGCGCCGGCGCTTGTCGCGTGCGCGGTCTGCGGCACCCCCGGCCGGCACCGGGCGTTCTCCGTACCGGCCGGCGGCGCCGTCTGCCCGGACTGCCGCCCGCCCGGCGCGGCCCACCCCGCCCCGGCCACCATCGACCTGATGTCCGCGCTGACCACCGGCGACTGGGTGGTCGCCGACGCCACCGACACCGGCGTACGCCGGGAGTGCAGTGGGCTCGTCGCGGCTCACCTGCAGTGGCACCTGGAGCGCGCGCTACGCTCGCTGCCGCTGGTCGACCGGGGTTCCCCGGCCGCCGGCACGGCCCCGCCGCCCGGCGGCGGTGGGGCTGCGATGCTCCGGCCACGCGGCGACGTCGAGGCCGGAGCGGACGGTGCGAGCAGGGAGAGAGCCGAGTGATCCGACGATCCACCAGGGCCGGCCGGCGTGAGCCGACACCGCCGACACCTCACCCGTCCGGCGCCCGGCCGCCGGCGCTGCCCAGCGAGGCGGTGCCGCGGCACGTGGCAGTGGTGATGGACGGCAACGGGCGGTGGGCCAAGGACCGCGGGCTGCCCCGCACCAAGGGTCACGAGGCGGGGGAGCACAGCCTCTTCGACACCATCGAAGGCGCCATCGAGATGGGCATCCCCTACCTGTCGGCGTACGCGTTCTCCACCGAGAACTGGCGGCGCTCACCGGACGAGGTCCGGTTCCTGATGGGCTTCAACCGGGACGTCATCCGCCGCCGCCGCGACCAGCTGGTCGATCTCGGCGTCCGGGTGGTCTGGTCGGGCCGGCCCGGCCGTCTGTGGAAGAGCGTCATCTCCGAGTTGCAGACCGCCGAGGAGATGTCCCAGGGCAACTCGACGCTCACGCTCCAGTTCTGCGTCAACTACGGCGGTCAGGCGGAGATCGGCGACGCCGCCGCCGCGATCGCCCGCGATGTCGCTGCCGGTCGGCTCGACCCGGCGAAGGTCACCGAGAAGACGGTGGCGAAGTACCTCTACCACCCGGAGATCCCGGAGGTGGACCTGTTCCTGCGCCCGTCGGGGGAGGAGCGGATCTCCAACTTCCTGCTCTGGCAGACCGCGTACGCCGAGCTGGTCTTCCTCGACACGCTCTGGCCCGACTTCGACCGCCGTCACCTGTGGTACGCGTGCGAGCTGTACGCCCAGCGCGACAGGCGGTTCGGTGGCGCGCTGCCCAACCCGGTCGCGCCGACGGTCTGAGGCTTACCAACCGGTCACGCTGGGTACCAGAGACGTCAGAAGCCACTGACGGAGGTGAACCCACATGATCCAGAAGCGCATTGCCCAGTGGGCGGTGATGGCGGTCGCGGTGCCGCTGGCCGCCGCCGGAGCCCGCAGGCTCAGCCACACCCTGGAGGCCCGGCGTGGTCCCTCCGGGGCGACCCGGCTGCTCACCAAAGGTGCGGACCTGATCCGTCCGCAGAAGGCCAAGCGCCGCCGATTCTGGTGATCCCCGATTCTCCGACGCCGCCCGCATCCGTGCGGGCGGCGTCTTTCGCTGTCCGGGTCCGCGCCGGCGTCTCAGTTGTTCGCGGGTGGTGGGTGAGGGGCGGCGGGTAGGGTCCGGAGGTGGTGGGACTCGGTGGTGGGGGTGGGTGTGCGGGATCTCCGGTACAAGATGATCATGGCGTTGAACGCCGCCGATCTGGGCGACCCCCTCTGCGAGCAGGTGGCCGACATCTGCGCCGAGATCGCCGAGCAGCACTGCGCCGAGTTCGGCCACACGCCTGCGCTGCGGACCGGTGAGATCGCCGAGCTGGCCACCGGCGAGCCGGCGCTGACCTGGGCGCCGTCCACCCCCGACGCCGGGCAGCGTGCCTGGTGACCGCCCCCGCTCCGGCGGTCGACGTACGCCGCGCCGACGACCGGTTCGCCACCCGGATCTCGTGGCTGGACTCCAAGCACTCCTTCTCGTTCTCCAGGCACTACGACCCGGCGAACACCCACCACGGGCTGCTGCTTGTCAACAACGACGACGTGGTCCGGCCGGGTGCCGGCTTCGAGACCCACCCGCACCAGGACATGGAGATCGTGACCTGGGTGCTGCGGGGCTCGCTCGTGCACCAGGACTCCACGGGCCACTCGGGGGTGATCTACCCGGGGCTGGCGCAGCGGATGAGCGCCGGCACCGGCATCCTGCACTCGGAGAAGAACGACGCCTGGCGACTCAACAACCAGGAGCCGCACAGCGACCCGGTGCACTTCGTGCAGATGTGGGTGCTCCCCGACGAGGAGGGCGTCGACCCCGGGTACGAGCAGTTGGAGATCGAGGACGAGCTGCTCCGCGGCGGCCTGGTGCCGATCGCCTCCGGCATGGAGCGTTACGACGGCGCGTCCGCCATCCGGATCCGCAACCGGTACGCGACCCTGCACGCCGCCCGGCTCGCCCCCGGCGACGAGGTCACCATCCCCGACGCGCCCTTCGTGCACCTCTACGTGCCCGACGGGACGGTGAACCTGGAGGGCGTCGGCCCGCTCGGCACCGGCGACGCGGCCCGACTCACCATGACCGGCGGCCGGCGGGTCACCGCCGACGAGCCGGCCGAGATCCTCGTCTGGGAGATGCACGCCACAGTCGCCTGACGCCCGTCGTCTCCGGCGATCACGCTCGAACGTGGATGTGGGTGGCCTCCCGTCGTCGGAAAGGCCACCCACAAGCGTGATCGAGCACGGCCCTGCCGTGCGCCCCCTTGCTCAGGCGGGGGATTCGGTGCGGTCGCCGGCCCAGGTGGTGTGGAACGAACCCTCGCGGTCGACCCGCTGGTAGGTGTGCGCGCCGAAGTTGTCCCGCAGACCCTGGATCAGCGCGGCGGGCAGCCGCTCCGCGCGCAGCGCGTCGAAGTACGCGAGCGACGACGAGAACGCGGGCGTCGGCACCCCGGCCCGCGCCGCGTCGGCGACGACCCGCCGCCAGCTCGGCACGCCCGCGCCGACCGCCTCGGCGAAGTACGGCGCCACAAGCAGCGTCGGCAGGTCCGGCTGCTCGTCGTACGCCTCGCGGATGCGGTTCAGGAAGCGGGCGCGGATGATGCAGCCGCCCCGCCAGATCGTCGCCGTGCCGCCGAGGTCGATGTCCCAGTCGTACTCCTGGCTGCCGGCGCGGATGTGGTCGAAGCCCTGCGCGTACGCGACGATCTTGGAGGCGAGCAGCGCCCGGCGGACATCCTCGACGAACGCGTCCCGGTCGGCGACCTGCCACTTCTCACCGGCGTCCGGGAACGCCCGGCGTGCCGCCTCGCGCTGGTCGACGTGCCCGGACAGCGAGCGGGCGAAGGTCGCCTCGGCGATCCCGGTGATCGGGATGCCCAGGTCCAGAGCGCTCTGCACGGTCCACCTGCCGGTGCCCTTCTGCTCGGCCCGGTCCTGCACGATGTCCACGAACGCCCGGCCGGTCGCCGCGTCGGTGTGCGCGAGCACGTCGGCGGTGATCTCGATGAGGAACGACTCCAGCTCGCCGTTGTTCCAGTCCCGGAAGATCTCCGCGATCTCGGCCGGTGTCGCGTCCAGGCCGGCCCGCAGCAGGTCGTACGCCTCGGCGATGAGCTGCATGTCGGCGTACTCGATGCCGTTGTGCACCATCTTGACGAAGTGCCCGGCGCCGTCCGGCCCGACGTGGGTGCAGCACGGCACGCCGTCCACCTGCGCGGCGATCTTCTCGAACATCGGCCCGAGCTTGGCGTACGACTCGTCGGAGCCGCCCGGCATGATGCTCGGCCCGCGCAGCGCGCCCTCCTCGCCGCCGGAGACGCCGGTGCCGCTGAAGTGCAGGCCCTGCACGCGCAGCGACTCCTCACGGCGACGCGTGTCGGCGAAGTGGGCGTTGCCACAGTCGACGATGATGTCGCCCTCATCCAGCAGCGGCACCAGTTCGTCGATCACCGCGTCGGTGGGCGCGCCGGCCTTGACCATGACGATCACCGCGCGTGGCCGTTCCAGCGACGCCACGAAGTCCGCCATCGTCTCGCCGGGCACGAACGTGCCCTCGTCGCCGTGCTCGGCGACGAGGCTGCGGGTGCGCTCCGGTGACCGGTTGTGCACCGCCACCGTGAAGCCGTTGCGGGCCAGGTTGCGGGCCAGATTGCGGCCCATCACCGCCAACCCGGTCACACCGATCTGCGCCGTCGCCTGCTCAGCCATCCGTGCCGCCACCTTTCACCGCTGCTATTGACCTGAACCTATCGCGGTACGCGCCAGTACGTACCGGTGATCCACATTGCGATACGCCCGGTGGCCGCCGCGCTGCCGACAGTGGCGCCGGTCAGCCCTCGGCGAGGCGGGCTTCGATCCGTGCGACCTTCCCGGTGAGCGCATCGGTGACCCCGGGCCGGACGTCGGCCTTGAGCACCACACTCACCCGGGGCGCCTGCGCTGCCACCACGTCGACCGCCCGCTTCACCACCGCCATCACCTCGTCCCACTCGCCCTCGACAGTGGTGAACATGGCGTCGGTCCGGTTGGGCAGGCCGGACTCCCGGACCACCCGCACCGCCTCGGCGACCAGGTCGCCCACGGAGTCGTCCCCGCCCAGCGGGGTGATCGAGAACGCGATAAGCATGTGCCGATCGTGCCAGTAAATCGGGTGCGCGTCCCGCCGGGCGGTGGTTACCGTACGGGCATGCGCAACTGACGCCCCACTCTCCGAGCCGGCCCGCCGCCCCGCGTCGCGGTCCGTGCGCTCCCGGGCGTCCCGCGTTCTCCACCCGCCGTGCGGCGGTGCTGGCGCTGTCGATCCCGGTGAGCAGTCCCTTCCCGATTTGACTGTCGCGCCGCGACGGTCACCAGTCGAGCCGACCGGCCCCGGAGCGCGGGACCGGCAGTGACGGTCGGCACCGAAGGAGGCCCGGATGCCCGCGAAGCGCAAACCGAAGAGGTCCCGTACCGCCACACCGACGCCCGCCGGCACGGACCCGGCGGCCGGCCATGACGCGCTCCTACCAACCCGCCCCGACGTGGATCTCGCGGTCGAGCCGGCGCTCCTGGTCGAGCCGGCACTTCCGGCAGCGTTGGGTGAACCGGTGCTGGTCGAGCCGCCGCTGCCGGCGGTGCTGAACCGGTCGGCTTTGCCGGCAGCGGTGCCGCGTGAGCTGGCGCCGCCGGTCGACGTGCCGGCAGTGGTCGACGCGCCGGTGGTGGCAGACCTGCCGAAGGCGGCCGGGCGACCGAAGGCACCGACGGCCGGACCGCCGCAGGGTGGCGGGACGCGCTCGACCGACGGGCGTGGCCGACAGGCTGGCCAGAGCCGCCGGTACGCCTTCCGGCGCAGCTGGCCGACCCCGCACCCACCCGGCCGCGCTGTTCCGGTGGTGCGGGCGGTGAGGCTGCACCATGAGGATGGTGCAGCCTCACCGCCCAGCGAAGCAGCACCATCCTCGACGCGGTGCGGATCATCCCGGCGTGGCGGGGCGGTGAGGCGCGGGAAGACGCCGGTCGGCGCGCGCCGCAGGAAAGCGACGACTCAGCCGATCAGGGGCCGGAAGGCGCCGGTGAGGATGCTCGTGGTGAGGGCCGCGCCGGCCAGGGCGACCGACCCGGCGATCAGGAGGACGTCGGCGCGGGTGAACGGCTGGCGGCGGGCGACCGTTCGTGGTGTGCCGGCGTCGAAGCCCCGCGCGTCCATCGCCACCGCGAGCCGCGTGCCGCGACGGATCGCCCCGACCAGCAGCGCGAACGCGGTGGAGGTGAACAGCCGCAGCTTCGCCACCGGGTTGCGTCCGGCGTCGACACCCCGCGCCCGACGGGCCATGCTGATCATCTGCCATTCCTGACCGAGCAGCGGCACCAGCCGGAAGGCGGCAAGGGCCCCGATGGCGAACCGTGCCGGCGCCTTCGCGTTCTGGATCAGCGCGTCGGCCAGGTCGGTGGGGTCCGTGGTGGCGAAGACGATCACGCCGGGCAGGGCCACCGCGAACACCCGCAGCACCAGCCCGAGCGCGGTGAGCAGGACGCCGGTGCTCACCAGCACCGGTCCCGCGTCCAGCAGGACCCGGCCGGACCTGTCGGCGGCGAACAGCACCAGGGTGACCAGGATGCCTGCGGCGCTGAGCAGCAGCGGCAGGGCCCGCCGGGCCAGCACCCGGTAGCGGATGCCGAACAGCGGTAGCAGGGCGAGTTCGCACGCGATGGCGATGGCGGGGGCCACCGGGTCCAGGGTGGCCAGCAGGATGAACGAGAAGATCAGCGCGGCGGCCACCTTCGCCACCGGGTTGCGGCGGGCCAGGGGAGCGTCGGGTGCGGCCACCGGCTCGATGCTGATCATCGGTGGTCGTCCGGGGTGGGGTGAAGTGTGACCGTGCGGTCGGCGAGCGCCGTGACGAAATCCGCGTCGTGGGTGACGGTGACCACGCCGTGCCCGGCGTCGCGCAGGTCGGCGAAGAGATCCACCAGCTCCTGCCAGGTCCGCCGGTCCTGACCGAAGGTCGGTTCGTCGCAGATCAGCAGGCGGGGCGCGGTGGCCAGGGCCGTCGCGACGCTGAGCCGCCGCGCCTCCCCACCGGAGAGGGTGTACGGGTTGGCCGCCGCGAGCCGCGCCAGCCGCAGCCGGTCCAGCAGTTCGGTGACGATGTCCTTGACGGCTGTCTCGGGCTGGCCGGTGCGGCGCGGGCCGAGGGCCAGCTCGTCGAAGACGCTGCCTGTCACGAACTGGTGCTCCGGGTCTTGGAAGACCGACCCGATCCGCCGGGCCAGCGCGGGCGCGCGCCAGCGGTGCGGGGGAGTGCGGTGATCCGATCCGGCCAGCTCGCCGGACGCGGTGACCCGGCCGGTGCCCGGCTTCAGCAGCCCGCCGAGCAGCAGGGCCAACGTCGACTTGCCGGCGCCGTTCGGCCCCCGCACGGCGAGCGCCTCGCCGGCGCGTACCACCAGGTCGGTGGGGCCCAGCCGGGGTGGCAGGCCGAGCCGTTCGGCGGTGAGCAGCACCTCGCCGGGGCCGGTGGCGGCAGGCCGGGGTGTGACGGGGTGACCGGGCACCCAGACGCCCTCGGCGGCGAGGGCGGCGCCGTGCGTGGCGAAGACCGCCTCCGGGGGCCCGTCGGCGCGGACCCCGCCGCCGGGTTCCAGGACTACCACCCGGTCGACAAGCGGCAACGCCTCGGCGACCCGGTGCTCGACGAGGATCAGCGTGGTGTCGGCGTCCAACGCGCCGGCCACCGCCTGCCGGACCAGTGTGGCGCCGGCCGGGTCGAGGTTGGCTGTCGGCTCGTCGAGCAGCAGCAGGCCGGGCCGCAGGGCCAGCGCGCCGGCCAGGGCCAGGCGTTGCTGTTCACCGCCGGAGAGCGCTGCCGTGTTGCGGTCCCTGCGGTACGGGAACCCGACCCGGCGCAGCGCCTCGTCGACGCGGGGCCAGATCTCGTCGGTGGGTACGCCCCGGTTCTCCAGCCCGAACGCCACGTCGTCGCCGCTGCGGGCCATCACCAGTTGCGTCTCCGGGTCCTGGAAGACGATGCCTACGCGTTCCCGAGCCTTGCGGGGGTCGAGTCCGTCGATTTCGACGGTGCCCTCCTGCTCGCCGGAATCGTCGGGCAGCAGCCCGGCCAGCGCACTGAGCAGCGTGCTCTTGCCGGCTCCGGAGGGCCCGAGCAGCAGGAGTCGTTCGCCGTCCTCGACCCGCAGGTCGACGCCGCGCAGGGCCCAGGCACGCCGCCCCGCGTGCCGCCACCCGAACCCGCGCAGCAGTACCCCGCCCACCGACCCCACCCCCATCCCGTCCTTCACCCGGTGATCAAGAGGTTCGCGTCAGAAAGCGGCGCTGCGGTGACGCGAACCTCTTGATCAACCCGCGCGGGCGCGTGGCCCTGTGCGGGCGCCGCCCTGTGCGGGCGTTTCAGATGAGGGCTCGTTCCTGGGCTACCGGGAAGCGGTCCAGGGCGCCGGTGTTGGCCAGGGCGCGGGTGAGCAGCCAGCCGCCGGCGCCCGCGATCACTGTGGCGCTGACGATGGTCAGCAGCGCGTACGGGATGCGGTAGTCGCCGAGCGCGTAGTCGACGTTCCAGACGAAGAAGTCGAACAGCGCGGCGCTCAGGCCGGTGAGCGCGCCGGCCAGCACGGCTGTCGGCAGGCGGAACGACCGGTACCGGAAGGCGGCGAACGCCAACTCGGCGCCGATGCCCTGCACGATGCCCTGCGGGATCACCGTGCCCGCCCACTGGCTGCCCAGCAGCGCGGAGAGGACCGCCGCCACGGTCTCGCAGTAGAGCGCGGCGCCGGGCTTGCGGATGACCAGGCCGCCGATGACTGCCGGCATCAGCCAGACTCCGTAGAGCAGGGTCTGCGCCGGCGGGAAGAAGGCGAACGCCCCCTCGGTGGCGCTCCAGACCAGGCCCCAGGCCCAGAAGATGACGCCGAAGGCCACCGCGATCACCGAGGCGACCACGATGTCGATGGTCCGCCAACGGTTTGTGGTGTTGTCCATGCTGTGCTCCCAGTTCACGAAAGAGAACCAGGCAAGACGCACGCCGCGTCCGGTGGCACCGGACGGCGGCGCGGCTGGAGGTCGACCGAACTCCCTGCGCTGGCATTACCCAGATCAGGTTCGAGGGTCTGCGGGCGTACCCGCACTCTCAGCGCTGTGCGCTCCCCTGTCGGATATGAAGTTGTCTCGCTGACGCTAGCACCGACAAGGGGTGCCGGCCCAGCAGGGCGTCCACCCGACGTCGGCGTCCTGCCGGCCGGACGCCGGCTGGGTAGGCTCACGATCATGCGGGTCGACGCACGAGGTCTCACGTTCGAGGTACGCGCCGGTGGACCGCCGGACGGTGAACCCGTCCTGCTGCTGCACGGCTTCCCCCAGCACAGCGGCGAGTGGGACGACGTCGTGCCGGCACTGCACGCGGCCGGGCTGCGCACGTACGCGCTGGACCAGCGTGGCTACTCGCCTGGTGCCCGGCCGGAGGCGGTGCCCGCGTACCGGATCCCCGAACTGGTGGCCGACGTGGTGGCGGTGCTCGACGTGCTCGGTCTGGACGCCGTCCACCTGGTCGGTCACGACTGGGGCGCGGTCGTTGCCTGGGCGGTGGCCGCCGGGCATCCCGAGCGGGTCCGCACGCTCACGGCGGTGTCAGTGCCCCATCCCGCGGCGATGGCGCACGCCCTGCGTACCGACACGCAGCAGAAGGCGCGCTCGTCGTACATGGCGCTGTTCCGGATGCCGGGCAAGGCGGAGAAGGTGCTGCTGGCCCTCAACGCGACTGCCCTGCGCAAGATGCTCGGCGGTGTGGGGGACGCGTCCCGGGTGGACCGTTACGCCGATCCGATGCGAGAGCCGGGCGCGCTCACCGCCGCCCTGAACTGGTACCGGGCGATGTCCGGCTCCGACCTGGCCGGCGTCGGTCCGGTCGGGGTGCCCACCACGTACGTGTGGAGCGACCGGGACGTGGCGATCGGCCGCGCCGCCGCTGACGCGTGTGCCGCCAACGTCACAGGCGACTACCGCTTCGTACCCCTGAGCGGGGTGACCCACTGGATCCCGGACGCCGCCCCCGGCCCGCTCGCCGAGGCGATCCTGGCCCGGGCCGGCGGAACGGCCGGAGCCGTGCCGGTCGAAGACGCGTCATGACGACGGACACCGGCGGGCCCGGCACCCGGCGTTCGATCGCCGAGCAGCTGCGCCTGCTGGGCGTACGCCCAGGGTCGACGGTGCTGGTCCATGCCGGGCTGCGCCCGCTGGGTTTCGTCTGCGGTGGGCCGCAGGCGGTGGTGCTCGCCCTGCGCGACGCGCTCGGCCCGGACGGCACGGTCGTGGTGCCCACGCACACGCCGGAGAACAGCGATCCCGCGCAGTGGCGCAACCCACCGGTGCCGGCGGACTGGTGGCCGCTGATCCGTTCGGAGATGCCGGGCTTCGACCCGGCGGTCACGCCGAGCCGGTTCATGGGCGTGCTCGCCGAGACGGTCCGTGGCTGGCCCGGCGCCCTGCGCAGTTCGCATCCGCACGTGTCGTTCGCGGCACTCGGGCCGGCCGCCGAGCAGGTGGTGGCCGGGCACGCCCGGGCCGACATGCTCGGTGAGGGCTCGCCGCTGGCCCGGCTCTACGAGCTGGACGCGGACGTGTTGCTGCTCGGTGTGGGCCACTCCGCGAGTACCTCGCTGCACCTGGCCGAGTACCGCTGCCCTGGCTCGCCCCGTGAGCGGGTCGGTGCCGCGGTTCGCACAGCCGACGGCGGCCGGGAGTGGGTGTGGTGGCAGGACGTACGGCTCGACGCGGGCGACTTCGCCGCCTTGGGCACGGATCTGGAGGCCACGGGTGCGGTTCGCGCCGGACCTGTCGGCGCCGGAACCGGCAGGTTGATGCGCCAGCGGGCGGCTGTCGACTTCGCGGTGCGGTGGCTGGCCCGCAACCGGACGACGGAGGACGCATGACGGTAAGTGCCGAGGACTACCTGGCCGTGGTGACCGAGACGATCGGCCTGGTGACCGCCAGTCAGCGGGAGGCGGTGGGGCGGGCCGCCGACCTGATCGCCGACGCGGTCCGCGCCGACGGGGTGGTGCACGCGTTCGGTACCGGCCACTCGGAGGCCCTGGCCATGGAGATCGCCGGGCGGGCGGGCGGCCTGGTGCCGACGAACCGGATCGCGCTTCGCGATCTCGTGCTGCTCGGCGGCGAGCCGGTTGACCGGCTCGGTCCGCTGCTGGAGCGGGACCCGGCGGTGGCGCACCGGCTGTACGAGTTGGCCCCGGTGCGGCCGACCGACGTGTTCGTGCTGGCCTCGAACTCGGGGGTCAACGGCGCGATGGTGGAGTTCGCCGCCCTGGTGAAGGATCGCGGTCACGGCCTGGTGGCGATCACCTCCGCGCAGCACTCGGGCCGGATGACCTCCCGGCACCCGTCCGGTCGCAAGCTGGCCGACTTCGCCGACGTGGTGCTCGACAACGGCGCCCCGTACGGCGACGCGACGTTGCCGCTGCCCGGCGGCGGTGCGGTGGGCGCGGTCTCCTCGATCACGGCGGCGCTGCTGGCCCAGCAGGTCACCGTGGAGGTGGTGGCCCGGTTGCTGGCGGCGGGGGAGCGGCCCCCGGTCTACCTGTCGGCGAACATCCCGGACGGCGACGCGCACAACAACGAGTTGGAGGCCCGGTACGCGGGGCGGATCCGGCGCGGCTCCTGAGGTCGGTCCCGTCGAGCGCGTCCGGGCTGTCGTGAATTTGTTTCGCGCTCCGGCGGGTGGGGCATTGGCGTTGCTGCCGACGGCTGGAGCCGTCGGCAGTAGCGTCTCACCGGAGGTAGCGCGTGTCGAAGGAGACCGAGAAGCAGCGTTGGCAACGCAACTTCGCCGACCTGTTGCAGGAGTTGCGGGTCGCCCAGACCGGGGTGCAGATCCTCTTCGCATTCCTGCTCACGCTGCCGTTCAGCAACGGGTTCACCAGGACCAGCGAATTCCAGCGTGACGTCTACATCGTGGCGTTGCTCGCGGCGGCCGCCGCCACCGCCATGATCATCTCGCCGGTGGCGTTCCACCGGGCACTGTTCCGGCAGGGGCGCAAGCCGGAACTGGTGCGGTTCGCCCACCGGATGGCCACCGGCGGTCTCGCCTTCATGCTCATCGCGATGGTCAGCGCGGTGCTGCTGATCACCGACTTCGTGCTGGACCGGCCGATCGCCTTCCTGCTCAGCGCCCTGACCGGGCTGTGGTTCCTCGTGTTCTGGATGATCCTGCCGTTCGCCCGGCGTAGCTGGGGTGAGGACGACATCGACGACGAGGACGACGACCCGGACGAGATCGCCGGTCGCTGAACGGACGCGTACGGCCAGAAGCCGATCTTCACGCAGCGCTACCCCTGGGTAACACCCGGGGGTAGCGTGGCGTTGAGGCGTACGCCGACGCAGCCGCATCGAGGTTCGAGGGGGCAGCCGTGACCACGACGCAGGACGGCCGACCGGCACCGGACGGCCCCGACTCCGAAGCCGCACCCGGCACCGCCGCCCCGTTGCCGGCAGAGGCCGGGCAGGTCTCCGAGAAGGAGGCCCGGCAGGTCGCCGAGGCGGCCCGCGAGTCCACCTGGGACCGGCCGAGCTTCGGCAAGGAGTTGTTCCTCGGTCGATTCCGGCTCGACCTCATCGACCCGTGGCCCCGCTCCGACCCGGACGACGTGGCCCGCGCCGAGGAGTTCCTCGGCCGGTTCCGCGCCTTCCTCGACTCCGAGGTGGACGGCGCGGCAATCGAACGGGACGCGTCCATTCCGGACGCCGTGTTCCACGGCCTGGCGGACCTCGGCGCGTTCGGCATGAAGATCGACAGGCGGTACGGCGGGCTGGGGCTCAGCAACCTGCACTACTGCCGGGCGCTGATGCTTGCCGGCTCGGTCAGCCCGGCGATCGGCGCGCTGCTCTCGGCGCACCAGTCGATCGGGGTGCCGCAGCCGCTGAAGATGTTCGGCACCGCCGAGCAGAAGCAGCGGTTCCTGCCCCGACTCGCCGCCGGCGAGGTCTCCGCGTTCCTGCTCACCGAACCGGACGTCGGCTCCGACCCCGCCCGGCTGGCCACCACCGCCGAGCCGACCGAGGACGGCACCGGCTACCGGCTCAACGGGGTGAAGCTCTGGGCCACCAACGGCATCGTCGCCACCCTGCTCGTGGTGATGGCCCGGGTGCCGGCGGGCGAGGGCCGGCGCGGCGGGATCACCGCGTTCGTGGTGGACGGCGACAGCGCCGGCATCACTGTCGAACGACGCAACGAGTTCGTCGGCCTGCGCGGCCTGGAAAACAGCCTCACCCGGTTCCACGACGTGTTCGTGCCCGCCGAGAACGTCATAGGCGGCGAGGGCAAGGGCCTCAAGATCGCGCTCACCACGTTGAACACCGGTCGGCTCTCGCTGCCGGCGATGTGCGTGGGTGCCGGCAAGTGGGCCTTGAACGTGGCCCGGGGGTGGGCCGCCGACCGGGTCCAGTGGGGTCGGCCGGTGGGCGAGCACGAGGCGGTCGCGCAGAAACTCTCGTTCATCGCCGCCACCACGTACGGCATGGAGACCATGCTGGACCTGTGCTGCCTGCTCGCCGACGACGACCGCAACGACATCCGGATCGAGGCGGCGCTGGTCAAGCTGTACGCCAGCGAGATGGCCTGGAAGATCGCCGACGAGCTGATCCAGATCCGGGGCGGCCGCGGGTACGAGACGGCAGACTCGCTGGCCGCCCGTGGCGAACGTGCCGCCGCCGTCGAACAGATGATGCGTGACCTGCGGATCAACCGGATCTTCGAGGGCTCCACCGAGATCATGCACCTGCTGATCGCCCGGGAGGCCGTGGACGCCCACCTGTCGGTGGCCGGCGACATCATCGACCCGGACGCGGGGCTCGGCCGCAAGGCCCGCGCCGGCGCCCGCGCCGGGGCCTTCTACGCGAAGTGGCTGCCGACCCTTGCCGTCGGCCGAGGTCAGAGACCTTCGGCGTACGCCGAGTTCGGGCCACTGGCCGCTCACCTGCGTCAGGTGGAACGGTCGTCGCGCAAGCTGGCCCGGTCGACGTTCTACGCGATGTCGCGCTGGCAGGGAAAGATGGAGCGCAAGCAGGCGTTCCTCGGCCGGGTGGTGGACATCGGCGCGGAGCTGTTCGCGATGTCGGCGGTCTGCGTCCGGGCGGTCGCCGAACGGGACGCCCGCCCGGAGAACGTCGAGCTGGCCGACCTGTTCTGCCGGCAGGCGCGGGTGCGGGTGGACGCCCTGTTTGCCGCCCTGTGGGACAACACCGACTCGGTCGACACCGCCGCCGCGAAGCGGATCCTCGCCGGCCGTTACGCGGGTCTGGAGGACTGGGTCATCACCCCGTCCGACGAGCTGCCGTGGGTGGCCCGCTGGTCGCCCGGCCCGTCCACCGCCGAGGACGTCCGCCGCCGCATCCCGCCGAAGCCGTAGCCCTCCCCGTTACCGCCCCGGCCGTGCTGCCGCGCGGGTGCGGCGCATGATCACGCTAGATCCTGGATCTAGTGGCATCCGTCCGACCACGAGGCCACTACTTCCTGGTTCGAGCACGAGCTTGAAATGTGGCGTGGTGTGGCGTGGCGCCGAGCGCTGTCAGCGGGCGACCGCCCAGGCGAGCACCCCCGCCAGGATCAGACCGTTGAGCACCGCCAGACCCAGGTACGCCGCGGGCGCGATCTTCCTGCCCCGCCGTACGAAGGAGACAAGCACGGCGGCGTAGACGAGCAGCAGTACGGCGATGGCGACCAGGAAGTAGAACACCCGACGACCTTAGCGGCCACGCCCGCGCAGCCCGAGCTGGCGCGGTGGTCGCAGGGCAGCGTCCCTTGATCAGGTGATGAAGAGAAGCTCTGCGGCGAGGGTGGAGAACTACTGTCCATCACCTGATCGTGGCGATCCCGCGTCTGCTCGGCGGGGCGGGGCGTGGCGGGGCGGGTCAGCGGCCACGCCCGCGCAGGCCGAGTTGACGCAGCTCCAGCGCGGCGAGGGCGTCGACAGTCTCGTCGTCGCCGCGTCGCCACGCCTCGGCGACGTCCGGCGCGATCCGGGTGAGCCGGCCCAGCGGCTGGGTGGCCAGCGCGCGCAGGGCGAGCAGATCCCGCCCGGCCGGTCCGGCGGCGAGCTTCGCCGCCGATCCGGCCCGGCGCATCCAGCGCACCCGCAGCGGCAGCCAGCCGAACAGCACGATGCCGAGGGGGAAGATCAGCACCGCGATGGCGAGCGCCAGGGCGAGCTGGTCGACGAGGTGCTGCTGGTCGCGGCCGGCGTCGGCGAGCCCACGGGCGGCGTCTGCGGCCCGCCGGAAGGGGGCGGTCAACTCGTCACCGACCAGCGGCACCCGGCCGACCTTGCCGCCGGCGTCGCCCAGGTTGTCGGCGAGCCCACTGCCGGCGCCCTCCAGCTTCTGCCCCGGTACGGCGAGCTTCTGCACCAGGTCGTGCAGCCACAGCGCGCCACGGATCGCGACGTACACCCAGGCGACGACGAGAAGGTCGGTGAGCAACTGGCGGGCGGCGGTCGGAAACCGATCGGCGTAGATTTTCACGCCGGACAGCGTGCCACGAACGCCCTCAGCCCGACACCCTCAGCGGACGCAGGCCGGGCAGGTGCCGAAGATCTCCAGGGTGTGGCTGACGTCTGCGTACCCGTGCTGCTCGGCCACCCGGTCGGCCCAGCTCTCCACGGCCGGGCCGGCCACCTCGACGGTACGGCCGCAGGCCCGGCAGACCAGGTGGTGGTGGTGTCCCTCGCTGCACCGGCGGTAGAGGTGCTCGCCGCCCGGCGGTCGCATCACGTCGATCTCGCCCGCGTCGGCGAGGCCTTGCAGGGTGCGGTAGACGGTGGTGAGACCGACCCGCTCACCGCGCTGGCGCAGCATCGCGTGCAGGTCCTGGGCGCTGTGGAAGCCGTCCATCTCGCCCAGCAGTGCGCTCACCGCCGAGCGCTGCCGGGTGTTGCGAACGGCGGCGCCGCTCTCGCTCATGATCCCTCCCCGGCGTGGCTCACCGCGTCCGCCACGATGTGCGCGACGTGCTCGTCGACCAGGTTGTACGCGATTTCCCGACCTCGACGCGAGCCCCGCACGACGCCCGCGCCCCGCAGCACGCGCAGGTGCTGGGAGACCAGCGGTTGTGCGGCGCCCAGCTTCTCCACAAGCTCGTGGACGCACCGTTCACCGTCGGCCAGCTCGCTGACGATGGCCAGCCGGATGGGGGCCGACAGGGCGCGGAGCAGTTCGCTGGCCCCGTCGAACGCCTCATAGCCCGCTGCGCCGGTCATCCTGCAACGGTAACGAATGCCGCAGGCGTCCCGCTGATCCGTCTCAGCGCAGCACGACCTCGTGCGGTTCCGGCGCCGGAACGGAGGACGGTGTGACCCGGCGGCGCAGCGCCCGCCAGATGCCCCCGGCCACGGCCACCACCAGGAAGGACGCGATCGCCACAAGCACCACCGAGGCGCCCGGGGCGGTGTCCGCCGTCGCCGCCACCCAGACGCCGGTGCCGGCCGCGAAGACCCCGAGTGCCATCGCGGCGGTCATCGTGCTGCGAAAGCCGCGGGTGACCTGCTGGGCGGCGGCCACCGGGACCACCATGAGCGCGCTGATCAGCAGCACCCCCACCGCGCGCATCGCGATGGTCACCGTGACCGCGGTGGTGACCGCGATCAGCAGGTTGAGGGTGCGCACCGGCAGGCCGGAGACCCGCGCGTACTCCTCGTCGTGGCTGACCGCGAAGAGCGCCGGCCGCAGCGCGATCATGGCGACGAGGATCGCCGTGCCGAGCACCGCGATGGTCGTCAGGTCGGCTGGCGAGATGGTGGTCAGCGACCCGAACAGGTAGGCGTTGAGGTTGGCGCTCGTCGCGTCGGAGAGACCGACCAGCAGCACACCGCCGGCGATGCCGCCGTAGAAGAGCAGGGCCAGGGCCAGGTCGCCGGAGGTACGCCCGCGGGAGCGGACCACCTCGATGGTGACCGCGCCGATGGTCGCCACGATCACCGCCACCAGCACCGGCGAACGGTTGAGCAGCAGGCCGGCGCCGACGCCTGTCAACGCCACGTGCCCGATGCCGTCGCCGATCAGCGTCAGCCGGCGCTGCACCAGGTAGATGCCGAGCGCCGGCGCGGCCAGGCCGATCACCAGCGCGGCGATCAGGGCCCGCTGCATGTACGGGTACTGGAAGAGTTCCATTGCTCAGCTGCTCCACAGCCCGGCGGGCTCGTCGGGACCGTGCGGGTGCACGTGGTCGTGGTCGGGCTCCGCGTGATGGCCGGCCGGGTCCGGCACCGGGCCGTCGTGGCAGATGCCACCCTCGTGTACGACGACAGCCCGGCTGATGACCGGCCGGAGCGGGCCCAGCTCGTGGGCCACCAGCAGCACCGTTCCGCCGTCGCCGACGAAGTCGCGCAGCGCGTCGGCGAACGCCTCCTGGCTGGCCGCGTCCACCCCGGCGGTGGGCTCGTCGAGGATCAGCAGCTCCGGCCGGCCGGCCAGTGCGCGGGCGATCAGGGTGCGCTGCTGCTGGCCACCGGAGAGGGTGGCCACCGGGTCGGCGGCCCGGTCGGCGAGACCCACCGCGCGCAGCGCGTCGTCGACGGCGGTGCGGTCGGCCGCGCCCGGAGGGCGGAGCAGACCCCGGCGGGCCAACCGGCCGGAGGCCACCACCTCGCGCACGGTGGCAGGTACGCCGCCGCCGGCGCCGAGGCGCTGCGGGACGTACCCGATGCGCTGCCACTGCCGGAACCGGCGCAGCGGCTGGCCGAAGAGGGTGATCGCGCCGGTGCTCAGCGGCACCAGGCCGAGCACCGCGCGGATCAGCGTGGATTTGCCGGAGCCGTTGGCGCCGAGCACCGCGACGACCTCCCCGGCGGTCACGGTGAGCGAGACGTCCCGGAGCACGGGGCGGCCGTCGTAGCCGACCGCCCCGTGCTCGACGGTGATGACGGGTGTGCTCACGAGCAGCTCAACGCCGTTCGCAGGGCCTGGAGGTTGGTACGCATCACCGAAAGGTAGTCGGCGCCGTCGCCGGCGGCGAGCCCTTCGAGCGGGTCGAGCACTGCGGTCTTCGCGCCCACCTGACCGGCGATGGTCTCGGCGACCTTCGGGCTGACAAGCGTCTCGAAGAAGATCGTGGTGGTCCGGTGTTCCCTGGCCTCCTCGATGACCTGCGCCAGCCGCCGCGGGGAGGGTTCGACGTCCGGGCTCAGCCCGGTGATGCCGACCTGGTCGAGCCGGTACCGGTCGGCGAGGTAGCCGAACGCGGTGTGGCTGGTCACGATCTCCCGCCGCTGGCAGGTCGCCAGGCCCGTGGTGAACTCGCCGTCAAGCGCCGTCAGGTCGGCGCGCAGCGCGGAGGCGCGGGCGGTGTAGTCGCCGGCGTGGTCCGGGTCGGCCTCGGCGAGCCGCTTGGCGAGCTGGTCGCCGATGGTGGCCAGCCGGGTCGGGTCGAGCCAGACGTGCGGGTCCTTGCCGCCGGTGTCCTCCTCGGCGTGCTCGCCCGCGCCCTCGTGGTCGTGCCCGGCGGCTGTCGCGTCCAGCAGTGGTTGCACGGTCGTCACGTCGAACGTCCGGTCACCGCCGTTCTGTGCGACGGCGTCGTCCACCGCCGGCTGGAAGCCCTTCAGGTAGACGATCAACTCGGCCTCGCTGACCTGGCCGACCTGCTTCGGGCTGAGTTCCAGGTCGTGCGGCTCGGCGCCGGGCTTGGCGAGGTTGGTCACCCGGACCGCGTCTCCGCCGATCCGCTCGGCGAGGAACTCCAGGGGGTAGAACGCGGCCACCACGTCGACTCGTTGCGGGTCGGCACCGGCGGCGCCGCCGGTCGAGCAGCCGGCCCCGGCGCCTAGGGCGAGCACTGCGGTCGCGGCGGCCAGGACGCGGGACGTGGTGCGGTTGGTCATGTCCCCAACTGTCCGTGGCAACGATAATGATTGTCAAAAACGCATGATTGCATGTCAGAGCAGCTTCGCCAGACCCACAGTTACCAGCAGGGTCAGCATCAGCAGCCGGATCAGCCGGGTCTGCGGCGACTGCACCGGCCAGGTCGTCGCCAACAGGGCAATCAGCACCGCCGCGAGCGCGAGCGTCAGCAGCCCACCGACGACACCTGGCGTGAAGAACGCCACAAGCACCACCACGAGGGTGAGCAGGAACACCGACGTCGGGTTCGCCCCGGCCAGACGCGCCAGCAGAGGGCGCTGCGTACGCTGCATCCCACAGACTCTACGAGGAGGAACCCCCGGTGCTGGTGACCAACCGGTTCGTGGTCGACGTCGATGTCGCCGACGACTTCACCGAACGGGCGCACGCCGCCCTCACCGCGCTGGCCGCCCGACCCGGCTACCTGCGAGGACAACTGGTCCGGGCGCTGGACGACCCCCGGCACTGGACGCTGCTCACCGAGTGGGAGTCGGTGGGCACCTACCGGCGGGCACTGGGCGCCTTCGAGGTCAAGGTCAGCGCCGTGCCGCTGCTCGCCGAGTCGATCGACGAACCGTCCGCGTACGAGGCCCTGGCCAGCGCCGCGCCCGGCGGGGCCGTGGTGGTCGCCGAGAGTGATCGGGCTGCGGGTCCTTACCGCTGAGCCGGCGGACACTACGCTGCTCCTATGACCGCACCCGCCCCGCCGCCCGGTCCCGGTGTGGCTCCGCCGTTCGCCGCGCCGCCCACCGAGGGCCGCCGGACCCGGCTCTGGATCGGCCTCGGCGTCGGCGCTCTGGCCCTGCTGCTCTGCTGCGGCGGGGGAGGCACAGCCGTCGTGGGCCTGTTCGTCACAGGCGTGCAGGCCGTCCGGGAGCAGGGCCGCACGGTGACCAGCGACTACTACCAGGCCCTCGTCGAGCGAAACTACGGCCGGGCGTACGAGCAGCTCTGCGACGACGCGCAGCGGCGCGAGTCCCGCCCCGAGTTCGAACGGCGGGCAGCTGCCGAACCGCAGGTGAGCGCGTACCGGGTGGGTGAGGTGGACACCACCAACCTGACGGTGCCTGTCGACGTGACACTCGAGGGCGGTGACCGGGAACAGCAGCAGGTCACCCTTGGCTCGGACAGCCAGACCGGTGGCATGGAGGTCTGCGGGGTGAGCTGACCGGCTCCCGGTATTCTGCTGGGTTCGGGGCGACGGTGACCGTACCGTTGGCCCGAACTGACCGTTCCATCCATATCTCGCCCCCCGCCGACCGCCAGCCGGCGTAGGAGGAAACATGCCAGTCGACCGTATCGACGCCGTCGTCAGCCTCGCCAAGCGCCGAGGCTTCGTCTTCCCCTCCAGCGAGATCTACGGAGGCACCCGATCAGCGTGGGACTACGGGCCGCTCGGCGTTGAACTCAAGGAGAACGTCCGCCGGCAGTGGTGGAAGACGATGGTCCAGCAGCGCGACGACGTGGTCGGCCTCGACTCCGCCGTGATCCTGGCCCGCAGGGTGTGGGAGGCGTCCGGCCACATCGCCGAGTTCGTCGACCCGCTCACCGAGTGCCAGTTCTGCCACAAGCGTTTCCGGGCGGACCACCTGGAGGAGGCGTACGCCGAGAAGCACGGCAAGCCGCTGACCTCGCTCGCCGAGCTGAACTGCCCCAACTGCGGCAACAAGGGCACCTTCACCGAGCCGAAGATGTTCAACGGCCTGATGAAGACGTACCTGGGCCCGGTGGAGAGCGACGAGGGTCTGCACTACCTGCGTCCGGAGACCGCGCAGGGCATCTTCGTGAACTACAAGAACGTCGAGACGGTCGCCCGCAAGAAGCCGCCGTTCGGCATCGCGCAGACCGGCAAGTCGTTCCGCAACGAGATCACGCCCGGCAACTTCATCTTCCGGACCCGCGAGTTCGAGCAGATGGAGATGGAGTTCTTCGTCGAGCCGGGCACCGACGAGCAGTGGCACGAGTACTGGCTCCAGGAGCGCTGGAACTGGTATCTCGACCTGGGCCTGTCGGCTGACAATCTGCGCCTGTTCGAACACCCCAAGGAGAAGCTCTCCCACTACTCGAAGCGCACTGTCGACATCGAGTACCGCTTCCAGTTCGGCGGCACGGAGTTCGCCGAGCTGGAGGGCGTCGCCAACCGCACCGACTTCGACCTGTCCACGCACAGCAAGCACTCGGGTGTCGACCTGTCGTACTTCGACCAGACCAAGAGTGAGCGCTGGATGCCGTACGTCATCGAGCCGGCCGCCGGTCTGACCCGCGCGGTGCTCGCCTTCCTGCTCGAGGCGTACGACGAGGACGAGGCGCCGAACACCAAGGGCGGCGTGGACAAGCGCACGGTGATGCGGTTCGACCCGCGGCTGGCCCCGGTCAAGGTTGCGGTGCTGCCGCTGTCGCGCAACGAGGCGTTGTCGCCGAAGGCGAAGGACCTCGCGGCGCTGCTGCGTAAGCGTTGGGTGGTGGAGTTCGATGACTCGCAGGCGATCGGTCGCCGCTACCGCCGGCAGGACGAGATCGGCACCCCGTTCTGCGTGACTGTCGACTTCGACACCCTTGACGACAACGCCGTGACGGTGCGCAACCGGGACACCATGGCCCAGGAGCGGGTCTCCCTGGATCAGGTCGAGCGGTACCTGATCGAGCGCCTCCCGGGCTGCTGAGGTGTAAGGAAGGGCCCCTTCCTAACGCCTCAGGTATAGGAGGGGCCCCTTCCTAACTCCGTTGTTCCGTGAGCTGAGCTGAGCGGCGCAGCGCAGAGCGGAGCAGCGGGGCTGAGTCGCGTGGAGCGCCCGTACTCGATCAGGCCATTGCATGCTCCGGGCCGGCCGGATCGACGCGGACCCGGAGCGTGGCGCCGACGCCCTGCCGGGACTCGTACGCGTCCTCGACAGTTCGTCGAATGCGGTTCGGGTGGCGCCGTAGCTGTGCCGGCGTGACGTGCAGAACCAGGACGCCGTGCCGACTCAGCTCGTTGTGCCGCTCCAACGTCCGGGCCCAGTCGCTCGGGCTGAAGTGGTACTCCTGCGAATCGACCTCCAGCGCCACCGCCGAGTCGGTGAGATACCCGTCCGGCGTCGGCAGCGCCGCCCCGTCGAGCGTACGAAGGCGGGGATTCCACCGAATCTCCGGCAGGATCGGGCTGTCCGCCAGGCACTCGCGCAGCTCCGCCTCCGGAGCCGACCGGGTGCCGGCCAGGACCTCCGCGTACGCCATCCTGATCAGCGCGGTGCGACTGCGCCGCGCCCGGCGGATCTCCTCGTCAAGCCGGCCGAGGTCGGTGAAACCGCGCTGGACGGACTCGGCGACGATGGCCCGCACCGGGCGAAGCTGCCGAAGGTCGCGAGCCGCGTCCACCACCGCCCGCGCCGGCGAGCAAACCGCATAGGGCGCGCTCGACCGCGGCCAGGCGTCCAGTGCCAGGGCTCGCCGAACAACGGCGTAGTCCGCCGACCGGCGCCGCGCGTAGTGCGGCACCACCAGGTGTACGTCGGTGTTACGCGGAATCTGCCGGAACCCGTACCAGGCGAGCGCGGCCAAGCTGGTGAGCTGCGCCTGCGGCCCGGCGTAGAGCGCTGCGGAGATCCGCCGTTGTTCATCGGTCAGTACGCCCGTGAACAGGGCGTACGTCGCCGGCAGGACGCGTTGCCACTGGCCGCGACGGGCCTGGCGGTACAGGTACATGTCGTCGTAGCCGGCGGCGAGCAACTGAGCTCGGGTGACGATGTGCTGTTGCCGCTCGGCCGTCGCCGCCAGCTCAGGTGGATGTTCACGCATGGCCGCAGCCTGGCCGCCGGAACCAGGCCCTGTCCTGCCCCGTCGTTCGGCCTGTGGAAACTCCTGCCGGCTGTGGACAACTCCGTCGATCATCGCGGGGTGTGATATGCGTCGTGTAAGGAAGGGCCCCTTCCTATGCACCAGGCGTTAAGCAGGGGCCCTTCCTTACACTTGTGCGGTGACTGCCATGGGCCCTCTTACTCTCGGGCCGCACCAGGTGTGGCCACCCGTGGTCCTCGCGCCGATGGCGGGGATCACCAACGTCGGGTTCCGTCGGCTCTGCCGGGAGCAGGGCGGCGGCATCTACGTCTGCGAGATGATCACCACCCGGGCGCTCGTCGAGCGGAACCCGAAGACGCTGCGCATGATCGCGTTCGGTGATGACGAGAAGCCCCGCAGCCTCCAGCTCTACGGCACCGACCCGGAGGTCACCGCCGCGGCCGTGCGCATCGTCGTGGAGCGCAATCTGGCCGACCACATCGATCTCAACTTCGGCTGCCCCGTACCCAAGGTCACCCGGCGTGGCGGCGGCGCGGCGTTGCCCTGGCGGCGCCGGCTCTTCGCCCGGCTGGTGACGGCCGCGGTCGCCGCCGCGTCGCCGGCCGGGGTGCCGGTCACCGTGAAGATGCGCAAGGGCATCGACGACGACCATCTGACGTACGTCGAAGCCGGGCTGGCCGCGCAGGAGGCGGGCGTCGCCGCGGTGGCCCTGCACGGGCGCACGGCCGCGCAGCGGTACTCGGGCACCGCCGACTGGGACGCCATCGCCACGTTGAAGCAGGCACTCGACGTGCCGGTGCTCGGCAACGGCGACATCTGGGAGGCGGAGGACGCGCTGCGGATGGTCGCGCACACAGGTGTCGACGGCGTGGTGATCGGCCGTGGCTGCCTGGGCCGGCCGTGGCTCTTCGCCGACCTGGAGGCCGCCTTCAACGGCAGGCCGGAGCGGCGGATGCCGAGCCTGGGCGAGGTGGCGGTGACCATGCGCCGGCACGCCGAGCTGCTTGTCGACCAGTTCGTGGCGGGCGCACGCAACCCGGCCCGGGGCGAGCGGGACGGCTGCACCGACTTCCGCAAGCACGTCGCCTGGTACCTCAAGGGCTTCCCGGTCGGCGGGGAGCTGCGCCGATCGCTGGCGATGATCGAGAGCCTGGCCCAGCTCGACGATCTGCTCGGCAAGCTCGACCCGGCGGAGCCGTTCCCGGTGACGGCGCTGGGCCAGCCACGCGGGCGGACGAACTCGCCGGGCAAGGTCGCACTGCCCGACGGTTGGCTGGCCAGCCGGGACGACGACACGGTCCCCGAGGGCGCCGAGATGGACGACTCCGGCGGCTGAGCCCTCGGTCTGCGACGGGGTTGCCATCGGCGGGCGAGTCTCTGCCGGGTGCCGACCCGGTCCCGCCGGCCGCAGGGGTCGGACGTAGGTGGAGCCCATCACACAACCAACGGGCCCGCGCCGGGTGCTCGTCGCCGAGAGCCGCGCAACTTCGGGGATGTTGGTGTCTCCTGCGTGTCGGAAGCAGCAACATCCCCGATGTTGTGAGGATCTTGGGCGCTGGGCGCTGGGCGCTGGGCGCTGGGCGCTGGGCGCTGGGCGCTGGGCGCTGGGCGCTGGGCGCTGGGCGCTGGGCGCTGGGCGGACCTGGACATGCCGAAGGGCCGGTCCCCGTGGTGGGGTCCGGCCCTTCGTCGTTGGGTGGTGCTCAGCTGGTGGCGTAGCCGCGGGTGGCGATCCAGTCGGCGAGGTGCTCGACGGGCACCTCGTAGGAGGCGGTGTTCGGGTCGGCGGAGTCGGCGATCTTCACCGTCTGGCCGTTGTCGCGGTAGCCGACGACGCTGATGTAGTGCCCGCCCTCGAAGGAGTGCACGCCGCCGTCGGTGTCGGTGGTGGTGCCGGCGATGTTGGCGACCACGGCCCGACCGTCGTCGACGGTCTTGACGATGTCGGCGCGCAGCTTGTCGGTCTGCTTGTCGTCGGCCGCCGGGGTGCTGATCTCGACGGAGCGGTAGGCGTCGTTCTTGCCGGTCTCCTTGTTCAGCACGGGGGTGATGTCGTTGATGGAGTTGGTGCCGGCTTCGGTGGTGCCCATCTCCTTGGCCATGGCGTCGACGCTGATGTCCTTGCCCTGCACACTCAGCGCGTTACGGGCGGCGGCGGGGCCGCAGTAGTAGAAGTTCGGCTGGGCCTCGTAGCGCACGCCCAGCTGACGCTCACCGTGACCGTTGCGGTCGGTTTGCGTCTGCGCGGTGGGCTTGGCGTCCGACGCGGCATACGCGGTGGTGACCGGTCCGGCGATGGCGCCACCGGTGAACGCGAGGCCGGCGGCGGTCAGTGCGGTCTTACGAATCAGATCGGTACGCATGATGGCGTGCTCCTCTGCTTCATCGGGGGTTCCGCGCGGCGTGTCGGGGGACAGGTCCCGCGCGGGAGTTCGGGGGATGTTCTCGCCCGGCGGCCCGTGGGCCGGCGTCGGGACGGATCACAACGGTCCGGGGCGGCGGATCATTCCACCGGGATCCTCGGCCCGTGCTGTTCGACTGTGCAGGGGATGTAACCGGGGTGGCCCGGCCGGTGTTCCCGGCGGCCGCCCCGCACCGTGTTCGAGTCGGCGGCGGATGTCTCCGCGTACGACCCGAGAGTCGCGGTGGCGTGCCAGATATAACGGCCCGGCCCGGCCCGGGATTCCGCCACCGGGGTGGCCTCGACCACGGGACGAACCGCCCGATACCGGACAGGCGGATCGGCCGGAGCCCCGCGTGCGAATCGATTCGGTTGTTATGTCGGGTTGACGCCTGCGGGGATGGTTCGGCGCTGTCCAGGGATCGCCGGGGTGCTCGGCCACGGGATCTCGGGGGCTCGGTGGAAGGTGATGCCGGCGGCGTCCCAGCGTGGGCCGTGGCCGGCCAGGCGGTCGCGGAAGCCGTTCCAGTCGTGGGTCGCCCGGGGCGACCAGCCCAGCTCGGCGATGGCGGGGAGCCGGGGCAGCAGCAGGAACTCGATGTCGGCAAGCGAGGTGACCGATTCGGTCCAGAGCGGGGCCTCCACCCCGATGACCGCCGTCGAGGGCACGCCGGTGACGTGCATGCCCGGGTCCCAGTCGTACGCCTTCCGTACGTCGATCAGGCCGGCCCAGTCGTGCCCGATCGGGGTGTCCGGGGCGTACTTCATGTCCAGGTAGGCGTGGTTGCCGGGGGAGACGATCAGTCGGGCGCCCCGGTGTACGGCCTCGGCCGTGGTGGGGTCTTCGCCGTTGGTGCCCCACCACTGCAGGACCCGGCCGTCGAGGTGGGCGGCCGGTGCGAGCTGGTGCCAACCCACGACGGTCTTGCCGAGGTCGGCCACGATGCGCTGGACCCGCTCGACGAAACCGGTGTAGACCTCGCCGGTGACCTTGAACGCCTCGTCACCACCGATGTGCAGCCACGGCCCGGGGGTGAGCGCGGCCACCTCGCCCAGAACGTCGGCGACGAAGTCGTACGTCCGCTCGTCGGCCGGGTCGACGTAGCTGAAACCGACCTCGGTGCCGGTGTACGGCGGTGGCGCGAGCTTGTCCGGTGCCAGCTCCGGGTACGCGACGAGCGCCGCGTTCGTGTGGCCGGGGAGGTCGATCTCCGGGACAACTGTGATGTGCCTGGTGGCCGCGTAGGAGACGATCCGCGCGTAGTCGGCAGTTGTGTAGTGCCCGCCGGGGCCGCCGCCGACCTCGGTCGTCCCGCCGACGGTGGTCAGCTTCGGCCAGGAGTCGACGGCGATTCGCCAGCCCTGGTCGTCGGTGAGGTGCAGGTGCAGATGGTTGAGCTTGTAGCGGGCCAGGTGGTCGATCACCCGCAGCACGTCGTCGACGGCGAAGAAGTGCCGCGCGACGTCGAGCATTGCGCCCCGGTACGGGAAGCGGGGCGCGTCGGTGATCGTCCCGCCGGGCAGCGCCCAGTGCGCGGCGACCGGGGTCGGGCTCTCGATGGCCGCCGGCAACAGTTGGCGCAGGGTCTGCACGCCGTGGAAGAGGCCGGTGGCGGTGCCGGCGGTGAGGCGTACCCCGGTGGTGGTGACGTCGAGCCGGTAGCCCTCCGGGCCGAGGTCGGCGGCGGTCCGGTCCAGCACCAGCGCGATGCCGTGGGCCGGCGCGGCAGCCTCGGTGACCGGGAGCGGATAGCCGGTGGCCGGGCGCAGCAGCTCGGCGAGCTGTTCCGCGACGGCCAGCGCGGCGGGGTCGGCGCCGGCCACGATCGCGGCGTCGGCCGGCAGCACCCAGTCCGCGGTCGGGTCCGGCTGGACCTGCTGCGGGGCGGGCACGACGTCGGCGAGCCGGTGCGGGGTCGCCGTGGTGAGCGCCGTGACCGCGCTCTGCTCGGCCGTGCGGGCCAGCGTCGCCGCGTCCGGCTCCCCGACCGACAGTGGCGCGGGCGCAGCGGTGGGGCCGGAGGAGGGGATGGTCGACACGGCGGCGACTCCGGGGGTGTATTCGCGTCGGTTATGGCAAAAGCGACGTTCACCGGCTGGCGTGCCATCAAGCGTACGGCGCTCGGCCTCGATGCGTGATGGTGCGCATGGAAGCGTTCCCAAAAACTGGTACGAACACGGATAGTCGTGATGGCTGTGCCAATTGTCACCGAACGGTCCCAGGTCGCTCGATGTTCGCTTAACCTTCGCCCACCAATCGGCGTCGACCCGGGGATTACCTGTGGTCCGCTGCGGGGTAGAGGAAAACTGAACCTTCGTTAAGTGTCATTCCGGCGCGTGTGTTGTGGAGGCTCTGGTGGCAGCGCAAGAGACCGTCGATCACAAGTACGTCTACGACTTCTCTGAAGGAAACAAGGATCTCAAGGACCTGCTCGGCGGCAAGGGGGCCAACCTCGCCGAGATGACAAACCTCGGCCTGCCCGTTCCGCCCGGCTTCACCATCACCACCGAGGCCTGCCAGGCGTACCTCGCGACCGGGCGGGAGCCCGACGGGCTGGCCGGTCAGATCGAGAAGCACCTGGAGTCGCTGGAGCGTGCCATGGGCAAGCGCCTCGGCGACCCGCAGGACCCCCTGCTGGTGTCCGTCCGCTCCGGCGCGAAGTTCTCCATGCCCGGCATGATGGAGACCGTCCTCAACGTCGGCCTCAACGACCAGAGCGTGCAAGGACTCGCACGACAGGCCAGCGGCGAAGGCAGCCAGGCCGCCTCCGGCGGCGCAGACCGGTTCGCCTGGGACTCCTACCGCCGGCTCATCCAGATGTTCGGCAAGACCGTCTGCGAGGTGCCAGGCGAGGAGTTCGAGCACGCCCTCGACGAGGCCAAAAACGCCAAGGGCACCTCCAACGACCTGGATCTGGACGCCGACGACCTGCGCGGGCTTGTCGACGCGTACAAGAAGATCTTCGTGAAGCACACCGGTCGGGAGTTCCCGCAGCAGCCGCGCGAGCAGCTCGACCTGGCCATCCGCGCCGTCTTCGAGTCGTGGAACGCCGAGCGCGCGGTGCTCTACCGCCGCCAGGAGCGGATCCCGGCCGACCTGGGCACCGCGGTCAACGTGGTGAGCATGGTCTTCGGCAACCTCGGCCCGGATTCCGGCACCGGCGTCGCGTTCACCCGCGACCCGGGCAGCGGGGCGCAGGGCATCTACGGCGACTACCTGGCCAACGCGCAGGGCGAGGACGTCGTCGCCGGCATCCGCAACACGGTGCCGTTGCAGGAGTTGGAGCAGCTCGACAAGTCCTCCTACGACGAGCTGCTCGGCATCATGGCCCGGCTGGAGGAGCACTACAAGGACCTCTGCGACATCGAGTTCACCATCGAGCGCGGCAAGCTGTGGATGTTGCAGACCCGGGTCGGCAAACGGACGGCCGCCGCCGCGTTCGTCATCGCGGGGCAGCTCGTCGACGAGGGCCTCATCGACCTGGACGAGGCGCTGCACCGGGTCAACGGCGCGCAGCTGGCGCAGCTGATGTTCCCCCGTTTCCAGCTCGACCACGAGTTCGAGGCTGTCGCGAAGGGCATCGGCGCGTCGCCCGGCGCGGCGTCGGGCAAGGTCGTCTTCACCTCCGCGCGGGCCGTCGAGCTGGCCGCCGAGGGTGAGTCGGTGATCCTGGTCCGCCGCGAGACCAACCCGGACGACCTGAACGGCATGATCGCCGCGAAGGGCATCCTGACGTCGCGGGGCGGTAAGACCAGCCACGCGGCAGTGGTGGCCCGGGGGATGGGCAAGACCTGCGTCTCCGGTGCCGACGAGATCGACGTGAACGTGCCGGCGAAGCGCTTCACCGTGGCCGGGCAGACCGTGAACGAGGGCGACGTCGTGTCCATCGACGGCACCACGGGCAAGGTCTACCTCGGCGAGGTGCCTGTCATGCCGTCGGAGGTCGTGCAGTACTTCGAGGGCAGCCTCGACCCGGAGCACATCGACAACGCGCTGGTCCGGGCCGTACACCGGATCATGACGCACGCCGACGGCAAGCGGCGGCTCGCGGTCCGCACGAACGCCGACACCGGCGCGGACGCGGCCCGGGCGCGGCGCTTCGGCGCCGAGGGCATCGGGTTGTGTCGCACCGAGCACATGTTCCTCGGCGACAGGCGGGAGCTGGTCGAGCGGCTGATCCTGGCCCGCGCCGAGGGTGAGCGGGAGGCGGCGCTGGCGGCGCTGCTGCCGTTGCAGCGGGCCGACTTCGAGGAGATCTTCCGCGAGATGGACGGGCTGCCGGTCACCGTCCGGCTGATCGACCCGCCGCTGCACGAGTTCCTGCCGCCGTTGGAGCAGCTCGCGGTGAACGTGGCTGTCGCTCAGGAGCGGGGCGAGGACGTCGCGAAGGAGGAGGCCCTGCTCGCCGCCGTCCGGCGGATGCACGAGGAGAACCCGATGCTCGGGTTGCGGGGCGTACGCCTCGGCCTGGTCATCCCCGGCCTGTTCGCGATGCAGGTGCGGGCCATCGCCGAGGCGGCCGTCAGCTGCGCCCGAGGCGGTGGGGTGGCCAAGCCGGAGATCATGGTGCCGCTGGTCGGGGCGGTGCAGGAGCTGGAGACGGTCCGCACCGAGGCCGAGAAGATCATCGCGGAGGTGGTCGGGGACAGCGGCGTCGAGGTGCTGATCGGCACCATGATCGAGGTGCCGCGCGCGGCACTGACCGCCGGCCAGATCGCCGAGGCCGCCGAGTTCTTCTCCTTCGGCACCAACGACCTGACCCAGATGGGCTGGGGTTTCTCCCGCGACGACGTCGAGGGCGCGTTCTTCTGGCGCTACCTGGAGCTGGGCATCTTCGGTATCTCGCCGTTCGAGTCGATCGACCGGGACGGCGTCGGCCGGCTGGTGCGGATCGCCGCCGAGGAGGGCCGGGCCGCCCGGCCCGGGCTGAAGCTCGGTGTGTGCGGCGAGCACGGTGGCGACCCCGACTCGGTGCACTTCTTCCACGAGGTCGGCCTGGACTACGTGTCCTGCTCGCCGTTCCGGGTGCCGGTGGCGCGGCTGGAGGCGGGCCGGGCGGTCGTGGAGACCGGCGGGTCGGACAGCCGCTGACGTGGGCCGGCGGCGGACCGGGGCCTCCCGGCCGCCGCCGGGCCCCGACGTTCAGACAGGCGGGCGACGCCAGGTGGGCCGGGACGAGCGGCACAGCCGCCTGGTCACTTTCCGCGCCGGGAACGCTACTGGCGGCCACTGCCACCTCGCGAGCCGGTAACCCTCGGCAATCGGTCGACAACTGCCGGCCAATCGGCGTTTGTGGACCCGACGTCGATGCGTCGTGGGCAGGTCGGGCGGCCGTGGCGGGCGTAATCTTGGCTCCTCGCACACGGCCGATTGCGTACGCCGTCGAGGGGGAAGGGTGACTGCATGACAAGCGTCTGGGAGAGCCTGACCATCGATGCCCGTGATCCGGCCCGACTGGCCCGCTGGTGGGCCGAGGCGCTCGGCTATCAGGTAGTCACCGAGAAGCCCGACGAGGTGGAGATCCGCCAGTCCGCCGACCGCCTGCCCGGCCTGGTCTTCGTGCCGGTGGCCGACGGCAAGGAGCGCAAGAACCGGCTGCACCTCGACCTCCGTCCGGCCGACCAGGAGGCCGAGGTCGAGCGGCTTGTCGACATGGGTGCCCGGCACGTCGACATCGGCCAGGGTGACGTCGAGTGGACGGTGCTGGCCGACCCGGAGGGCAACGAGTTCTGCGTCCTGCGTTCTGCGTGAGCGGCGCTCCGGAGGCTCGCCTGGTCGAGGAGCCGCCCAAGGACACCGGGCATCGCCGGTCGCCGTACGAGCGTGACCGGGCCCGGGTGCTGCACTCGGCGGCGTTTCGCCGGCTGGCCACCAAGACCCAGGTGCACACGGCCGGCACCGACGACTTCCTGCGTACGCGACTGACGCACTCGCTGGAGGTGGCGCAGATCGCCCGGGAGATGGGTGCCCGGCTGGGCTGTGACCCGGACGTGGTGGACGTCGCAGGCCTCGCCCACGATCTCGGTCATCCGCCGTTCGGGCACAACGGCGAGGCCGCGTTGGATCTGCTGGCCACGCCGTGCGGCGGTTTCGAGGGCAACGCGCAGACGCTGCGGGTGCTGACCCGCCTGGAGGCGAAGGTGCTCGCCCCGGACGGCTCGTCCGCCGGGCTGAACCTGACCCGGGCGTCGCTGGACGCGATCGGCAAGTACCCGTGGCCGCGCCGTGCCGGGCAACGCAAGTTCGGGGTGTACGCCGACGACACGGTGGTCTTCGACTGGATCCGGGAGGGTGCCCCCGGGGACCGCCGCTGCCTGGAGGCCCAGGTGATGGACTGGGCGGACGACGTCGCGTACTCGGTGCACGACGTGGAGGACGGCGTGCACGGCGGGTACGTCACGCTGCGGCCGCTGCTCGACGACGCCGACGAGCGGGCCGCGCTCTGCGCGGACGTGGCCGCCACGTACTCGGGGGAGTCGGCCGACGACCTGGCCGGCGTGCTTGTGGAGTTGCTCGCCGATCCGCTGCTCGCCCCGCTCGCCGGGTACGACGGCAGCCATCGCGCCCAGGTCGCCCTCAAGGCCACGACCAGCGGGCTGACGGGCCGGTTCGTGTCCGCGGCGGTCGCCGCCACCGAGGAGCGCTTCGGTCCGGGACCGCATCGTCGGTACGCCGCCGATCTGGTGGTGCCGCGCCTGGTCCGGGCGCACTGCGCCCTGCTCAAGGGCATCGCCCTGCGCTATGTGATGCGCCGTTCGGGCTTTCGGGGTCGTTACGAGCGGCAGCGCACCATGTTGGCGGAGGTCGTGTCCGCGCTGGTCCGGCGGGCGCCGGACGGACTGGATCCGATCTTCGCGCCGCTGTGGCGGGCCGCGCCCGACGACGCGGCGCGGCTGCGGGTGGTGATCGACCAGGTCGCGTCGCTCACCGATCCGGCGGCGGTGACGTGGCACACGCGTCTGGTCGGCGACGGCCCACCAACTACTTAGGATAACCTAACAACATGACGGTCACCTCGGTCCAGGTGCTGCGCACCGAGCGACCCACCCCGCATGTGATCCGGCTCGTCCTCGGTGGGGACGAGCTTGCCGACCTGCCGGTGGGGGAGTTCACCGACCACTACATCAAGCTGGTCTTCCCGCAGCCGGGTGTGGTGTATCCGCAGCCGATGGACATGGCGGTGATCCGTCGGGAGCTGCCCCGGGAGCAGTGGCCCCGGCTGCGCGCGTACACCGTGCGGCGGTGGGATCCGCTGGCCGAGGAGTTGACGGTGGACGTGGTGCACCACGGCGACGAGGGGCTCGCCGGCCCGTGGGCCGCCGCGCTGCGCCCCGGCGACCCGGTGTACTTCGTGGGCCCCGGCGGGGCGTACGCGCCGAGCCCGGACGCGGACTGGCATCTGCTGGTGGGTGACGAGAGCGCGTTGCCGGCGATCGCCGCCGCCCTGGAGCGGCTGCCGCTGGGCGCCCCGGCGCACGTGTTCGTGGAGGTCGCCGAGCCGGCCGAGGAGCAGAAGCTGCTCAGCCCCGGCGCGGTCCAGCTGACCTGGCTCCACCGTGGGACGGCTCCGGTGGGCGCCGCGCTGGTGGCGGCGGTCCGGGAGCTGGAGTTCCCGCCCGGTCAGGTGCACGCCTTCGTGCACGGCGAGGCGACGTTCGTCCGTGAGCTGCGCCGGCTGCTGCGCGCAGAGCGGGGTGTGCCCGCCGACCGGCTCTCCATCTCGGGTTACTGGCGGCGCGGGATGGACGACGAGGGGTGGCGCTCCACCAAGGCCGACTGGAACCGGCAGGTGGCGGCCGAGGAGGCGACTGCCGCCTGAGCGCCCGTCAGCCGTCGGTCTCCTGACTGGCCGCGGTGAGTCGGCGGGTGAGCAGCACGGCGTACACGACGATCACCAGCGCGAGCAGGAACAGCAGGAGTCTCGGTTCGCCTACCGTCGCCGCGACCAGACTGGCCGCGACGATGCCGTAGCCGGTGATCGCCAGCCGACCGGCGGTCGGCCGGCTCCACAGCCAGTACAGCACCAGACCGCAGAGCATCCAGACCAGTACCGAGGCGGCCAGCACGAGCCGCAGTTCCAGCGGCAGCCGTGTCGCGTCGTCGTCGACCAGCCGGACCACCTGCCCGAGTGCCCAGCCGAGCAGCAGCAGCGCACCGTCCAACGGGAGGTGCAGATAGCTGTACGCCTGCCCGCCGCGCAGCCAGGTCTGCAACAGGCGGGTGGTGACGAACGTGGTGTAGACCCACCAGACGGCCGCCGGCACCAGGAACGCCACCCCGGCGGTCGCGATCATGTACGGCCGGGGGTGGTCCGGCACCGCGAAGAGCAGGCTGGCCAGCGCGCTGCCCAGGACGATGATGGTGAACTGCCCGATGCGTTCCGGCAGGTGCCTGTCGTCCACCGGCCACCTGTCGAGCCAGCGCCACCCGACCCAGGGGGTGGCCAGCTCGATGACCATCGCGACGATCCACAGCACCGGGCGTGCCGTGGCGGGGGCGGCCAGCGAGGCCAGCCAGATCAGCCAGCCCGCGCCGAAGCCGGTCAGGTACACCGAGGTCACCGTACGGGCCATCGGGCTGGTGGGTCGGGCCCGCAGGTACAACAGGAGCAGCACGCCCCGCACGATCAGGTATCCGACGGGTAGGAGGACGCTCTCGGGCACCTCGTCGACGCCAAGCGTCATGGCGCCCGCGCCGATCAGCGCGACGAGCACCAGGATGCGGTGCGGCGCGTCGTCCGGGTCGAACCGGGTGTCGTAGTAGACCTGCCCCACCCACGCCCACTGGATCACCACGAACAGGCCGAGCACGGCCAGCACCTCCGTCGGCGCCGGGGTCGGGTCGTTGCCCAGCCGGGCGACCACCGCCGCCAGCGCGTACACGAAGATGAGGTCGAGGAAGAGTTCCAGCCAGGTGGCGTGCCGGTGCCCGTCCTCGTCCGACCGGGGTTCGGCGTCGCGCAGTCCGAGCCGGCCGGCCAGCCGGCCCGGCCAGTGGACGCCGCCGGTGCGTACCCTGCGCATCTGGTCATGCTCCCCGCGCGGGCCCGACCCACGGGCGGAAACCGGCGAGCCGCGGCGGTGGCCGCCACACCGGCGTCCCCCGGCGGGCACGTCGTCGGTCCGGCAGGGCAGGATGTACGGCGAGGGGGTGGCGCATGGCTGGGCGGATCCGGGACGAGGACATCGCACTGGTCCGGGAACGCACCTCGATCGGGGATGTGATCTCCGAGACGGTCACCCTGAAGTCGGCTGGTGGCGGCAACCTCAAGGGCCTGTGCCCGTTCCACGACGAGAAGAGCCCGTCGTTCAACGTCTCCCCGGCCCGCAACGTCTGGTACTGCTTCGGCTGCGGGGCCGGTGGCGACGCCATCAAGTTCCTGATGGACGCGGAGCACCTCAGCTTCGTCGAGTCCGTCGAGCGGCTGGCCGGCCGCGCCGGCATCCAGTTGCGTTACGTGGAGGACGACCGCAGCACCCCGCGCCCGCGCCCGCAGCAGGGCCAGCGTCAGCGCCTCGTCGCCGCGCACGCCGCCGCCGTGGAGTTCTACCAGGCGCAGCTCAGCACCGCGGGTGCCCGGCCGGCCCGCGAGTTCCTGGCCCAGCGGGGTTTCGACAGGGCCGCCGCCCAGCGCTACGGCTGCGGTTTCGCACCGGAGGGCTGGGATCCGCTCACCAAGCACCTGCGCCAGCAGGGCTTCACCCACCAGGAACTGGTGACGGCCGGGTTGTCCCGGGAGTCGCGCTCCGGCACGCTCATCGACCGGTTCCGTCGTCGGCTGCTCTGGCCGATCCGGGACCTCACCGGGGACGTGATCGGCTTCGGGGCGCGCAAGCTCTTCGACGACGACGACGGTCCGAAGTACCTGAACACCCCCGAGACGCCGATCTACAAGAAGTCGCACGTGCTCTACGGCATCGACCAGGCCAAGCGGGAGATCGCCAAGCAGGGGCGGGCGGTGATCGTCGAGGGGTACACCGACGTGATGGCGTGCCACCTGGCCGGGGTGACCACGGCGGTGGCGACCTGCGGCACCGCGTTCGGCGCGGACCACATAGGCGTGCTGCGCCGGCTCCTGCTGGACACCGACTCGGTGGCCGGCGAGATCATCTTCACCTTCGACGGGGACGCCGCCGGGCAGAAGGCCGCGCTGCGCGCCTTCTCCGACGACCAGCGCTTCGTGGGTCGGACGTTCATCGCGGTCAGCCCCGACAACATGGACCCGTGCGAGCTGCGGCTCGCCAAGGGTGACCTGGCGGTGCGGGACCTGGTGGCCAGGCGCGAGCCGCTCGTCGACTTCGCGCTGCGGCACGAGCTGAGCCGCTTCGACCTGGACACGGTCGACGGCCGGGTGGAGGCGATGCGCCGGGCCGCGCCGCTCGTCGCGCAACTGAAGGACCGGGAGAAGCGCCCGGAGTACGTCCGCAAGCTCGCCATGGACCTCGGCATGGAGATCGAGCCGGTGCAGCGGGCGGTGCTCGCCGCCGCCAACACCCCACCGTCCGGCGGCCGGGACGCCGCACCCGCCGCCCGCCCCGCCCCGGCGCGTCCCGAGCCGGCGGTGGACAGCCCACAGTCGATGGTCGAGCGGGAGGCGCTGAAGCTGGCCCTGCAACAGCCGGTGCTGGCCGGGCCGATGTTCGACACGGTCGAGGCGACGGAGTACCGCCATCCGGTGCACGTGGCGGTTCGTACGGCAATCGCGGCGGCCGGCGGGGCCGTGTCGGCGACCGGCGGCGCGGTCTGGATCGAGAAGGTCCGCGACTCCTGCGACGACCTGGCCGCGGCGGCCCTCGTCGGTGAGCTGGCGGTGGAGCCGCTGCGGATCGACGGCGAGGCGGATCCGCGATACGTGTCGATCACGATGGCGCGTGTGCAGTTCGGGTCGGTGACCGCCCGGATCCAGGAGCTCAAGTCCCGGATCCAACGGATCAACCCGGTCAACAACAAGGACGAGTACTTCGCCGCGTTCGGCGAGCTGCTGTCACTGGAGCAGCACGCCCGGGCGCTGCGCGAGCAGGCCGCGGGAGGGTTGTGACATGGGACTGTTCAGCCGCAAGCCGAAACTGCCCCCGGCCGACCGGCCGCCGCTGGCCGCCGACGAGCGGGTGCTCGCGTGGGCCGCGGTGGGCAACGGCGAGGGCGACGGGGTGGTCGTGGCCAGCAACCTCGGGCTGTGGCTGCCCGGCCGGGGCCACCGCCTCGGCTGGCACGACATCCTCAAGGCGGTGTGGTCCGGTCGGGAGTTGACTGTCACGCCCGCCGAGCCGGTCGCCGAGCGCGACGGCTACGCGCTGGTGACCGACGGTCCCGCCGAGACGTACCTGCTGCTCGACCCGGGTGAACTGCCGCACCAGGTGCGGGCCCGGGTGACCCGCTCGGTCGCGTACACCGAACACCAGCGGCTGCCCGGCGGCGCGGCGCGGGTCGCGGCCCGGCGGGTGGCCGGGGTCGACGGCCTGACGTGGACCGTCCGGCTCGACCCCGGCACCCCTGTGGACGACGACACCCTGCTCGCCGAGACCGACCGCCTTGTCGGCGTGGCCCGCGCGGCGACCGCGCCTGTCGACTGACCGGCCGTCAGTTCGCGCCCAGATCCCTCAACGCCTTGTCGGCACCCCGGTGCAGCGGCACCGGGAGGGTCCTGCGGGCCCTTTCCAGCGAGATCCCCTTGGCGGCCGGGTTGGCCTGGGCCAGGACGTCGCGCTTCTCGAACAGCGTCCGGGTGATCGCGCAGGCGACGTTGGCGTCCAGGTCCCTGCGGACCAGCAGCACGTTCGGCACGACGATGGTGGGGGTGTCGGTCGCCGTCCGGTACACGTCCCGCCCGATCGTGCCGGACTGGTAGCCGGGGCTCAGCGCGGCCATCTTCGGCAGCAGGGATGCGAGGTCGACGAACGTCACGGTGTCACCGGCGGTGGTGAACAGGTCGGTCAGGCCGCCGGTGGGCAGGCCCCCGGACCAGAAGAACCCGTCGACACTGCCGTCCTTGATGCCCTCGACCGTCTTGGTCAGGTCGAGCCGCTGCGCCCGTACGTCCTTGGCGGGGTTGAGACCGGCGGCCTCCAGCAGCCGGTTGGCGATCACCTCGGTGCCGGACTTCGGGGAGCCGGTGGAGATCCGCTTGCCGCGCATCCCGGCGACCGAGGTGATCCCGGAATCCTTGCGGACCACCACCTGCGTGTAGTTGTCGTAGATGCGCGCCAGCGCCTCGACCGGCTGTGGCGCGGTGAAGTTGTCCTTGCCCTCGACCGCGTTGACAGCCGTGTCGAACAGCGAGAACGCCACATCGTACTGGCCGCCGACGAGCTGTTCGACGTTCTGCACGGAGGCCCCGGTCTCGGCGGCCGTGCCGGTGAGCTTGCCGCCGGTCGCCCCGGACAACTGCCCGGCCAGGGCGTTGCCGATCGGGTAGTAGACGCCTGTCGCGTTGCCGGTGGCGATGCCGACCCGGGTCGGCTGGCCCACCTCGCAGGTGACCTCGCTTGACGCGTCGTCCTTGGCCGCGCCGCCCTGCTGGCCTCCACAGCCGGCGACGCCGGTCGTGGCGAGGGCGAGCACGCTCAGGCCGGCAGCGAGCCGTACGTCGATTCGTCTCACAGTTTCTCCTCCACGGGACTTGCTGGTGATCCGGCTGGCGGCCGGCGGGCGGAAGCGCGTCGGGCGACGACACCCGCCGCCGCGACGGCGGCCAGCGCGACGCCTACCGTGACGGGGACGGGTTCGAGCCAGAGCAGGGTGACGCCGGCGAGGACGCCGAGCACGCGCTCCGGTGGGCCGGCGGGACCGACACCGGGCAGCCAACCGCCGGCGGCGACGGCGAGCACGGCGACGCTGAGGGCGGTCACCACGGCGGCGACGGCGATCCGTTGGACGCCGCCGATGCCGAGCAGTCCCAGTCCGGCCGGGGTGATGACGAAGGCGATCGGGGTGAGGTACGCCGGCAGCGCGTACCGCAGGGTCTGCCACATGGTCGGCACCAGCCGGCCGCCGGTGACGGCGGCGGCGGCCACCGAGGCGAGCGCGGTCGGTGGGGACACCTCGGACAGCACCGCGAAGTAGAAGACGAACATCGCCACGGCGGGAGCGGTCACCCCGAGGTCGAGAAGGGCCGGGCCGACGATCACCCAGCCGATCACGAACGAGGCGGTGACCGGCACGGCCAGGCCCAGCAGGCTGAGGGCGACGGCCGCGAGCAACGCGGTGAGCACCAGCACCAGGGTCGGGTCCGAGGTGGCGGCCTTCGCCCCGCCGACCAGCAGCGCCGCCGCCTGCGGCCCGAGGCCGGTCTTCGTGGTGGTGGCCGTGATGATGCCGGCGGCGGCGCAGACGGCGGTGACCGCGAGCACCCCGCGTACGCCTGTGACGAGCGCGGTCACCAGCCGGGCCGGGGTGAGCCGGTGGGTACGGTCCAGGAAGGACAGCGCGGCGGCCAGGAGTGTGGCGAAGACGACAGCCCTCGTCGCGGACATGCCCACGGCGAGGAACACGACGATGGCGATCAGCGAGGCGAAGTGGTAGCCGAACCGGGCCACCATGCGCCACGGCGACCGGACGTCGATCATCACGGGCCGTACGCCCGAGCGGCGTGCGTCGATCTCCACGGAGAGCAGGATCCCGAGGTAGTAGAGAACCGTCGGCACGGTGGCCCAGCCCAGCACCTGGAGGTAGGAGACGTTCAGGTACTCGGCGATGATGAACGCCGCCGCGCCCAGGGTGGGCGGCGAGAGGATCGCGCCGACCCCGGCGGCGGCGAGCATGCCTCCGGCGCGCTCCGGGGGGTAGCCGGCGCGGCGCAGCAGCGGCCAGGTGACCGCGCCGATGCTCACGGTCGTCGCCGCGCCTGAGCCGGAGACGGTGCCGAGCAGGAAGCCGGAGGCGACAGCCGTGCGACCGGCGGCGGTACGCGAGCGGCGGAACGCGGCGGCCGACAGCTCGACGAAGAACCGACCGGCCCCGGACAGCTCCAGCACCGCGCCGTAGATGGTGAAAAGCACGATGTACGAGGCGGCCACGTCCAGCGGGGTGCCGTAGAAGCCGCTGTCGGAGTTGTAGAACGCGTCGACAAGTTGACTGAAGTCGAGCCCGGCGTGGGCGACCGGCCAGGACTGCGGCAGCAGGCCACCGTAGTAGCCGTACCCGAGGAACAGCAGGCAGACCGCCGGCAGGATCCAGCCGGTGGTGCGCCGGCACGCTTCGAGCAGCAGGAGCAGCAGGACGGTGCCGAACACCAGATCCGTCGGCGCCAGCAGGCCCTGCCGGTCGAGGAAGGCGTTGTAGCCCCCGCCGCCGTCGCCCAGGGAGATCGGCAGGACGGGGTAGAGGCAGGCGGCCACCGCGAGGGCGACCAGGACCCAGTCCGGCACGGTGGGTCGCGTCGACGCCGGCAGCGCGTCGGAGCGGTCCCCATCGGACCGTCGGGCGCGCAGGCGGGCGGGCAGCCGCAGGTCGGCCGGGTAGGCGAGGAAGACAAGCGGGAGTACGCCGGCCAGGAAGATGATCAGGTAATACTTGCTGCCCTGCGACAGCGGGCGGAACACCTGCCAGAGGGCGAGGGCCCCGACGGCCAGCGTCGCCGCCGTGAGGAGCAGCCCCGCCGGGCCGGACAGCACGCGGCCCGGCTTCTCGTCCTCGAACTGGGCGGCCAGGTCCTGCGTCGCCCGCTCGGCAGCCGAGCGGTGGTCGTCGTCGCGGCGTTCGCTCGGGTCGGCCCCGAGCGGCTCGGGTGTCGCGCGGGGTCGGGGTGGTGCGCCGTCGGCGCCCGCGTCGGGGTCGCCGCTGGGAGAGTTGGCTGGTCGGGCAGGTGAAGACGGGCCATCGGGCGAGCTGATGGGCGGCACAGAGGGACGATACACGTCGATCGGTCGACCGGTGGGGCAGTGATCGGTGTTTCGGCGCCGCGCCTCGCGGCCCGGCGTCGTACCCGCGTATTCGCGTAAAGGGGTGTCGGACCCGGCGGTTAGGGTCGGGCGGTGACTTCGGGGCGACCACTGATTCAGGCGCGGGGGCTGGTGAAGCGGTTCGGCGACTTCACGGCCGTGGACGGCATCGACGTCGAGGTGCACGCCGGTGAGGCCTTCGGTTTCCTCGGGCCCAACGGCGCCGGCAAGTCCTCCACCATGCGGATGGTCGGCTGCATCTCCCCGCCGAGCGGTGGTGAGCTGCGCATCCTGGGCATGGATCCGGTGGCTGACGGGCCGGCGATCCGCGCCCGGCTCGGCGTGTGCCCACAGTTGGACAATCTCGACCCGGAGCTGACCGTCCGGGAAAACCTGACGGTGTACGCCCGCTACTTCGGCATCTCGCGCCGCGCGGCCCGGGAGCGCGCCGACGAGCTGCTCGACTTCGTCCAGCTCAGCGAACGCGCCGACAGCAGGGTCGAGCCGCTCTCCGGCGGAATGAAGCGCCGCCTGACAATCGCCCGGGCGCTGGTCAACGATCCGGAGATCGTGCTGCTCGACGAGCCGACCACAGGCCTGGATCCGCAGGCGAGGCACCTGGTGTGGGAACGGCTGTTCCGGCTCAAGCAGCAGGGCGTCACGCTTGTGCTCACCACGCACTACATGGACGAGGCCGAGCAGCTCTGCGACCGGCTGGTGGTGATGGACGGCGGGCGGATCGCGGCCGAGGGCTCACCCCGGGCGTTGATCGAGCGGCACTCCACCCGCGAGGTGGTCGAGCTGCGCTTCGCCGCCGAGTCGCAGGAGCCGTTCGCCGGCAAGCTCGCCGGGCTGGGGGAGCGGGTGGAGGTGCTGCCCGACCGGGTGCTGCTCTACGTGCCCGACGGCGACGCGGCGGTCGCCGAGGTCTCCGCGTTGGGGCTCAACCCCGCTAACGTGCTGGTGCGGCGCAGCGGCCTGGAGGACGTCTTCCTGCACCTGACCGGCCGCACCCTCGTCGACTGACCGGTTCACCGGGCTCTGTCTTCCGGGCGGCGTCGCCGTTCGTGACTCGAAGGATCCGGCCGGCCCGGTGCTGGTCGTTGATCCACTCCAGATCGCCGATGTGGGCGTGTCCAGGCGGTGGGATGCCGGCACATCGCCGATGTGGCGTTTGCACGGTGCGCGCCCCCGCCGAAACCCGGGCGACGCGTCGACAGGGTCGTCGTAGGGTGGCCGGCGGCCTGTCGTACCCCGGGGGTAGGAAGGTCGGGGACGGGGGTGGTCATGGTGGGTGCGGCGATCCGGGCACGTGTTCCCTGGGTGCCGGCGTACGCGGTGTTCGAGCACTACCTGGTCGGTCTGCGGCGCACCTGGCGGGCGGGGGTGTTCTCCTCGTTCCTGCTGCCGGTGTTGACGGTGCTCGGTTTCGGGCTCGGCGTCGGCGCGTACATCGACCAGGGCGTCGGCGGGGTGCGATATCTGGACTGGCTGGTCCCTGGGCTGATCGCCTCGACCGCGCTCCAGGTGACCGTGGGCGACTCGACCTGGCCGGTGTTCAGCAACTTCCGGTGGGTCAAGACCTACTTCGCGCAGAGCGCGTCGCCGCTGCGGGTCGGTGACATCCTGGCCGGGCACCTGGCCTTCGTGTTGTTCCGGGTGCTCACCACGATCGCGGCGTTCCTGCTTGTCACCGCCCTGTTCGGGGCGTTGCCCTCGCCGTGGGCGGTGGCCACCCTCCCGGTGGTGGCGCTGCTCGGGTTGGCCGTGGCCGCGCCCGCCTTCGCGTACGCGGCGGCGGTGTCCAGCGACAGTTGGCTGGCGATGCTGTTCCGGTTCGCGGTCATCCCGATGACGCTGTTCGCCGGTGTGTTCTTCCCGGTCGAGTCGCTGCCCGAGGCGTTGCGCTGGCTGGCGTACGCGACGCCGCTGTGGCACGCCGTCGACCTGTGCCGTGCTGCCACGCTCGGCGTCGCACCGCAGTGGTCGATCGTCGGGCACCTGCTCTACCTGTCCGCCTGGGCGGTCGCCGGGTGGCTGCTGGCGCTGCGTGCGTTCCGTCGCCGGCTCGTCGTCTAGGGAGGGTTCGTGCTCACGTTGGTCCTGCCCCGGCTGGTCGACGTCTCCGCCGCGTCCCGGCGGTCGGTGTCGGTGGTCGAACGAAACGTCGCGGCGCTGAAGTCGGTCTACTGGCTGCTGCTGCTCTCCGGCTTCGTGGAGCCGCTGCTCTACCTGCTCTCCATCGGGGTGGGTGTCGGGGCGCTGGTCGGTGACCTGCCGCTGCCCGACGGCCGCCTCGTGTCGTACCCGGAGTTCGTGGCTCCGGCGATGCTCGCCTCGTCGGCGATGACCGGGGCGCTCGCGGAGACCACGTTCAACTTCTTCGGCAAGATGAAGTACATGAAGCTGTACGACGGGGTGATCGCCACCCCGGTACGGCCGTTCGAGATCGCGCTCGGCGAGTTGGGGTGGGCGATGCTGCGGGGCAGCGCCTACTCGGCGGCGTTCCTGGCGGTGATGGTCGCGTTCGACCTGACCACCGTGACCCGGGCGTTGACGGCCCTGCCGGCGGCGGTGCTCGTCGGGTTCGCGTTCGGCGCGCTCGGCATGGCGGTGGCCACCCTGATGCGCAGCTGGCAGGATTTCGACCTGCTGGGGTCGGCCCAGTTCACCCTGTTCCTCTTCTCCGGCACGTTCGTGCCGGCACAGGCGTACCCGACGCTTCTGCACTGGCTGGTCGAGGTCACCCCGCTGTACCGGGCGGTGCACCTGATCCGTGGCGTCACCCTCGGTGTCGGAGGGTGGGCGTGGCTGCTCGACGTTCTCTACCTGGTGGCGATGATGGCGGTCGGCCTGCTTGTCGCGTCCCGGAGGATGGGCAGGTTGCTCTACCCGTAGGGGTTACGCGCCGCCGCTGGTGGGGCATGTCGGAGGTGACACACCACCACCGATGACGAGGAGGGGCGATGGCCTCGGACGAGTCTTCCGCCCACCGGGAGCGTGACCGCGCCGACGCGAGCGCGCCGGTCGGGCCCGACGCGGGTCCGGACAGCCCGACCGACCTGCCCGGCAGCGGGTGGAGGGCGGCGCTGCGCCGCACCGTCACCGAGTTCCAGGACGACAGCCTGACCGACTGGGCGGCGGCGCTCACCTACTACGGCGTGCTGTCGATCTTCCCTGGCGTGCTGGTGCTGATCTCCATCCTGGGTCTGCTGGGCGAGAGCGCCACGAACGGCGTCCGGGACACCGTCAACCAGGCGGTGCCCAACGACAGCATCCAGAAGATCATCAACGACGCGATCGGCACGGCACAGGACAACGGCGGCCTGGCCAGCATCGCGGCGATCATCGGTGTGGTGGCCGCGTTCTGGTCCGCCTCCGGCTACATCGGCGCGTTCATGCGTGCCTCGAACACCATCTACGACGTGCCGGAGGGCCGGCCGATCTGGAAGACGCTGCCGATCCGGCTGGGCGTGACCGCGGTGATCGGGGTGCTGTTGCTGGTCAGCGCGGTGATCGTGGTCTTCACCGGCCGTCTCGCCGAGGCCGTGGGGGATGTGGTCGGCCTCGGCTCGACGGCAGTCACGGTGTGGGACATCGCGAAGTGGCCGGTGCTGCTGATCCTGGTCAGCCTGATGTTCGCCATCCTCTACTGGGCCTCGCCGAACGCCCGGCACGGCGGGTTCCGCTGGGTCAGCCCGGGCGGTGTGCTGGCCGTGGTGATCTGGCTGGTGATCTCCGCTCTGTTCGCCTTCTACGTGAGCAACTTCGGCTCGTACAACAAGACGTACGGGGCGCTGGCCGGCGTGATCATCTTCTTGATCTGGCTCTGGTTGAGCAACATCGCGATTCTGCTGGGCGCCGAGTTCGACGCGGAGCTGGAGCGCAGCCGGGCCATCTCGGCCGGCCACTCGGTCGACGACGAGCCGTACGTCGAGCTGCGCGACGACCGCAAGCTCCGCAAGAAGCGCAACGCCGCAGGCAGTCACTGACAGGCACGGAGCGCCCCCGCCACCGGAGAACCGCTGGCGGGGGCGTTTTCGTGTCCGTCGATGGAACTGCACGCGAGCGGGCGCGGGCGCCCCGTGATCCTTTCCTAGATCGACTAGTAGCTTTTGTTCTTTCGGACAAAAGTTGGGAACAGAACGGTTGAAGCTCTGGACAGGCGGTGCGGAACGCTCCTACTGTGTCGGACACAACACATCTGCATGACGTCGATGTGAACGAGTTCGATGATGAGGTGAGTCCCGGTGCGGACCGTCGACCCCCTGCACGTCCGCCTGTTGCGGCTGCTCCGCGACGAAGGGGCCGTGTCCCGGGCCGAACTGGGCGACCGACTCCAGATGCCGCGGCCCCGGCTGCTGGCCGAGCTGGACCGCCTCGTCGCGCTGGGGTACGTCGCCGAGGCCGGCCTCGCCGCCAGCCGGGGCGGACGCCGCTCCACACTCGTCGAACTGAACCCGAACCTGCGCTTCGCCGCCGTAGACCTGGGCGCCAGCTCGATGGACGTCGAGGTGGTGAACGGCCGCCTCGAACCGGTAGCGCACTACGCCGAGCCCGCCGACATCCGCAACGGCCCGAAGGTCACCCTGCAACGGGTGAACGAGTTGCTGCACAAGGCCCGGGTCGACGGAGCGTACGAGCGGTTGGACGCGGTGGGCATCGGCGTACCCGGGCCGGTCAGCTTCCGCGACGGCGTCCCGGTCTCGCCGCCGATCATGCCGGGCTGGGACCGGTTCCCGGTGCGCGAACTGCTCAGCCGGGAGCACGGCTGCCCGGCGGTGGTCGACAACGACGTCAACATCATGGCGATCGGTGAACGCCACGGCGGCGTCGCCCACTCGGTGGACGACTTCCTCTTCGTGAAGATCGGCACCGGCATCGGCTGCGGCATCTACCTCACCGGCGAGGTCTACCGGGGCACCGACGGCTGCGCCGGGGACATCGGCCACATCCAGGTCGACTCGCACGGCCCGATGTGCTCCTGCGGCAACATCGGCTGCCTGGAGGCGCTGTTCAGCGGCGCGGCGCTGGCCAAGGACGCCACCGCCGCCGCGCGCAGCGGCGCGTCGCCGGCGCTGGCCGAGCGGCTGACCCAGCGTGGCGCGGTCACCGCCCTGGACGTCGCCGAGGGCGCCGTCGAGGGCGACGTGACATGCATCCAGCTCATCCGCGACGGCGGACGACGGGTCGGCGGTGTCCTCGCCGGCCTGGTCAGCTTCACCAACCCGTCGATGATCGTGATCGGCGGAGGGCTGGCCCAGCTCGGGCACATCCTGCTCGCCGAGATCCGCAGCGTGGTCTACCGCCGGTCGCTGCCACTTGCCACAGGCAACCTGCCAGTCGTGCTGTCCGAGTTGGGCGGTCGGGCAGGGGTCGCCGGCGCGGCAGTGCTCGCCAGTGACGTCGCCTTCGGGGAGGCCTCCTGATGCTGCCACCGACACACAGACATTCCTGAGCGAGGAGGAGACAGTGGCCCTGCCCGAGGAGACCGCCGCCACCGAGTCGGCCGAGGCCGGCGTCGAGGCGCCGCTTGTCGAAGCTCCCCCCGACACCGTCGCGGGCGAGGTGGTCCTGCGCCTCACCGACCTGGTCAAGACCTTCCCCGGCGTACGCGCCCTGGACGGTGTGCAGCTCGAGGTGCGCGCCGGCGAGGTGCACTGCCTGCTGGGTCAGAACGGCGCCGGCAAGTCCACCCTGATCAAGGTGCTGTCCGGCGTGCACCAGCCGGATTCCGGGCAGGTGGAGTGGCGCGGCGAGCCGGTCACCTTCACCAACCCGCAGGCCGCCATGAAGGCCGGTATCGCCACCATCTACCAGGAGCTCGACCTGGTCGAGGACCTCTCGGTGGCGGAGAACGCCTTCCTCGGTCACGAGCACCGCAGGTTCGGGTTCGTCAGGCGGGGTCGGATGGCCCGACAGACGCGGCAGATCCTGGCCCGTCTCGGCCACGGCGAGATCCCGCCCGGACGGATGGTCCGGTCGCTGCCGGCCGCCGGCAAGCAGATCGTCAGCATGGCCCGGGCGCTGTCGCACGAGGCCCGACTGATCATCATGGACGAGCCGAGCGCGGTGCTGGCGCACGACGAGGTGGGCAACCTGTTCCGGATCATCCGGGAGCTGACCGCGCAGGGCATCGCCGTCATCTACATCTCCCACCGGCTGGAGGAGATCCGCGAGATCGGCGACCGGGTCACCGTACTCAAGGACGGCCGGACCACCGCGGCGAACCTGCCGGCGCGCGACACCCCGACCCGCGACCTGGTCAGCCGGATGACCGGCCGGACCATCGAGTACGTCTTCCCGGACCGCCCCACCGACGACGGTGCCGGTGCCGATCTGCTCGAGGTGCGGGGGTTGACCCGCGCCGGCGAGTTCGCCGACGTGTCGCTCAACGTGCGCGCCGGGGAGATCGTCGGCATCGCCGGCCTGGTCGGCTCCGGCCGGTCCGAGCTGCTGGAGACCATCTACGGTGCCCGCCTCCCGGAGGCCGGCTCGGTGCGGATGGAGGGGCGGGTGCTGCGTCCCGGCGTCGGCGCCGCGGTGCGGGCCGGCATGGGAATGGCCCCTGAGGAACGCAAGAGTCAGGCGTTGCTGCTCGGCGAGCCGATCTACCGCAACGTCACGCTTGCCACCTTCGGCCGATACGCGCGGCTCGGCTTCACCGACGCCGCCAAGGAACGCGCCGAGGCGGACCGGATCGCCGAGAGCCTGGAGCTGCGGCCCCGGGACGTCGACCGGCCGGTGCGCACCCTCTCCGGCGGCAACCAGCAGAAGGTGGTGGTCGGGCGGTGGCTGCTCGGCGGCACCAAGTTGCTGCTGCTCGACGAGCCCACCCGGGGTGTGGACGTGGGAGCCCGGGCTGAGCTGTACCAGGTCATCCGCTCGCTTGCCGCCCAGGGCGTCGGGGTGCTGCTGGTCTCCAGCGAGGTCCCCGAGGTGCTGGGCCTGGCCGACCGGGTGCTGGTGATGCGGGAAGGACGGGTCGTCCGCGAGGCCGCGGCCGGCGAACTCGACGAGAACACCGTGCTCGACCTCGTGATGGCGGGGTCCCTGATGGAAGGCGCACCGGCATGAGCGACGCGACTCCCACTCCCACCGCGACACCGGAGCGCCCGCAGCTTCCGGCGCAGTCGCCGCCTGTGGACCCGGCGGAGACGGCGGTGGCCAGTGACAAGGCGGCGGGCACGGGCCGGCTCTCCTGGTGGCGGGGGGACGGCGGCGACGGCGCCAAGCGCAACCTCGGTCTGATCGGTGTGCTGGCCGCGCTCATCGTGGTCGGCGCGGTCACCAAACCGGACCTCTACGGCGACCCGACCTGGGTGTGGAACAACGTCCTGGCCATCCTGCAACTCGCCTCCGTCGTCGGCGTGGTCACGGTCGGCATGACCTTCGTGATCATCGGCGGTGGCATCGACCTGTCGGTCGGGGCGATCGTCGCGCTGGCCGGCGTCTGGTGCACCACGGTGGCCACGCAGAGCTACGGCGCCGGCGGCATGATCTTCACGGCGCTCGTCGTCGGCATCTGCGTCGGCCTGGTCAACGGCGTGCTCATCTCGTACGGCCGGTTGGTGCCGTTCATCGCGACGCTCGCGATGCTGGTGGCCGCCCGCGGCCTCGCGGCGTCGATCTCCAACAAGCAGACCCAGGTGTCCAGCAGCACCTTCATCAACGACATCGCCGCCCGCAAGGTGATCGGGATTCCGATCCTCGTCTACATCCTCGGCGCGGTGGTGCTGGCCGGCTGGGTCCTGCTCAACCGCACGACGTTCGGCCGGCGGACCATCGCCGTCGGCGGCAACCCGGAGGCCGCGCGGCTGGCCGGCATCAACGTCCGCCGGCACACCATGCTGCTGTACGCGCTCTCGGGTCTCTGCTGCGGCATCGCCGCCATCATGCTCACCTCGCAGGCCACCTCGGCGCAGGCGGCGATGGCCAACCTCTACGAGTTGGACGCGATCGCCGCCGCGATCATCGGCGGGACGCTGCTCAGCGGTGGTCGGGGCACGATCGTCGGCTCGCTGCTCGGCGTCATCATCTTCGCCACGATCACGAACCTCTTCGCCATCAACGGCCTCTCCATCGAGGCGCAGAACATGGTCAAGGGCGGCATCATCGTCGCCGCCGTCCTGGTCCAGCAGTTCCAGTTCAAGTCAGTCACTCGGCTCCTCGCGCGGAACAGGGTCACCACCGCAACCTGACGCACCGCACCGTTCTCCCTGGCGACGTCGAGATCTTCGACAGTGGCCGGGCTCCGCACACCCTCACCCTCAGAAAACCCGCTCCCAGGAGGTCTTTCATGACCCAGCACAGTCGCGACGTGTCGCGCCGCCGGTTGCTCTTCGGTGGAGCCGCAGTCGGCGCCGCCACCCTGCTGACCGCCTGCACCAGCAACGAGACCCCGGCCGCCAGCACCCAGACCAAGGCCGCCGGAAACAGCGAAGGCAACAACGCCCCGGGCAAGAAGGTCGTCATCGGCTTCTCCGCCCCGGCCGCCGACCACGGCTGGATGGGTGCGATCCACGCCAACGCCAAGGCCCAGGCCGCCGCGTACTCCGACGTGGAGTTCAAGGAGGTCGACGGCGGGTCGAACTCCGAGGCCCAGCGCTCCACGCTCGGCACGCTCATCGCCCAGAAGCCGGACATCATCGTCGTGCTCCCGCACGACGGCAAGGAGGTCAACGCCGTTGCCCTCCAGGCCATGCAGGCGGGCATCCCGATCGTGAACCTCGACCGGGCCTTCCCCGACGCGCTTGCCTCGCGGCTGGTCATCAAGGGCGACAACTACGGCATGGGCGTCTCGGCCGGGCACTTCATCGGCAAGCAGCTCAAGGACAAGGGCGTCGCCAACCCGGTGATCGGTGAGATCGCCGGCCTGGAGATCCCGCTGACCGTCGAGCGCAGCGCCGGCTTCGCGGCGGCCCTGGCGACGTACGGGTTCAAGGTGGGCAACAGGCGCTCGGCGGAGTTCACCTCCGACAGCGGCCAGCGCGAGGCGGCCCAGCTGCTCCAGGCGCTGCCGAAGATCGACGCGATCTGGAACCACGACGACGACCAGGGCATCGGCGTGCTCGCCGCCATCAAGCAGGCCAACCGGTCGGAGTTCTTCATGGTCGGCGGCGCGGGCTCCAAGCTCGCGATCGACGCGATCAAGGCCGACAACACGGTGCTCAAGGCGACCGTCACCTACAACCCGTCGATGGCCTCCTCGGCGGTCTCGCTCGCGCGGCTCATCGCGCAGGGCCGGGGCCTGGGCGACCTGACGGAGCTGCAGGTGCCCAAGGAAGTGACCCTGGCCTCCGAGACGATCACCAAGGAGAACGCGAGCAGCTACGACAAGCTCGGGTTCTGACATACCGGGGGGAGACCCACCTTGTCCACGACAGACAGAGAACTGCGGATCGGCATGGTCGGTTACGCGTTCATGGGCGCCGCGCACTCACAGGCGTGGCGCACCGTGAACCGCGTGTTCGACCTGCCGGCGCGGGCCCGAATGGCGCTGATCTGCGGCCGGGACACCGGAAAGGTGGCTGACGCCGCCGACCGGCTCGGCTGGGACGCGTACACGACGGACTGGCGTGACCTGATCAACCGGGACGACATCGACGTGGTCGACGTCTGCACCCCGGGCGACAGTCACGCCGAGATCGCGCTCGCCGCGTTGGCCGCCGGTAAGCACGTCCTGTGCGAGAAGCCGTTGGCCAACTCGGTGGCCGAGGCACGGGCGATGACCGCCGCGGCGGAGACAGCCCGGGCCGCCGGGGTGCGGTCGATGTGCGGGTTCAACTACCGCCGGGTCCCCGCGGTCACGATGATGCGCCAGCTGGTCGCCGACGGACGACTCGGGGTGATTCGACACGTCCGTGCGACGTACCTGCAGGACTGGATCGTGGATCCGCAGTTCCCGCTGGTCTGGCGGTTGCAGAAGGACAGGGCGGGCTCCGGCGCGCTCGGCGACATCGGTGCGCACATCATCGACCTGACCCAGTTCGTCACCGGCCAGCGGATCACCGGGGTCAGCGCCGTCACCGAGACGTTCGTCAAGGAGCGGCCGCTGCCGGCCGAGTCGAGCGGTCTGGCGGCCACTGTGGACGGCGGCTCGGCACCCACCGGGCCGGTGACCGTCGACGACGCCGCGGTCTTCGTGGCCCGGCTGGACGGCGGCGCGCTTGCCACGTACGAGGCGAGCCGTTTCGCGACGGGCCGCAAGAACGCCCTGCGTGTCGAGATCAACGGCTCGCTCGGCAGTGTCGTCTTCGACCTGGAACGCCTCAACGAGCTGGAGTTCTACGACGCCACCCGGCCGGGTGCCGAGCAGGGCTTCAGCCGGATCCTGGTGACCGAGGGTGAACACCCGTACATGTCGGCCTGGTGGCCGCCGGGTCACATCATCGGCTACGAGCACTCCTTCACGCACGAGATGCGTGACTTCATCGAGGCGGTCGCCACAGGTGTCGACCCCGCCCCGTCCTTCGCCGACGCGTTGCAGGTCCAGCTCGTGCTGGACGCGGTGACCCGTTCGGCGGAGATCGGCTCCTCGTGGACCGAGGTGGAGCCGACACTGGCCACGGTGGCCGTCTGACCATCGATCATCCGCGATGGCGGTGTTTTCCGCCGTCATCGCCCGACCGGCTTTCCGGAGCCGACCGGCGAGGGACCGGCCGCGGTTTGCGCCCCGCGGTCGGGACGAGGTCGGTGACGGAGGGCGTGCAGCCGGGCCGTACGGCCCGGTGGCGCACGAGCAGGACGGTCGTCCGGTGCGGCCGGACCGGGATTCCCCGGCCGCATCGGAGGACCGCCACCATTCCCGGCGGGCCGGAGAATCCGACGGTTCCGCCGGCCTGAGACGTCCGGCCCGGGCATGCCAACGCCCTGGCCGGCCGGATGCGGGGGAGGCAGGGTCGAGACGCCGACCGACCCTGCCTGCCAGCCCCGTCTGTCCGTACCCGCACCGGGAACCGGTCCGGCGTCGTCGCCGCCGACGCCGACGTCGGAACCGGGTGCCGTCCTGGTGCGGGCCGGGCGGGCGGGGCCCATCCACCAAGGGCGTATCTTTCCCAACAATATTCTGATATTCCTATATTTAGTTGTACCGACGGTTCCTCTGGATGAGGAGGGTGCACCATGCGAACGGGTGTCTGGTTGGTGGGAGCGCGCGGTTCGGTCGCGACCACCAGCATCGTCGGAGGGCTCGCGCTGCGAGCCGGCCTGGCCGGGCCGACCGGCTGCGTCACGGAACTGCCCGAGCTGCGGGGTCCCGCCCTGCCGTCCTTCGCCGACCTGGTCTTCGGCGGACACGACCTGGCTACCACCCCGCTGTGCAAGCGCGCGGAGGCGCTTGCCGACGCCGGTGTCGTCCCCGGCAGGCTGGTCGCCGCGCTCCCCGACGAGCTGGCCGCCGTCGAGCAGGAGCTGCGCCCCGCGCCGACCGGTGCCACCCAGGCCGACCGGGCCGCTGCCGCCGTCGACGACCTCACCAGCTTCCGGGAACGGCACGCACTGGACCAAGTGGTGGTGGTCAACGTCTCCGCCACCGAACCGGCCCCCCGACCGCACCCGGGGCACGCCGACCCGGACGCGCTGCGCGCCGCGCTCACCGGCCCGGACGAGGTGCTGCCGCCCAGTTCCCTGTACGCGTACGCGGCGCTGCTGGCCGGCTCCCCGTACGTCGACTTCACCCCGTCCACCGGGCTGCGGCTGCCGGCGCTCGCCGCGCTTGCCGAGGAGCTGCGACTGCCGTACGCCGGGCACGACGGCAAGACCGGGGAGACCCTGGTCAAGTCGGTGCTCGCGCCGATGTTCGCGATGCGCAACCTGGCGGTGCGCTCCTGGTCCGGGATGAACCTGCTGGGCGGCGGCGACGGCGCCACCCTCGCCGATCCGGCCGCCAACGCGGCAAAGGTGCAGAGCAAGCAGCGGGTGCTCGGCGAGACGCTGGGCTACGTCCCGCAGGGCGGCACCCGGATCGAGTACGTCGAGGAGCTGGGTGACTTCAAGACCGCCTGGGATCTGATCACGTTCGCCGGCTTCCTCGGCACCGGCATGCGGATGGAGTTCACCTGGCACGGCTGCGACTCCGCGCTGGCGGCACCGCTGGTGCTGGACCTGGCCCGGCTCACCGCCGCCGCGCACGCCGCCGGACGCGTCGGGCCGCTGCCCGAACTGGGCTTCTTCTTCAAGGACCCACTCGGTGCCCCCACCCACTCGCTGGCCGAGCAGTGGACGCGGCTGACCGACTTCACCCGCCAGTTGCACGTCGGCCGGGACGGTGGCCATGACCACGCTGTCTGACGTCGCCGAGCTGGTCCGGGCACCTGCCGCGCTGTCGGTCCCCGGTGACGTGGTCGCCGGCGCGGCGGCGGCCGGCGCGCTGGGCCCGCGTACTCCCGCCCTGGCCGGCGCGTCGGTCCTGCTCTACTGGGCCGGCATGGCCGCCAACGACTGGGCGGACCGCCGCCTGGACGCCGTGGAGCGGCCCGAGCGGCCGATCCCCAGCGGCCGGGTCACCCCTACCGTCGCTGTCGGTCTCGCCGCCGGTCTCACCGCCGCCGGCGTGGGCCTGGCCGCCGCCGTGGGCGGTCGCCGCGCCGCCGCCCTCGCCGTGCCCCTGGCCGCCACCATCTGGGGGTACGACCTGCTGGCCAAGAACACCGCCGCCGGGCCGGCGGTGATGGCCGCCTGCCGGGGGCTGGACGTGCTGCTCGGCGCGTCCGGCGGCCGGCTGACCCGGGCGTTGCCGGCGGCGGCGACGGTCGCCGCGCACACCTGGACGGTCACCGCGCTGTCCCGGCAGGAGGTCACCGGCGCCGACAGGGTCCTGCCGATGCGCACACTCGCCGGCACCGCCCTGGTAGCGGCAAGCGCCGCCGTCGCCGCGCCGGGCACCCGCCGCGCCCCGACCGGGCAGACCGATCGGGCCGGGGTGTCCGGCCGGGCCGATCCGACCCCGCATGCCGAAACGACCGACCGGGCCGGGGCCGTCGACGAGACCCCTGTCCACGGAGCCCGCTCCCGGTCGGCCGGGATCGCGGCCGTGCTGCCCGCCGTGCTGGCCGGTTGGTACGCGGCCCGGTACGGCGCGGCGCAGGCCGAGGTGGTCCGTGACCCGTCGGCCGGGCGGGTCCGTGCCGCCGTCGGCGCGGGGATCACCTGTCTACCCGCCCTCCAGGGGGCGCTCACCGCACGCGGCGGAGCCGGCCTGCTCGGCGTCGCCGTCGCGGCGGCGGCGCCGTTGGGTCGGCGGCTGGCCCGGAAGATGTCCCCGACATGAGCGCCGCCGCGCCCCGACCCGCGCCGCCGTCCGCCGACGCGACGACCCTGCGCCTGGGGTACGGCACCAACGGCTTCGCCAACCACCGGCTCGACGACGCGCTCGCCGTCATCGCCGACCTCGGGTACGACGGGGTGGCGCTCACCCTGGACCACGACCACCTCGACCCGTTCGCGCCCGGCCTCACCCGCCGGGTCACCGCGGTCGGCCGACGACTGAACGAGCTGGGCCTCTCCGTGGTGATCGAGACCGGGGCCCGGTACCTGCTCGACCCGTGGCACAAGCACGCCCCGACGCTGCTGCACGACGACCCGACGCGGCGGATCGAGTTCCTGCGGCGGGCCGTCCGGGTCAGCGCCGACCTCGGCGCGGAGGCGGTCTCGTTCTGGGCCGGCGTACGCCCCGAGGCGGTGTCGCCGCAGTGCGCCTGGGACCGTCTGGTCGCCGGGTGCGCCACAGTCGTCGACGCCGCCGACTCCGCAGGCGTCACCCTCGGCTTCGAACCGGAGCCCGGAATGCTCGTCGAGGACATCGCCGACTGGCGTCGACTGCACACCGCCCTCGGGGCGCCGGCCCGCCTCGGCATCACCCTCGACATCGGACACTGCCGTTGCCTGGAGCCGTGGCCGGTGCCGCAGTGCGTCGCCGAGGTGGCCGACCACCTGGTCAACGTGCAGATCGACGACATGCGCCGGGGTGTGCACGAGCATCTGGAGTTCGGCGTCGGCGAGATCGACTTCCCGCCGGTGCTGGCGGCCCTGGCACAGGCCGGCTACCGGGGCCTGGTCGCGGTGGAGCTGCCCCGCGACTCACACGCCGCACCTGCCGTGGCGGCCCGGTCGATCGAGTTCCTGCGCGCCGCCGCCGCAGCAGCCGCGACACCCACTGCCGCGACATCCGCCGAGGCGACACCCGCTGACGAGGCCTCGGTGCACATATAGGTGCAGAGCAAAGGGGTGGCGGGGCACACCTGGGAGCAGCACGAGGGAGGAGACGGCATGACACCGGATTCACTGCGGGCCGCACTGCGGGGCGTACCCGATCCCGACTGGCTGGACACGGCGGTGCGCCGGGTCGCGACCGAACCCACCGAGATCATCCGGCTCTTCCCCGCCGTGGGCCGGCGCTGCGGACGCGCCGCGCTGCCCGACGCCCCCGGCTGGACCGCCGACGACGCGGCCCGGGTACTGCTGCTCACCGCGCTCCCCGGCGACCACGCCGGGTACGCCGACACCCTCTACCGGCACGGCGACGCGGCCGAGCGGCGGGCCGTGCTGCGCGCCCTGCCGCTGCTGCCGATCGGCGCCGCAGGGGTGCCGCTGCTGCACGACGCGATCCGGACCAACGACACCCGGCTGGTCGCCGCCGCCCTCGGCCCGTACGCCAGGCACCTCGACGCGGCGGCGTGGCGGCAGGCGGTGCTCAAGTGCGTGTTCAGTGGCGTCCCCCTCGCCGCGGTGGCCGACCTGGACGCCCGCGCCGACGGCGAGCTGGCCACCATGCTGGCCGCGCTGGCCGCCGAACGGCACGCCGCCGGCCGGGAACTGCCCGCCGACGCCACCGACCTGCTCGACCGGCTCACCGCCGCACTGCCCCGGGAGGCGTGACATGCGCATCTTCGACCCCCACATCCACATGACCTCACGCACCACCGACGACTACGAACGGATGGCCGCCGCCGGCGTCCGCGCCGTGGTGGAACCGTCGTTCTGGCTGGGTCAGCCGCGTACCAGCGCCGCCTCGTTCACCGACTACTTCGACTCGCTGATCGGCTGGGAGCCGTTCCGGGCCGGGCAGTTCGGGGTGCGGCACTTCGCCACTGTGGCGCTGAACCCCAAGGAGGCCAACGACAGCCGCTGCCGCCCGGTCCTGGACCTGCTGCCCCGCTACCTGGACAAGGACGCGGTGGTGGCGGTCGGCGAGATCGGGTACGACTCGATGACCCCGGAGGAGGACGAGGCGTTCGCCGCCCAGCTCGCGCTGGCCGTGGCGCACGACCTGCCTGCGCTCGTGCACACCCCGCACCGGGACAAGGCCCGGGGCGTCGAGCGCACCCTCGCCGTGGTCGCCGAGTCCGGCATCGAACCGGGACGGGTGGTCGTCGACCACCTCAACGAGGTGACGGTCAAGCTGGTCCGAGACACCGGCTGCTGGCTGGGCTTCTCCATCTACCCGGACACCAAGATGACCCCGTCGCGGATGGTCGAGCTGCTGCGCGAGTACGGCACCGAACGGATGCTCGTCAACTCGGCCGCCGACTGGGGGCGCTCCGACCCGCTGCTGACCCGGGCCACCGGCGAGGCGATGTCACAGGCCGGGTTCAGCGACGACGACATCGACAGGGTGCTGTGGCGCAACCCGGTGGAGTTCTACGGGCAGTCCGGCCGACTCGACCTCAGCGACCTGGAGGACCCGGCGGCCGTGGACCCGCAGACCGGCAACTCGATCCTGCGCGGCGGCAGCTGATGCGGCTACGACATGCCGGCGGCGGCACCGTCCACCTCGGCTACTGCACGAACGTGCACCCCGCCGAGGACCTCGCCGGCATCATCGGTCAACTGGACACCTACGCCCTTCCCGTCCGCGAGGCGCTCGGCAGCGACAGGCTCGGGCTCGGCCTGTGGTTGGCCGCCCCGGTCGCCGCCGAGCTGGCCGCGGACCCGGCGCTGCGCCGCCGGCTGCGCACCGAACTCGACGCGCGAGGCCTCGAGGTGGTCACCCTCAACGGCTTCCCGTACGCGGCCTTCCAGGCCCCGGTGGTCAAGAAGGACGTCTACCACCCCGACTGGACCACCGAGCAGCGGTTGACGTACACGCTGGACCTGGCCCGGGTGCTCGCCGACCTGCTGCCCGACGACGCGGTCCGGGGCTCGATCTCCACCCTGCCGCTGGCCTGGCGGCAGCCCTGGGACACCGACCGGGCCGACGCCTCCCGTCGCCGGCTGGACCAGCTCGCCGCCGGCCTGGCAGCGGTGCAGCGGGACACCGGCCGCGAGGTGCGGGTCGGCTTCGAACCGGAGCCCGGCTGCGTGGTGGAGAGCACCGGTCAGGCCGCCGCCCTGCTGTCCGGCATGGACACCGAGCGGTTGGGCATCTGTCTCGACCTGGCCCACCTGGCGTGCGCCTGGGAAGACCCCGTGGCGGCACTGGACCGGCTCCGGGCGGCCGGGCTGCCGGTGGTGAAGGTGCAGGTCTCCGCCGCCGTCGAGGCCGCCGACCCGGTCGGCGGGGCCGAGGCGCTGCACCGCTGGGTGGAGCCGCGCTTCATGCACCAGACCCGGGGTGCCGGGTGCGCCGGCGGCAGCGACCCCGCCGACGAGGCGTACGCCGCCGACGACCTGGACGAGGCACTGGACCGGGCGCTGCCCGGCCCGTGGCGGGTGCACTACCACGTGCCCCTGCACGCCCCGCCGGAGGAACCGCTCGGCTCGACCCTGCCTGTTCTGCGCGCCGCCCTGAGAGCGCTCTACACCGGTCCGACCGCGGGGTGCGACCACCTCGACGTCGAGACGTACACCTGGGGGGTGTTGCCGGCCGCGCGGAGGCCGGGCACCGACGCGGAGCTGGCCGGCGGCATCGCCGCCGAGCTGGCCTTCGCCCGTGACGAACTGGTCGGCCTCGGGCTGACCCCGGAGAGCACAGTGAACACGGGAGTGACGCGATGAGCCGACGACTGGTGGTCCTCGACGTGGTGGGGCTGACCCCGCGACTGCTGGCGCACATGCCCCGGCTGCGCGGTGTCGCCGACGGCGGCTTCCGGGCCGAGCTGGGCACCGTGCTGCCCGCCGTGACCTGCTCGGTGCAGTCCACCTTCCTCACCGGCGAACCGCCGAGCGGGCACGGCATCGTCGGCAACGGCTGGTACTTCCGGGAACTGGGCGAGGTGCTGCTGTGGCGGCAGCACAACGCGCTCGTCGGCGGGGAGAAGCTCTGGCAGGCGGCCCGCAGGGCCGAGCCCGGCTACACCGTCGCCAACGTCTGCTGGTGGTACGCCATGGGCGCCGACGTCGACTGGACGGTCACCCCGCGCCCGGTGTACTACGCCGACGGGCGCAAGGAGCCGGACTGCTACACCGACCCGCCGGAGCTGCACGCCGCGCTCACCGGCCGGCTGGGCACCTTCCCACTGTTCACGTACTGGGGGCCGACGGCCAGCCTGGCATCGTCGAAGTGGATCTGCCAGGCCGCCGAGCAGATCCTGGCAGATGTGTCGCCCGACCTCACCCTCGTCTACGTCCCGCACCTGGACTACGACCTGCAACGCTTCGGTCCCTCGTCGGCGCAGGCCGCCGCCGCGGCGGCCGAGCTGGACACCGTGCTCGGGCCACTGCTGGACGCCGCACGCGCCCGCGACGCCACAGTGGTGGTGCTGTCCGAGTACGGCATCACCGACGTGTCCCGACCGGTGGACGTCAACCGGCTGCTGCGCTCCGAAGGACTGCTGCGGGTGCACACGCAGGCCGGCATGGAGTACCTCGACCCGTGGACGTCGAAGGCGTTCGCGGTCGCCGACCACCAGATCGCGCACGTCTACGTCAAGGATCCGGCCGACGTGCCGGCGGTGGCGAAGCTCTGCGCCGGCCTGCCCGGGGTGGCCGAGGTCCTCGACGCCGAGGGCAAGGCCGCGCACGGGCTGGACCATCCGCGCGCCGGTGAGCTGGTGCTTGTGGCCGAGCCGGACGCCTGGTTCACCTACTACTACTGGCTCGACGACGCCCGCGCGCCGGACTTCGCCCGGCTGGTCGAGATCCACCGCAAGCCCGGGTACGACCCCGCCGAACTGTTCTTCGACCCGGCCAACCCCGGGGCGGCGAAGCTGCGGGCGGCCGCCGCGCTGGCCCGCAAGAAGGTGGGCATGCGGTACCTGATGAGCGCCGTCGGCCTGGACGCCGGCGCCCGCGCGGTACGCGGCTCGCACGGACGGCTGCCGGACGACCCGGCGGACGCCCCGGTGCTGCTCTGCTCCGACGCGGGCGCGGCCCGGGACCGGGTCGCCGCCACCGAGGTCAAGGGGTTGTTACTGGAGTTGGCCGGGTTAGGCGCCGGCGGCGCGGAGGGGTCGGGGGAGCGGACATGACGGTCACCGTCGCGCCCACCGACACCAGCGGGCTGCGCGCGCGCTTCGACGCGGAGCTGGCCGCGTTCCTCGACCGGCAGGGGCCGGACTGGCCGGACGGCGCGCCGCGCGGGGTGTTCACCGCGCTGCAACGGTTCGTGTTGGCCGGCGGGAAGCGGCTGCGTCCGCTCTTCTGCTACTGGGGTTGGCGCGGGGCGGGCGCCGCCGACGGCACCCCGATCGTGGTGGCGGCGGCGGCCCTGGAGCTGTTCCACGCCTTCGCGCTGATCCACGACGACATCCTCGACGGCAGCGACCGCCGTCGGGGTGAGCCGTCGGTGCACAGGCTCTTCGCCGACCTGCACGCCCGTTCGTCGTGGCGCGGCGACCCGGAGGCGTACGGGCGCAACACCGCGCTGCTCTGCGGCGACCTCTGCGCCGCCTGGTCGGACCAGATGTTCCACGAGTGCGGTCTGGGCACCGAGCAGGTGCACCGCGGCTACGGCGTGTTCGCGTTGATGCGTACCGAGGTGATCGCGGGGGAGTACCTGGACCTGGTCTCCGGGGTGGGCGACGGCTCGGTGGCCAGCGCGCTCACGGTGATAAGAATGAAGGCCGCCCGCTACACGGTGACCCGGCCGTTGCAGATCGGCGCGGCGCTGGCCGGTGCGGGACCGGAGCTGATCGAGGCGCTGGGCGAGTTCGGTGACCCGTTGGGCGACGCGTTCCAGCTGCGCGACGACGTGCTTGGCGTCTTCGGTGACCCGGCGGTCACCGGCAAGTCGGTGCTCGACGACCTGCGCGAGGGCAAGCCGACGGTGATGATGGCGCTGGCCCGCAGCGCCGCCGACCGGACGCAGACCGCGCGGCTGCGGGAGCTGTTCGGCAACCCCACGCTGGACTCCGACGGCGCGGCGGAGCTGCGGACGATCATCGAGGGGACCGGCGCGCGGGAGCGCATCGAGCAGATGATCCGGGTCCGTACCGAGGCGGCGCTGACCGCCCTGGAGAGCGCCCAGGTGGCCGACGAGGCCCGCGCCGCGCTTGTCGCGTTGGCCGCGCAGGCGATCGACCGCCGCGCCTGAATCCCGCCGACTTTCGGCGAGATCGACGAAAGTTGTTGCCGGATCACCGGAAGGTATAGACACATCGACACGCCGCAATTTAGTGTCGTGACCAACACGACAATGTTTCGTCGAGGTGAACCGGCGGCGCGGTAACCCATCGACCCCCACCACCGCTACGGCATCCGGCGCGACGGCGCGCGCCCGGCCTGGCATCCGTCAGGAAGGGACAGCACAGATGTCCATGAAGGACGCACCCAGCCACCGGTCCCGACGATGGTTCTCCGCCGGATCGGCCCTGCTGCTCACGATCGCGGGTGGCACCGTCGCACTCGCACTCGGCTCGACACCCGCGCAGGCGCACACCATCACCGCGAGCGACTTCCAGCAGGTCGAGCTGGCCCGCGGCGTCTCCGACATGGGCGAGCCGATGTCGCTCGCCGTACTGCCGGACCGCTCCGTCCTGCACACCGCCCGCAACGGCACCCTGCGCCGCACCGACGCGGCCGGCACCACCTCGGTGATCGGCACCCTGGCCGTCTACAACCACGACGAGGAGGGGTTGCAGGGCGTCGGGGTCGACCCGAACTTCGCCAGCAACAGGCAGATCTTCCTCTACTACGCCCCGCCGCTGTCCACCCCCGCCGGGGACGCGCCCGCCACCGGCACCGACTTCTCGGCCTGGCAGGGCGTGAACCGCCTCTCCCGGTTCACCCTCAACGCCGACTTCACAGTCAACCAGGCCAGCAAGGTCGACGTGCTCGACGTACCCGCCGACCGGGGCCTGTGCTGCCACGTCGGCGGGGACATCGACTTCGACGCCGCCGGCAACCTCTACCTCTCCACCGGCGACGACACCAACCCGTTCGAGTCCGCCGGCTACTCGCCGCTCGACGAGCGGACCAACCGCAACCCGGCGTACGACGCCCAGCGCAGCGCCGGCAACACCAACGACCTGCGGGGCAAGATCCTGCGGATCAAGGTGAACGCCAACGGGACGTACTCAATCCCGTCGGGCAACCTGTTCGCGCCCGGCACGGCCAGGACCCGCCCGGAGATCTACGCGATGGGCTTCCGCAACCCGTTCCGGATCAGCGTGGACAAGGCCACAGGCGTCGTCTACGTCGGTGACTACGGGCCGGACGCCGGCTCCACCAGCTCCACCCGAGGCCCGTCCGGTCAGGTCGAGTTCAACCGGGTCGCCGCGCCGGGCAACTACGGATGGCCGTACTGCACGGGCACCAACACCACCACCGAGACGTACAACGAGTGGGACTTCGCCACCAACACCGGCGGGGCGAAGTACAACTGCGCGGGCGGGCCGACGAACAACTCGTTCCGCAACACCGGCCTGACCACCCTGCCACCGGCCCAGCCGGCCTGGATCCGGTACGCCGGCGACGCCGGCACCCCCACCGAGTTCGGCGGCGGCTCCGAGTCGCCGATGGGCGGCCCGGTCTACCGGTACAACGCCTCGTCGACCTCCACCACGAAGTTCCCGCAGTCCTTCGACGGGCAGTTCTTCGCCACCGAGTTCGGCAGAGGCTGGATCAAGCCCATCCACGTCAACGCCGACGGCTCCAGGGGCACCATCGACACCTTCCCCTGGGTCGGCAAGCAGGTGATGGACTCGGCGTTCGGCCCGGACGGCGCGTACTACGTGCTCGACTACGGCACCGGCTACTTCAACGGCGACGCCAACTCGGCGCTCTACCGCTTCGACTACGTCGGCGGCGGCAACCGGGCGCCGTCCGCGGTGGCCAGCGCCAACCGGACCTCCGGCGCCGCCCCGCTCGCGGTGACCTTCTCCTCGGCCGGCTCGTCCGACCCCGAGGGCGGTGCGCTCACCTACTCGTGGGCGTTCGGCGACGGCACCACCTCGACGGCCGCCAACCCGACGAAGACGTACACCACGAACGGCACCTACACGGCCACGCTGACGGTGCGGGACCCGCAGGGCGCCACCGGCAGCAGCAGCGTACGGATCAGCGTCGGCAACACCGCGCCGACGGTGACCATCAACAACCCGGGCAACGGGCAGTTGTTCAGCTTCGGTGACACGGTGCCGTTCAGCATCACGGTGACCGACCCGGAGGACGGCACGATCGACTGCACGAAGGTCAAGATGACCTACGTGCTGGGGCACGACCAGCACGGGCACCAGATCACCTCGAAGACCGGCTGCTCCGGTTCGATCACCATCCCGGTCGACGGTGAGCACGACGACGCGGCGAACATCTTCGCGATCTTCGACGCCGAGTACACCGACGCCGGTGGGCTGACCACGCACACCCAGCACACGCTGCCGCCGCGGCACCGGCAGGCCGAGTTCTTCGGCACCTCGTCCGGCATCAACGTGTTCAGCAAGACCCCGGCCGAGGGCGGCAAGACCGTCGGCGACATCAACAACGGCGACTGGATCGCGTTCCAGCCGTACCGGTTGGGCAACGTCACGTCGTTCACCGCCCGGGTCTCCTCGGCGGGTGCCGGTGGCACCCTCCAGGTCCGGGCCGGCTCGGCCACCGGCACGGTGCTCGGCTCGGCCACGGTCCCGGTGACCGGCGGCTGGGAGACGTTCACCACTGTCACAGGCGCGATCAGCAGCCCGCCGACCGGTACGACGACGCTCTACCTGACGTTCGCCGGCTCGGGCACCGGGGCGCTCTTCGACCTGGACGCGTTCACCTTCGTCACCGGTACGCCGCCGGCCGGCGGGACGGGCGCGATCAAGGGTCTGGGCGGCAAGTGCCTGGACGTGCGCAACGCCGCCACCGCGGACGGCACCCAGATCCAGATCTACACCTGCAACGGCAGCGCCGCGCAGACCTGGGCGGTCACGCCGAACTCGACTGTCAAGTCGTTGGGCAAGTGCCTGGACGTCTCGGGTGGCGCCACCGCCGACGGCACCAAGATCCAGCTCTGGACCTGCAACGGCACCGGGGCCCAGAACTGGTCCGCCCAGGCCGACGGCACGCTGCGCAACGTGGCGTCCGGCAAGTGTCTCGACGTCTCGGGCAACAACTCGGCCGACAGCACGGTGGTCCACCTGTGGACCTGCACCGCCGCCGCCAACCAGAAGTGGACCCTGCCATGAGAATCCTGCGACCCGTCCTCGGCGCGGCGATGGCCGCCCTCGCCGTTCTCGCCTGCACCACCCCGGCCACCCCGGCCAGTGCCGCCGACGCCCCGTACGACGTGCTTGTCTTCTCCAAGACCGCAGGCTTCCGGCACGACGCGATCCCGGTCGGTATCCAGACCATCCGTGACCTGGGCGCCGCGAACAACTTCACGGTGACCGCCACCGAGGACGCCGCCGCGTTCACCACAGCCAACCTCGCCCAGTACGAGGCTGTGGTCTTCCTCAACACCACCGGCGACGTGCTCAACGCCAGCCAGCAGACCGCCTTCGAGTCGTACATCGGCTCGGGTCGCGGGTACGTGGGTGTGCACGCCGCCGCCGACACCGAGTACGACTGGCCGTTCTACGGCAACCTGGTCGGCGCGTGGTTCGCCTCGCATCCGGCGATCCAGCAGGCCAACATGAAGGTGGAGGACAGGGGTCACGCGGCGACCGCGCACCTGCCGCAGACCTGGACCCGCACCGACGAGTGGTACAACTACCGGACCAACGCCCGGTCCACCGCGCACGTGCTGGCCACCCTGGACGAGTCGTCGTACTCCGGTGGCGGCATGGGCGCGGACCACCCGCTGAGCTGGTGCAAGGGTTACAGCGGCGGCCGGTCCTTCTACACCGGCGCCGGGCACACCCAGGCGTCGTACGCGGAGCCGGCGTTCCGGGCGCACCTGCTCGGCGGCATCAGGTACGCGGCCGGTCGGAGCAAGGCCGACTGCCGGCCGGAGACCGGCTACACGCCGCTGTTCAACGGGTCGACGGCCGGTTGGTCGCAGGCCGGGCCGGGCAGCTTCACCAACTCGGACGCCACCCTCACCTCGGTGGGCGGCATGGGGCTGTTCTGGTACAGCGCCAAGCAATTCACGAACTACTCGTTGAAGCTGGACTGGAAGCTCGCCGGGGACGACAACTCCGGCATCTTCATCGGGTTCCCGCCGTCGAGTGACCCGTGGTCGGCTGTGGACAACGGTTACGAGATCCAGATCGACGCCACCGACGCGGTGGACCGCACCACCGGAGCGGTCTACACGTTCAAGTCCGCCGACATCGCGGCCCGGGACGCGGCTCTCAACGCGCCGGGGGAGTGGAACACGTACGAGCTGCTGGTCGAGGGTGAGCGGCTGCAGATCTTCCTCAACGGAGTGAAGATCAACGACTTCACCAACACCAACCCGGTACGGTCGCTGGCCGGCCACATCGGCATCCAGAACCACGGCACCGGTGACGACGCCTCGTTCCGCAACATCCGGATCAAGGAGCTGGGCACCACCCCGCCGCCCACCGGCACGATCCAGGCCGAGGCGTTCAGCTCGGCCAACGGGGTCTCCGCGTTCACCAAGGAGGGCGCCAACGGCGGGCAGACCATCGGCTACATCGACCCGGGCGACTGGGCCGCGTACAACGGGGTGGACCTGACCGGGGTCACCTCGTTCACCTCCCGTGTCGTCTCCGGCGGCGCGGGCGGCACCATCCAGGTGCGTACCGGCTCGGCGACCGGCCCGGTGCTCGGCTCGGTAGCGGTACCGAACACCGGCAGTTGGAGCACCTTCGCGAACGTCACCACAGCCCTGTCGGGCGTCCCGTCCGGCGCCCAGAACCTGTACCTCACGTTCACCGGTAGCGGCACGGGGCTCTTCGACGTTGACGACTTCACACTGGTCAAGGGGAGCGGGGGCGGCACCCGGGTCGGCCCGATCAAGGGCCTGGCCGGCAAGTGCCTGGACGTGCGCAACGCCGGCACCGCCGACGGCACCCAGATCCAGATCTACACCTGCAACAGCAGCGCGGCGCAGACCTGGACCGTGACGCCGAACTCGACGATCAAGGCGCTCGGCAAGTGCCTGGACGTGTCCGGCAGCGGCACCGCCGACGGCACCAAGATCCAGCTCTGGACCTGCAACGGCAGCGGCGCGCAGAACTGGGCAGCCCAGTCCGACGGCACCCTGCGCAACCCGTCGTCGGGCAAGTGCCTCGACGTCTCCGGCAACAACTCGGCGGACAGCACCATCGTGCACCTCTGGACCTGCCTCAACGCGGCCAACCAGAAGTGGACCCTGCCCTGACCGACTGAGCGCGACCAGGCCCGGCCGAGCGTGCCCCGCTCGGCCGGGCCTGGCCTGGCCTGGCCCCGTCCCCGCCGATCTTGCACTTTCCGCGGGGATCAGTGCCGCAACACCGACCTTTCGGCAACACAAAGTGCAAGATCGGCGGGGTGAGGGCGCAGCCCGGCTCACAGGTCGCTGCCGTACCGTGCACGTCGTGGGGGCTTTCGCGCAGTGGCGCCGGATGGTGCTGGCGCACGGGCACCGGCTGCTGCACCGCGCCGACGAGCCCGACCCGTTGACCGGGCCGCCGCCCAGCCTGAACCGTCTCGACGCGCTGGTGGAGGGCTTCGCCGCCGGCCAGTCGGTGCGCTGGGCACTGGCCGGTGCGCCCCGGCCGCTGCCGGAGGCGGTCGACGTGGCGGCGTACCGGATCATCGAGGAGTCGCTGACCAACGCGCGCCGGCACGCCCCGGGCGCGCCGGTCGCGGTCCGCCTGCGCTACGACCCCCAGGGCATCACCATCGAGGTACGCGACGACGGCGCCGACGCCGCCGCGCCGGCCGGGGAGCCCCGGGGTGCCGACCGAGGGCTGATGGCCGTACGCAGACGCGCCGAACGCATCGGCGGCACCTTCTCCGCCGGCCCGCGACCCGACGGCGGTTTCACCGTCCAGGCGGTCCTGCCGGCGCCCGAAGAAGCGGCCGAGTGACGATCCGGGGCTTCCCCGATGGGGTGCGGCGCAAATAGGGTGGGACCGGCGACCGTGACGGTGGCCGGTGACCCGGTGGGAGGCGCAACCCGCCGGGCCCAGGTGTGTTCCGCACCCACCGGTGACCGCCCCGACGCCGCGCACCGGTCCGACCGGTCACCCTCGCCCTGGTCCGCACATGGAATCCCCATCACAACAGGGGAGAAGGACAATGGCGCGACCCATCACGCTCTTCACCGGCCAGTGGGCCGACCTTCCGTTCGAGGAGGTCTGCCGGCTCGCCTCCGAGTGGGGCTACGACGGTCTGGAGATCGCCTGCTGGGGCGACCACTTCGAGGTCGACAAGGCGCTCGCCGACGACTCGTACGTCGATCGCAAGCGGGAGACACTCGCGAAGCACAACCTTCAGGTCTTCACGATCTCCAACCACCTGGTCGGTCAGGCGGTCTGTGACCACCCGATCGACGAGCGGCACCAGGACATCCTGCCCGCCCGGATCTGGGGCGACGGGGAGCCCGAGGGGGTCCGTCAGCGGGCCGCCGAGGAGATCAAGGACACCGCGCGGGCGGCGGCGAAGCTCGGCGTGAAGACCGTCGTCGGTTTCACCGGCTCGTCGATCTGGCACACCCTGGCGATGTTCCCGCCGGTGCCGCCGTCGATGATCGAGCGCGGCTACCAGGACTTCGCCGATCGGTGGAACCCGATCCTCGACGTGTTCGACGAGGTGGGGGTGCGGTTCGCGCACGAGGTGCACCCCAGCGAGATCGCGTACGACTACTGGACGACGAAGCGGGCACTGGAGGCCATCGGCAACCGGCCCGCGTTCGGGTTGAACTGGGACCCGTCGCACTTCGTCTGGCAGGAACTGGACCCGGTGAACTTCATCTTCGACTTCGCCGACCGGATCTACCACGTGGACTGCAAGGACGCGAAGGTGCGTACCGGGGACGGCCGCCGTGGCCGGCTCGCCTCGCACCTGCCCTGGGCGGACCTGCGCCGCGGGTGGGACTTCGTCTCCACCGGGCACGGCGACGTGCCCTGGGAGGACTGCTTCCGCGCGTTGAACGCGATCGGCTACACCGGCCCCATCTCGATCGAGTGGGAGGACGCCGGAATGGACCGCCTGCTCGGCGCTCCGGAGGCGTTGCAGTTCGTCAGGAGGCTCGCCTTCGACGCCCCGAGCGCCGCCTTCGACGCGGCGTTCAGCAGCAAGGACTGACCGCACCCGGACATACCACGGGCCGGTCGCCCTCTCGGCGACCGGCCCGTCGACGTGCGATGGGTCTACGTGCGGTGGATCAGAGCGTGCTGGCGTTGGTGCCCGAGCCGGACGGCTTGGTGCGGGGGTTGGTGGCCGACGGCGACCCGGAGGTCGTGCCGACCTGGCTGCTGCCCGTCTTGGCGCCCACGGTGGCGGGCGTGCCGGCGAACGCGTCGTCGGCGGCGGTCAGTTCCTGCTTGCCGGTGCCGCCGTTGCCGGTGCCCAGCTTCTCGCCCAGCTTGCTCTGGCCGAGCTTGTCCTTACCCTCGCTGTAGAGCTTGTTGGCTTGGGCCTGCGCGACCCCGGTCGCCTCCTGGACGGTCGGGTGGTCGAGCACCTTGCGGCCCCGGACCACGAGCTCCTCGTACTTTTCCCGGCCGGCACGGGCGCCCAGGACGAATCCCGCAGCCAGCCCGCCAAGAAACATGATCTTTCCGCGCATGGCGGCTCCTTCCGTACCTGACGCGCCGTCGCCCCGGCGGGTTGCCCCGTCCGAAGGCGACCAATTCGCGCCTGCGTCCTCTGTCCGCAGCTAACTACCCATCCTGCTCTGCGCTCAAGCATGTGTGTGCCGGGATGGCAATTTATCCGGATTGTCTAGCTGCGGACCGGGAGGGAACCCACTGGACCACCACCCGGGTATGTCCTGTACTCTTGTCCCGTCGCACGGCGCCGGTGAGATCCGGTTCCGGGCGGTGCACGATCCCCTGTAGCTCAATTGGCAGAGCAGCCGGCTGTTAACCGGCAGGTTATTGGTTCGAGTCCAATCGGGGGAGCAGAGTTTCACCCCACGCCCGTCGGCCCCGGCCGACGGGCGTTTTCGTGCGCATGGCCCGGTTTCGCCCTCCCGCACAGCACTCGCCCGGCAGGATGGTCGATGTCGACTTAGACTCCCGCTGCGTCGATTGATGCGTCGATTCTAGGGGTGGGTGCGGATGGCCGGACGAGGCGGCAGGGCCACGCTGATCGCGGTGGCGGTCGTGCTGGCCTGGCTGGTGATCGGCGGGGTGGCCGGCCCGTACTCGGGGCGCCTCAGCGAGGTCGCCACCAACGACAACGCCGCGTTCCTGCCCACCGACGCCGAGGCGACCCGCGCCCAGGACCTCGCCGGCGGGTTCGTCGACCGCGAGACCGTTCCGGCGCTTGTCGTCTACGAACGGACCTCAGGCATCACCGACGCGGACAGGCAGCGGGTGGGCGCCGACCTCGCCCGGTTCGCCCAGGTGCCCGGCGTGGTCACCCCGCTGCCCCCACCCATCCCCAGTGCGGACGGCCAGGCCCTCCAGGTGGTCGTCCCGGTGGACGACGCCGAGGGTGAGGAGATCGGCACTGTCGTCGAGCAGCTGCGCGACATCACCGGCGCCGGCCAGAACGGCCTCACCGTGGACGTCGCCGGACCGGCCGGCCTACTCGCCGACCTGATCGAGGTGTTCGCCGCCATCGACGGGCCACTGCTGCTCGTCACCCTCGTCGTAGTGCTGATCATCCTGCTGATCGTCTACCGCAGCCCGGTGCTCTGGATCTTTCCGCTGCTCGCCGCCGGCATGTCGTACGCGCTGGCCTCGGTCTTCGTCTACCTGCTCGCCGACGCCGACGTGATCAAGCTCAACGGGCAGGCCCAGGGCATCCTCACCGTGCTGGTCTTCGGCGCCGGCACCGACTACGCGCTGCTGCTCATCGCCCGCTACCGGGAGGAACTGCACCGACACGACCGACCGTGGGACGCCATGCGCACCGCCTGGAAGGGCGCCGCACCCGCCATCATCGCGTCCGGCGGCACCGTCATCGTCAGCCTGCTCTGCCTGCTGCTGTCCAGCCTCAACTCCAACCGGGCGCTCGGCCCGGTCGCGGCCATCGGCATCGCCGCCACCCTGCTGGTGATGCTCACCTTCCTGCCCGCGCTGCTGGTGCTCGGCGGGCGGTGGGCGTTCTGGCCCCGCCGGCCCCGAGAGGACCAGGCCGACCCGCGCGCCGAACACGGCATCTGGAGCCGCATCGCCGGCTTCGTGGCCCGGCACGCCCGGCCGATCTGGCTGAGCACAGCAGTCGTGCTGGCCCTGCTCACGCTCGGCCTCACCCAGCTCGGCGCCACCACCCTCGGCCAGTCCGACCTGTTCACCCAGCGCACCGACTCGGTCGACGGGCAGGAGGTGATCGCCCGGCACTACCCGGCCGGCACCGGCAGCCCGGCCACCATCTTCACCACCGAACAGACCGCCCGGCAGGTCGCCCAGGTGGCGCAGGGCGTACCCGGTGTCGCCGACGTCCGCCCGCTCACCACCGGTCCGCAGACCGGCCCGCCGGACCCGAACGCCGCACCGAAGGTCGTCGGCGGGCGGGTGCAACTGGAGGCGACCCTGGCCGACCCGCCGGACAGCGACGGCGCCGAACGGGCCATCCGCGAGCTGCGGGTCGCCGTCCACCGGGTGCCCGACGCGGACGCCGTTGTCGGCGGCTTCACCGCGATCAACGTGGACACCTCCGACGCCGCGACACGCGACCAGAACGTCATCATCCCGATCGTGCTGGTGGTCATCGCCGTCATCCTGGCCCTGCTGCTGCGCGCCCTGCTCGCTCCGCTGCTGCTGATCGCCACGGTGCTGCTCAGCTTCGCCGCCACCCTCGGCCTGTGCGCGCTGCTGTTCCGGCACGTCTTCGACTTCCCCGGCGTCGACTCGTCGTTCCCGCTGTTCGCGTTCGTGTTCCTGGTGGCGCTCGGCATCGACTACAACATCTTCCTGATGAGCCGGGTCCGCGAGGAGTCCGTCAAGCGCGGCACCCGCGCCGGTGTGCTCGCCGGCCTCGCCGTCACCGGCGGGGTGATCACGTCCGCCGGCATCGTGCTCGCCGCGACCTTCTCCGCCCTCGCCGTACTGCCCCTGGTGGTACTCGTCGAACTTGGTACCGCCGTCGCCGTCGGGGTACTCATCGACACGATCATCGTCCGGTCGCTGCTGGTGCCGGCACTCGCGTACGACATCGGGCCGAAGGTCTGGTGGCCGGGCCGGTTGTCCCGGGCGAACGGTGAGCGGGAGGCGCGCGATGCTGGCTGAGACCGACGTGGTCATCGTCGGCGGCGGCCTGGCCGGCCTCGCCGCCGCCCGGCGGCTGCACCGCGCCGGCGTGCCCTGGCGGCTGCTGGAGGCCGACGGCCGACTCGGCGGCCGGGTCGCCACCGACGTCGTCGACGGCTACCTGATCGACAGGGGTTTCCAGGTGCTCAACACCGCCTACCCCCGGCTCGGCACGCTGCTCGACACCGCCCGGCTCAACCTCGGCTACTTCACCTCCGGGGTGCTCGTCCGCAAGGGCGAGGACCTGCTGCGGCTGGTCAACCCGCTGCGCGAGCCCACCGGCGGCCCGGGCACCGCCCTCGCCGGCGTCGGGTCCCTGCGCGACCGGCTGCGCTTCGCGGCGCTCGCCGCGGGCTGCGCCACACTGCCCGCCTCCCGACTGCTCACCGCCCCGGAGACCAGCGCCGAGGCGGCGCTGCGCCGCGCCGGCCTCTCCGACGCGATCATCGAGGAGCTGCTGCGCCCGTTCCTGTCAGGTGTGTTCATCGACCGGGAACTGGCCACCTCCAGCCACGTCCTCGCGATGGTGCTGCGGTCCTTCGCCCGCGGCCGCATCGGCGTGCCCGCCGAGGGGATGGCCGCGCTGCCCCGGGCCGTCGCCGACCCGTTGCCGGCCGACCTGCTCGACCTGAACATCCCGGTCGCCGAGGTCGCGCCCGGCCGGGTCCGCACCCAGGCCGGCGACATCCGCTGCCGGGCCGTCGTGGTCGCCGTCGACCCGCCCGCCGCGGCCGCGCTGCTGCCGGCCCTGGCGACGGTACGGATGCACAGCTACACCACCTACTACCACAGCGCGCCCGAACCACCCGTTGCCGAACCGATCCTGCTCGTCGACGGCGACCGGCGGGAGATCGTCGCGAACACTGTGGTGGTCAGCAACGCCGCCAGCACGTACGCCCCCGCCGGACGGCACCTCGTCGCGACCTCGGTGGTCGGCCCGACGGCCCCACCCGAGCCGACCATCCGGGCCGAGTTGACCCGCCTGTACGGTCGATCCACCGCCGACTGGACACACCTCACCACAGTCGCCGTGCCGCAGGCGCTGCCCGCCGCACCACCACCGCAGGGGCGGCTGCGCAAGCCCGTGTCGTTGGGGGAGGGCCTGTTCGTGGCCGGTGACCACCGCGACAGCCCATCTATCCAGGGCGCCCTCGCCAGCGGCTGGCGCGCCGCCGGCGCGGTGCTTGAAGAGCTGCGCGCCGGCTGACCGCCGTACCCGAGCACGCTGTTATATTCCTGTAGCCCTTCGTGCTGGTGCAGGCGTGGGCGCCGGCCGGCGCGGTGCTGGCTGCTGACCGCCGAGCGGGATAAGATCCGGCGCGGTGTTTCGGGGCGGTAGCTCAGCCGGTTAGAGCAGGGGACTCATAATCCCTCGGTCGCGGGTTCGAGTCCCGCCCGCCCCACCAACCGTTTTACCTGGTCAGGCATGCTGCCGACGATCCGGGCGCACCGCGTCGAGGTCCGGACCGACGCCCTCGGTCCGCACCGAGTCCGCAGCAGCACGACCCGCCGCCCGGTCGAGGCGGTCCGCCACCTGGTCCAGGTCGTCCTCGAACAGGTCCGCGTACACGTCCAGCGTCATCGCCGCCGAGGCGTGCCCGAGCATCCGCTGCACCGCCTTGACGTTGGCGTCCTCAGCCACCGCGAGACTGGCCGCCGTGTGCCGCAGCTCGTGCGGGGTCAGGCCGACGAGACCGATCGACCCGCAGCCCTGTCTCCGACGCCGAATACCCGGCCGATCGGACCGAACTCCGGTTCGCCACCCACTCAAGCCCTGGCCCAAGCGAAGGGTCAACGGCGGCAAGCCGCCAGAGCGGCAAGGAGAAAAACCGTGACCACCCCACTGACCACCCAGGACGAGCGCTTTCTCGCCAGGGCCATCGAGATCTCACGGCGAGCGTTGGAAGACGAGGGAAAGACACCGTTCGGTGCCATCGTCGTCATCGGCGGAGAGATCGTCGAGTTGAGTGCGCCAGGCCATCCCACGGCATACTACTGAGCCGTGGGTTTCGAAGAGGACTGGCGGGACTTGACAGCGGGCACCGACCCGACTCTTGACATTGGTGTCGCGGTCGGAGGGGTCGACGGCGATGTTTGGACCGGCGGCCGCGACCTGTTGTTCCCGGCCTGTTCGATCAGTAAGCATGTCGCTGCGTTCGGCGCTCTGCGGCTGGTTGCCGACACGACGATCGACCTCGATACCGATGTCAACACCTACCTCTCATCCTGGCAGCTCCCTGGTACGGGCACAGTGACCGTGCGTCAGGTCCTGGCGCACACTGCCGGACTGACCGAGAACTGGTTCCCGGGGTATGCCGTAGGTGAGCCAGTACCGTCGCTGCTGCAAATCCTGACGGGTGCACCACCGGCCAACACGCCCGCGGTCCGGCGTGAGCTGCTGCCAGGCTCCGAGTTCCGCTATTCAGGAAGCCACTACGCCTTACTTCAACAGCTCTTGACCGATGTGACGGCGACCCCGTTTGACGAGCTCATGGCGGCGCTGGTGCTGGAACCAGTGGGTATGGCAGACAGCAGCTTCGATCAACACTTCCCGCATGAACACCAGGAACGTGCGGCTCGCGGCCATGCCAACGGCGCCGCTGTACCCGGCGGTTGGCACACGCAACCGGAGATGGCCGGGGCCGGACTGTGGAGCACCCCGCTCGACCTGGTCCGGCTCGAGCTGGAAATCACCCGAGCCCACGCCGGCGACTCCGCGCTGCTCCCACGGGATTTAGCCACACAGATGCTGGAGCCTCAGTCGCCAGGCGGATTCGGTCTGGGCACGGAGGTCCGCGACGGTCGCTTCGGCCATACCGGGCAGAACACCGGCTACAGCTGTTTCGCGTTCGCCTGGCCAGCGTCAGGCACCGCGGTCGCCGCCATGACGAACGCCGAGGACTGCCGCGATACGTTGTTCGCCCTCATCGAAATTGCGCAACGCCATTTCGGCTGATCACCTTGCCGCGCGCTCCTCAACAATTGAGACTATGGGTGCCGCCGCCTGCAGTAACACCTCTGCCGATGCCGTCCCAGCCGAAGCCTGATCGTGGATCTGGGATGGGCCGCCGACAGGCCGTAAGTTGGTCGTGTGCCAGAGGAGTTGCAACCGCTCACCGGCCCGGATCGGGTGCTGCGGGGAGAGGCACTGGACAGACTCGTGGACCTCGCGGCCGGCGGCGACGAGCGCGCTGTGCAGGCGCTGCGCGCCGTCGTTGCTGGGTATCGGCAGTTCGACCCGGAGATCTATACCCGCGGGCTCAACAGGCTGTGGCTGTTCGGCGACGCGACGCTTGAGGAACCGCTGCTCGTCGCTTTGGCCGATGAGCAGTACGGCTGTCAGGCGTGGACGGCCAGAGCCTGCGGACAGCTCGGGATCAGAGCAGCCGAGCCGCTGCTGATCGACCTGCTGGAGCATCCGGACGGGCTGACACGGGAGAGCGCATGCCAGGCGTTGGGGAACCTGTCGAGTTCCGCCGCGATCCAGCCGCTGACGCGCCGCCTCGACGACCCGGCGGAGTTCGTCAGGGCCGCCGCGAGTGAGGCGTTGGCCGACATCGGCAGCGACGATGCGCTCACCTCCCTGTGGGCCGCATTCGAGTCCCGGCGATTCTCGCGGGCGGGCTATCTCGCGTCCGCCCTGGCCAGGTTCGGTCCAGCTGTCTTCGAACGACTGGTACAGGCGACCAGCCATCGCGACCCCGAGATGCGGTTCTGGGCTGCCAGGGCTCTTGGCGCGAGCGGTGACGAGCGGGCTGCTGAGGTCCTGACCCGCCTGGCCTCGGACGATCACAGCACCACCGGATCCGGTGCCCGTGTCAGCACCGCGGCGAAGACCGCGCTGAAGACCTTGCGCCGGATCCACGAGCGCGAGCCGCGATAGCCTCACCCGCCCAGACGTGGCGTGACCCGCGAGAGAGCCAGGTCGACCGGCTCACCACGGCGGATGCCGTCCTCATCAGGGCGGCCCGCAGGCGGCCGCACGCGGGCCCGATCGTCAGTGGCAGTCTTCAGATCTCGCCAGGAGAGTGCCTGAGCCACCCCCGGTAACTCGGAGGACGATCTGCTGGGCTGCTTCGGCGGGCGTGAGGTGCGTGGTGTCGACGACCTCGGCCTCGGCATGCAGCCACGTGCGGGCCGCCTCGGCGTAGGGCTCAAGGTATTTGAGGCGGAACGGGGAGGGGACGGGGTGTTCCCCCTCGATACGCCTGCGCAGGGTGTCCTGGTCAGCGTGGAGGACGAAGTGCCTTACCGATATGGCGTGTCGGGCGAGACCCTCGTTGATTTCGCGCCAGTACTGCTCCACCAGGACGGTCATGGGCATCACCAGAGTGCCGCCGGTGTAGTCGAGCACGCGGCGGGCGGTCTCGACGACGAGTTGCCGCCACGGCGGCCAGTGCTGGAAGTTGTCCGTCTCGGGCAGCCCTGGCGTGATGTCCATGAGCGTCTCGCCGACCTTTTCGGCGTCGAATACCCGTGAATCCGGGATCAGCTGTTGCACGAGCGCGCTCGTCGTCGTCTTGCCCGCGCCATGGGTGCCGTTGAGCCATACGATCACGGGGCACATTAACGCGGCTGAGCAATGGCCGGGATCCTGACGGGACGATCACCGTCGGGATTGTTGGCCGTCGACGGCGGGGCGATCGCTGCCGCGCAGCAGAGCTGCGTGCGTGCGGACTTCCGGGGTACGGACCGACCTTCCTCGCCCACCTGTCCCAGTGACTTGTTCGAATAAGTCCCGGATACTCGGTGGCATGATCGACAACGACCCCGGTGTGCCCGGGCTGTCTCGCGTGCCTCATCCCGCCGACAGTTCGACGCTTCCGCTGTACATGGTCTTCTTCTTCCTGCTCGGCCTGGTTGGCTTCGCGATATATGGAATGGCAGACGGTGGAACGGCGCTGGTGCTCGCGATAATCGTCTCCGGGGTCTTCTTCATGTGCTTCCTGATCCTGTTCACGATCTACTGGCTCGGCTACCTCCTGAAGGGGCACGCGATCTGGCAGGCTCGCCAGCAGGCCCGGTCCGAGGGGCCGTCCACGGACGGGTACCCGGAGTGAGACGACCACCCGCGCGACGAGGCAGGTGGGCGGGTCAGGAAGTGTCTTGCGGAGAAACTCCTCGGCCGGGACTGGCGCCTGCTCGGCCCGGACCGGGCACAGTGGAGGGCGAACGGATGGAGACCCATGTCGATCAAGTTCCGCCCCTACCGGGTACGCGTACCGGAAGCCGAGGTGGCCGACCTGCGTGACCGGCTGGCGCGTACGAGGTGGCCGGAGGCGGCGCCCGCCCCCGGGTGGGCACACGGCATACCCCTGCCCGTGATGCGGGACCTGTGCGGGTTCTGGGCCGAGGGGTACGACTGGCGAGCGGCCGAGGCGCGGCTCAACGCGGTCCCGCAGTACCTCGTCGGCGTGGACGGAGTGGACATCCACGTGCTCCACGCCAGATCACCACATCCGGGCGCGATGGCGCTGATCCTCACCCACGGCTGGCCGGGATCGGTACTGGAACTGGTCGACCTGGTCGCCCCACTCACCGACCCGGTGCGCCACGGCGGCACCGCCGGGGACGCCTTCGACGTGGTGATCCCGTCGCTGCCCGGGTACGGCTTCAGCGGCAAGCCCACCCAGCCGGGCTGGGGGATCGGCCGGATCGCCGCCGCCTGGGCACAGATCATGGCCGCACTCGGGTACACCCGTTACGGCGCCGCGGGCAGTGACTGGGGCACCAGCATCTCCAGCATGTTGGCGGCCCGGGACGGCGAGCACGTGGTTGGCATCCACCTCGTCCCGCCCCTCGCCGGGCCGGACCCGTCCGCCGACGGGGACCTCACCGACGCCGAGCGCGAGGCGTTGGAGCGGTTGCGCCATCGCGGGCGGACCAGTTCGGCGTACTCCGAGGTGCACCGCACCGCCCCGCAGACCGCCGGGTACGCCCTCACGGACTCGCCGGTCGGGCTGTGCGCGTGGATGGCCGAGAAGCTGCTCACCTGGGCCGACCCCACGCCCGCCCGACCCGGTGGCCTCACCCGGGACCAGGTCCTCGATCAGGTGACGCTGTACTGGCTGACCGGCACTGCGGCATCCTCGGCGCGCCTCTACGCCGAGAGCATCGAGCAGGTGGCGGCGTGGATCAGCGGCGAGGACACCGCTCAGATCCGCGTACCCGTCGGGGCGTCGATCTTCCCGGCCGAGCTGCCTCGGCCGTCCCGGCGGTGGGCGGCCCGTCGCTACCCGGACATCCGGTACTGGAAGGAGCACGATCGTGGGGGGCATTTCCCGGCGCTCGAAGTGCCGGAGCTGTTGATCGCGGACCTGCGTGCCTTCTTCCGACTGCTGCGATGAGGCTCATACGTCGGCGAGCTGTGTCGGGTCGAGCCGGGCGAGGCGGGCCGCGTCCTGGCCGGGCGGCAGCCCGAACAGTCGGCGGTACTCGCGGCTGAACTGCGACGCGCTCTCGTAGCCGACCGCGAATCCGACGGCCGCCACGTCACCGGGCTCCACGAGCAGCCGAGCCCGAGCCTCCTGGAGCCGGATCAGCTTCTGGAACTGGATAGGCGTCATCGTGGTGATCGCCCGGAAGTGGCGGTGCAGGGACGTCACGCTCATCCCGGCGACGCGCGCCACGTCCTCGACCCGGAACAGGTCGGCGTGATGGTCGCGGATCCAGCGGATCGCCCGCTCGATCTGTACGACGTTGCCGTCGCCCAGCCCGATCTGCCGGACCGTGCCACCCTGCTCGCTGGTCAGCAACCGCCAGACCACTTCGCGCTCCAGGCCGGCCCACAGCACGCGCTGGTCCTCGGGACGGTCGAGCAGTCGCAACAGCCGTACCACCGCGTCGAGCAGGTCGTCGCCGGCGGTGCTGACCGCGATGCCCGCCGCCGGTTCGCCCCGCGCCGGCGGTGCGTCCAGCAGCAGTTCCGCGATCAGCGGCGGGCGCAGCGTGAGGCCCAGCACCAGGTACGGCTCGTCGGGAGTGGCCCGGGTGACGTGGGCGATCACCGGCAGTTCCACCGACGCGACGACGTACTGCCCGGCCGCGTACGCGAAGACGTTCCGGCCCAGGACCGCGCGCTTCGCGCCCTGCGCGACCATGGCGAAGGTCGGCGCGGTCTGAGCCGGCACCGGCTCGGTGGGGGAGTCGCTGCGGTGCAGGGCGAGCCCGGTCGGCGCCGGCCGGCCGGCGTGGCGCCGCAGCAGGTCGCAGATCTCGGGCAACGCGCTCATGGTGCCCATCCTGCCGAGTTTGGCAGGATCAGGCAACGCGCTGGCAGCATCGATCTACCCGCACCAGAGCCTGCGGGTGTGCACTGGACGCATGCCACTTGACAATTTCGTCACTCTGGGCCGCTCCGGCCTGCGCGTCAGCCCGTACACCCTCGGTGCCATGACCTTCGGGGAGGATCATGGGTGGGGCGCCTCGGTCGCCGAGTCGGAGGCGATGATCACCGAGTATCTGGAACGCGGCGGCAATTCCATCGACACCGCCAACATCTACACCAACGGCCACTCCGAGAAGATCATCGGCGATTACCTGGCCGCCCGGCCCGGCCTGCGCGACCGGATCGTCCTCGGCTCCAAGTTCTTCGGCAACCTGTTCCTCGGCGATCCCAACGGCGGTGGCGCCGGACGCAAGGCCGTGGTGGCCCAGGTGGAGGAGTCGTTGCGCCGGCTGCGCACCGACTACCTGGACATCTACTGGCTGCACAACTGGGACCGGGGCGTACCTGTCGAGGAGACGCTGCGTGCCCTCGACGACCTCGTCACGGCCGGCAGGATCCGGTACGTGGGCCTGTCGGATCTGCCCGCGTGGAAGGCGGCCGAGGCGCAGATCGTCGCCCACTTCCGGGGGTGGACGCCGGCGATCGGGTTGCAGCTCGAGTACTCGCTGCTCGAACGGACCGTCGAGGGGGAGTTGATCCCGATGGCGGCCGAGCACGGCCTCGGAGTGCTCCCCTGGAGCCCGCTCAAGAGCGGCTGGCTCTCCGGCAAGTTCGTCCGTGGCAACGACGCCGTGGACACGAAGCGTGGCGCGCTGGTGGGCGGTCCCGCCGAGCGGGACTGGCAGGTCATCGACGTGCTGCACGAGGTGGCGAACGAGGCGGGGGTGACCCCTGCGGCGGCGGCGCTGGCCTGGGTCGGCGCTCGACCCGGCGTGACCTCGGTGCTGATCGGCGCGCGGCGCCTCGACCAGCTCAGGGCCAACCTGGACGCGGTGGACGTGCGGTTGTCGCCGGGGCAGACGGAACGACTCGACGAGGTGTCGACGCCCGCGTTGAACTTCCCCGCCGACAACAACCGGTTCCTCGCGCCGAGGCTCGCCTTCGCGGGAGCCACAGTGGATGGTCAGCGGAGCGGCGCGTCGCCCTGGCTCACTCCCGACGCGGTCAGGTACTGATCACCGGCCGGCCGGGGTAGCGCAGGCTGTACCGGAGGAGGGCAGCAGGGGGGATCGTCCAGGAATCGGACTTCTTGCACCATTGATGGTGTCAAGCGTTACCGATACCGAGGAGTCATCATGGTCAGGACACCTAACGATCCCTCCCGCCGCCGCACCGTGCGGATGGCCGCCGCCGCGGTGGCTGCCGTCACCGTCGGCGCCGCCCTGACCGGCCCCTCGGCGTTCGCCGACACCGGCAGGCGAGACGGTCCGCGCGACGTCGTGCAGCGACAACTGGACGGTCTGGTCAGCGAGAGCGGCTTCCCCGGCGTACTCGCCTCGGTGCGGGGGGCCGACGGGCGGGTCCGGGACTACACGGCAGGGGTCGGTGACCTCCAGAAGCGCCGCCCGGTTCCCCGCGACGGCCAGGTCCGCATCGGCAGCAACACGAAGACCTTCACCGCCGTGGTCGTCCTGCAACTGGTAGGCGAGGGCCGCATCGACCTGGACGCCACAGTCGAGCACTACCTGCCCGGGGTCGTGCGCGGCAACGGCAACGACGGCGGCAGGATCACCGTACGACAGCTGCTGCAACAGACGAGCGGCCTTCCGGACTACGACGACGTGCTGTTCACCAGGCCGCAGGACCTGGTCGACAAGAGTCACTCGTACTACGAGCCGCGCCGGCTGGTGGACGCGGCGCTCACCGGCGCACCGCACTTCGCGCCGGGGGAGAAGTGGGAGTACAGCAACACCAACTACGTCCTCGCCGGGCTCATCGTCGAGCAGGTCACCGAACGCCCGATCGGCGAGGAGATCACCAACCGCATCATCAGGCCGCTCGGTCTGCGCGACACCTACTGGCCGGGCGTCGGTGAACAGCGGCTTCGCGGCACCCACCCGCACGGGTACGTCGCGGTGGCGCCCGGCGCGCCGTGGGTGGACGTCACCGAGATGGACCCGTCTCTGGGCTGGGCCGCCGGTCAACTCGTGTCGACCCCGGACGAGCTGCGGACCTTCTTCGACGCGCTGGTGGGCGGCCGGCTGCTCAAGCCCGCGCAGCAGGCGGCCCTGACGACGACAGTGCCGGCGCCCGGGTTCGAACCGACCGGGGAGTACGCGTACGGGCTGGGTGTCGCGCGCTACGAGCTGCCCTGCGGCGGCTTCGCCTGGGGCCACGGCGGTGACATCCAGGGCTTCGAGACCCGGAACCTGGCCACCAGTGACGGCCGGAGCGCCGTCGTCGCGGTGACCGGCCTGCCGACCGGCGAGGAGATGCTCGGCGCGGTGAACCGGAGCGTCGAGACGGCGCTGTGCGCCACCGACCGCTGAGGCGACTGCCCGGTGGCGGGTGCGCCACCGGGCAGTCGGGCCGACCGGATCAGGAGTACAGGGTGTCGCTGGGGGATCGGCCGTGCGCCTCCCGGTAAGCGGCCGCGAAGCGGCTCGGGCGCAGGTACCCCCAGCGGTGCGCGATCGCGGCCACGGTGTCACCCCGGGCCGGATCGGCGGCGAGTAGGTCCTGGTGTGCGCCGTCGAGTCGCGCCCGCCACAGGTACGCCCGGGGTGTGGTGCCCAGATGCCGGCGGAACGCCGTCCGCAGGGCGCGAGGGGTGACGCGGACCGCCTCGGCGATCTGCATGGGGGTGATCGCTTCCCGGCAGTGCGTCTCGATGAACGACACGGCCCGGCGTACCGGCCCGACGGGCAACTGGCCCACCCGTAGCCGGTGCGTCATCGTCATCGCGGAGTGCGGGAACGCGGCCAGCGCGGCCGACGCGGCCAGGTCGGCGGCGGCGTGGATCACCAGCGGGCTTCGCAGCGGCTCCGCCGGGCCGGTGAGCAGGCGATGCAGATGTGTCGCCGTGTCGTGCCAGAACTGGCCCATCTCGTCCGAGACGGGTGTCATCGCCTCGAACCGGAAGAGGTGCGGTGCGATGCCTGTCTTGTCGACGGCCGCCTCGGTCACGGTGCGCGCGTCCAGGCTGATGTTGTAGAGCTCGGATCGGTCACAGATGTTGGTGAGTGGCCGGCCGGTCCGTTGCAGGAGTACGTCTCCGGGGCCGGCCTGTGCCTCCTCCCGGCCGTCCCGCACCACCGTCCGGCCGTTCACGACCGCGACGAGCAGCAGGTCTCTGAGTGGTTCGAGCTGCAACTCGTAGTCCATGCCGCACCACACGCGACTGGTCAGAACCGGGCCGGCGTCGATAAGTTCCTCCCGGAACGAGAACGGCGTGGCGACGCCCTGCGGTCGTAGCGTGAGGCCCGCGCACCGCTGACGTATCACGTCGTGCGCCTGCGACACCTCGTCTGTGGAAAATTTGTGCTGAATGATCGAGGCTGCGGTATCGGGGTTCTGCTGCACGGTGTCTCCCTCCTGCCCAGACAAGACAGCACCACCAGTGACATCCATCCGGCCACGTGAGCCGGGCGGAAGAGACGTGACGGCGCTGCTTCCTCTCAACGAAGCCGGGGGTCAGCCGACGTGGTTCCTGCGTACCAGGCATTGTCGATATGTGGACCGGTTGTCGCCCGGGTGGGAGTGACGCGGCCGTGGTGACCTGGTCAGGCCTGCGACGGACCGCCCTCGGGGCGGGCGTCGAGGCGTTCGATCATATCGATGTCCTGAAGTTCGGCGAGGAACCTCCGGACGTCGGCGAGGGCGCGAGCGGGCTCCACCGTCCCGCTGTCGGTGAGCACCTTGACCAGGTCCGTCTCGGTGGCTCCGGCCATGAGGTGCGGCCACAGCATGGCGGCGGAACGGTCCAGCGCCAGGTAGACGGACTTGCGGATGTCGAGCAGCACTGTCTGGTCACCGGCCGCACGCCAGGTGACGCGCTCACCTCGGACGCGATACACGGTCGATGGCTCGGAGCTCACTTCGGCACCTCCATGGTGGGGACTTTCGCTGCCGCTCGGCGATCCCGCCCCCGCCCTCTCGGACCTCCGCACGTCTGCCTCCCCGAACGTGGCCGACGGGCAACTGGACCCGCCGAACCAACGGACACGGGACCGGCCGATCGGGTCGCAGCGTCGCGGACCCCGACCGGCCGGCCGTGTGGGCCGTGCCAGGGTGAGTGGCTCGGACAGGCAGAGGTTAGGACCGAGAGGCGGAGCCCGCCCGGCGTGCCATTGTGTCGGGAACCCGACTGCTCCGGCCCGGTGGCAGGTAACCCGGACGACGCAGTCACCGATCCGTCGGCGGGCGGATGGCTCCGAGGTAGCGAGAGAGGCGAGGGCATCGACTGTGATTGTTACGCGGAAATGTCGTGTGTCCGACCCTGCCTTCGCAAAACGGCCAGGCCCGTACGGAAAGTGGATCGGGTCGTCGATCGGCGTGTCGCGTCGACTCGGACTGTCGCAACCCTCAGCACCACGTTCAATCAGGTCGGGGCCGCGACGGTCCACCGGAGGTGACGGCTGATGCCGGCGATGGCAGACCAGGGCGGGCCCGAGGCTGTGACGCGTGAGGTGGTGGAGACCTCTGATCCGGAGAAGGGGCACCATCTGATCGCCCTCAGGTTCCGGGAACACCGGGCCCGGATCTACGGGCCGCGGGCCAGCTTCCGATACCGGCGGGTCACCCTGCGGGTCGACGACCTGGACATCAGCGAGACCCGCTACACGATGCGCAACCGTACCGAGTCCTCGCCCTACCCGGACTTCGCCACGGTGACCCTGACGCACGGCAGGTACGCCGTCCGCACCAGGAACGAGGAACTGCACCTCGGACCGGGCATGACCGGCCGCTACCCGGAGGTGGGGGCGTCACACATGGTGGACGACATCACGTCCGTCGTGGTCCGGCTGCCGATGACGAGGATCGCGGCCGGGGCCGCCGCCCGGACGGGTCTGCCCGCCACCAACTTCCGGTTCACCGCGCTGGCGCCCCTCTCCTTGGAGATGGACCTGCTGTGGCAGTCGGTGACCGCCTTCGCCAGGCAGCAACTCGGTGTCACCGCCGTTCTCGCCAGCCCGCTGGCCCGCTCCGGTCTGGTGGACCTCGTGGCGAACACTGCCGTCGCGGTCTTCCCCAACACGACAATGACCATCCACTACCTTCCCGGCCAGTCGGATGTCGGCCACGGCGTCGTGCGGCGGGCCGCCGAGTTCATCGAGGCGCACGCCGCCGAGCCGTTGACCGTGGGTCAGATCGCCACCGCCTGCGAGATCAGCCAACGCGCTTTGCAGGCCGCGTTCCGGCGGCACCAGGGTCAGTCCCCCATGGCGTTCCTGCGCTCGGTCCGCCTGCGCCAGGCGCACCGGGACCTGCGACATCCCGAACCGGGGCAGACGGTAGCGCAGACAGCCCGACGCTGGGGTTGGACCCACCTCGGCCGGTTCGCGCAGGCGTACCGCGAGGCGTACGGGTGCCACCCCAACGAGACCCTGCGGGCCGCCGGAGCGCCGAGGTCGGCGGAACGGGACGCGTGAGCAGTCCCCGCTCCGTTGTGGATCGAGCGCGCGACTGACCGCGTCCGTCTTGATCACGCTCGACGGGCGTGGCCGCGTATTCCCTCCAGGGCGAGGGCCAGGAGTTGTTCCGCCTTGGCCGCGCCCGCCGGTTGCGCCGCGAGTGAGATGCCGTTGGCGAGCATCATCAGGTCCGCCATCGTGATGTCGGGGCGTACCGAGCCCTCGTCGACGGCTCGACGCAGCAGCGGTTCACCTGCCGCGACGAGCGTCGAACCGCAGGCGTCGGTCTCCTCGGTGGGCTCGTTCAGGAGGGAATCGGCGAGGCCGCGGGTTGTCGTGGCGTACGCGGTGACCTCGTGCAGCCAGGTGGTCAGCGCGTCGAGGGCGTCCGGCGCGGTGAGCAGGTCTCCGGCGCGGGCCGCCAGGTTGCCGACGCAGGTGCGGAAGACGGCCTGGAGCAGCGACCAGCGGGTGGGGAAGTGCCGGTGCAGGGTCGCCGAGCCCACTCCGGCGGACCGGGCGATCTCCTCCAGCGAGGCGTACGCGCCGTCGCGGGCGATCGCCTCGGAGGCCGCTTCGACGATGAGGTCGTAGTTGCGCCGTGCGTCCGCTCTCATGGCCCGCCTTGCCAAAGTGGGGTGGTCCCCCATATCGTAGCCGACGAGAAGTGGGGGGCCACCCCACTTTGTTCTGGGGAGGCATCATGGCTGTTCTCGTCATCGGCGCGACAGGCAAGCAGGGCGGGGCCACGGCCCGCGCGCTGCTGGACCGAGGTGTCGCGGTCCGTGCCCTGGTCCGGGACCCGGGCAGCGACGGCGCCAAGGCTCTGCGGCAGCGGGGCGCCGAACTTGTCACGGGCGACCTGGACGACGCGGAGTCGCTGCTCGCCGCGGCGGACGGGATGGACGGCCTCTTCTCCATCCCGTACCCCGACGTGACGAACATGCCTGGCGACGCCGAGGTGACCCGCGGCCGCAACGTCGTCGAGGCGGCGCGCCGGGCCGGCGTGTCGCACGTGGTGCACAGCAGCGTCTCCGGCGCCGGCGACTTCCACCGCAACCAGCCCGGATGGGCCGAGGGTCGGTGGGACAGGCACTACTGGGAGAGCAAGGCGGCGATCGACGAGATGGTGCGCACCGGTGGCTTCGCGCACTGGACCATCCTCAAGCCCTCGACCTTCATGGAGAACCTCGTCGGCTGGTCCTACCTCTTCGGCGACTGGTCCAGCGGCACGATCATCACCGGCTTCGCGGCGGACACGCGGCTTCCGTGGATCGCCGTCGACGACATCGGCGAGGCCGCGGCGACCGCGTTCACCAGCCCGGGCAAGCTCGACGGCCTGGACGTCGAACTCGCCGGCGACCTGCTCACCATGACCGAGGTCGCCGCCATCCTCGGTGAGGTCACCGGCCGGGCGGTCACCGCGCCCGTGCTCACCCCGCAGCAGGCCGTCGAGCACGGCCTGCTGCCCGCCATGGTCAACGCGGTCGAGCAGATCAACGAGAACGGCAGTCCCGCCCGACCGGAGATGACCCGTGCCCTCGGCCTGCCCACCACCGACTTCCGTACGTGGGCGCGCCGGACGTTCTCCTGACACCTCACGACATCGTCGGGACGGTCTCCGTCCGGGTCGCGACGATGCGGCGGCGGCGCACCGGGTACAGCACCGGGTGGGCGATGCCCCAGGCCGCACCCTTGCAGACGACCTCCTTGTAACGGGCCGCCAGCCTGCCTGCGAGGAAGGACGGCTTGGCCCTGTCGTCGGCTGTCACGTACTGGATGATGCCGTCGCGGCGGCCGAGGCTGATGCACTGGTTGAAGTAGCGCAACGGCGCCTTGGCGTACCTGCGCTGCCCGGTCAGGCGTGCGGCGATGGCGTCGGCGGCCTGCCAGGCCATCGGGACGCCCGAGGCGCAGGACATCCGCAGCGGCCTGCCACCCGGCCCCTGGGCGAGTCCGGCGTCGCCGACGGCGTACACGTCGGGGTGGGAGACCGAGCGCATGGTGTCGTCCACGACGATCTGTCCGGTGTCCGCGACGGTAAGGGTCGTGGCGGCGGCGATCGGGTGGACGGCGAAGCCCGTCGTCCACACCGTCACGTCGGCCGGGATCACCAGGCCGTCGGCGGTGACCGCGCCGGTCCCGTCCACCCGGGCGACGTCGGTGTGCTCGTGGACGGTGATGCCGAGCCGGTCACAGACACCACGCAGGTGCGCCTGCGCCCTGCCGGTGAGCCAGTCACCGAGGCCGCCACGGGCGGCGAGCGCGACGTCGAGGTCGGGCCGGGCCTCGGCGATCTCGGTGACCGCCTCCAGGCCGGTGAGGCCGCCGCCGACGACGAGCACGGTCCCGCCGGCGCCGAGGTGGGCGAGGCGGTCGCGCAGCCGCAGCGCCGACGCCCGGCCCGAGATGTCGTACGCGTGCTCGGCGACGCCCGCCACGCCGTGGTCGGCGGCGGCGCTGCCGAGGGCGTAGACCAGCGTGTCGTACGCCACCTCGTCGGCGCCCTTGTCGTCGACGAGCGCGACGGTCCGGCGGTCGACGTCGACGGCGGTGACCCGGGCCAGGCGGACCCGTACGCCGGTGCCCGCGTACACCCTGCTCAGCTCGTGGGTCTTGAGGTCCTGCCCGGTGGCGAGCTGGTGCATGCGGACCCGCTCGACGAAGTCGGGGTCGGCGTTGACGACGGTGATCTCGGTGTCGTCCGGGTGCAGCCGCCGGGCGAGGCGACCGGCGGCTGTGGCCCCGGCGTATCCGGCCCCGAGGACGACGATGCGGTGCTTCATGGTGGCACTCCTGTCTCGCTTGGTGGTCGCTTCCTGAACCGGGCGGCGACGCGATTGCTGACAGGAGTCGGCTGAGACCTGGGTCACCAGACCGTGAGGAGGGGTTCCCCGTGTTCGGAGGTGGACCAGTGGCGGGTGACCCGTTCGAGCTTGTCGGGGTTGACCTGGCTGCGGATGTCGGCGACGCCCTCAGGTGTCACCTCCAGGGACATGACGCCGACGACCCGGTCGTCGATCACGACCACCACCGCCGGGCCGCCGTTGGCGACCTGGACGTAGAGGGCCGGCCGGCCTCCCACCAGGTCGCGCTTGACGTCGCTGGGCCTGAACAGGCCACGCAGGAACTTCGCCACCGCCAGCGCACCCACGATCGGAGCGGTCCGGGCCGGGATCTTGCCCCCGCCGTCGCCGACGCTCGTCACGTCGTCGGTAAGCAACTCGACAAGGCGCCGGGTCTCGCCGCTGGTGGCGGCGGCGAGGAACTCAGCGACGATCCTGCGGGTGGCCGCCTCGTCGACCTCGACGCGGGAACGACCCGCGGCGACGTGCTGCTTCGCGCGGCGGTAGATCTGCTGGCAGTTCGACTCGGTGACGCCGAGGATGTGGGCGATTTCGGTGTGCGGGTAGCCGAAGGCCTCGCGCAGCACGTACACCGCGCGCTCGTTGGGCGTCAGCCGCTCCATCAGGGTGAGCACGGCCATCGACACCGACTCGCGCTGCTCGACGGTGTCGACCGGGCCGAGCATCCGGTCCCCGGCGAGAACCGGCTCGGGCAGCCAGGTGCCCACATAGGTCTCCCGCCTGGCGCGTGCCGAGGTGAGCTGGTTGAGGCACACGTTGGTGAGCACCTTCGTCAGCCACGCCTCGGGCGTCTCCACGTACTCCCGGTCGGCGGCCTGCCAGCGCAGGAACGTGTCCTGGACCGCGTCCTCGGCGTCGCTCGCCGAGCCCAGCAGGCGGTAGGCGATCGCCTCCAGACGGGCCCTGGAACGCTCGAACAGCTCGACCTCGTCCGTACGCAGCGGCATGGCCTGATAGTTAACCACCCGCGCACGCCCTGCCGAACGCCATCGCGATGTCACGGCTGACCCGGATGACCGGTCGCCGCCGCCAGCCGTGGCGATCTGGATCGCCCGGCGGCGGGCGTTCGGCGCGGTGAAAGATGTGCAATCGCGGAAACATGAGTGGGCTATCGTTAATGCCGCCCGGTTCGTCCCGTACCGACGGGGGTGTCGGGTCGGGGATCGGTCGGGGGTGTTGACCGCGAGGAGTGCCTCTTGGCAGCGACGACGACGATGGCGGACCCTGGCGGGACGGGGTCGCATTGAGTGACGGCAGGTTGCGGGTCCAGGGAATCGGGCCGCTCCGCGCCTACGTCGACGGCGAAGAAATCGAGATCGGCCCGCCCAAGCAGCGTGCCGCGTTCGCCGTGCTCGCCCTCTGCGCGGGCACCACCGTCTCCCGTGGGGAACTCATCGAGCGGGTCTGGGGTGAGGCGGCTCCCGCCACCGCGGCCGGGAGTCTGCACACCTATGTCTCAGGGCTCCGCCGCGCACTCGGGCCGGCGAAGGACGCCCTGGTCAGTGACCGTGCCGGTTACTGCCTGCGCCTCGACCGAACGATGTTCGACGCCATCCGGGCCAAGGATCTGGCCGATCGGGCGCGGGCGGCCCGCAGCACCCCGAACGCTCCCGCCGCGTACGAGCGCGCCCTGGAGACGTGGACCGTGGGCACACTCTGCACCGGGGTGCCGGGCCCCTTCGTGGCGCTGGCCCGCGACCGGTTCGCCGAGCTGCGGCTGCAACTTCTCATCGAGTACGCCGAGATCACCGGTCCTCGTGGGCTCCCGGATGTGATCAGCCGCCTGCTGCTGGAGGTTCCGGCCCATCCATTCGACGAGCGGCTCCGCACTGTCCTCATGAGAGCGCTCCACGGCAGCGGACGGACCGCCGACGCCCTGGCCCAGTACGAGAATCTGCGTAGCGGGCTCGCCGCCGAGCTGGGCATCAGTCCGTCACTTGCCATCCAGGAGGTCTACGCCGAGATCCTGGCCGACGAGCGCCGCAGAGCCGGGGAACCGCCGCCCGGGACACCGCCGCCCGGGGAACCCGTCCGGCCCGCCCAGCTGCCGTCCGACAACGACGCCTTCGTGGGACGGACCGCCGAGCTGCTCACCGTGATGCAGTGCGCCGGCGGGGTGACCGAACCACGGAGACGGATCGTCGGGATCGTGGGCGTCGGCGGCATCGGCAAGACCGCGCTCGCGGTACGCGCCGGGCATCTGCTGCGCGACCAGTACCCGGACGGGCAGATCTACCTCAACCTGCGCGGGTTCGACCCGTCGCACGCCGCCCTCACGCCCGACGCCGCCCTGCACCAGTTGCTCACCTCGGTCGGCGCCCGCCACATCCCGAGCGGACGGGAGGACCGCATCGTGCTGTGGCGCAGCCTCGTCGCCGACAAACGCATGCTGCTGGTCCTCGACAACGCCAAGTCGGACGACCAGATCGAGGACCTGCTGCCCGGCGGCAGCACCTGCTTCGTCATCGTGACGAGCCGCAACCGCCTCTCCAGACTGGTCGTCCGCCATGCCGCGCGCCGCATCCAACTCGGAGCGCTCAACGACCAGGAGTCACTGAGCCTGCTCACCACCGCGATCGGGGAGGACCGGGTACGGGCCGAGCCGGAATCCGCCCACCGGCTCATGGCGCTGTGCGACAGGTCACCGTTCGCCCTGCAGATCGCGGCCGAGCGGGTGGTGTCGACCAGGGGCACCCGCATCGGCGACCTCGTCGGCCAACTGGAGGACGTCCGGCAACGGCTGGACGGGCTGCAACTGGACGACGACCCACTCTGCTCCGTACGCGGCGTGCTGTCCTGGTCGTTCGCCGCGCTCAGCGACGACGCGGCCTGGGCCTTCCGGCTCCTCGGTGTCTTCCCCGGTGCGAGCGTGACCCGGTACATCGCCTCGGCGCTGTTCGGCGTCCCGGTCGAGCGGGCCGAGATCCTGCTCGGCAAGCTCAGCGCGCTCTGCCTCCTGGAGCAGGAGAACGACAGGTTCACGTTGCATGACCTCACCCGGGTGTACGCCGCCGAGTTGTCCGGTGACCTCGAGCCGGGCGAGCGGCGCGAAGCCCTGTCGCGGGTCCTGTCCTGGTACCGCGTGACGCTGTCGGGGTGGAGTGGCAACGGGATGTTCCTGCGCGGCACGCCGGTCGAGCCGCCGCACAGCGACGTCCCGCCTGTCGTGTTCCACGGGCAGCAGGACTGCCTGCGGTGGTGCGAGGCGGAGCGGCCGAACATCGTGGCGCTCGTGCGCGCGGCTCAGCGTGAGGGGCAGCACGGGGCGGCCTGGCACCTGGCCTGCCTGGTGTTCGACTACTTCTACGTGGCCGGCCAGCCGTTGGAGTGGCTGGAACTGCTGCGCGTGGCGATGCGTTCCGCCGAGGCGGCCGGCAACCACGTCGCCCGCGCGATCCTGTTCAACCATCGCGGCGTCGCGTACTCCCGGCTCGGGCAGAACGAGATCGCGGTACGGCAGCTCAACCGCGGCCTGGAACTGCTCGACCACCCGGACGACTGGCGGTACCGGATCAGCCTGCTCGGCAACCTGGCGTCGACGATGCGCGAGGCGAAGGAGTACGAGGCGGCCCGTGGCCCGGCCCGCGAGGCGTTGGTGCTCGCGCGTCGGGAGGGGATCGACTACTACCTGGCGGCCACGCACGACGTCCTCTGTGAACTGAACGCGGAGACGGGCCGGTGGGAGGAGGCGATGCGCGACGGGCTGCCCGGTCTGGAGTACGCCCGCCGGTCACGAAGCCGGATCCTCGAGGCCAACCTGCTCATCAACATCGGACTGGCTCAGCACGGTCTCGGACGGCAGGGGGCGGCCGAGGAGTCGTTCGGCGAGGCACTGCGGATCAGCAGGGACGTGGGGGACCTCTACCACGAGGGCCTCGCGCTGTTCGGGCTCGCCCGGGCGAGCGCACGCGGCGGCGTCGCGGAGCACGGGGCAGGGGCAGAGGTCGTCGCTGACCTCGCCCGCCGGGCCCTCGCCCCGCTCGAGCAGTTGCACGCCGAGGAGGCGGTCGAGGTGCGGGCCTTCCTGGCGGCTCTGGAGGTCTAGCTGGCCACCCGCTCGCGCTGCCAGATCAGCACGGCCTCGATGCGGGTGCGGGCGCCAAGTTTGGTGAAGATGCGGTTCACGTGGTTCTTCACGGTCTTTTCCCGGATCCGCAGCAGCGCGGCGATGTCGGCGTTGCGCATCCCCCTGCTGATCGAGTCCATCACCTCGGCCTCGCGCCGTGACAGTGACGGGTGCCCGTGCGTGCACGACGTACCGCTGGCCGGCGCGCGGTCGCCACCGACCGTGGGGGACGGGCGGCGGACGCGCGGGACCAGCCCCAACCGGTAGCGGGCGGTGGCCGGCTCCCGTTGCCTGGTGTGCGGCCCGGCCAGCTCGTTCAGGGCGCCGGCGAGCGCACCCGTCGCCGGTGTGGCGTCGCCCCTGGGGGTGACGACGACGTCTACCGAGGGCAGGCCGTCGATGTGCGCGTTTAGGCCCTTGCTGGCGAATTCGTGGCGGATGTGGGCAAGGATCTCCGGGCTGGAGATCGCAACCCGCACCCGGGCACCGGCCGCCCCCGGCTGCGCGGGAACCGTGATCATGGCAACCAGTCTGCTGCCGCCGGCTTCACGACGCCTTCACGTTCGCTTCACACGGCCCGCTACGGGCGCAGGCGCACCTGCTCCGCCAGGATGCCGGTGTCGATGGTGCCGTCCATCCCGACCGTGAATCGCCAGGTCGCGCCATCCAGACCGACGGCCACCACGGACCAGCGTCGCACCGGCTCGGCCAGCAGCCGGTCGACCTGGTAGACGTCGCGGCCCGCTGGCGGGTCGGCGAACACCAGGACGCCGCCCTGCGGGTCGTTCAACGCCTGTCCGGCCTCGACCAGCCGCGACACGTCCAGCCCGGTGAAGTCGTGGTCGGGCTCGAATCCGACCCTGATCACCCGCGAACCGGTCGACCACGGGCTGGTGGTGAGCCGCCGGGACCACGACCGGACCAGGCCTCGGGCCAGCCCGAGGTCGCCGCCCACGCTGATGATCCCGTCCGCCTCTGCGAGGTTGAGCAGCAGCCGCCCGCCGTCGGTCACACCGAGCGAGACGAGCAGCGGGAACGGGTCCGCGAGCCGGTCGTTCACCGGTGCCGCGGTCGCCAGCCACCCGAGGGACGCCCGCCAGGTGCGGCCGTGGTCCTCGGTGGTCCAGCCGGGTGGCGGCGCCTCGTCGGGGGTGGTCAGGTGCAACACCACGGCCTCCGGGCCCAGGACCACGGCGCCGACGGCCGGAACGGGGCGCTGCCCGTCGGCGCATCCGGTGGCGAGGGCGCGTACCGCCCGGTCGATGGTCCAGGCGCCGGACCGCTCGTGGGCCCCCGCTTCGGGCGAGCGGAGGTCACCGGGGGAACGTCCCAGCCAGCTCATCGTCCACTCCTTCACTCGGGCCCTGGCATCGTCGGTGGCGCGGTGACGGCTGTCAACGAAAACCCTGGGCCCACGGGCCCAGGGGGCGAACTCCGGTCTGGACCGCGAACGGGCGGCCTTCCTACGTTGATGCGCGATGCCAAGCGGGCCGGGCGTGCTGCGTGGGCTCGCACCATTCGAAGGGACGACCCGATGGCGAATCTCAACATCACCTACACGGAGATGTCGGACAGCGCGACCCGCATGCGCAACAACAAGAACGAGATCGACTCACGGCTGACCGAGTGCAAGTCGATCGTGGACAACCTGACCGCCTCCGGCTTCGTGACCGACCAGGCGTCCACCAAGTTCGACGAGGTGCACACCGAGTTCGTGAGCGCGGCGAACGAGCTGATGCAGAACCTCGACCTGCTCTCCGAGTGGCTGGACAAGGCCGTCGAGGCACTGCGCGACATGGACACCCAGCTCGCCGGTTCGCTGAACAAGTAACAGGGATACGCCGTGCGCATGCTGATCACCCTGGCGTCCCCGCAGGCGTGGTCGGCCGACGTGGTCGTGGACGCCGACCCCGCCACCCCGGTGCGGGACATCGTCAAGAACCTGCTGGACAGTCTCGACCCGTCCTCCATCGCGCACGGTCAACTCCCGGGATCCGGCCGGATCTATCTCGACCACGGGCCACTCGACCTCGACCTTCCGTTGTCCGCCAGCGGCGTGCACGACGGTTCGGTGCTGTGGGTCGGTGGGCCCGGGCCGGCCCCGTACGTCCCGACCGGTGGTCTGGTCACCATCCGGGCGGTGACAGGTGCCGGCGCCGGCCGGGTCTGGGCCCTCGGGCCGGGTGAGCACCGGATCGGCTCGGTCGAGGGCTGCCCGGTGCGCCTGGACGGGGTCCCCCCGGTGGCCGCCGTCGTCCGGGTCACCTTCGACGCCGAGGTGTACGTCCGCGGCGCCGAAGGTGACCTGCTGCTGGATCGGGAGGAACTGCCGGGCGCCGAGGTGCGGTGGCGGGAGACCGCACAGCTGACCGTGGGTGCCACCACACTGGAGGCACATCCGGTCCTCTGCCCGGACGCGGTCGTCGAGCCGTCCCCGGAGAGCGAGTACCTCGACTACAACCGCCCACCGCGGCTGCTCCCGCCGGTCCGGCCGGACAAGTTCAAGATCCCGGCCGAGGTCAAGGCACCGATCCCCAACGCTCTGCCGTGGCTGGCCGCCGCGCTGCCCGCCGCGTTCGGCGCCGTCATGGCCACCGTGCTGCGGAACCCGATCTACCTGATGTTCGCGGCGATGTCGCCGATCATGGTGATGGCCAACTGGTGGACCGGACGCCGCCAGGGCCGGACCAGCCACCGGAGGCAGGTGGCCGAGCACGCGGCGCGTGTCGCCGCCATCGAGGAGGACATCGCCGAGGCGCTCATCCTGGAGCGCCACGATCGCCGCGTTGCCGCACCCGACCCGGCCGAACTGCTGATCGTCGCTACCGGCCCGCGGGCCCGGCTGTGGGAGCGGCGCCGTACCGATCCGGACCATCTGGTGGTCCGGGTCGGCATCGCCGACCTGCCCAGCAAGATCACCGTGGAGGAGTCCGGCCAGGACCGGCAGACCGACAGGCAGTTGTACGACGTACCGGTCTCGTTCTCCGTCGTGCAGGCGGGCGTGGTGGGCGTCGCCGGCCGGGGCGAGTGGCCGCGCCGGCTGGCGCGGTGGATGGTCGGCCAGTTGGCCGTCGCGCAGAGCCCTCGCGACCTTCAGCTCTACGTGCTCACCGACCCGGGCGGCGGCACGTTGTGGGAGTGGGCGGCCTGGCTGCCGCACACCCGTCCCCTGCTGGGGCAGCAGACCCTGACCCTGCTCGGCACGGACACCGAGACAATCGCCCGCCGGATCGCCGAGCTGATCGAGCTGATCGAGGCCCGCCGGCAGGCCCGCCTCGACGTCGGGTCGGGCGCGATGTTCGCCGACCCTGATGTGGTGGTCGTGCTGGACGGCGCCCGGCGGCTGCGCGCCCTGCCCGGCGTCGTCTCCATCCTGCTCGGCGGCCCGGCCGTGGGCGTCTACTTCATCTGCGTCGACAACGACGAGCGCACCCTGCCGGAGGAGTGCACCACAGTGGTGGCCGGCGGTGACGGCCTGCCCACGACGCTGCGCCGGCAACGAGCCGCGCAGGTCGATGGCATCCGGGTCGACGAGGTGATCGACGACTGGTTCCCGGCCACCGCGCGGCGGCTGGCGCCGATCCGCGACGTCAGCGACAGCCACGGCGACGCGGCGCTACCGTCCTCCGCGCGTCTGCTCGAGATCATGGGGATGGAGGACCCGTCGGTCGCCGCGATCGCCGCCCGGTGGAACGCCTCGCCGCGCAGCACCCGGGCGACCGTCGGCTACAGCCTCGACGGGCCGTTCGCGCTCGACCTGGTCCAGCACGGTCCGCACGCGCTGGTCGCGGGCACCACCGGTTCCGGCAAGTCGGAGTTCCTGCAGACGGTGGTGGCCTCGCTCGCCGTGGCGAACCGGCCGGACGCGATGAACTTCGTACTCGTCGACTACAAGGGCGGGGCCGCGTTCAAGGACTGCGTCGACCTTCCACACACCGTGGGCATGGTCACCGACCTCGACACCCATCTGGTCGAGCGCGCCCTCACCTCGCTCGGGGCGGAGTTGACCCACCGGGAGCACCTGCTCGCCGCGGTCGGCGCCAAGGACCTTGAGGACTACGTCGACTACGCGACCAGGCGGCCCGTGCCGGAGCCGATCCCGCGACTGCTGATCGTCATCGACGAGTTCGCCTCGATGGCGCGTGAGCTGCCGGACTTCGTCACCGGCCTGGTCAACATCGCCCAGCGTGGCCGGTCGCTCGGCATCCACCTGATCCTCGCCACCCAGCGCCCCAACGGCGTGGTCTCCGCCGAGATCCGGGCCAACACCAATCTGCGGGTCGCGTTGCGGGTCACCGATGCGGGGGAGAGCGCCGACGTGATCGACGCCCGGGAGGCGGCGAGCATCTCCGCGGCGCACCCCGGCCGCGCGTACGCCCGGCTCGGCCACAGCTCGCTCATCCCGTTCCAGACGGGCCGGATCGGTGGCCGTCGCCCACGGCAGAACGCGACGGAGGCCGTGGCCGCGCCGTTCCTGCACCAGGTGGGCTGGTTCGACCTGGGACGACCCGCGCCGCAGCGGCCACGTGCCGCCGCCGAGGTCGACGAGGCCACCGACCTGTCGGTGCTGGTGTCGACGATCCGGCAGACCAACGACATGCTGGGCGTGCCGGCGCAGCGCCGTCCCTGGCTGCCGGCACTGCCGACGGTCTCCGTGGTGGACCTGCCCGACGAGCCGCCGCGCGACGAGCGCGGTGAGCCGTCGTTCGCCTGGGCCGTGCAGGACCTGCCGCGCAGTCAGCAGCAGGCGCCGATGACGATCGACCTGTCGACCTTCGGTCATCTGCACATCGTCGGGGCTCCCCGGTCGGGGCGGTCGCAGGCACTGCGGACCATCGCCAGTGCCGCGGCCAGCGCCGCGAGCGTCGGTGACCTGCACCTGTACGGGTTGGACTGCGGTAACGGGGCCCTTCTGCCGATCACCCGGTTCCCGCACTGCGGAGCGGTCGCGCAGCGTACGGATGTGGAACGGGCCGACCGCCTGCTGCGCCGCCTGCACGAGGAGGTGCAGCGCCGGCAGAGGATCCTCGGTCAGGGCGGCTTCGCCGACCTGACCGAGCAACGGGCGGCCGCCCCGGTCGCCGAGCGCCTGCCGCACATCCTGCTGTTGCTCGACCGCTGGGAGGGGTTCATGGGAACCCTCAGCGAGCACGACAGCGGTGCGCTGACCGACCTCGTGTACATCCTGATGCGCGAAGGCGCGAGCGTCGGCGTGCACCTGATCGTGACAGGCGACCACAGTCTGCTGAGCGGCCGGATGGCCGGGCTGTGCGAGGAGAAGGTGGTGCTGCGGCTCTCCGACCGCAGTGACGCCACACTTGCCGGGCTGAATCCGCGCAAGATGCCGGAGAACCTGCCGGCAGGCCGCGGCTATCGGGCGCACACCGCGATCGAGGTGCAGGTCTGCCTGCTGGCGAACGACCCGAGTGGTCCGGCGCAGGTTGCCACGATGCACAGGCTGGCGACCCGGCTGACCGAGCGCGAGGCGTACGTGCCCCGCGAGCGGCGTCCGGCGACGATCGCCGTCATGCCCACCCAGCTCACCTTCGAGCAGGCCTGGGAGTCCGTCGGCACCGCGAGGCAGGGCTGGGCGTTGGTCGGTGTCGGCGGCGACGAGTTGGCGCCGGTCGGCACGAACCTGCTCGACGAGGCACCGACGTTCCTGATCGCCGGGCCGTCCCGGTCCGGTCGCAGCACCGCGCTCCGGGTGATGGCCGAGTCGCTGCTGCGCTCGGGCGTTCAACTCGTCATCGGCGCCCCCATGCGGACGCCGCTGCTCGATCTCGTCGGCCGTCCCGGAGTTCGCGGCGTCGTGACCGGGGAGAGCCCTGCCGAGGAGGAGTTCTCCGCGCTGCTCGACAGCGGTGACGACGCGGTCGCGCTTCTCGTGGACGACGCCGAGGCGTGGCGTGACGTCCCGTGCCGGGACTACCTGCGCCAACTGGTCCGCACCGCTTCCGGCAGGCGCCGGGCCGTCGTGATCGCCGGCGAGATCTCCTCGGTGGCGATGGGCTTCTCCGGCTGGCAGGTGGAGGTCAAGAAGAACCGGCGGGGCGCGCTGCTCTCCCCGCCCACCCTGGGTGCAGGTGACCTGGTGGGTGTCCGGCTGACCCGGGCCGCACTGGCCGACAAGGTGGTGCCCGGGGTCGCCCGGGTGCACCTGGGCGACGGGACACTCCAGACCGTCCAGATTCCTCTCCTGGAGCCGGCGGCCGGGGCCGGCGTGTGAACACGACGACTGTGGAAGCGGTGGTGTGATGGCCGACATCGTGGTGAAGGGACTGGCCGATCTGGCTCGGGACCTCAGCGAGCTGATCAGCCAGTTCGAGGGCGCGCTGGACTTCCAGGACGAGCAGAAGGGCCGGTGGGGGCAGCACAACGCGAACCTGTCGATGGGTGACTTCGCCGACAACTGGACCGGCAGCCGCGACAAGATGGTCGAGGCGATGAAGAAGTTCCGTGAGCGGATCGAGGGCGCCGACCAGGCGTGGACCGACGCGGATCTGCAGATGCTGAAGAGCCTCGAGGAGGGCGGCAAGTGAGCGACGGCCGCCTCGAGACTCTTCGCAGGGCTGATCCGGCCGAGATCGAGGCCGCGCAGAAGCGTTACCAGCTCATCTCCGACACGATCGACGACACGGTCAGCAAGCTGCAGAAGATCGTCGACGCCGGGGAGGAGGCCCTGCGGGGCAAGTGGGTCGACGAGGTCAAGGACGACGCCAAGTCCCTCACGGAGAGTCTCACCAAGGCCGGGGTGCGCTACCGCGACGTCGCCACCGAGATCAAGAAGTACGAGCCGGACCTCGATCGCGCGATCACCGAGGTGAACGCGGCCGAGCGGGACGAGGGTGACGCGACCGCCTCGTTGAGCCGGGCGAACGCGATGCCCGACCCGCAGAAGGGTGCCGACGGCACTGTCCCGCCGGAGGAGCAGCAGAAGGGCGAGGACAAGCGGCGCGCGCAGGACGACGCGAACGCGCAGATCAGCGCCGCGAAGAACCGGCTGACCGGCGCCCTCGACGCGCTGGGGGTGGCCGGCAAGCGACTGGGTGACGCGGTGAACTGCAAGAACTACGACGACGGTCTCACCGACAAGATCAACTGGCGGGTCATGAACATCTTCAAGATGATCAGCAAGATCTTCGGGATCATCGCCATGGTCCTGACGGCGCTGGCCATCCTGATCCCGGGGGTGGGAGCCTTCGCGCTCGCCGGCGTGGTCGCCGGGGCGGTCACACTGATAGCCGACAGCGTGCTGCTGGGCGGCGGCGACGGCAGTGTGCTGTCCGTCGTGCTCGGCGCCCTCGGGCTCGGGTTCGCCGGGCTGGGAGCCGCCGTCGGCGCCTTCGGCAAGCAGATCGAATCGGTGAGCAAGTTCATCAAGTCGATGTCGAACATCAGGATCAATGCGAACTGGAGGCCCGGCGGTCAGATCATCGAACTGTTCGACTTCGCCAAGCCCCTCGCCATCGCCACCGGCAAGCCCGGATTCTTCAACTTCGTCGGCAGCACCATCAACAAGGTGTTCGGCAACGGGTTCGCCGGCATGATGAAGACGTGGTGGAACGCCTTCATGGGGATCAACCCCATCAAGGATCTGAGCTTCTTGAAAAGCCTGCCCTTCTTCGGCGGCGCCTTCAGCAAGTACGGCACCGGTCTGCAGTCGATATTCGCGACCTGGGGCGGCATCAACCAGGCGTTCGCCCTGGCCGCCGGTCTGTTCGTCGCGGGACTCCAGGCGACCGAGCACCACTTGGTCGAGGGTGCCTGATGACATCGGCGGCCATGCCCATCGAAGTCTCCTGGGCCTGGGGCTTCGTGCCCTCCGACGAGGCGGACCGGGGCCCCTGGACCGAATTCATGGCCGGACTGCTCGACGGATGGGTGAGCGAGCAGGTGGAGGCAGCCCGTGCGGCCTGGCCCGCCGATGCCGCCGAGGAGTTCCCGTTCAGCCCCGGAGCGGTGGGCTCGGCGGTGGCCCGAGACCTGCTGGAGCGCGCTGACGGCCTGCCCGCCAACTGCCGCCTCATCTGGGGCGCCGGCTTCGTCGACGACCGGGTGCGCTGGCTTCCGCTGCTCGTCCTGGCCGAGTTCCGGGAGGCGGGACCCGGCGACCCCGCATATCTGATGTCCATGGTCGGCGCCGAGGGCCTGCCCGACGACGTACGGCCACCGAACGTCGAGTACGTGTCCACGGATCACGGCGATGGCATCCGGGTGCTGGCGCTTGCCCGCAACGAGGCCGAGGGGCTGCACGGTCGGGTCAACGCCGCCCTGCGTCTCGAAGGGTCGGACCGGGAGATCGACGTACTGCTCACGACCCGGGTCAGCGACCTTGAGCAGGTGGCGGTGATCGGCGCCGGCGTGGAAGCGGTGATGCACCTGATCGCCACCCAGTTCGGTGCACAGCCCCAGGACGCCGTGGCACCGTTGCGGTTCGTGCCGGCCGGCGGCCTCGCGTGATCGACTTCGAGCTCATCGTCCCGGACGGCTGGGCGCACATCCCCACCACGCCCGAGTTCAGCCGCGTCCGGGACCGCGTCATCAACGAGATCGTCAAGCAGGCACTGCCCGACACGCTGCCCCGGGACAAGGCCGGGCCGTGGCGGCGGATGCTGCGCAAGGATCTCACCGAGGCCACCGACGAGGCCCAGCGGCAGGGTGCCCGGGCGGTGGTGCTGCCCGTGCGGGAGATGCGCGGCATGCGGCTGCCCGGCACGCTTCTGCTGTCGGTCATCGACGACGGCGAGGACCAGCAGGATCCGGCGCCTGTGCTGAACTCGATTCTCGCCGACGCCGGCCCCGACGGGACGGCCCTGGAGATCGACGGTTGCCCGGCCGTCAGGATCCGCCAGATCATCGACAGTGAGGCACTCAACCGCAAGGCCCCATCGGTCCGGGTCAGCTACTTCGTGGCGGCCCCCGACGCGCCCGGCGTCTGGGGCATGCTGACCTTCACCGTGCTGACCGACGGTGACGTCGAGGCCGAAGCGGTGCAGGCAATCGTCCTGCTGTTCGACATGGTCGTCGGCACCCTGCGCTGGAACGACGAGGTCGCCGTCCCCACCGAGGACGAGCTGCTCGCCGCCCTGCCGGCCGACTGACACCCCGATCCCCACGGAGAGAGAGCGTTACTGATGTTCCGGATGCCGAAGCTGAGCCGTCCGGTGTTCCTGGGTTCGGCCCTGGCGCTGATCGTCCTGCTCGGGGTTGGCGCCTTCGTGGCACGACAGGCGGCCAACGCCGCCGAGCCGCTTGAGGGCAACCGGGTCACCGCGTCGGACGTGCGGATCCTCGTACGCGCGGCGTCCTCCTGCCCGGCGCTCACCCCGGCCCGGCTGGCCGGGCAGATCATGGTCGCCTCGAACTTCCGCGACGAGCCGGTGGACGACATGCGGGCCGGGGGTGCGACAGGAGTCGCCGCGCTGACCCCCGAGCAGTGGCGGAAGTACGCGCCGTGGCCCGGTGCCGAACCGTCCGACCGCGAGGCCGCCATCACCGCCCTCGCGCACGCCATGTGCCAGTTGGTCGGCCAGGCCCGGGCCCTGAAGATCGACCAGGACCCGTGGCGGGTCGCGCTGGCCGCGCACCGGCTCGGCATGGACCAGGTGGTCGCGGCAGGTGACATCCCCGCCGGCGCTCGTGACTATGTGGACACCGTCGACAGGTACGCCAGCTGGTATGCCCTGCAGCCCGCCTTCGGCGGCGGCCCGGCGTCACCGGCCCCGACGGCCGGAACGACGGCCGCCGGTGGCTCGGTGGTCCCGGTGCCCGAGGCGTACGTGAAGGCTGTCGCCGCCGCCGGAAGGGTCTGCCCCGAGATGCCGCCCGCGCTGATCGCGGCGCAGATCTCGGCGACGTCCGGCTTCGACCCGAACAAGCTGGGCCCCGCCGGTGAACAGGGCATCGCGCAGTTCCTCCCGGGGGTCTGGACGACCACCGTGAGGTCGGCCGCGAAACGGACCCCGTGGGATCCGTCGGTGGCGATCCCCGCGCTCGGCCAGACGATGTGCAGGCTCGTCGAGCAGTCCGGCGGCCAGTACCCGGCGGCCCTGGCCGCCTTCACCGGCGGCCGCGAGCGAGCCACCGCGTTCGCCGAGGTCGTGACCAAGGCGCAGGCGGAGTACGCAAAGGACACGCGCCTGCAGTCGCCGAGGACTCCCGCCAGTTCCACGCCGTCGCCGTCGGCCACCACGAAGCCGAAGAGTCCGACGGGCACGAAGGCCCCCGCGCGGGACAACCAACCTCCGGTCAAGGCGGCCGACGGCGTCGGGGCGGGAGGCAGCTTCGGGCCGTACTTCATCGTCAACCTCCGCCGCAAGACCTGCGTTGACCTGCCCAACTTCGGGGCGGGCACGCGCGACGGCCCGGTGGGCCAGTTCACGTGCGCGAAGACCGGCGACGACAACCAGGAGTGGACGTTCGAGCTGCGGGGCACCGACCGGGACGGTTACCAGCTCTACTGGGTCCGTAACAAGGACGACGGCTTCTGCCTCGACCCGCCGGGCATCGGGAAGGTCGAGTCGAACACCCCGGTCCACGAGACCGCCTGCTACGACAACGACAACCAGTACTTCCGGCTGGAGCCGAAGGTCACCTCCGGCGGTTGGCAGTACTACTGGCTGCGCAACACGGCCTCCAAGCTGTGCCTCGACGTCCCCAGCGAGGGCAACGCCGACCCCACGGCCCCGCTGACGCTCTTCGCCTGCAGCTCGAACAACGACCACGAGTGGGCGCTCGTCGAGAAGTCCGAGTGGTGAGGTGTCCACGATGATGCTCCGTCGAGCCGTGTTGACGGCCCTGCTGTCGACCGCGCTGACCGGCCTGACCACTGTCGGAGCCGCTGCGGCCCCGCCGCCGGGCACCGCCGCGAACCAGTCCTACTACACGGTTGCCGCCTCCCACCAGGGTGCGCCGGAGAACCTCTGGGAGATCTCTGCCCGCTTCCTGGGCGACCCGGGCCGGGCCGGCGAGATCCTCGCCCTCAACGCGGGCCGTGTCCAGCCGGACGGCCGCCGGGTCGTGGACCCGAGCCGCCTGAGCGCCGGCTGGCACCTGATCCTGCCGTGGGACGCGGTGGGTGCCGAGTTGCAGTACGGCGTACCCCCGGCGGGCGGCAGTGCCGCCCCGGCCTGCGGCCGTGAGGCAGCCGTCCCGGCCGCGGCCGGGTGGGGGCAGGCGTTGCTGACGCCGAGTCGGGCGTGGCCCGAGGCGGACGGCTCGGGAGTCACTGTCGCGGTGATCGCCTCCGGTGTGGACGGTACTGCCCCCGAGCTGGCCAACCGGGTATCAACAGGCGCTGACATCGCCACCGGCACCGGTCGCGGTGACACCGGCTGCGCGGGCATCGGCACCGCCCTGGCGGGAATCGTCGCCGGCGACGACGGCGCCGAGGGCAAGACCTTCGGGGTGGCGCCGAAGGCGCGGATCGTGCCTGTCAAAGCGGGGGTCTCGGCACGTACCGTGGCCACCGCCATCGACGTCGCCGCCGCGTCCGGCGCCCAGGTGGTCCTGATCGGTGCCGGCGTCGACGCCGCCGACCCGGCGATCCGCGCCGCGGTCAGCGAGGCGATCGGGCGGGACGTGGTGGTGGTGGTGCCGGCGGCGAGCCCGCCGGCCGGGACCACAGCAATGGACGGCCTGCTCCGGGTCGGCGGCGTCGGAGCCGACGGGCAACCGGTCGAGGCCTATCCCGGCGACTCGGTGGACCTGCTGGCCCCCGGCATCGACGTGGCGACCATCGGTCGCTCCGGCAGCGGAGCCGAGTACGCCGCGGCGTTCGTGGCCGGCACCGTCGCCCTCGTTCGCTCGGCCCACCCCAAGCTGCACGCCCCCGACGTGGCCAGGCAGGTGCGGGACACGACCGCCGAGGGCCTGGTCAGCCCGGTCGCCGCGGTCACGACGCCGCTCCCCGACGGCGTGGGGGTGCAGGCCGCGACCACCACACCCACCAGCGGTATGGAGACGCTGAGCCGGGTGTTGTCCCTGGTCGGGGCCGCCCTCGCCGTCCTGTTGATCCTGGCGTACCTGCTGCCGCGTCCGGTCCGCGCGCTGGCCGGAGCCGTGGCGCGGGGCAGGGCACGCCGGCAGACCCTGGCGGCCCGCGCCCGGATGACCGTCGACGGCGACGACCCGTTCTGGGAGCCTCCGTCCGCCGGTCAGGCCAGCCATGACGGGGTGAACGGGCGGTAGCTCCGGCCGGGTGCCGGGGCCTGCCGGTCTCGGCACCCGGCCGGAGACGCACGGGACCGGCAGGTACTCAGCCCTTGTTGTTCCCGTGGCCCGGCGCTGCCTGCTCCGCCAGCCAGCGCCAGTCGTTCCAGGTGGCGAGCCGGTCCCGGTACAACGTCTCAGCGAGACGGTACGGGTACGGCCCGAGGAACAGGCGCAGCGGCGGCTCCTCGGCGTCGACAAGTTGCAGGATGACTCCGGCGGTCAATGCGGGATCGTCGGGTGTGCGGGCGGTCGCCCCGGCCCGGCGTGCCTGCCGTACGGGCTCGTAGGCCGCGATCGGCTCGGTGTGCACCGCCGAGTCACCGGACCAGTCGGTGCCGTACGGTCCCGGCTCAACGATCGTCACCTTCGGGCCGAGTGGGGCGAGCTCGGCGGACAGCGCCTCGCTGAGCCCCTCCAGTGCCCACTTCGACGCGTTGTACAGCCCGAGGGTGGGGAAGGCGCCGACCCCTCCGATGCTGGAAACCTGGAGGATGTGACCGGCGCCCTGCGCGCGCAGCACCGGCAGGACGGCCTGGGTCACCCAGAGGGCGCCGAAGAAGTTCGTCTCCAACTGCGCGCGGGCCTGCTCCTCGGTTGTCTCCTCGACCATGCCGAACAGTCCGAAGCCCGCGTTGTTGACGACGACGTCCAGGCGGCCGAGCGTCTCCGCCGCCCGGGTCACCGCGTCGAACACGGCCGGGCGGTCGGTCACGTCGAGAGTCAGCGGCAGAACGTGGTCTCCGTACGCCTCGGTCAGATCCTGTAGCGCTCTCCCGTCGCGTGCGGTCGCGGCGACCTTGTCTCCGCGGGCGAGCGCGGCCTCGGCCCAGACGCGGCCGAAGCCGCGGGATGCGCCGGTGATGAACCATGTCTTCATGACTCGACCATGCGTCGGCGGACGCAGGGCTACCAGCACCCTGACGGGGTTAGGCTGGCCGGAATGAAGGGCGAGAACGCGCTCGGCGACTTCCTCAAGGCACGCCGCGGGCGGGTCCGGCCGGACGAGTCCGGGGTGCCCTCGTTCGGGCGTCGACGCGTACCGGGACTGCGCCGTGACGAACTGGCCCGCCTGGCGGGTGTGAGCCAGCACTATCTGACCCGCCTGGAGCAGGGCAAGGACCGCAACCCCTCACCGCAGGTGCTCAACGCCCTGGCGAACGCGTTACGGCTGGATCGTGACGAGAGGGCGCATCTCGCCGCGCTCGCCGCTGCCCCGCCGCCCGGGGTCGAGCACCCGGCGGTCTCCGACACCGTGCGGCAGCTCATCGACTCGTGGAGTCAGACACCCGCGTACGTCCGCGACCGCCGCTTCGACGTGCTGGCGGCCAACAAGCTCGCCATGGCGCTGTCCCCGCTCTACACGCCCGGTCGGAACCTGATCCGCGGTATCTTCCTCGATCCCGAGGCACGGACGCTGTTTCCCGACTGGAAGGAGATCGCCGCGCAGAGCGCCGCCGCACTCCGCGCCGAAGCCGACCCGCGTGATCCCGCGACTGCCGAACTCATCACCTCGCTGTCGACCGACAGCCTCTTCCGCGAGGTCTGGGCGGGGTACGACGTACGGCCGACGCGGGACGAGGTCAAGCGCTTCAACCACGAAATCGTCGGGCCGCTCACGCTGCGACGGGAAACGCTCGCCATCGCCGGCGCCGAGGGACAGGTGATCATCGCGTACCAGGCGGCACCGGAAACCCCCGCCGCGCAGGCCCTGGCCAGACTCCTCTGAGGGGTGGCAGCGGCACAGCCTAGCCCTCGCGACCAATCGGGACGGCCCGCTGACCGGTCGGACCCGCCAGCCGGCGATCCCGGATTCCGTCGTGCCACGGGGACGAGGCGACCACGGCCGTCAGGCAGATCACGACGGCGGTGATGAGCGTCGGGCGGGCGCCGAGGTGGACGGCCGCCGAGCCGAGTGGAATCGCTACGACAAGCGGCCCGAACATCGCGGTGTTGGCCGTCGCGGCGACCCGCCCCAGCAGTGGTGTCGGCGTGTGCGTCTGCACGGCGGTCACTGCCGCGACCAGGGTCCAGGGCAGGCCGACGCCGGCGAGGACCGCCCCGCCGACAGTGACCTGCCACCACGGCAGGCAGCGCGCCAGGCAACCGAGGGCGAACAGCGCCGTACCGGCCACGCCGACGCCGACCGGCCCGCAGCGCCTGATGAGCCGCCCGACTACCAGGCCACCGGCGATGGAACCCGCGCCCTGCGCACTGGCCAGCACCCCGAGGAACGTCGTCGGCAGGCGCAGCTCCGAGACGACTATCGCGTAGATCGCCGCGGTCGAGAAGCCGGACATGGCGATCGACACGGCGGCGAGCGCCACAGGTACCCGGGTCGCCCGCTGCCGGGCCAGGACGGAGATCCCGGCCCGGAGGCCCCGGTCCGAGCGGTTCGGCCGGTCGGGCGGCGTCCGGCGCAGGCGGACCGCCGCGTACAGGAGGGCAACCAGGATCGGCGTCGCGGCGCTGAGCACGACGACTGCGTGACCGCCGCGCCACGCGTAGAGACCCGCGCCGGCAAGCGGAGCGACCAGCTTCATGCCCTCCTGCGCGCTGGACCGCCAGCCGTTGACGTCGCCGAGTTCCGACGGTGACAGCGCGGACGGCAGCAGCGCGGTCTCGCCGGCGTCGATGAGAACGTAGCTGACGCCGTAGGCGCACGACACGGCGAAGATCAGCCAGGTCTGCCCCGGTCCGCGAACCGCGAAGAGTGCCGGCAGGATGGCCGCCAGCGCGAGGTTGACGCCTATGACAAGTGGTCGCCTGGGCACCCGGTCCACCACGGCCCCCAGCCACGGACCGGCGAATACCGGGGCGTACACGCAGAGGCCGGCGAGCGCGGCCAGGCTCGTCGAACCGGTCAGGTCCAGGATCCAGATGCCGGCGACAAGCGACATGGCGCTGCTCCCGAAGCCGGACAGGAGTGAGATCGCCACGAACAACCACGCGTTACGGCGCACGAGCCCTCCAGGTTGAGTCGGGATGACTCACACCCTGGTTCTTGAGTCGGGCGGCGGCAATACCGCTACGGTCCTGTCAACGAGTGGTTGACAGCACGGCGGAGAGCTTCGCCTCCACGGCCTGCACCGGCGGCGGCAGCCACTCGTGCGCCCCGGACAGGTCGGCGACGAGGTGCAGCGCCAACGCGTACAGCGAACCCGGGGCGGCATCCAGGGAGGCGTCCACCGTCCGGCGGACGAGTGCGGCCCGACGGAACCGGCCGTCCCACCGACGGTCCGTGGCGATCCACCGATCGAGGTCGGCCACGGCCGTGCGCAGCGCCACGATCTGCGACGGGAGGCCGAGGTCGAGGCGCTGCCGTCGCGACCTGCGCGCGGCCACCAGGCGTTGGCGGCGCTGCTCGGCGGCCTGCCGGCTGCCCAGCCCCAACGCCGTGGCGACCTGCGCCCACGTGGCGCCCCCGTGCCGGGCCCGGTCGATGAGGTCCAACTCCCGCTCGTCAAGGCCCACGCGGGTGGCCTGAACGTCGGCCAGCTGGGCCAGCTCCGCCATCACGTGTCAACGTTACATTGACACCGGCTCGCGGAATATGCCTCGGCGGGGATTCCGCAGTACTGGGTGGTGGACCGGGATGGCGCGCAGACGGTGACCCTGCACCGACTGGGCGGGAACGGCAGTTACGAGGAGCGGGCGCGCATGCCGTTGGCGTGGCTGCTCCAGACGGCGCCCACCGACCATCTCGACAAGCGTGAGCGCCGTGCGGTCCGCGCCGCCGGTGGGCGGGCGGTCACTGGTCGACGAGCGCCGACACGGCGGCGCGCTGCGGCCACGTCTCGTCGGTCATGCATTCGGCGAGGCAGGCCAGGCTGAACGCCAACGGCCAGGAAGCGGTGTGCCGCTTCTCGGCGGGTAGCAGCGCCAACGGCGTGTCCGCGTCCCATTCGCCGGTGGGCGGCATGTGGACGGCCAGCACTTCGCCCACGTACGGCCGCTCGGTCCATCGGACGCTGCGCCGCAACACCTGCTCGGCAGTGACCTTGAGCAGTGTGACGGTGCAGAACTCGGGAGTGCCGCCGCGGCTCATCCACCGCCCGAAACCAAGGACGACGCTCTCGGCGATCTCGTTCGGTTCGAGGTGGCACTCTTCGCGCAGCTCCCGCAGCGCACCGCCGACGATGACCTCCTGAAGGCTCGGCGCCGTGGACGTCCCCGTCGCGTCCTGCGGTTCCAGCGAGCCCGAGCCGGACGGGGCGAGAAGCCCGGGGCTGCCCACGTTGTCGCGGGTCTGCGCCACCAGTAGCAGGCGACCGTCGATGGTGAACGCGAGTGTGGACACCCCCACGACGTTCGCCAGCCGGCTGTCGGCGAACCGGCGCAGACGGCCACGATGGTCGAGGATCAGGTCCCGGCCGCGCAGCGCCAACGTGTCCCGTCCGGCCTCGTACACGTCGTAGGGCGCGAGGAGATTGCTGCAGAAGAAGTCGAAGTACTGCGCCCGTCGCAGCCTGACCACGGGGTCGTCGGAACCACTCGGCAGGTCGTCGGCGAGGCCCAGGACCGACGCGTTGTGCATGGCGGCGGTGCGGGCGTGCCGGGCCAGGAAGTCGAACGACCAGCGCCGCAGGTCACGGCCGAGCACGTAGCTCGTGGGGGCGACCGCGCAGCGGATTCGCTGCCCCCGCAGACGGGAGTTCACCGCCGGGTGCAGGACCCCGGTGCTGTGGGCATTCGCCAGCACCCGCGTGGGGCCGGGGAGCTGCTCGGCGATGTCCCGGTAGTCGTCGCCGTCGCGGGGATGGAAGCGGAACTGTCGGGCCCGCCGGCGATTCGCGAGGATCTCCAGCGACGACACCACAGCGCCGGCTGTGGCTGCCGCGACGCTGAGCGCCAGTGGTGGGCTCTGCACGGCGGTGGCCACGCTGAGAGCGGCCAGGCCGACGCCGGCGGTGGTCAGGCGATACCGCCACAGGCCCTGCCGCCAGATGCTCATCGTCGTGGTGACTCTTCTCGCCGTCCTGAGCACTCGGCACCTTTTCCGGTCGCGCCTGACGGAGACGACCGCATGGTATCCGCAGCGGAAAGCGCCACAATCCTGCCGAGTTGCCGTCCAAGTCTACGAATGTGTCCGCTGGCGGGCCGTCGCGCCGCGCCAGAGCCCCGCCCTTAATCGGCAAGTCGGCACCACTGTCGCAAACAGGACAAGACGGTAAAGCCCCTGGTAGAGCACTGTTGAGGCCAGGGGGAAGAGGCGGACGGGTGTCGGGCCACATCCCATTCCTCGGGCACGGCGCGGACAGCATCGTCCACCCGGCCCAGCCCATCCCCGCCGCTGCGGGCGCCCGCAGCGATGCCATCCGCCCGCCCGGACAAGGACGTCATCACTCCGGCAGTCAGGCTCCACCGCCTACGCGGTCATGCCCTCGCATCCGCGCCTGCCGGCCTTTCGCCACCGTGGACTCCGCGTGGGCTCGGCGTCGCTCATCCGTACGCCCGACCCACGGCCGACCCAAGCAGAGAGGGTCCGACATGGCCAATCCCACAGTCACCGCAGCCCTGAACGCATCCGTGTACGCACCGGGGGACCAGATGCTGCTGACCGTCACCTACTCCGACGCCGACACCAAACCGTTGACCGTCACCATCGTGGTGACCGACGCGCAGGGCAACAGCAGCGCGCCGATCAAGGTCGCCGCCGTCATCGACCCGCTGACCGTGACAGTCACCGACGACTCGGGGCGTACCTGGACCCGGGTCTCCGACAGCGGCTCGGTGGCCGAGTACCGGGCGGTGGCGTGATGCCGCGCGTCACAGTCCAGGTCCGTGACTCCGCCGGACACACAGCGAACGCCGCCGCCGACTACGCCCTGAGCCAGCCGGTGCTCGGCGGCTACTACCTCTCCGGGGGCGCCGACCCGACCGCCGACATGGCAGGCGGTAACTTCCGTTCGCTCACCCAGTACCGCAGTTTCGCCGACGGGTACGTCTTCCCCGGATACAACCGGCCCTGGCTGATCGACCTCGGAAAGGCCGGGGTGCAGATGAACATGGTGCTGGAGTTGAAGCACTACGGTGCCCCGAACGCCGGGCCGCAGAGCTTCCGGGTGGACGTCACCGACTACACGGTGCCGGCGCCGTCGATGACCATCCAGCAGCGTCCCGGCACCACCTGGCCCAAGGCGTACGGGTACGGCCAGGTGCTCAAAGGCCAGTGTGACGGGTTGCTGCACCGGGCCCTGGCGCAGTACCGGTTCCTCGGCTTCGGGGTGAACATCCAGCTCGCCTCGGAGTTGGACACCGATCACGAGTTCGGCACCACCGAGGACGGCAAGGCGTACACCTGGGCCGAGTCGGACGCACGGGCAGTGCAGGCGATGAACTACATCCTCACCTGGTTCAAGGCACGGACGCTGCCGCCCAGAACCACCTTCTCGGTCGGGGTCGCCGGCTTCGACAGGGCCTGCTTCCAGCGCACCCACCCGGAGTCGCTGATGTCGCGGTTGGACTTCCTGCAGTGGAACGCCTACGCCACGGCGGCCGGGCAGACCGCGTTGTCCCGGTTCCGTCGCACCAAGGACTGGGCGGTGGCGGACCTCGGGCCGGTGGCGCTGTCCCGACCAGCGATCATCGCCGAGTGGGGGGTGCGGTCCGCCGAGATCCCCGACCAGCCGGCCTGGATCGCCACGGTCCCGGCGGCCATCGCCCAGCTCAACGCCGAGCGTGGGCCGCGGATCGTCCGGACCAACTACTTCAACTCCGGGTGGGGCACCCTCTCCCCGAAGGCGGCCGGGTTGGCCGCGCTGCGCACCGCGTACGCCACCCGGCCGTACGTCTGAGTGGTCCCGGCGGCTCCGGTTCGCCTGGGGCCGCCCGGTCAGGCCTCGCCGAGCCGTTCGGCGTACGTGTCGCGCAGCTCGGGCCAGCCGAAGTCCTTGGCTTCGGCGCCACGGATCGGGCCGACCGGGTCGCCGTCGAGCAGCCGGTCGGCCACGTCGAGGCAGAGGTGCCAACCCGCGGCGACCATCGGCAGCATGCCCCGGTCGGTGACCGTGTGCCGCAGGGTGAGCCGGGTGCCGGTGCCCAGCGCGCTCAGCTCCCAGCGCAGCAGGTCGTCGCCCCAGGTGTACTCCAGCAGATGTGGCGGCTCGGCCCGGCGTACCGTCGCCGGGTCCTGCTGGGTCGTCTCGCCGTCGACGAGTGTGAGCACGGCGGCGCCGGGGCTGCCGAGGTCACGGTCGGCGAGGAACGGCGCCCACTGCGCGAGCTGCGCCGGGTCGGTGAGCGCCTGCCACACGGTGGTCGGCGGGTGCCGGAGGTCGCGGACGAAGACAAGTGTGGCGCCGTCGGCGCGCGCGTCGGCGGGTGGGCTCGGGCGGAACGCGTCGCGGTCCATGTCACTGCTCCTGACTGTCGAGGTGCCGTTCGAGGGCGTCCAGGTGCCGGGTCCAGAGCCGGCGGTACGGGTCGAGCCAGCCGTCGACGGCCCGCAGCGGGCCCACGTCGAGGCGGTAGATCCGTTGCCTGGCTGCCGTGCGGCAGGTGACGAAGCCTGCCTCGCGGAGCACCCGTAGGTGCTTGGAGACGGCCGGCTGGCTGACTCCGAGCCCGTCGACCAGCTCGCCGACGCTGCGCTCGGCGTCGCGGAGCTGGTCGAGGATCCGGCGCCGGGTGGGCTCGGCGAGGACTGTGAAGGCGTCGGTGGACACGCACCCAATATGCCTCGTGATTCATATGACCGTCAAGGTATATGAAGCGTTGCCTCCCGTCCGGGAGCGGCACTGCCGGTCGGCTACCTATGCTCGGGATCATGGAACTGCGGATCTTCACCGAACCCCAGCAGGGCGCGAGCTACGACCAGTTGCTCGCCGTGGCCCGCTGCGCGGAGGACGCCGGCTACGGGGCGTTCTTCCGATCCGACCACTACCTGAAGATGGGCGACGTCAGCGGCGACCCCGGCCCGACCGACGCCTGGACCACCCTGGCCGGGCTGGCCCGGGACACCAGCCGGATCCGGCTCGGCACGCTGATGACGGCTGCCACCTTCCGGCTGCCCGGCCCGCTGGCGATCACCGTGGCGCAGGTCGACCAAATGAGCGGCGGCCGGGTGGAGCTGGGCATCGGCACCGGCTGGTACGCCGAGGAGCACACCGCGTACGGCATCCCGTTCCCGGCGCTGGGGGAGCGGTTCGACCGCCTGGAGGAGCAACTCGCCGTCATCACCGGGCTCTGGGACACGCCGGCGGGGGAGCGGTTCCGGTACGACGGCCGGTACTACCCGATCGTCGACTCACCAGCCCTGCCCAAGCCGGTCCAGCAGCCCCGCCCGCCGATCCTGCTGGGCGGGATGGGGCCGAAGCGCACCCCCCGGCTGGCCGCCCGCTACGCCGACGAGTTCAACCTGCCGTTCGCGTCCGTGCCGGACACGGTTGCCCAGTTCGACAGGGTCCGGGCGGCGTGCGCCGAGATCGGGCGTGACCCGGCCCAGATGATCTGGTCCAACGCGCTTGTGCTCTGCTGCGGGCGGGACGACGCCGAGGTGGCCCGCCGGGCCGCCGCCATCGGCCGCGAGCCGGACGAGCTACGCGCCAACGGCGTCGCCGGTACGCCCGCCGAGGTCATCGACACCATCGGCCGGTACGCGGAGGCCGGCAGCCAGCGCATCTACTTCCAGGTGCTGGACCTCTCCGACCTGGCGCACCTCGAACTGGTGGCCAGCGAGGTGATGGCGAAGCTCTGAGCCGAGCCGTCGGTCAGTAGCCCCGGTGGGCGCCGACCGCCCCCGGGTCGCGCAGCACGGTGTCCAGCCGGCCGTCGTGGTCACTGTCCACGTAGGTGATGTCCGGAACACCGTCGCCGTCCACGTCGATCTGGACGATGTCGGCGACACCGTCGCCGTCGAGGTCGGTGACCACCTCCACCGACCCGTCCAGGTGACGGGTCACGATGGACTGCGACCCGGGAGCGCGCGGCGGCGGCCCGGGCGACGGCACAGGCGTCGGGGCCGGCGCGGGCGCAGGTGTGGGTCGCGGCCCGGGCGTGGGCGCCGGATGACCCGGCATGCCGTCGACCGGCGGGGCGCTGGCCTGCTCGACCTCGCTGCCGGTCGGGTCCAGCTCCTCCTCGGAGGGGAAGACGTCGCCCCGTGGGGCCGGATCACGGTAGCTGCTCATGGGCGTAGGGTTCCCCGACGATGGCGAGAACAACCGTGCCCGATCGTCCGGTGTCCGTGGCGCCCGGTCTGTCGGAGGATGCTGGGACCGACGCCACGGTCATGAACGGGGGTCCGAGCGTGGAACTGCGCCGGAGTCGGGGCGCCCGCGTGCTCGCCCTGGTCTGCGTACTCGGTGGGGTGGTCCTGCTGGCCCTGCCTAGCGACGGGGCACTGCTCCGGACGATCGTCGCGATCGGTGCCATCGCACTCGGCGGCGTCGTGCTGGTCAGCGCGCTGCGGCCGTTCCGGTTCGGAATCGGCGCGGACGGGCTCACCATCCGACGGCCGGGCCTGCGACTGTCGCTGCCGTGGGCCGAGGTCGACGCGCTTGTCCTCGACGAGCCGCCCCGGCGTGACGGCCGGCCGGAGCCGCCGCGCCTGCTGCTGGTGCCCGCGCCGGGCGTGACGGTCGGACAGGCGACCGCCCGGCACCCGCTCGACGGCCGGCCCGCCATCGAACTGCTCGTCCTCGACCAGGTCCGCGAACAGCCCGAACAGATCTCCGCCGCGCTCACCCGCCACGCCGGCGACCGTTTCGTGGACCTGCAGGCGTTGCGCCGCGCCGCGTTCGCCGACCCGGAGCTCCCCACCGGCCTTCGGGGCTACCGGATGGACCAGGTGGACCGGTTGATCCGGCGCGGCCAGGACGCCCTGGTGTCCGCCGACGCGTCGGCCTGCCGGGCGGCCCGCACCGAGATCGAACGCGTCCGCGCCGCCGGCCTGCCGATCGCCCAGCGGGGGTACGGCACCTATCCGACCGACGCCGCCCTGGACGCCCTCGCCGCCGCGCTGGCCGACCACCAGTCCACCGACCGGGAGACCGCCACATGACCGTGCAGGGACAGGACGCCACGGCGGCCGACGTGCCGCGCCGCAACTGGGCCGGAAACGTGCGCTACAGCGCCCGGGCGTTCCACAGGCCCACGTCCACCGACGACCTGCGCCGGCTCGTCGCCTTCAGCGACCGGATCCGGGCGGTCGGCACCGGGCACTCCTTCAACCGCCTCGGCGACACCGACGGCGACCTGGTCACCCTCGCCGGTCTGCCGCCGGAGATCGACGTGGACCCGGAGCGCCGACGGGTCACCGTCGCCGCCGCGCTGCGCTACGGCGACGTCGCCCGACACCTGAACACCCAGGGGTACGCGCTGGCGAACCTCGCCTCGCTGCCGCACATCTCGGTGGCCGGCGCGGTGGCCACCGCCACCCACGGCTCCGGGCGGGCAAACGGCAACCTGGCCACCTCCGTCGCCGCCCTGGAACTGGTCACCGCCGACGGCGACCTGCTGCACGTGGACCGCGACACCGACGGGGACACGTTCAACGGCATGGTGGTCGGGCTCGGCGCGCTCGGCCTGGTCACCCGGGTCACCCTGGACCTGGTGCCGGCCTTCGAACTGCGCCAGTACGTACGCCTCGACCTGGCCCGGGAGGCGCTGGACGAGGCGCTCAGCTCGGCGTACAGCGTGAGCGTCTTCACCGACTGGCGTACGCCAGGGCTGCGGGAGGTGTGGCGCAAGCAGGCGGTGGACCAGACGCCACCGGAGGCGGACTGGCTCGGCACCACCGCCGCCGCCGAGCCCCGACACCCGGTGCTCGGGATGCCCGCGGAGAACTGCACACCGCAGCTCGGTGCGCCCGGCCCCTGGCACGAGCGGCTGCCGCACTTCAAGCTCGGCTTCACACCCAGCAGCGGCGACGAACTCCAGTCCGAGTACCACCTGCCCCGCTCGGCGGCCACCGAGGCGATGGCCGCGCTGGACGAGGTGGCGCACCTGATCGCCCCGGTGCTCCAGGTGTGCGAGTTGCGGACGGTCGCGGCGGACGAGTTGTGGCTCAGCCCGAACCACAGGCGGGACAGCTTCGTCGTGCACTTCACCTGGATCGACGACGCCACCCGGGTGCTCCCGGTCCTGGCCGCCGTGGAGGAGCGGTTGGCGCCGTTCGCGCCCCGCCCGCACTGGGGCAAGGTCTTCGTCACCGACCCGGCGGAGCTGGCCGCCCGCTACCCGAGGTACGACGACTTCACCGCCCTGCTGACGCGGATGGACCCGACCGGAACGTTCCGGACCGACCTGCTGGACCGCTACGTACCCCGCTGACCGGCCGGGGTGCGCAGGGTGCCCCGCTGGACGGCGCGGCTGATGTCGCTGGGGGAGACGATGCCGGCCAGGCGGCCGTCGTCGTCCACCACCAGGGCGCGGCCGTCGGCGCACTCACTGAGCCGGGGCAGCAGGTCGTTGAGCTGTTCACCGGGCTGGGCGAGGACCAGTTGGTCGGCCCGGCAGGCCACCTCGGCCAGCGTGGTCGACGCCCGGCGGTCGGCAGGTACGCCCCGCACCCGGTCCAGGGTGACCAGACCGGTCGGCCGGCCCTCCTCGGTCAACGGCAACGCCGAATGCCGGTACGCGAACAGGTAGTGGTCGACGAAGTCGGCGACGGTCATGTCCGCCGAGGCGGTCTGCGGCTGCGGGGTCATCACCTCGCCGACCCGGATCCCGCGCAGCGCGCTGCCGGTGCGGGCCTGCCGCTCCTCCATGCCGGCCGCCCCGATCAGGAACCAGCCGATCAGCGCCAGCCACAGGCCACCGAACCCGACCCCGGACAGGAACTGCCACAGCCCCAGACCGATCAGCAGCACGCCAAGCACCCAGCCGGCCCGGGCCGCGACGACTGACGCCCTGGTCCGGTCGCCGGTGGCCTTCCACACGGCGGCGCGCAGCAGCCGACCGCCGTCCAGCGGCGCGGCCGGCAGCACGTTGAAGACCGCGAGCAGCACGTTGATGCCGGCCAGCCACGCCACCGCCCCGAAGAGCAGCCCACCCTGCCCGGCCAGCGCCAGCAGCAACGCGATGGCACCGAAGAACGCCCCGAGCAGCAGGCTGACCAGCGGTCCCACCCCGGAGATCCGCAGCTCCGCGCCCGGGTCGCGCGGCTCGCCCCGCAGCTCGGCCACCCCACCGAACAACCAGAGCGTGATGCCGTCCACCTCCAGCCCGTTGCGCTTCGCCACCACCGCGTGCGACACCTCGTGGGCCAGCAGGCCGACGAAGAAGACCACCGCCGCGGCCAGGCCCGCGAGGGCGTACGCCACAGGCGAGCGATCGGGGTACGAGCGGGGGAACTGGTTGGCGGCAAGGCCCCACGCGATCAGCGCGAAGATGACAAGCACGCTCCAGTTGACGCCGACCGGCACCCCCGCGACCCGACCGATCCGGAAACTCGCCCTCATCCCGGCCCCATACCCCTACTTAGCCTGCCCATGCCAGTCGACGAGGTGGCGGCTCGGTTGGTGTGATCGGTCGGCCGTGCCGAGCGAACATCTGTACGAGTTCCGTCCGGCCGCGCTCCACCACCCTTAGCAGCGGACTGGGGTTGACGGTGTCCGGCAGCGGCGTGTCGGTCGTCAGGTCTCGAACGGAGATAGGGCGGCACAGCCACCGGTGCAGCGCCCGTCGATCGACGGCAGCCTTCTCCCGGTCGCCCAACATCCAGACATCCATCTTGTACGGGGTGCTATCGGTTCCAAGTGCGGCAAGGAGACCGGAATGGCGTACCAGACAGGGGTAACAGGTCCCGCAGTGGTAGTGCTCGGCACCCGGCCGGTCCCGAGGTGGGCGCCCACAGCTGATGGTGGCATGGGTGAGGGTCGCCGGAGCCAGACCGGCGTTCAGGGCCTGCCGGCAGACCTCGCCCTTGGTGAGGTGCAGATACGGGTTGACGACTGTCACCTGGCCGCCGAGAGCGTCAATCAACGAGTTGAGCAGGTGCAGTGTCCCGGGATGTACAGATTTCGTGGAGCAGGCGGCTACCCGGGCCGGTGTGAGCGGGGGATTGACGGCGAGCTGCCCGTTCTCCGGTACGACCACCTGTGGCACCCCGTGGGCGGCAGCGAGGTAGATGGCGGTGGCGAGGTAGAGCAGCCCGCGGGTACGCGCAGATTTTTCCAGCTTCCTGGTGAGACGGACTTGCTGCGACGCCTTGAGCTGCTCGATGTCGCGACGGGCCGAGCTCTCTATCGCGCTCAGAGTCTGGTCCTGCTGGCTGCCCCACTGAGGTTCGAAATAGGAGACAAGCAGGAGAGGGCCGGCCTCGACCTTGGCACGCTCTGCCGCCCATGCGGTGGAATCGAGGCCTCCGGAGAACAGGGCCACCTCTCCCACATCGGCGTAGGTGGTCCGTCCCTGCTGGGGCCACCGCTGCCCGCCGACCCGGACGTTGATCGTCCATTGATCCGCGCTTAACGTCTCCGCGAGGTGAGACAGCAGCCTCAGCGTCGGTGGGTTCCAGACGGAGGGGTCGACCATCTCCACGGACAGGTCGATCCTTCGGGTCCATCCGTCGACTGCGCGCTCGCGCAGCGACAGCTTGTCGGCCAGGTACACGGCTCGGGCGATCTGCAGCAGGTCCTGGGCCCAGTCCGGGCGGTCCTGGGGTACCTCGGCCAATTTCTGCAACCGCTCGTCGGCGTGCTCCAGCAGCGGCCACCCGATGGTCTCCCGCTTCCTATCGGTGGACACGCCGCCCCGGGCTGCGTAGTGATACGCGAAGCTGGCCCGGCTCACGCCGCCAACTCCAATCCGCTGTCGCCGAGCCCGAGGGCCTGAGTCACCGTGGTCGTCAGCAGGTCCTTGGCGACGTCGGCGAGCCGTGGCGGCTCCGGCCCACGTATGACCGCCTCGGCGCAGGGGTTGGGCAGCACCTTGACGACCTGATCAGCAACGAAGCCGGCCACCACATCGGTCGGATCGAGGAAGGCCAGTGCCGGCACGGCGATCTTGATGTTCTCCGCGATGAGGATGTGTACGAATCCGCCGACCACCTCACCGAAGAACGCCCGATACAACGCGCAGAAAAGCTCGCCGGTGACCGGTCTTGGACGGCCAGGATCGGCGAGCGGTCCTTCCTGCGTCACCAGGTGTTCCGCGACTCGTCGGGCGGCCCGGCGGACGGCAGCGTCCACGATGAGTTGGCCATTGCCGGCGACCTGCCCGACGAACCGCCGGACGAACTCGTCGACGTCATCCTGCGCGGCCAAGTCCCCCACCAGCGGAAGATCCGCTCGCCCGAGGCCATCGAGCAGCTCGATCAGCCGTCCGCCGGCCTGCTCCGCTGCCGCACGGATGCCGAACGCCTCCGGATCTGCGTTCAGGGCGTCTCGCAACGCTCGCTGGTACTGGGCCGCGATCGCCTCGGCGCGCTGTTGGTCATGCTCGAGTAGTTGATCGAGTCGGCTGGTGGCGTCCGGCGTCCAGTTGCCCAGCTGGCCTTTGGCAGCGGTCCAGCTGCCGTTCTTCGGACCTGGTAGACGGGTCGAGGTGCCCATGCCGACCTCCCGAAGGGATGGGAAGGACGTCGAACAAAGTCTATTGATACCCACGGTGTTTGACCAGATGCAGTGCGTACGCGAGCGAGGGTCTCCGCTGATCAAGCGTCGAAACGGTAAAGTGCGCAGCCTGAGCCGGAACATGACGGCCGGGGGCGGAAGGGTCGGCGCATGCGGGAGGATTCACCGCGCTGGGAGCAGATCAACTCCAGCTCGTACATCTGGGAGCAGGACGGTCTGCGCGAGCTGGCCGGCTATCTACCCGACGCCGACCCGTACCACGTCTGGACGAACGTCGAGTTCGTCGGTGCCGATGGCTCGATCAACGAGGTCGACGCCCTGGTGTTGACCCCGAGCGGGCTCTACGTGCTCGAGTTGAAGCACTGGCAGGGCGAGATCCGCGGTGATGGCACCCAGTGGCTTCGCCGAGCGCCGAACTCTCGATTGATCCCCGAGGACAACCCGTACATCCTGGCCAACCGGAAGGCGAAGCGGCTGGCCAGCCTGATCCGCTACTACGCCAAGCAGCACGGGCGGCAGCGTGAGACGCCCTACGTCGGGGCCGCCGTGTTTCTCCACGCGAGAGCGATGCGGGCCGACCTCGACGCGATCGGCAGCCAGCACATCTACGGGCTGGAGGGGCACGACTCCGGTCTGCCAGGTCTGAAGAAGCTGCTGCTCGCCCTGCCGCGGAACCCGGATCATCTGGTGGACGAGGTGCGCGGCCGGGAGATCGTCGAGCTGGTGCGCGGCGCGAAGATCCGCCCGTCGGTGGCGGACCGCAAGGTCGGTCAACTGCTGCTGCACCCGAAGCCGTTCGCCGAGGGTCTCGGCTGGCAGGACTTCCTCGCCGGGCACGCGCTGGACACCTCGCTGGTGCGTCGGGTGCGGTTCTACCTGACCAGCCGGGCCGCCGAGCATGAAATCCCGGCGATCCGCAGGGCGGCGGAGCGGGAGTTCCGCCTGCTGCAGGGCATTCACCATCCCGGGGTAGCGCGGGCGCACGACCTGGTCGAGCACTCGTGGGGCCCGGCGGTCATCTTCGACCACCAGGAGGAGTGGGTACGCCTCGACCAGTGGCTGCTGCGACGCGGCGATGCGTTGACCCTGGCCCAACGATTGCAGCTGGTGCAGGATCTCGCCGAGATCATCGACTACGCGCACTCCCGCAGGCTGGCCCACCGGGCGCTCTCGCCTCGGGCGATCTACGTCGGTAACCCGGACGGGCCGCGCCCGACGCTGGTGGTAACCGACTGGCAGACCGGCGGCCGGTTGGCCGGCACGACCCAGCTCACCCGGCTCGGCCCGTCGAGCGACCCGGCCAGCCTGGAGCTGTTTTTCGACGACGAGGTTCGCCGCTACCAGGCGCCGGAGGCTGAGAACGCCACCCGGTTGCCGGGCCACCAGCTCGACGTGTTCTCCCTCGGCGCGCTGGCGTACCGGATCTTCGCCGGTGCGGTGCCGGCCGCCACGCCGGAGGAACTCGTCAACGCGGTACGCGACAGCGGCCTGCACCTCGATGCTGCGGTCGACGGCATGCCGCACACGCTGGTCACCCTGGTCTACGACGCGACCCGGGGCGATCCGGCGCAACGGCTGCCCAGCGTCTCCCGGTTTCACAATGACCTGGAGAAGGTCTGGGAGGAGCTGACCGCGCCGGAGCCGGAGCCGGTCGCCGACCCGCTCTCCGCCCACCGGGGTGACGTGCTCGACGGCGGCCTGGAGGTGAAGGACCGGCTCGGTTCCGGTGCCACCGCCGTCGCCTTCCTGGTCACTCGCGACGGGGAGTCGCGTGACCTGGTGCTGAAAGTCGCCCGCGACGAGCAGCACGAGGAACGGCTGACGGCGGAGGCGCGTACCCTCGCGCGGTTGAAGCACCCACAGGTGGCCGCGCTGGTCGACGGCCCGGTGCGGGTCGGCGGCCGGACCGCGCTGCTGATGGAGAGCGCCGGATCGCGGACCCTCGCCGAGGAACTGCGCGGCGGCCGGCTGGCGCTGGACCTGCTGGAGCGGTACGGCCGGGACCTGCTCGACATCGTCAACTACCTCGACGGCCAGGGCGTCTGGCACCGTGACCTGAAGCCGGCGAACCTGGCGGCCCGACCGAGGCCGAAGGACAAGCAGCCGCACCTGTGCGTCTTCGACTTTTCGCTCTCCTCGGCTCCCGCCGACCAACTCGGCGCGGGCACCGTCGGCTACCTCGATCCGTTCCTCGGTCCGCCGCGCCGGCTGCGCTACGACGCGGCGGCCGAGCGGTTCGCGGCGGCCGTCGTGCTCTACGAGATGGCGACGGGCGTATTGCCCCGTTGGGGCGACAACGCCAATCCGGCCGTGGTCAGCGACGAGGTGGCCCTCGACCCGGCGGTGTTCGACCCGGCGGTTGCGGACCGGTTGGTGGAGTTCTTCGGCCGGGCGCTGGCGAGGGAGGCGGCGGCCCGGTTCGACACGGTCGACGAGATGACCGACGCCTGGCGGGCCATTTTCCAGCAGGTTCCGCAGCCGGCGGTGACTCCGGTCGGCCCGGTGCCGGCGGCGGTGGGGCTGACTCGCGAGTCGCCGCTGGAGGTCACCGAGCTGACCGCTCGGGCCCGCTCGGCGCTGGAACGGCTTGGCCTGCACACCGTCGGCGAGCTGCTGGACGCGGAACCGTCGGCGCTGACCCGAGCCAAGGGAGTGCCGGACGCCACCCGCAAGGAAATCCTCGCCCAGGCGCGGGCGCTGCGCGCCGTACTGCCCGGCAGCAGCGAGTCGACCGCCGTCGAGGAGCAGCCGCTGGCGCAGGGCGTGGAGGCACTTTGCGCGACCCTGCTTCCCGCCTCGACGTCCCGCAACCACCGGACACTGGCCGTACTGCTCGGGCAGACGCCCACCGACGACGGTGAGTTCCTGTGCTGGCCGGCGCAGAGTGAGGCGGCCCGTGCCGTCGGCCGGAGTCAGCCGCAGATCTCCAAGCTGCTCGCTGCCCAGGCCAAGAACTGGCTGGGCGAGCCGGCGCTGGAGGCGGTGCGCAACGAGATCGTGGCACTGCTCGACGCCCGCGGCGCGGTGATGTCCGCCGAGGAGTTGGCCCAGGCACTGATTGCCGCCCGTGGCTCGTACACTCCCGCGCCGAAGCGGCTGCCACAGGCGATCGGGCTGGTGCGCGCCGCCGTCGAGGCCGAGCTGAGCACCGGCGGGGACGCCCGAGTGGCCATCCACCGGTTCCGCACCTCCGGCACCGTCCTGGTCGGTCGGGAACCGGACGACCCGGCGTCTGACGTCACAGCCGCCGACTTCCTGGGGTACGTGGTGGAGTTGGGCGGCCGGGCCGTCGAGCTGGCCAGCGCCGATCCGTTGCCGACCCGGCAACGTGCCGTCGAGGAACTGCGTCGGCTGCCCGTGCCGGCCGGGATGCCGGCCGTTGCCGACCTGCGGCTGTTGCAGCTCGCAGTGGCCGCCCGCACCGATCGGGTCGACGTCAACGCGCAGGGGCAGCTCTACCCGGTGGGAATGCCAGCGGAGCGGGCGCTGCGCTTGTCGGTGGGCAGCCTGATCGGGCAGCGGCTCAGCGAGGAGCAGATCCGCGACCGGGTGCAGAGCCGCTTCCCCCGCGCCGAGCGGCTACCGAAGCGGCCCGTGCTGAACGACCTGCTCGCAGCCGCCGAGGTACCGCTGACCTGGCACCCGCACGACCGGGCGTACGGGCCGGCGACCACGACGGCGTCGGTGACCGGTACCCGACTGGCCACAACCCACGCGCCCCTGCTCGGGCTCACCGCCGCCGACGAGGTGGGGGACAAGCTCGCCTCGGCCATCGACCGGCGGGCCTTCCTCGCGGTGCTGGCGCCACTGCGCCGGCTCGGCCCGGCCCGGCGGGCGCTGCTGGCCCGGCTGCCGCTGACCGAAGTGGACGTCACGGCGATCCTGCTGGACCGGCTGCGTGCGCTGGGCTTTCCGTGGGAGGCGATCGTGGCGGCCGACAACGGCTCCGCGCTGGACGCGGATTTCCGCAGCCTGGTGGACCTGGTCCGGCACCAGGTGGTGCCGGCGGTCAGCGCGGCGATCGCCGCCGCCGAGGGGCCGGTGCTGCTCACCGAGGCGGCACCACTGGCCCGGTACGGGCAGCTCGGGCTGCTTCAGGAGCTGGCGGACCCGACCCGGCCCCGACCGGCGGCCCGGCTGCTCCTGGTGCCGGCACGGCGACCCGAGCCGGCGGTGCTGGACGGGGTGCAATTGCCGCTGACCTCACCGGCCAGCCAGTCGTTGTGGCTCGCCAACGACTGGATCGAGCCTGCCCCGATCACACCGACGAGGACCGTCAACTCCGCTTAGACCGCTGCCCTGCAGGAACCGCCATGTCCCCCCAGGTAGTTGACCAAAGCCGGCCATGACGGCTGATGTCATCCAGAGTCGACCGAGGGCACTGGTTGGTCCAGTCCCGAGCGGATCAACGACGGCTCCCAACCCTCTTCAGCGAAGTCGAAGGCAGGTCGTCGCGGTGTGCCGAGGTGAGGCGGTCGGACACGGGAAGCCGAGCGATGCCTGCGAGGGGCGGCGGCGTGTAGCAGCGCCATAAGCCGGTCGCCATGCTCGACGACTCGGCGGGCGGTGAGATGGGCGCTGGCCAGGTCATCCAGGTTCAGCATCCGCAGTTCAGGTTCACCGTCCGCAATCCACTTCGTCCACTCGTCCACTGCAGGCTCGGTGGCTGAGGTTGAGCCCTCGGTCGTGAGGCCATCCTCATCGAGAGGCGCCGGTAGTTCGAACACATTGTCCTGCACGAGCAAATCGTCGGCGAGGTTGTTCAGGTCACCGATCGCGTCGACGAGTTGCCAGCCGGTGGTGATCAAGTCGGGGTTGTCGGTGGACAGGCGCGGGACGAGGACCCGGGTGAGCTTGCGATGTAGCATTTCCCAATCGCGGTGAAGGCCGGCAGGCCACATGAGCATCCACAGCAGCGCGACCCGCTCGATCGCCTCGCTAGCACCATCGGGAAGTTGCCAAGCAGGCCGGTCGGCCCATGGGTCTGCATCGGCGCGAGCGGTTTCCTGTCGGTGAAGGTGTTGCCATGCCTCGTGCGCGGCCCGGATTCGGCTGAGCGGTCCGGTGATCTCGTTGATGGCGTACTGGTAAACGAGAAGGTCACGTATCCGAGCCCAGGTGCCGCCCATGGCCTCGGTGAATTCTGCAGCGGCTACCTGCCACTGCCGACGCCGGCGAAGGTTCTGCAAACCCGCCAGAAGTACACCAGCGATGTAGAGCTCCAGCGGTACCAGCATCGCTCCGGCGACGATGTTGGCCGTTACGGGCGCTTGATCGGCGAGTTGTGGCCAGCGTCCGTCCACGAATGGGCCCCCTCCGACGACGAGAGCCAGGGACAGGACCCCGACGAGCGTCCACCACATTTTGATCAGCCGGGACACGACGGTACGATAGCCGACCTCTCAGGATTCAAGCCTTCAGAGCGAACAGCGCTCAGCCCCCAGTCTGCTCCGCAGCTGCGACAGCCCACCGGTGCCAGGTAACCAACCCTCCGGCGAACCGGGGGAACCTCAGAATGACCTCTAGCTCGACCGCTCCGCAGACGGCGAGCAGTCTTTGGTCGGAGAGTGGAGCACAGGGGACACGAGTGGCTTCGGCCAGCGGGCGAGGGCGACTTGTCCAGCAGGTAGTGCTCGTGATCACCCTGCGTCCGGCTTGGCAGCCTCGACGGGACCCGTCAGGTCGGGCAGCCCTCCGCTTTTGAGCCAGTCGGCGAACTGCCGCCGCTTCTCGCGGTCCACGACAGCCTTGAGGGCGGCGTCGACAGTGGCCTTCTTCGTCGTGGTGCCAAGGATCTTGCCGGCCTCGGCGATTAGCTCGTCATCGACATCCAGGATCGTCCGGCTCACGGGTGCCTCCTCTGATGGGCGTTACTTGCCTTTGACATCAATCTGGCACGTTCTGATGTCAGACCGGCTGAGTCGCCATGCTGACAGCCGACATGGATGCGGGTCGCTTGTCGGGATAGTTGCGAAGGTGTTGAGGCTGACCGACGAGGGCGATGATCCGTACGTCTGGCTGGAAGATCTTGATGGCGCGGACGCCGCCGGGTGGGTGCGGGACCGCAACGCGGAGAGCCTGGCCACGCTGACCGGAGGCGAGGCGTTCCCCAGGCTGCGGGCCGAGATCCTGCAGGTGCTCGATGCCGAGGACCGCATTCCCTATCCGGGGTGGCGCGGGGACGGGCACTACTACAACTTTTGGCGAGACGCGGCGCACCCGCGTGGGGTCTGGCGGCGGACGACGCTCGATGAGTACCGCCGGGCTGAGCCGGAGTGGGACGTGCTGCTCGACCTCGACGCGTTGGCGGCGGAGGAGGGCGAGAGCTGGGTCTGGCAGAAGGTGACAGTGCTGCGACCCGGCTACGAGCGCTGCCTGATCAGCCTGTCCCGGGGCGGCGCCGACGCCGTCGTGGTGCGCGAGTTCGACCTGCTCCGGCGGGCTTTCGTCGAGGACGGATTCACGCTGCCGGAGGCTAAGAGCCGCGTCTGCTGGATCGATGCGGACCACATCTACGTCGGCACCGACTTCGGGCCGGGGTCGCTGACATCCTCCGGGTACCCACGTGTCGCGAAACGCTGGCGGCGAGGCACGCCGCTGGCGGCGGCCGACACGGTGCACGAGGGGCGGCCGGAGGACGTCGGGGTGTTCGCCTCGCACGATCCGACCCCCGGCTTCGAGCGCGACTTCGTCGGTCGCAGCCTGGACTTCTATCGCACCGAGAGCTACCTGCTGACCGGGGTGGGCGAGCTGACCCGGGTCGAGGTGCCGGAGGACGCCTGGTGGGACGTACACCGGGAGTGGCTTGTGATCCGGCTGCGCTCGCCGTGGCTGGTCGGTGGGGTGACCCATCCCGCCGGCGTTCTGCTGGCGACCCGATTCGAGGCGTTCCTCGCTGGTCGGCGGGAGCTGACGGCGGTCTTCCGGCCCGACGCTCGGACGGCGCTGAGCGGCTACTTCTGGACCCGGAACCATCTGATCCTGGCCACCCTCGTCGACGTGCGGAGCCGGCTGGAGGTGCTGACGCCCGGCGACACGGGTTGGCGGGGGGAGCCGCTCGCGGGGGTGCCGGAGTTCGACCACAGCCGGATCGTGGAGACCGACCCGGACCACGACGACGCCTACCTGCTCGCCGCCGAAGGGTTCCTGCGACCGGCGACGCTGCGGCTCGGCCAGGTCGGCGGCGCGATCGAGACGCTGAAGCGGGCGCCGGCGTTCTTCGACGCGGACGGCCTGGCGGTCCGCCAGTTCTTCGCCACCTCGGCGGATGGCACCCGGGTGCCGTACTTCGTGGTGGGCGACCCGGATGTGCCCGACGGGCCGACGCTGCTCACCGGCTACGGCGGCTACGAGGTCTCCCTGACCCCGCACTACAGCGGGGTCATCGGGCGGGGCTGGCTGGCCCGGGGTGGCAGCTACGTGGTGGCGAACATCCGCGGCGGCGGGGAGTACGGCCCCGAGTGGCATCGCGCCGCGCTGCGGGAGAATCGGCCTCGGGCGTTCGAGGATTTCGCGGCGGTGGCGGCCGACCTGGTGACGCGTGGGATCACTACGCCGGCACAGCTCGGCATCGAGGGCGGCAGCAATGGTGGGTTGCTGATGGGGGTGATGCTGACCCGCTACCCGGAGCTGTTCGGGGCGGTCGTCGCGCAGGTGCCGGTGTTGGACATGCGGCGCTACCACCGGCTGCTGGCCGGGGCCTCGTGGATGGCCGAGTACGGCGACCCGGACCGGGAGGCCGACTGGGCGTACCTGCGGGAGTACTCGCCGTACCACAACGTCCGCGGCGACCGGCCGTACCCGCCGGTCCTGTTCATCACCTCGACCCGGGACGACCGGGTGCATCCGGGGCACGCCCGCAAGATGGCGGCCCGGCTGCGCGAGCACGGCCACGAGGTGGCGTACTACGAGAACGTCGAAGGTGGGCACGGCGCGGCGGCGAACAACGAGCAGCGGGCCTTCGTGTGGGCGCTGACGCTGGAGTTCCTGTGGCGGAAGCTAAGTTTGTCGCAACCTGGGCCTGCGGTGCCGCCGCGCCAGATTCCCGTACCAGCGAGCCGTTGACCGAAGGAGGCTGACCGGCTATTTGTCCAGGATGGCCATTCGGAGGGCACCTGAGTCGTCACGCGCTGTGGTAAGAATCTAGGAATGCCGCTGCGCAAGATCGTGTTGGAGAACTACCGCTGCTTCCGGGATCGGCAGGAGGTGGAGCTGGCGCCGGTCACGGTGGTCCTCGGCAAAAACAACTCCGGCAAGAGCGTGCTGACCCGCGCGCCGCTGGTGATCGCCACCGGGTTCAACACCACCAGCACCGCCCCGCTCGACCTGGACCGTCTGCAACCGCAGCCGGTGGATGGCTTCGCGGATCTCGTCTTCGAACAGAGTCCACACGGCAAATTCTTCCTTGGATTCGAGGTGGACGGACCAGCTCCCTTCTCGATGCACGCGACGGTTCAACTCGTGGACGAGGAGCGGACGGCCTTCGTCTCTGACCTTCGTGTTGGTCTTGAGGACCAGGAGTTCGTCCTCTCATGGCAGCCGACCATGACCGACGGCTACGAGGGTTTCTCGTACAAGATTCAGGCGTCAGGGCGGTCACCGGTCGTGCGGCCCGTTCCCTTTGCCGGGCTACGGCCGAGTCCGGCGAACGGCATCCCGGAGCTACGCCCCCTGGGGGAACGGCGTGACGGCCTGACTCTCGGCCCCATCCGATTTCTCAGCGCGTATCGCGATCGGCCTGAGCGGCAACATCGGCTTCCGTTGGGAGTGCCTCGCGGTATCGGCGAGCAGGGCCAGGGCACTCTCGGAATACTGGCCCACGACCAGGCGCGCAACGGCGGCGAAATACTCGCGCGGGTGAACAAGCGGCTGGCGGTAATCGTTCCGGGCTGGCGAATAGAGGAAATCGAGGCAGGGCCGTTGTGGTCGACGGTGTTGACCCGTAACGGCAGCCGGGTGCGGGTGAACCTGGCCGACGCGGGCACCGGCCTGTCGCAGGTCCTGCCGATCCTCGTGCAGTGCGCGCTCGACGAGCAGCGCGGCGTGGATGCACCGCAGGCCCTACAGATCATCGAGGAGCCGGAGATGCACCTGCACCCCGGTGCGCACGCCGCGTTGGCTGATCTCTACCTGAACACCGCGCGGGCGACCGGCACCCGCTTCCTCATCGAGACGCACAGCGAGACCCTGCTGCTACGACTGCGTCGGCACATTGCCGAGGGGTGTCCACCCGAGATGGTGGCGGTGTATGTGGTCGAGCAGCACGGCGGCGTGTCGGAGGTGCGACAGGTTGGCATCGACCGTCTGGGCAACCTTGACGATGAGTGGCCCGAGGGTTACTTCTCCCAGGACTACCACGAGGTGCGGGCACTCGCGGCAGCTCAACTGAGGCAGGGTGGCTATGCGTCTTGACATCGAACCCGAGGTCTTCACGTCCGGCGACCGGCTGTCGACGATCCAGCTGCTGGCACTTGCCGTCGAAGGGCGGCACGAGTGGCGGCCGAGCCTGCCGGTCGCCCTCAGCGCTGAACGGTTCGTCAGCGAGGAAGTCCCAGTGCTGTCCGAGTTCGTGCAGAAGACGCTGGTAGAGGCAGCAAGCCCAGCTCCTGCCGCACCGGCCGTTGCCCAGGTCACCGCCGCGAAGCTCAAGGACTTCGTAGCGGACCTGCGCCGACCTGCCACGCTGATAGTGGAAAACCGGATTGCTGACGGCGGTTTCGTCCGTGCGGTCGCGCTGGCCTTCGGGGACCATCGAGTGGTGGAGGCGCTGGCCCCGGAGAGGCAATGGCTGTGCTTCAGCAACGGCGGGGGCAGTGGCGACATTCCCGAGTTGGCGGCCGACGAACGGGCCAGCTTCACGGTGCTGGTGCGGGTGGCGGTGCTCTTCGACAGCGATCGTGAACACGCGGGACACCAGGGACGTAACCAGGACAAGGCTGAGAAGTGTGTGCAGCACGGGGTCAGCGAGGTCCATCTGCTGGCCTGGCGAATGATGGAAAACTACGCGCCGTTCCGGATCTGGGAACACCACTTTGTCTACAAGTCTGACCATGTCGAGGATCTGCGGGCCATCGCGCCCGAGCAACGGGGCTACCTCCACCTCAAGGAGTGGTTCAAGGCACGCCGGTGCCATGTGCCCAAGCGGGTCTTTCCTGCCGAGGTGGCTCTCGCCGAGGAAGACTTCGCGGAGTTGGGGCCGGACGTCGTTAGCGAGCTACGGGAGTTGCTCGCGATGATTAACCGGATTCTGTAGGAGACTAGGTTCCATGCGCACCGATCAGGCCGAGATCCGGCCCGACCCGACCATCGCGCTCGTCGATGATCTCTTGGGTGGCATCGGTCGAGGCGAGATTCGGGTACCCGCGTTCCAACGCCCCTTCGTCTGGCGGCCCAATCAGATGCTGGAACTGTTTGACAGCATCGAGCGTGGCTACCCGATCGGCAGCCTGCTGCTCTGGCAGACCGACGAACGGGTCCCATCACTGGATCGCATCGGCGGGCTGGAGGTGCCTCCACCGCAGGCCGGACGGCAGGTCTCCTACCTACTGGACGGTCACCAGCGGGTGTCCACTCTCTTCGGCGTACTGAACCGTCCCCTGCGGGACGGCCCGGTCGAGGAGGAGCAGGACTGGATCTGGCAGATATACCGGGACCTGCGGCCTGATCCTCTCGGCTCGGACCGCTACCGCCACCACCGATCCGGCAAATACTCCCCGCACCTGCTTCCGCTGGCCGCAGTGATGCGGACCCGGGATTTCCTCCGGCACTTTCACCGGGTAGAGCTGTCAGTCAAGGACAGCAACCAGGCGGACGCACTGACCCGCGAGGCGGAGGCGGTCACACAGCGCATCAAGGGATACAAGCTGACGCTCGTTCGGCTTCAAGGCGCCAGCATCGACCAGGCGGTCAACGTCTATGCCCGGCTCAATCGCACCGGCACCCGGATGGACCCAGACCAGATGGTCTCAGCGCTCACCTACCGGCGAGAACAGCCGTCGCTGGCGAGCCGGATCGACGACATCGTCACCTCGATCGCCGACACCGGCTTCGGGGAGCTTCCGCGGCTCGCGGTGTTCCGCTCACTGCTGGCGATCGCCGGCGAGTCGGACATCATGTCGCCGCGCTGGAGTCTGGTCGCCGACTACGTGCAGAACCGGTTGCACGACGACCTGCCCCACACCGGCCGGGCGGTGCGATTGGCGGCGGAGTTCCTGCGCAACGGCATCGGGATGCCGCACTCCCGGTTCCTGCCGTACTCACATCAGCTCGTCCTGCTGGCGATGTTCTTTCATACCTGCCGGGAGCCGAGCGGCAAGCAGTATGACGGACTGCGTCGCTGGTTCTGGGTGACCTCCTGGTCGGGCGCGTTCGCCGGGGCGACCTCGACCATGCTGCGCCGGGCGCTGGCAGAGATGCGACGATTCGCCAACGGTGATGCAGATCTGCCGCTGGACGTGTCGGATGTGCAGCCGATGCCGGAGTCGTTCAACCTCAACGGCGCGCGGACGAAGGCGTACGTGATCTGGGAGGCGTTGGAGTTTCCCCGGCGCTTCGACATGCTCGGCCAACCCTTCGAGGTGGCGAACGTGCTCTCGACGGCGGACAACCAGATCTTCCGGCACGTGGTGCCGCGGGACCCTCGCCCAGCTAACCGGCTGATCTTCCCCACTACGCCAAACACCAGCGTCCTCATGGCGCTCAAAGGGCTTGACCTGCCCGTGGGGCCGGGTCTCTTTGACGGCAACCCCGAACTACGTCGGCTGGTGGGCCCGTCGAAGACCGAGCAGATCCTGGAGAGCCACGGCATCCCACTCAAGGCGTGGCGGCGGCTCTGCGACGGGGGCAACGGCGGTCAGATTTTCGTCGACGACCGCACCGAGCTGCTGGAGCGGCGGCTCCGCGCCTTCGCCGAGCACCTGGACGTGCGGGTAGGTGGCCAGCTAGCTGGCGCCGCCGATGACGATTCGGAGTAGTGGCAGTCGGGGCGACAGACCTTAGGATCTAGCGGTGATCGAGCTGAAGGCGCTGCAAGCGCAGGTCAAGACCCTGGTGGAGGATCTGCGCCGGCAGGTCGCGGAGGCTCCGGGCCTGCGGGCGGAACTGCGCCAGGAGTACGCCCAGGCGAAGGCCGCCGAGCGGGTGGGCGGCAGCTTCGAGACCTGGCTGGAGGACGTGCTCGACCAGGCGGCGGTGGCCTGGGTGCTGGGTTGCGTGTTCGTCCGGTTCTGCGAGGACAACGAGCTGGTCGACGGGCTGTGGATCGGTGGCGCCGATCCGGCCGCGCCAGCCGAGCGGGCCGTGCAGCACCGGCAGGCGTACCTGATCGCCAACCCTCGGAACAACGACCGGCACTGGCTGCGGGAGGCGTTCGGCTACCTGCGCGGTCTCAAGGCCACCGGCAAGATTTTCGACCAGCACAACCCGGCGTGGCGGTTCGACATCTCCGGCCCGGCCGCGGAGGAGCTGAGCGACTTCTTCCGGCGGGGCGCCGGCCAGGAGTCGCTGCGTCGCGATGACCTGAACACCCGCTTCCTGGGCGACCTCTACCAGGACCTGTCGACGCACGCGAAGAAGACGTACGCGCTGTTGCAGACGCCGGAGTTCGTGGAGGAGTTCATCCTCGACCGCACCTTCGAGCCGGCGGTCAAGGAGTTCGGCCTCGCCGCGACCAGCGTCATCGACCCGACCTGCGGTTCGGGCCACTTCCTGCTCGGCGCGTTCCACCGGCTGGTGTGTAAGTGGCGGGACCGGGAACCGGGGACTGATGTGCGGGTCCTCGCGGAGCGGGCGCTCGGTCAGGTGACCGGTGTCGACATCAATCCATTCGCGGTGGCGATTGCCCGGTTCCGGCTGCTGATCGCCGCGATGAAGGTGTGCGGGCTGACCAAGCTGGAGCGGACGCCGGCCTTCCCGGCCCGCGTGGCGACCGGCGACTCGCTGCTGCCGTGGGACGGGTACCGCTCCCGCGCCCAAGGCGATCTGTTCGCCGAGGCGGAGGGTCGGTCGGTCTTTGCGTACGAGAGCGAGGACGCCGACCTGCTCAAGGACTACCTGGCTGAGAACCAGTACACGGTGGTGGTCGGCAACCCGCCCTACATCACCGTCTCCGACTCGGCTCGAAACCAGCTCTACCGCAGCATCTACCCGACGGTCTGCCACCGGCAGTACGCGCTGACTGTGCCTTTTGCCAAGCGCCTTTTCGATCTGGCCAAGTGGTCCGACGAGCATGGGGAGGGTGCCGGCCACGTCGGCCAGATTACCGGAAACGCCTTCATGAAGCGCGAGTTCGGCAAGAAACTCATCAATGACTACTTCGCGCACGAGGTTGACCTGGAAGAGGTCATCGACACCTCTGGCGCCTACATTCCGGGCCACGGCACGCCGACCGTGATCCTTGTCGGACGGGCGAACAAGCGCCGCCGCTCAACGGTTGTGCGAACCGTCCTTGGCGCAAAGGGCGAACCGTCTGCCCCGGAGAGAGCTGAGGAAGGTCTGGTATGGGGAGCGATCGTCAACCAAGTCGACAACCCCGGCTCCGAGTCCGACTGGGTCAGCGTCATTGACCTGCCTCGTGCCCAACTCGCCGCGCACCCTTGGAGCCTGTCGGGCGGTGGTTCGGTAGACCTGATGAAGAGCCTGACGACAGGCCAAGTGTCTGAGCTAGCTGAATTTATCGATGTCGTGGGTCGCACGACGCATACCGGACTCGATGACGCCTTCTATGCTCCGGACGTCGCGCTCAGGACGAGGGGGCTCGTAGCTGCCGGGGTGCCAGTTGTGCCGGGGGAAAATGTTCGTGACTTCGCGCTCTCAGCGGGAACCTGGACGCTTTTCCCTTATGACCAGGCTGGCCGGCCCCGTGAGTTGACGCAGAGTGAGCAGTCCTTCTATTGGCCCAACCGGACGGCTTTGCGACGTCGGGTCGACTTCGAGCAGACCCCGGAGCAGCGTGGGCTTCGTTGGTTCGATCACAGCATGTTCTTCCCGAAGCGGTATCGGGTGCCGCTGTCGATTGCGTTTCCCTTTGTGGCGACGCATAACCATTTTGTGCTTGACCGGGGCGGGAAGGTATTCAACCGTACTGCTCCAGCAATCAAGTTGCCGGAGGGGGCGACGGAGGACGATCACCTCCGGCTGCTTGGAGTGTTGAACAGCTCAACCGCCTGCTTCTGGCTGAAACAGGTCAGCCAGGCTAAAGGCGGTGATCCACTGGGTGGAGATGGTGCCCGCGTTAGCGCTGAACAGTGGTCTGATAGATACGAGTTCACCGGCACCAAGCTTCAGGAGTTCCCGTTGCCGGGGGCCTATCCGTTAGAGCGGGCGCGGGAGTTGGATGGGCTGGCGCAGCGGCTGTCGAGCTTGACCCCGGCGGCGGTTGCCGCTTCGGGGGTGCCGAGCCGGCAGCGGCTCGCGGAGGCTGAGGCGGAGTACCACTCGGTGCGGGCGCGGATGATCGCGTTGCAGGAGGAGTTGGACTGGGAGGTCTACCGGCTCTACGGGCTGATCGACGAGGATTTGACCTGCGCCAACCCGCCGGAGTTGGCGCTGGGTGAGCGGGCCTTCGAGATCGTGCTGCACACCAGCGGGGCGCAGACCGAGTGGTTCAACCGGCACGGGTCCAAGCCGATCGACCGGCCACAGCCGCACTGGCCGGCGGAGTACCGGTCGCTGGTCGAGCGGCGGATTGCCGCCATCGCCGCCAACCGGCACATCGGGCTGATCGAGCGGCCGGAATGCAAGCGGCGCTGGTCCACCGAAGGCTGGGAGAAGATGCAGTCGGCCGCGTTGCGGGACTGGCTGCTCGACCGGTTGGAGGCGCCGGAGCTGTGGGGCGGGCAGCCGACGCCACTGTCGGTGGCGCAGCTCGCCGACCGCGTCGGCAGCGACCAGGACTTCCGGGCGGTGCTGGACCTTTGGGTCGGGCACGACAACTACGACCTGACGAAGACGCTCGGCCTGCTGATCGCCGACGAGCATGTGCCGTACCTGCCGGCGCAGCGCTACAAGCCGTCCGGGCTGCGCAAGCGGGCGCAGTGGGAGCGGACCTGGGCGTTGCAGCGCCGGGAGGACGCGGGGGAGAAGGTCGAGATCGAGGTGCCACCGAAGTACGCCTCGGCGGATTTCGTCCGGCCGTCGTACTGGCGGGCGCGCGGCAAGCTCGATGTGCCGAAGGAGCGTTTCATCTCGTACCCGCGGGCGGGGCGGGACAGCGACGGCAGCGAACTGCTCGGTTGGGCCGGATGGGACCACTTGAAGCAGGCGCAGGCGCTCGCCACCGTCTACCTTGACCGGAAGACGCAGGAGGCGTGGCCGGCGCACCGGCTGCTGCCGCTGCTCGCTGGGCTGGTCGAGATTGAGCCGTGGCTGCATCAGTGGCACTCGGGTGAGGAGCCTGGCTTCCCCGGGTCGCCCGCCGAGTTCTTCACCGACTTCATCAACGCCGAACTGTCCCAGCTCAGCTCCGACCGCTCGGCGCTGACGTTGCTGCGGGGCGTACCGGAGCTGCCGTGAGCATCAGGAATCCGGCAGATCCGACGGTCGGCAAGTAGGGCGTAGAGGTAGCTGGGCCCGCGGACGACGTTGTTCAGTGCGCCGGGCCCAGCCACCGGCCACAGGCCCAGCGCGGCATTCAGCTGACTGCGGTGGATCCAATGGTGGGTGCGGTCGGTCAGCAGCCGGTCTCCGTCAACCATGTAGTGAAACTTCAGCCCGGTGGCCGTCCGAAACGTCTGACCGGCGTGCTCGGTGATGGCGGCCCAGACTTCATCGATGTCGTACATGGATGGCTCCCGCTCTACCCGCCGAAGGCGGACCAGTCGTTCTCCCACCGTGCGACGTCCTGCGGCTCGATCTTGGTGTGGCGGCTCTCCTTGTTGCGTGGCCTGACGCCCACCCGGGCCATGAACTGCTGGTGGCGCTGCCGCACGTCATGACGCAGTTCGTCGCCAGGTGCGATGAAGAACCGGGGATGTTCCCCCGAGACGTCGACCAGCACGTACGTCCCGACAGTGCTGTCGGTGAACGTGTCGATATCCGCGATCATCCAGGCACCCTTGCCGGCGACCATCACGGCGGCGCGGCAGCCATCGACGTCGACGAAGGTCTGCGCACCGGAGAGGCTCGCACGGTGGCCACGTAGCAGGGCCTGACCGACGACCAGATGACGGCCGGCCTGATGGGTCTGCTGATGAGTTGGCATCTTGTCCTCCCGGGGTCCTTTCAGTTGTTGCTGCCGCGGCGCTTCCAACCTCGGCCAGAGCGCGGATCGCCATCGTCTCGGGTGATTGCGCACTTCCAAACGGTTGGTGGACTCTCCCTTGCTCCCGGCTCAGTCCAGCATCGAGACCGAAAGCATGCAGCCGTCCGCTGACGTGACAACCGTCAGCGCTTCCCGAGGGCGGGTCCGCGAGCGGCCTTGCCTCAACACATATGGGGTTCTACCCGGTCGGCTCTCCAAGTAGAGGGCGCGGCGCTGCTCGAAGTCGCCCTGGGTGTCGCCGGCAACGGAGAGGAAATCTTCCGCTACGCCTGTCCGGACGCTTAGGTAACGACCGCCAAGGTTGATCAGGGAATTCTCGCAGCGGAACGAGGTCCCATCGACATCCACGACATCAACGACGTCGGACTCAACGGAATCCTGGGGGTTAGCAGCTTGACGGTCTGTTTGCAGTAGGGGCCCTGGTGGTTCTGGGGCCAAGCCTGCGAACGTGAAGAGACGGGCTCGGTCAAGATCCGTAACCTCACGTACCACCTCATCGCTATTGACGGGAGTCGCGAGAGCCTCCGCCGAGATCCAGCTCGAATCCTCGTGGTCTCCGAAGCGTGGCCTTTCCCCTGCCTCCTCCATGGCGAACGCTGTCGCGATGTCGCCACGAGTCTCTTCATCGGGCTCGCCGACTTCCAAAGCAAATCCTTTGATCCTGCGGCCAGCCACACACGCGCCAATCACGATGCGACGCATGTTTGCGCCGGTCACGGGTTTCGGTACGAGGACCTGTTGCACGCCACGGGCGAGTTGCAGGATGGTCGTCCGCCGCCCTGAGCTGTTGCCCTTGGCTTCAAGCACCACGACATCGGTCAAGTTTCCGCGGCGCATGTTGTACCAGAAGTAGTCGGGCTTGTGAGATCCCAAACCGCCTACTGCAGGACCGAGGACTGCGTCGTAACTCACTGCGTCTGCGTCAACCACTTGAGCGGGCTCGGTGAGAATCAGTTGTTCCACCAGATCCGTGGCCACGGCGATCCCGAAGTGTTCCGAGAAGAGAGAGCGCTGATGGTTCCGTACCTGACTCGTCAGTGACGAAAGTCGAAGGTCGGGACGCGCCTCCGCGAAGGCCCAGAGATATCGAATGATGGCCCAGCGACTGGCGGTGCGGAGAGCCGTGAGTCCAGGTAGCCCACCAGCACCTGCTTGATGGAGACCCGGTAGGGCGCTCGTCGTCTTGCCAAGACCGAGCAGCAGATCCAGGGGACGGACGCTGCGAGTAGTTACTTCACGCTCTAGTTCCGGCAGCGGACGGATGTCCACCCTGCGTCCGGTCTTCTGCAGGACCGCATTGCTGACGACGTCAGCCAGCTTCCAGGTCGACTCGACCTCGTATGTGCCGGATGTTGACAGAGCCGGCGGCTGGCCGCCCAGAAGGGGTGAGAACGCCATCCACAGATGCTGTCACCGAAGCGGGCCGAGGCACAGATCAGACTAGGTCAGTTCGGAGGACGTTCGTACCGCGTGGGGCCCCACCATCAGTCCGTGCGCCGCTCGGTAAAGCGGGCCGGTGCCGAGGGACCTTGGCTATTGCGGGCTGACTCTGCCTTGCTTGGCGGCGTGCAGAAAGGCGGTCCAGGTCTTCAGGGTGAAGGTCAGCACCGGGCCGCTCGGGTCCTTGCTGTCGCGCAATGCGACCATGTCCGACAGGTTGTCGGCGACCTCGACGCAGTCGCCGGAGCCGTTGCTGCGGGTGCTCTTGCGCCAGGTCACCGCTGCCTGGTTGACCTCTTCCACCCGCGCCGCCCTCTCATAGTTCGTCGATCGCCCCCTGGATCAGGTCGCGCGACTTGCGAGCGCTGGTCGCCGTGGCGACCAGATGCTCGAAGACCCGGCTGTACTCCCTGACCTGTTGGCCTTCGAGGTAGAGGCTACCCGCGCGGGTTTCGACATAGACGACCCCCGGATCGGCCGGCTCGGGAAAGGTCAGCACGCTGAAGGCGCTGCCCATCGACCCGTATTCGCCTGCGCCGAAGGTCAGGATCTGGATGATGCGGCCCGGCCGATCCGCCTCCTCGACCAGCCGTCGCAACTGCGCCTGGAACGCCTCGGCACCGCCGACCGGCCGACGCAGGGCTGCCTCGTCCAGCACCACCCAGAGCTTCGGGGGAGTGTCCGTGTTCTGCCGGCGCATTCGCAACTCGACTCTCCGATCCACCTCGTCGCCGGGGGCGTCCGGGTGCTCGGCACGGATGACCGCGCGGGCGTAGTCGGCTGTCTGAAGCAGCCCGGGGATCAATTGCGGCTGGAAGGCGCGGATCTCCGCCGCCTCGGCCTCCAGTCCGACGTAGACCTCGAACCAGTCCGGCAGCACGTCGTCATACGCCTGCCACCAGCCGCGCTTGCGGGCGTCGCGGGCCACCTGAACAAGTGCGTCGACCTCGTCACCCTCGACGCCGTACAGCTCAAGGAGGCCGCGGGCGACCGGCGGCATGACAGAGACCTGGGCGTTCTCGATCCGGCTGATCGCCGACTTCGAGATGCCCACCTCCTTGGCGGCCTGGTCGGCGGTCATGCCGGTCTGCTCGCGGAGGCGACGAAGCGCGGCAGCCAGGCGTCGACGTCGGACGGTCGGACTTCCAGTCATAGTCGTCAGTTTGGCGTACCCGGACTCGCTTCGCAACGATACACTCCCGAATCGGGAGTTGCATAAAACGTCCGCAGCACTGCACGATGAGTGAGGCCGCAGATCACGTGAGTGACGAAAGGTGCTCACCTTCCTGGCTGCTCGATGTGCCCTGCTGTCGTACTGCTGATTGAAGGCTGCGGTGGCAGGTGCCGGGGTGGGTCCGCCGGTGCGGGGCGGGCCGGTGGGCCTGCCCTTCCACAGCTCAATCTCGACGGTGAGAGGCAGGTCCAGTCATGCGCGTCTTCTTCCGGCGTGCCCGGAGTCGCCAACGGTCGGTCAGCGGTCCGACCTGCTATCGCTCAGCGGCCTACCACCCGCTGCACCCCTGGCAGGTGCGTGAGCGAGGCTTCCGGCCTACCCCGCTCGGGCGGCGTGGGCTCGACCCGCAGGAGGTGCGGGAGTTCCTCGACCGGGTCGCCGGTGACCTGGCCATCGTCTACGACGCGCTCGCGCAGAGCCGCCGGGAGACCGACCGGGTCAAGGACGCGCTGCGCCGCTGGCAGTCCCAGCAGGCCCGTGCCCGCAACGAGCGGGGGTCCGGCCGGTGACCGAGCGTTGGGTCATCCACCTGCCGGTGGTCGTGAACGACCTGGTCTCCGCCCAGCGTCTGGCCCGGGTGGTGGCGCATTGGACGCACGTCCTGCCGCAAACCGAGCCGGGCGGCATGACCGTGTCGGCCGAAGACGACCAGAACGTACGCCACTGGGTCTTTTGCGACCGGCTCATGTCGGCCGGCCGGCGGTGTCTGCTCCGGCCCGACCACGACGGTGAGTGCTCCCGGCGGTTCCGGCGGCGGTGAGCGCGGCCGGACGCATCTCCTGATCGCGGGCCGGCGGGCTGGGACCTGCGGCGATGACACCTTAGGATCGGCGGGTCGCCGGTGACGCCGGCGTCACGGGGAGCTGGTGGGGGGCGAGGAGCGGCGATGACCCTGTTACGGGACTTGATCGAGATTCCGACCTCGGTCGGTGACGGCGACTTCGTCGTCCGCGCCGCCGAGGGCGCCGACCTGCGCCGCTACGTGGTCACCGACCAGCTCCGGGACAACTTCGCCGAGGCGCTGCGCCGCATCGGCCACGCCGTCACCACCGGGCGCTCCCAGGCGATGTTCCTGCACGGCTCGTTCGGCTCCGGCAAGTCGCACTTCATGGCGGTGCTGCGGGAAATCCTCCAGCACAACCCCGCCGCCCGCGAGGTGCGCGGCCTGGCCGAGCCGGTCCTCGCCGCCGACCCCTGGCTGCGCGACCGCAAGCTGCTCACCCTCACCTTCCACATGCTCGACGCGCGCTCCGTCGAGCAGGCCGTCCTGGAGGGCTACCTCAACCAGATCACCGTGCTGCACCCGGAGGCGCCCGTCCCCGCCGTACACCGGTCGGACGCGATGCTCGACGACGCCGCACGGCTACGCGAACGGATGGGCGACGACGCCTTCTTCGCGGCGCTGCGCGACGGTGGCGGCGCACCCGCGGCCGGCGGCGGCCTCTCACTCGCCGCGCTGCGCGCCCAGGCCGACGGCTGGACCCCGCAGAGCTACGCCGCCGCTGCGGCGGCGGTACCCGGCACTGAGCAGCGGGACCGGTTGGTCAGCGCGCTGACCAGCACGTTCTTCACGGGCGCGGTCCGCAGCGGGGAGTACCTCGACCTGGACACCGGCCTCGCAGTGATCACCCGGCACGCCAAGGCTCTCGGGTACGACGCGCTGGTGCTCTTCCTCGACGAGCTGATCCTCTGGCTTTCCACCAAGATCAGCGATCACACCTTCGTCAACACCGAGGGCGCGAAGCTCAACAAGCTCGTCGAGTCTGCCGACGCCACCCGGCCGCTGCCGCTGATCTCGTTCGTCGCCCGGCAGCGCAACCTGGAGGACTTCCTCGGCCCTCAGGTCGGCGGCACCGAGCGTGAAGCCCTCGCGCACGTCATGCGCAGCGTCCAGGGCCGCTTCGGTGAGATCGTCCTCGCCGACACCAACCTGCCCGAGATCACCGAGAAGCGGCTACTCAAGCCGCTCACCGACGAGGGCCGGGCGGTCATCGACAATGCCTTCGCCGCCGTGAAGGGCAACCGGGAGGTCTGGGACGCCCTGCTGCTCGGCGCCCAGTACGGCGACGCCGGCATCGGCTCCGACGCCGCCGCCTTCCGCAAGCTCTACCCGTTCTCGCCCGCGCTGGTCGCCACCCTGGTCGCGCTCTCCCAGGCATTGCAGCGCGAACGCACCGCGCTGAAGGTGATGACCGAGCTGCTCGTCGACCGCCGAGGCACCCTGCGAGTCAACGACCTGATCGGGGTGGCCGCCCTCTTCGACCCCCTGGTGCTGCATGGCGAGCTGCCCGACCGGCCCAAGCTCAAGCAGCTCTTCCAGGCCGCCCGCACCCTCTACACCCAGAAGCTGCGTCCCATCCTGCTCAGCCTCAACGGCATCACCGAGGAGCAGGCTGCTGGCCACCAGCAGTTCCAGCTCGACGACAAGCTGGTCAAGACGGTGCTGCTCGGCGCGCTGGTCCCCGAGGTGCCGGCCCTGCACAACCTCACCGCCGCCAAGCTGCACGCGCTGAACTTCGGCTCGATCACCTCGCCAATCCCCGGCTACGAGCGGCAGATCGTGCTCAACCGGCTCAACCGGGTCGCCGACGGCGCCGGCGAGCTGCACCTCACCAAGACCCCCGACCCGGTGGTGTCGCTCAAGCTGCACACCGTCGACTACGACAAGCTGCTCGACCTGGTTCCCGAGGACGAGGCCACTACCACCGGCGTCCGGCAACAGCTCATCCGGGAGCTGGTCACCGCGGAGATGGGCATCGCCGGCGCCGAGGGGCAGCTCGGTGAGCTGCTGCACTCCCGCGACTGGCGCGGCCGGCGGCACACCGTCCAGGTCAAGTTCGGCAACGTCCGCGACCCCGACACCATGCCGGTCTCCGCGCTGATCGCCACCGGCGAGGCGTGGCGCATCGTCATCGACTATCCGTTCGACCCGCAGGGCTACGAACGCAGCGCCGACCGCGCCCGGATCGAGCGCCTGGAACGGGGCTCCCGGACCGTCTTCTGGCTTCCCTACTTCCTGACGGACGAGCTGATGGGCAAGGTCGGCCAGCTCGCCAGGATCAACTACCTGCTGGGCAACGGCACCGGCGACCGGCTCAACTCGCTGGCCGCCGACTGGCCCCTCGCTGACCGGCAGCAGGGCCGGGTCTACCTCCAGCAGCGCCAGACCCAACTGCGCGGCACGCTGATCAGCGCCATGATGCAGGCGTACGGGTCGGCCACGTCGCGCGGCTCCGACGTGCAGGACGACACCATCGGGGTGTTCCACACCCTCGCCGAGGGCCTGCACGTCGGCGACCCCCGAGGCGGCACCCTCGCCGAGGCGTTCCACAACCTGACCGGGGAACTCCTGGCCTGGTCCTACCCGGGTCGGCCCGCCATGCCCGACGACGAGAAGCCCGTCACCCGCGGCGAGATGACCAAGATCCTGGAGTACGCCCGGCTGGCCGCCGCCGACCCCGCTCGCGGCGTCAGCGTGCCCAACCCGGTCGACCAGCGCATCCTCCGACGCGTCTGCAACAACCTGCGCCTCGGTGAGCTGATCGACGGTCGCTACGTGCTCAACACGAGCACCTGCCGGTGGAGTCAACACTTGCTCCAGGCCGCCGCCAACGAGACCTACACCGACCACTTCCCGGTGCACGTGCTGCGTCGGCTCATCGACGAGCCCGCCGCGTTCGGCTTCGATCGTGAGCTGCAAAACCTGATCATCGTCGTCTTCGGGCTGGAGCAGCAGCTCGCCTGGTACCAACACGGCGGCAAGGTCGACGTGGGCAACCTCGCCCTCGTGCGCGACGAGCTGGAGCTGCGCCACCCACCGATGCCCGACGAGCAGAGCTGGGCGGACGCGGTCCGCCGGGGCGCGGCGATCTTCGGGGGTGTGCTGCCCGTCTGGCGGACGCCGGCCAACCTCGGTGAACTCGCCGGAACGCTGCGCACGGCGGCGAGCACGCGCACGAAAGCCGCGCGCGACCTCGTCGAAGCGCTGGAAGCCCACGCCGACGTGCTGGGCCTGGACACGTCAGCGCCGACCGGCCGACTCGCCACCGCACGCCGCGCGGCCCGACTCGTGACCGAGCTTGCCACCGAGCGCGACGACGTGGTGCTGGTCGAGACGATTGCCCGTGCCGATCTGGGCGACGTCGACGATCAGGCTGTCGGAGAGCTGCTCAGCCAGGCGGGCATCATCCTCACCGCCATGGCCCGAGGCCACCAGTGGTCACTGCTCCAGGCGATCTCGGCCCGGGCCGCCCACGACGAGCAGGCGCAGGCGATCATCGGGCAGCTCCGGGAGGTCGCCCGGCACCAGCAGCACGGGCAGGACCTGGTGGACGCCCTCCAGACGGCAGTCGACGCCTCGGCGGCGCTGCTCGCCACCAACCCGCCGCAGGGCCGCACAGACAACAACCCCGGCGGTACGCCGAACGGCGGGGGGACGCTCCCCACCGTCACGGTCCCGGGGCAGCAGCCCCGCGAGTCCGACCCTGTCGAGGTGCCCGCGAATGGTGGCAGTGGCGGGCCCGGCCGTGCGGCTGAGATCGACGGGACTGGTGGGGCCGGGCCGGTCGCGCTGCCCGGTGGCGCCGGGCCGATCGTGGTCTCCCATCAGCGTCGCGAGGTCGCCGATGCGGCCACCTGGGAGAAGGTCGCTGCCGAGATCGCGGCCGAGGTCACCGCCGGGCGGCGGGTCACGGTCACCTGGGAGATCCGGTGACGGGCTCGGCGGTCGGCTGCCTCGCCCATTCGCAAGCCGGCGCGGCGGGATCCGCGGCCTGTCGTGCAGAGGTGGCATCGTGAGCGTGCCGGTCGGCGTGGCCCCGCCCGACGCGATCCGCCGCAAGGTCGAGGCGTGGCTGGCCGAGGACGACCCGGCGGACGCCATCGCGCTGACCGCCCGCCCCGACGGGCCGGCCGAAACGGTGCTCAGCATCAACGGCTGTCGGGTCCGGGTCGTCGCGTGTCCCACTCCGCTGGCCGCCCGCGCCGCCCTGCACGATCGGGCCGACGGCGAACGGCTGGTGCTGTTGACCGAGCTGACCGACACCGAACTGGGCGATGGGGTCCTCGCTCACCTCAGCAAGCAGACCGTCCGCAAAATCGATCCGTGGGACCTGGTCCGGCAGATGTTCGGCGGGGTGGCCGCCCTCGACCCGACCCTGGTCCGGGTCGGACGCTGGGTCGCCAACGCGCTCACCGACCACGCCCCGGCCGACGGCTGGCCGGCCCCGCCCGGCGCGATCCTCACCCGCGACCACGCGCTGCGCAGCCTCACCTCCGAACTGCTCGACCTGCCACCCGCCGAACTCGACGACAGCGGCCTGGTGCAGTGGAGCACCGACGCACGGCGGCAGTTGCGCTTCACCCAGCTGCCGGAGGCCGTCGCCGACGGCATCACCGCGTACCTGACCGGGACCGCCGGCCATGCCGCCGTCCCGATGATGGCCGCCGTACGCGCCGGACACGGCGTCGACGTCATCCCGCTGGGGCTGCTGGCCGGGCTGCTCTGGCCCACCGGCACCGGTGGCTCCGTCCAGGTGGAGGCAGTCGTCGGTCGTACCCGACTGGAGCCCCGGTTCGGTGGGCTCAGGCTCAGCCCGCAGCAGGCCGATCTGCTGCACCAGGCGGCCGAGGCGTGGGTCTACCGGACGCTCGAGTCGGGCGACAACGGCCGGGACGAGGCGATGCGGATGCTGCGGCGGGCCGAGGCGATCGCCGCCGAGGTCGAGATCACCGCACTGCTCGGCGCCTCGACAGTCCTGCCCAGCGGATTCGTCCAGCGACTGCGGGCCTTCGCCGACGCCGTACGGCTCGCCGTGCCGGCCGGCGGGTCGGCGCTCTCGGCGGCGGTGGCACGGGCACAGTCGGCCCTCGCCACGGTGGAGGAGCACCGGGCCGCCGAGCCGCGCCGGGTCGAGACCGCCCGGATGGCTGTCCGCCTGCTGCGCTGGCAGCACACCACCGACGGCCCGCCACCGGCCACCCTGCTCGACGCGTTGCACCGGCAGGTCCGGCAGGACGGTTGGGTCGACAGGGCCCGGCTCGACGTCTTCGCCGGGGACCCCGACCCACAGGTCGCCGAGGCGTACCGACTGCTGCACCGGGCTGTCGACGCCCGCCGCTCTCGGCACGACCAGCAGTTCGCCGCGCTGCTCGCCGCCGCCACCAGCGCCGAAGCGGAGCCCGGCGCGCTACTGCGCGTCGAAGACGTGCTCGACCGGGTGGTCCAGCCGGTCCTTGACACCGGTCGCCGGGTGCTGCTGCTCGTCATGGACGGCATGGGTGTCGCCGCCGCGACCGAGCTGGCCGAGTCCGTCACCCGCAGCGGCGCCTGGGTGGAACTCACCCCCGACGGTGGCCCACGCACGGGTGTGCTGGCGGCCCTGCCCACCGTCACCGAGGCCAGCCGATGCAGCCTGCTGAGCGGGCGCATCGCCGCCGGCGGTCAGCAGGCCGAACGGAAGGCATTCGAGCAACGGTTCGCCGCCGGGCGGCTGTTGCACAAGTCGGCGTTGCGGGCCGGAGCTGGAGCAGCCCTGGACCCGGACGTGCTCGCTGCCCTCGACGACCCGTCGATCCCCCTGGTCACCGCCGTAATCAACACGATCGACGACGCTCTAGACCGCAGCGACCCGGGTACCACCGTCTGGGGCGACGACACCGTCACCGCCGTCGGCGACCTGCTGGCCTCCGCAGCCGACCGGGTGGTGATCGTCGTTTCCGACCACGGCCACGTCGTGGACCGTGGCCCTGAGTCGGTCACCCTGCCCAGCGCTAGCGGTGAGAACCGGTGGCGACCTCGCACCGACCCGCCCGGCGACACCGAAGTGGCCGTCGCCGGCAGCCGGGTGGTGCTCGGCGGCGGATCCGTCGTCCTGCCCTGGCGGGAAGAGGTGCGGTACGGTCCGCGCAAGGCGGGCTACCACGGCGGCGCTGCGCCGGCGGAAGCCGTCATCCCACTGCTCGTGCTGACCGCTGGTGACGACCTCGCCGTGCCCGGCTGGGCCGGCGCGCCGGTGGCCAGCCCAGACTGGTGGCGGGAACCGTTGACGGAGAGCACGCCCCCGCCGGCCGACCCGGCCCCGGCACCCCGACGTCGCCCGCGCAAATCCGTCGAGCAGCAGACCGACGGTCTCTTCGACCTGGCACCGGCCGTCGCCGCGCCCGCTGCCGCACCGCGGCCTGTCCCCACCCCACCCGACCTGGTGACGGCCCTGCTCTCCAGCGAGCGCTACGCCCAACGGCGTGACCCCCGCCTGCCCCTGGCCGACGAACGAGTCGCCGCGCTGCTGAACACGCTGATCGCCGGCGGTGACCGGGCAACCCTAGACACCCTCGCCGCCCGGTCCGGCGTACCTGCACACAGGATCAACGGCAGCGTCACCGTGTTGCGTCGGCTCCTCCAGGTCGAGGGCTATCCCGTGATCACCGTCGACGCCGACGGTCGCACCGTCCACCTCGACCGGAAACTGCTGATTGAGCAGTTCGGGCTGGAGCAGCGGTGACCGGAGAGATCTCGGCTCGACGGCGCCGGGACATCATCGACGCGCTGCGCCGGGGTGTCGTCCCGAGCAATGGACTCGATGCGCTCGCGGTGGGGCTCGACAGGTTCACTGCCGCGCTCGACGACGACCTCGAACGGGTCGCCGGCGGTGGCAGCGTCTTCAAGGCCGTCCGGGGCGAGTACGGCGCTGGTAAGACCTTCTTCACCCGCTGGCTGGCCGAGCGCGCCAAGCGCTGCGGCTTCGCTGCTGCGGAGGTGCAGATCTCCGAGCTGGAAACACCCCTGCACCGGATGGAGACCGTCTACCGGCGGTTGGTGGAGCACCTCAGCACGGAGCAGTTTGCCCCGAGCGCGTTCCGACCCGTGCTCGACGGTTGGATCTTCGCATTGGAGGAGGACGTGCTCGCCAGCGGCGCGGTCGCCGAGGACGATGCCGAGGCGCTCGATCGAGCCGTCGGCGAGCTGCTGGAACGCCGGTTGGGCGACATCTCGCGGAGCACGCCGGGCTTCGCCGCCGCCCTGCGCGGTTACCGGGCTGCCAGCGCCAGCGGTGACCACCTCAACGCCGACGGACTGGCCGCCTGGCTCGGCGGTCAGCCACACGTCGCGGCATCCGCCCGGCGGGCGGCTGGAGTGAAGGGCGACCTCGACCACTACGGTGCGTTGAGCTTTCTCCAGGGTTTGCTCACTGTTCTGCGTGACAGCGGCCATCAAGGCCTGCTGCTTGTGCTCGACGAGGTCGAGACTCTGCAACGGGTGCGCTCTGACGCCCGGGACAAGGCACTGAACGCTCTCCGGCAGCTCATCGACGAGGTTCACGCGGACCGGTTTCCGGGACTCATGCTCGTAATCACCGGGACGCCCGCGTTCTTCGACGGCCCGCAGGGCGTCCAGCGGCTCGCGCCGCTCGCGCAACGACTCGCCACCGACCTCGGTCCCGACCCGCGTTGGGACAACCCCCGCGCCACCCAACTGCGACTGCCGGGGTTCACCGTCGACGCCTTGGTGGCACTCGGCAGCAGGGTCCGGGACATCTTCGCCAGTGAGCAGGTCGACGCACGGGTGGACGACGACTACCTGGCGACACTGGCCCGGGCCGTCACCGGCGCGCTGGGCGGTCAGGTCGGGGTGGCACCGCGCGTCTACCTCAAGAAGCTCGTCGCGGACGTCTTCGACCGGGTGGACCAGTTCGCCGAATGGGACCCGCGGCGGCACTACGCACTGACCCTGCGGGCCGACGAGCTGACCGACGTGGAACGCAACGCCGCCGCCCGCGCCGACGACATCGAACTGACGATCTGACGTGTTGCCGGACCTCGACCCGGTCGTAGTGCACCACGTGGTCAACACTCTGGGTTGGCGAGACCTGCGCCCATTGCAGCGTGCTGCGATCGCCCCGGTGCAGGGCGGCCTGGATGCCCTCCTGCTCGCCCCGACGGCGGGCGGCAAGACGGAGGCCGCACTGTTTCCGCTGCTGTCCCGGATGGCCACGCACCAGTGGACCGGCACATCGGTGCTCTACCTTGCCCCGCTCAAGGCGCTGCTCAACAACCTGGAGCCCCGGCTGGAGCAGTACGCCGGCTGGCTCGGTCGGCGGGTGGCTCTCTGGCACGGAGATGTCGGCGCGTCCCGGCGGCGTGCGGTGCTCTACGAACGGCCGGATATCCTGCTGACCACCCCCGAGTCACTGGAAGCGATGCTGGTCAGCGCCAACGTCGACCACCGCCAGTTCTTCACCAACCTTCAAGCGGTGATCGTCGACGAGGTGCACGCCTTCGCCGGCGACGATCGGGGTTGGCACCTGCTCGCCGTCTTGGAACGTCTGACCCGGGTGGCTGGTCGGCCGCTGCAGCGCATCGGCCTCTCCGCCACCGTCGGGAACCCCGACCATCTGCTCACGTGGCTCCAGGGCTCCGGCGCGGGTAGCCGCCCGGCCCAGGTCGTCGCACCCGAGGTGGTGCAGGTCGCGGGTGGTGCACCCGCAGGCGAGATCGAGCTGGACTACGTCGGCTCGCTCACCAACGCCGCAGCCGTGATCGCAGCCCTGCATCCGGGCGAAAAACGGCTGGTCTTCTGCGAATCCCGTCAGACGGTCGAGGAGCTCGGACAACTGCTACGGGGACAGGGCGTCACCACCTTCCTGTCGCATGCGTCGCTGTCCGTGGACGAGCGGCGCCGCGCGGAACAGGCGTTTGGTGAGTCACGGGACTGCGTCATCGTTTCGACCAGCACACTCGAACTCGGCATCGACGTGGGCGATCTGGACCGGGTGATCCAGATCGACGCGCCAGCTACCGTAGCGTCCTTCCTGCAGCGGCTCGGGCGCACCGGTCGCCGTCCGGGAAGCAGCCGGAACTGCCTGTTCCTGACGCTCGGTGGCCAGCCGCTCGTGGAGGCGGCCGCGCTGCTCCTGCTCTGGTCACGAGGTTGGGTGGAGCCGGTCACCGCACCGCCGGAACCTCGGCATATCGTCGCCCAACAGGTGCTCGCTCTCTGCCTTCAGGAGCATCGGATCGGTGCGGAGACCTGGATCCAGGCCTGGAACGAGCTGCCGCCCTTTGAGAAGAACGCCCGGCCGATCGTTCGACACCTCGTCGAGCACGGCTATCTGGAGCAGGACGAGGGCATGCTCTTCATCGGTCCCACCGCCGAGGAGCGGTTCGGCCGTCGCCACTTCATGGAGATGACGGCGGTATTCACCGGGCCGCCCGAGTTCACCGTCCTGCTGGGCCGTAGCGAACTGGGGCGGATCGATCCCAGCCTGCTCACCGAGGAGGTCCGGGGCGAACGCCGCCTGCTGTTGAGCGGGCGAAGTTGGCGCGTTACCTACATCGACTGGCGCCGTCGGCGGTGTTTCGTCGAGCCTGCCGACGGCGGCGGACGTGCCCGTTGGACGGGCACCGGGTGGGCGTACCGCGGTCACGAGATCACCCGGGCGACGCGCGAGGTGCTGCTGGGAGCGGACCCTCCGGTCGCCCTCACCCGTCGTGCGCTGACTCGCCTGGCGCGGGAGCGGGAGGAGAAACTGCACCTGGTGCATCCCGGTGGCACTGTCATTGTCCGCGAGAGCGGCGGTGACCTGCGCTGGTGGACCTGGGCAGGTTTCCGGACGAACGCCACATTGACCGCCACGCTGAGCGAAGTCGTCGATCCGGTGGAGCGGTTCGACGGCAACAGCATCCGACTACGGGAAGACGTCACCCCTGCAAGCTGGCGGGCACTCACCGCGGACGCCGCCACCCGACTGTGCCTGCCAGAGGTGAACGACAAGGCCCTGGACGGCCTCAAGTTCGGCGCCGCCCTGCCGGAACGGTTGGCTGCGGCGACGCTGGCTGCGCGCCTAGCCGACCTGGAGGGCGCTGCCGTAGTGCTGGACGAACCCGTACGGTTCGTCATCGTCTCGTAGCGAGTGCACGCTTCCTCAGTGAGTATCGGCGATGGCCGGTTCAGCGGCGGGGGCTCTCGCTGGCGATTGTCGCCTCCCGGGGCAGGGCCGCCGCCCGCAGCGCCCAGTCGAGCGCGTAGTCGGCAATCTCCTCCCAGCCGTCCTGCCCGACCGTGAAGTGCGACCGCCCCGGGAACTCCTCGTACGCGGTGAGGGCCCGCGACTTCTGGTAGAGCCCCGCGTTGGAGCGGACCACCGACGCCGGCACCACGTGGTCGAGTCCGCCGGCCATCAGCAGCAGCGGGGCCCGGTCGTTGCGCCCGACGTCGACCCGGGCTGGTGAGCGCGGGTCGAGGTTGGCGAACGCGCCCTCGAAGTAGACCCGTCCGGCGCCCGGGACGGCGTAGCGCTCCCAGGCCCGGTCGGAGTCCTCCCGGCTCATCGTGTTGCCGAAGGTGTAGGCGAAGTCGTCTGGGGTGAAGGGGACGGCCTTGTTGCGGTTGGCGGGGCTGCGCAGGATCGGGAAGCCGGAGCGCAGTTGGCTCAGCGGCACCTTGAGCACGCCCTTCACCTGCGCGGGGTGCACGCCTACCGCCGCCGCGCCGAGGCCCCGGTCGACGAGGACCTGCGTGATGAGGCCGCCGAACGAGTGCCCCATGATGATCGGCGGGCGGGGCAGCTTCCTGATGATCCGGTCGTAGTGCGCCACGATCGTGGCGATGCTCTGCTCGGCGATCGGGGTGGGATCGTCGCGCAACTGCTCCACGGACCGGTCCATGCCCGGCCAGGCGGGGGCGATCACGTGCATGCCGCGCGCGGTGAACCGCTCGATCCACCCCTCCCAGCTGCGCGGTGTCATCCAGAGTCCGTGGATGAGCACGACCGTGTCGACCCGGCCCTGCGGCGTGGCACCCATCGCGTCCCCCCTGTGTCGCGTGTCCGGCCCGGCGGTTACCCACTGCGGGGCCGGGAAACCCCGGCAAACGCCCCTGACAAATGTCACGGTCGGGACGTGACGGCCGCTCCGGGCACGGGGGTACGCACCGCAGGAGCATCAGTGGCATGACCAGTACGCATCCGGCCGTCGAGCTGGCTGGCCTCACCAAGACCTTCGGTACGGTCACCGCTGTCGACGGGCTGAGCCTGCGGGTGCAGCCTGGCGAGGTGGTGGCGTTCCTCGGCCCGAACGGCGCGGGCAAGACCACCACCATCGACATGCTGCTCGGGCTGGCCCGCCCGGACGCGGGCACCGTCCGCGTCCTCGGCGGTGCGCCTGACGAGGCGGTGGCCCGGGGCCGGGTCGCCGCCGTACTCCAGACCGGCGGGCTGCTCAAGGACCTGACCGTGGGCGAGACGGTCGAGATGACCTCCCACTTCTACAGGCACACCCGTCCGGCGGCGGAGGTGCTGGAGCGGGCCGGCATCGCCGACATCGCCGGGCGGGTGGTCGGGCGCTGCTCGGGCGGTCAGCAGCAGCGGCTGCGGTTCGCGCTGGCCCTGCTGCCGGACCCGGACCTCATGGTGCTCGACGAGCCGACCACCGGCATGGACGTCGAGGGCCGGCGGGACTTCTGGCAGGCCCTGCGCCGGGACGCGCGGGCCGGACGGACGGTCATCTTCGCCACCCACTACCTGGACGAGGCGGACGCGTACGCCGACCGGATCGTGCTGGTCCGGCAGGGACGCGTGGTGGCCGACGGCACCACGGCCGAGATCAAGAACCTGGCCGCCGGCCGTACGGTGCGCGCCACGCTTCCCGGCGCCGACCAGGCCGCGCTCGCGGCGCTGCCGGGCGTGGACGCCGTGGAGGTACGCGGCGACAGCGTGCTGGTGCGCACCGGCGACTCGGACGCGATCGCCAGGCACCTGCTCACCCGCACCGACGCCCGGGACGTGGAGATCACCTCCCGCAACCTCGAGGACGCCTTCCTCGCCCTGACCACCGCCCAGCAGACCGGAGCCTGAGATGACGACAGTGCCGGCCACCCCCACCCGTACCGTCGAGCCGGACCGGCGGCTGCCCGCGCTGGGCGGGTTCGCCCCGGCCGTGCTCGGCATCGAGCTGCGCCGCGTGCTGCGCAACCGCCGCACCCTCGCCTTCACGCTGATCATGCCGGGCGTCTTCTTCCTCATCTTCGGCCTGCCGCAGGGTGGGCAGAACCTGGACAACGGCCGCCCGGTGACCGCGTACGTCATGATCAGCCTGGCCGTGTACGCGGCAATGGTGGCGACGACGAGCGCGGGGGGCGCGGTGGCCACCGAACGCGCCCTGGGCTGGAGCCGGCAGTTGCGGCTCACCCCGCTGCGCCCGAGTGCGTACGTGGCCACGAAGCTGCTCACCGCGATGACCCTCGGCCTGCTCGCGGTCGTCGTGGAGTTCGCGGTGGGTGCGGTGGCCGGGGTCCGTATCCCGGCGTACGTCTGGCTGCTGTCCGGTCTGGCGGCCTGGCTCGGTTCGCTTGTGTTCGCCGCGTTCGGGCTGTTCATCGGTTATCTGGTGCCGGCCGAGAACGTCATGCAGTTCCTCGGACCGATCCTGGCCGTGCTCGCCATGTTCGGCGGGCTCTTCGTCCCGGTCGATGTGCTGCCGCACGTGCTCCAGCAGGTCGCGACGTTCACCCCGGTGTACGGCGTGGGCGTGCTGGCCCGCGCCCCGCTGACCGGTGACGGGGTGAGCATGGCAGGGGTGGCGAACATGGTCTTCTGGGCGCTGGCCTTCGGCATCGGCGCGGCCCGGCTGTTCCGCCGCGACACCGCGCGGGTCTGACGGCCGGCGACCGTTAGCGTGGACCCGATGGACCTCTCGACGGGGCAGTCCCCGCCGGTGAGCCGCCACTGGCGGTTCACCGGCTGGCTGCTCGCCGCCGTGTGGCTGTTCTTCCTCAACGTGCCGCTCTCCACCGCGCTGCACCAGCCGGAGCCGTGGAGGCGGATCCTCGGCGTGTCCGCCCTGGTCGCCTTCGGCGTCGGCTACGTGCTGCTGTTCCAGTGGGCCCGGAGGCTGCGCCAGTCACTGCTGCCGATCCCGGTGGGCCGGGCGCGGGCCGGGCTGGTGCTGCTGCTCGCGGTGGGTCTGGCCAGCATGCCGGGCACCGGTGGGGACTGGCTGGCCACACTGGTCTACGTGGCCGCCGCGGCGGTGTTCCTGCTGCCGGCGTGGGAGGCGCTGGCGGCCGTGGTGGTCTGCGCGGTCACCCCCGCGCTTGCCTCCTGGCTGGTGCCGGGATGGGGGACCGAGACCGGCATCGTCTGGGCGGTGCTGCTCGCCTCGTTCGCCATGTTCGGGGTGTCCCGGCTGGCCCAGCGCAACAGCGAACTCCAGGCCGCCCAGCGGGAGATCGGCCGGCTCGCGGTCGCCGAGGAGCGGGCCCGCGCCGCCCGCGACCTGCACGACATCCTCGGGCATTCGTTGACCGTGGTGGCGATCAAGGCCGAGCTGGCCGGGCGACTGATCGAGGTGGACACCGGCCGTGCCGCCGCCGAGATCGCCGAGGTGGAGAGGCTGGCCCGGGCCGCGTTGGCCGACGTGCGGCAGACCGTCGGGGCGTACCGCGAGGTGACCCTGGCCGCTGAGCTGACCGGCGCCCGTTCCGCGCTTGCCGCGGCGGGCATCGCGGCGGACCTGCCGGCCGACGTGCCGCCGCTGCCGGCGGAGTGGGACCGGTTGTTCGGCTGGGCGGTGCGGGAAGGGGTGACGAACGTGGTCCGGCACAGTGGGGCGCGGTGTTGCACGGTCCGGGTGGACCGCAACGGGGTCGAGGTGAGCGACGACGGACGCGGTCCGTCCACTCCCGACGTCACCGGCCACGGGTTGGTGGGCCTGCGCGAGCGGGCGCGGCGGCTGGACGCAGTGGTGACCGTCGGTCGACGGCCGGCCGGCGGCTTCCTGCTGCGGGTGCACGCGCCGGGGGAGGCCCGGTGAGCGGGCCGATCCGGCTGCTGCTCGCCGACGACCAGGCGCTGGTCCGTGGCGCGCTGGCCGCCCTGTTGTCGCTGGAGCCGGACCTGACGGTGGTGGCCGAGGTCGGTCGGGGCGACGAGGTGGTGACCGAGGCCCTACGGCACACGCCCGACGTGGCGCTGCTGGACGTCGAGATGCCCGGCCTGGACGGGATCGCCGCGACTGCCGCGCTGCGGGCCGCGCTGCCGACCTGCCGGGTGCTTGTGGTGACCACCTTCGGGCGGCCCGGCTACCTGCGCCGGGCCATGGAGGCCGGCGCGAACGGCTTCGTGGTCAAGGACACCCCGGCCCGGCAACTCGCCGACGCGGTCCGCCGGGTGCACGCCGGCCTGCGGGTGGTCGATCCGACGCTTGCCGCGGAGACCCTGGCCACCGGCGCGAGTCCGCTCACCGAGCGGGAGACCGAGGTGCTGCGCGCGGCGCGGGGCGGGGGTACGGTCGCCGACCTGGCGGCGGCGCTGCACCTGTCCGAGGGGACGGTGCGCAACCACCTCTCGGCGGCGATCGGCAAGACAGGTGGCCGCAACCGGGCGGACGCCGTCCGTGTCGCCGAGCGCAACGGCTGGCTGCTCGGCGAGTGAACGACGCCGCTCAGGCGGTCGGCGGCGGCGTGGGCAGTTGGTCGACCACCACCAGGCTGCTGCCGGGACGCACCTCGGCGAGCAGTTCCCGCTGGCCGCTGCGGGTCACCCGGATGCAGCCGTTAGTGCTGTTCTCGCCCAGCTCGTCGTCGTTGTACCAGGTGTGCAGGCCGATGTGCGCGCCGCGCAGCCCGGTCGGCACCGCCTCGGGGTCGTCCGGCACCGAGCCGAGGGCGTAGATGTCCACGCCGCCGTAGACCTGCTCCGGCGGCGGGGTGCGGCCCAGGATGAACGTGCGGCCGAGCGGGGTTTCCTGCCCCTCCTGGCCGAGGCTCGTCTTCCAGGAGCGCACCGCCTTGCCGGCGCGGTACCAGGTGAGCCGGTGCACCTTGCGTTCCACCACGATCTGGTCGCGCAGCGCCACAGTGGCGAACCCGCCCGGCGGCAGCCAGGCCAGGCGCCGGTTGGCCGAGGGCAGCAGGACTGCCGTCCAGCCGGCCCGCTTCTCGGCGACCGGCACGGTCAGCTCGACACCGGCGAGCGTCGGTTCGAGGAAGGCCAGCGGACGTCCGCCGGGCGCGTCGTACGCGGCGACGCGCCGGGTCGGGTGCACGCCCTCGGTCAGCGGCGTGGTGTCCATGGTGGCCCGGTCGGCGGGGAAGCCCTTGGGCGCGGGGTCGTAGTCGACGACCGGCAGCCCGTCCGGGGCGGGCGCGGCCGGCGGGACCGACTCCTCAGGGCTCTGCTCGACGCTGCTCGGCGTCGGGTCGGCGGCCACCACGCGGCTGTCGTCGGGGGCCGTCGAGCGTGGGGTGAGGGCCTTGCCGACCAGCAGCGCGGCGACCAGCAGCGCGGGTACGGCGATGGCGGCGGCGATCCAGCCGGCGCGGCGGCGGTACGGAGTAATCCGGTCAAACGACACGAAACAACTGTATCGGACGCAGGGATGCAAGGAAGGGCCCCTTCTTATACAAAAACCGATAAGAAGGGGCCCTTCCTTGCGCGGGGTTAGACGCGGGCGCCGATGTGGACGGCTATCGCGTCGTGCGCTGGCACGTTGGCGGCGAACCAGCCGCTACCGTCCACGGTGATCACCGGGCCGCTGCACGTGCCGCCGGCGTACGTGCCGTGGATGACGTCGCAGTACCTGCCGGCGGGCAGGCCCGTGTAGTAGGAGCGGCCGTTCACCGCGGAGTCCTCGTCGTTGACGGTGATGAAGCCCTTTCCGGTACGGCTGAACGCGATGTGGTTGTTGCCGTTGTCGTACCAGTTGGCGACGCCGGCGCCCTCGGTGGCGTTGCGGAACCCGACCATGTTGGCGATCACCGGCCAGCGGTGCTCGCACTCCCAGCCGGAGTAGCAGGTGGTGTTGAGGGTCTTGTTGGCGCCGTCCGACGGCGGGCCGGCGTCCCGGTTGCTGAAGGTGTAGCTGGACATGACCGTCGGCGAGCCGTACGGCCAGGCCAGCATGAACGCGTTCGCCAGGGAGTAGATGCCTCGGTCCTTGTAGGTCAGCACCCCACCCGAGTCGCGCTGGGTGTCGTGGTTGTCGACGAACACCGAGGCCTTGCCGGTGGCCAGGTGCCCCCAGCCCTCGCCGAAGTTCTTCAGGTACGCCAACCGCTCGGAGCGGAACACGCGGGCCAGGTCCTTGCCGTAGCGGAACTCGTGCACGTCACCGTTGCCGGTGTACTCGGTCGGCTGGACCGGCTCGCCCGCACCGTAGATGACCTCCTGCACGATGTACGCCGAGCGGGACAGCTTGCCCCTGATCGCGGCGATGTCGGCGGCCGGCATGTGCTTGCTGGCGTCCATCCGGAAGCCGTCCACGCCGAGGGAGAGCAGGTCGTTGAGGTACGAGGCGATCTTCGTACGGACGTAGTCCGACTCGGTCTTCAGGTCCGAGAGGTTGACCAGCTCGCAGTTCTGCACCTCGTACCTGTCGTTGTAGTTGGCGATGTCGTCGCCGCCGTTGCGCCCGCAGTGGTGGAAGTCCTGGGTCTGGTAGATGCCCGGGTAGTCGTAGTGCGAGTAGGACGACCCGGCCCAGCCGGTGCCGCCGTTATCCTGACCGGACATGTGGTTGATCACCGCGTCGACGATCACCTTGACCCCGGCCGCGTGGCAGGTGTTCACCATCGACTGGAACTGGGCGCGGGTGCCCTTGCGGGACTCGATCCGGTAGCTGACCGGCTGGTACGCCAGCCACCACTGGTTGCCCCGCACGTGCTCCTGCGGGGGTGACACCTGGACGTAGCCGTAGCCCTTCGGGCCGAGCGTGCTCTGGCACTCGCTGGCCACCGAGGGCCAGTTCCACTCGAAGAGCTGGACGATGACCTTCTTGGCGCCGGACGGGGCGGCGACGGCCGGGGGTGCCGTCACGGCAGTGGGGACGAGCAGGCTGGCGATCAGGCCGAGGGCGAGGATCGCTGAGCCGCGTCGACGTCGGTGCATCGGGACTCCTGACGGGAGCGGGGGCGGGGGTGGTGGCGCTGCGGGGGAGAGCCTGACGTTGCCGCAATCTTGCAACCCAGACTGAAATTTGCCGAAAGATTACAAGCGTGTTGCAACCACTGTCAACGCATGGACGTTTGTCGCTGTCCGATCCGGACCCGTGCGCGGGGGCGCAACGCACGCCGGCGTCACCTGGTTCGATCGCGGCCCAGAATTTTCACAACCGGGTGATCCGCCGACCCCGCTCGTCCGTACTGGATGGGGGAGCAGGGGTCGGCCGGTGGTACGCCGCCGCGAGACGATCGAGGAGCAGATGGCCCGGGCACAGCAGAACCAGAAGGCGGCTACCGTCCGGACCAGCGAGAGCAGCCGGGGGGTACGCACCCGGTCGCGGGGCGCGACCACCGCGCTCATCGCGTCGGCGCTCGCCGCGCTCTGGGCGGCGACAATGCTGACCGGCGCCGGTCAGACGGCGTACGCGTACGGCTTCTTCTTCACCGAGTTCTTCGCCGGGGTGGTCGCCCTGGTGTCGTTGAGCCTCACCGTGATGCTCGGCCTGCTCGCCACCGACCGGCTGGTGCTGGGCATCTCGCACCGGGTGCTGATGCAGTCGGCGCACCGCGCCACAGGTGTGCTCGGCGTTGCCGGGCTGGGCTTCCACGTCCTCACCAAGATCGGCACGGGGCGGGCGGCGGCGACCGACGCGCTGGTGCCGTTCGTCGGCGGCGGGGGCCTCTACGTCGGGCTCGGCACCGTCGCCGCGCTGCTGATGGTCAGCGTGATCTGGACCGGCATCATCCGGGCCCGCTTCGCGGGCGTCGGTCCGAAGTGGCTGTGGCGCGCGCTGCACTCCACCGCCTACCTGGCCTGGCCCTTTGCCATCGCGCACGGCCTCAACGCCGGTCGGGCCGCCGCGCCCTGGGTGATGCTCAGCTACCTGGGCTGCGTCCTGCTGGTGGTGCTGGCACTGCTGGTGCGGTTCTCGGTCACCATCGGTCGGCGCAGCCGGGAGCAGCACCAGGCAGCGGTGCGCAACGCGGTGATGGTCGGCCGGGCCGAGGAGGCGAAGACCGCCCGATCGCTGCTGGCCGGGTTGGGTCGGCGCCCGAAGGCCACCGACAAGCGTCCCGCCTGGGCGGACACCGCCACCGCCACCTGGACCGCCCCACCGGCGGCCCGGCGGGGCGACCCCGAGCGGTTCACCGTCCCCGTGGTGCCCGAGCCCGGCTCTCTCGCCGAGCCCGCGCGGCCCAGCCGCCGCCGCGACGAGGAACCGGCGCCCGCCCGCCGTCGACGCGACGAGGCGGAGGTGACAGGTCGTCGCTCGACCCGCCGTGGCGCCCAGGACACCGGCACCCGTGGACGCGACGAGGAGGAGTTGGAGCCGGTGACCCGGCGACGCACGTCGCGTACCCGCGACCGGGACGATGAGACGGCCCCGCCCCGGCGGCGACGCGCCGAGGAGCCGGCCGCCGAGCGGACCAGCCGCCGATCCCGCTCCGAGGACGACGACAGCCGCTACTCGGTGCCGCCGCAGCGGACGCTTGACGAGGCCGAGGAACCGTGGGACAGCCCGCGCCGGTGGCAGGCCGCCGAGCCGATCTCGGCCGGCCCCGTCTCCGCCGAGCCGATCTCCGCCGGCCCGATCTCGGCGGCGCCGCACAGCGGCAGCGGTCGGCACAGCGTCGAGGACGACCTGCCGGAGGAGCCGGACTACTGGCGTCCGCCGGCCCGGTACGTGCCGGACGAGGTGCCGCCCGTCGACGACACCCCGACCCTTGTCGACCTGGCGTCCCGCCGCGCCAAGCGGGCCGCTGGCGAGGGCCGGTCCAAGCGTCGCAAGGCCAGCGCCGACGCGGTGGACGGGGCGTACTGGGCCGGGCTGCGGGGTGAGGCGAAGTGATGCGCACCGCCGTGCCACCGGTCGCCTGTGTGGGTGAGCCCCGGCTCACCGCCGGCTTCGCCGAGTTCGGTCGACTCGACCTGGCCGCGCACGAGGAGGTGCACGGACCGATCGGCCCGATCGAGCCGGCGCAGCTGCTCCGGCTCGCCGAGGGCATGCAACTCAAGGGCAAGGGCGGGGCAGGGTTCCCGTTCGCCCGCAAACTCCGCGCGGTGCTGGAGTCCTGCGAGCGGCAGGAGCTCGCCGCCGTCGTGGTGGTCAATGCCACCGAGGGGGAGCCGGCCAGCTGGAAGGACAAGGTGCTGCTGACCCGCGCCCCGCACCTGATCCTGGACGGCGCGGCGCTTGCCGCGTACGCGCTGGACGCCGACGAGATCGTGATCGGCGTGGCCGACGACGGGGTCGGACGGGACTCGCTGATGGACGCCCTCGACGAGCGCCGGATGCCGGTGCAGACAACGATCGTCACCGTGCCGCACCGGTTCATCTCCGGCGAGGGCGGCGCACTCGTCAACGGGATCAACGGGTTGCCGCACATCCCGCCGGGCACCAAGAAGCGCTCCAGCGACTCCGGCGTCAGCGGCCTGCCCACCCTGCTGTCCAACGCCGAGACGTACGCCCAGCTCGCTATCGGCGCCCGACTGGGCCCGTACGAGTACGCGGCGCTCGGCACCGACGACGAGCCGGGCACGGTGCTGCTCACCGTGACCGGGGCGGCCGGTCGACCGGCCGTGGTGGAGTGCACCGCCGGGATGCCGCTGCGCGACGTCCTCGACCTGTGCGAGGTGCCTGACGTGCAGGGCATCCTGATGGGCGGCTACCACGGCAAGTGGATCACCCCGGAGGCGGCGGAGAAGGCCGAGGTGTCTCGCAAGGGTCTGGCGGCGGTCGGCGGCACGCTCGGCGCGGGCATCATCGTCCCGCTCGGGCTCGACACCTGCCCGCTCGGTGAGGCAGCCCAGGTGGTGCGCTACCTGGCCGGCGAGTCCGCCGGGCAGTGCGGACCGTGCAAGATGGGCCTGCCGGACCTGGCCCGCGCCGTGGACCTGGCCGTCGCCGGCAGCCAACCGGCCGACGTGGTCCGCGCCGCCGCCGGCGAGGTGAAGGGCCGGGGCGCGTGCAGCCACCCGGACGGCACCGCCCGGTTCGCGCTCTCCGCCATCGAGGTCTTCGCCGAGGACCTGCGGCTGCACAGCACCGGCGACGGCTGCGGCAGGCGGGTCAAGGGCGTGATGGGGCTGCCCGGCGCACCCGACGCGAACCCGCAGAAGCTCACCCTGGACTGGTCGCGCTGTGACGGGCACGGGCTCTGCGCCCACGTGGTGCCGGACTTCATCCGCCTCGACGCGAACGGATATCCGGCCTTCCCGACCACCCCCGTGCCGACCTGGCTGCGGGAGGGGGCGCTGAAGGCGGTAAAGGTCTGCCCCGAGTTGGCGCTCCGACTCGCCAAGGCCGAGTAGGTAAGCCTCAGGTCCAGCAAGGGTCCCTTCCGGACCGGAGACGGAGAAGCGGATGCGGATCAGCAGGACGTGGACAGCGGCCGGACCGGTACGCCGTGGCGCCACCGCTGGGGCGCTCGTGGTGGCCCTGCTCGGCGTCGCCGCCTGCACCGGCACCGCGCCGGGCGGACCCACCGCCGCCGGATCGGCCTCGACCGTTGCCGCGCCGACCGCGACACCGCCCTCGCCGACCGACTCGCCCACCGGCGGACCGCCGGCCGCTCCGGCGCAGGTCCCGGACGTGCTGCGCTTCACCGGGACCACTCTCACCGGCACCGCGTTCGACGCCGCGCGGCTCGCCGGCAGGCCGGTGGTGCTGTGGTTCTGGGCGCCGTGGTGCGCCACCTGCGCCAGCCAGGCGTGGACGGTTGCCGAGATCGCGCCGAAGTACCGGGACACCGTCCCGATCGTCGGCGTCGCCGGGCTGGGCGAGCAGAAGGCGATGAAGGAGTTCGTCACCGAGTTCGACCTCGCCGGGACGCCGCAGATCGATGACGAGGCAGGTGCGATCTGGCGCCGGTTCAGGGTGACCGAGCAGAGCATCTTCGTGATCATCGACCGGGACGGCACGGTCGTGCACCAGGGCTTCCTGGACGGTGAGGGGCTCACCGCCCGGGTCGCCGCACTGGCCGGGGCGTGACCGCCGCCCTGCTGCTCGCGCTGACCGCCGGCATGCTCGGTGCGGTCAACCCGTGCGGCTTCGCGTTGCTGCCCGCGTACCTCTCGCTGTTGGTCGCCGGGGCGTCGGACACCCGCGGCGCGGTCGGCCGCGCGCTCACCGCGGCGGCCGGGCTCACCCTGGGGTACGTGCTGGTCTTCGGCGCCTTCGGCCTGGCCCTCGCGCCGCTGGCCGGCTGGCTGCGGCCCCGGCTGCCGTGGCTCACGGTGACCCTCGGCGTGCTGCTGCTGGTGGCCGGCTGCTGGCTGCTCGCCGGCAGGCGACTGCCCGCCCCCGGCTGGTCCGCCCGAGCGCCCCGGCTGACCCGGTCCTGGCCGTCGATGGCGCTGTTCGGGGCGGCGTACGCGCTGGCGTCGCTGGGCTGCGCCATCGCGCCGTTCCTGGCCATCGTGGTGACCAGCCTCCAGGCCGGCTCGACCGGGCGGGGGCTGGCTCTGTTCGGGGCGTACGCCCTCGGGATGGGTCTGGTGGTCGCGGTCGCCGCGCTCGGCGTGGCCCTGCTGCGCGACGGGCTGGTGGCCCGGTTACGCGGCGCCGGCGCCCTGGTGCCCCGCCTCAGTGGCCTGGTGCTGCTGCTCGCCGGCGGTTACGTCGCCTGGTACGGCTGGTACGAGGTGCGGCTGGCCGCCGGCCGCCGGGACGCCCTGGCGGACCCGGTGATCCAGGCAGCCGCCCGGCTCCAACGCACCCTGGCCGAAACCCTCGACGCGCTGGGCCCCGCGCTGCTGGCGGCAGCCCTGACGGCCCTCCTTCTCACCGCGCCCCTGCTGAAACGCCCGCACCCCCGACCCACCCCTATTGATCATGAAGCTGTTGCCACGACACGCCGGAGCGACGCGCAATAACTTCATGATCGGCGGGGCGTCGGCCGGGGCCGGCCGGGGTGGGGGTGGGGGTCAGCGGGGGGTCAGGCGGTCTGTTCCTAGACGGTCCTGGAGGACCTTGGGGATCAGGACACTGCCGTCGGCCTGCTGGTACTGCTCCAGGATGGCCGGGAAGAGCCGGCTCGTCGCCAGGGCGGAGCCGTTGAGCGTGTGCACGAAGCGGGTCTGCTTGCCGCCCGGCTCGCGGTAGCGGATGGCCGCCCGGCGGGCCTGGTAGTCGCCGCCCCAGGAGACGGACGACACCTCCTTGTACTTGCCCATGCTCGGCATCCACACCTCGATGTCGAGGGTCTTGCGCATCGACGCGCTGGCGTCGCCGGCCGACAGCAGGCTGCGCTGGTAGTGCAGCCCCAGCTTCTCCACCAGGCTCTCGGCGTGGGTGACCATCTCCTCCAGCGCCGCGTCCGCCTGCTCGGGCAGCGTGAACTGGAAGATCTCCACCTTGTTGAACTGGTGGCCCCGTACGGTGCCGCGCTCGTCCGAGTGCGAGCCGGCGGCCTCCCGGCGGTAGCACGGCGTGTACGCGAAACGCTTCAGCGGCAGCTTCGACGTCTCCAGGATCTCGTCCTGGTAGGCGCCGAGGATCGCCGTCTCCGAGGTGGGCAGCAGGAACTGTCCACGCGGGGCGGACTCACGGTCCAGGTGGTAGACGTCGTCGTAGAACTTCGGGAACTGCCCGGCGGCGAAGCCTGCCGTGTCGAGAAGCAGGTGCGGCGGCAGCAGAAACTCGTAGCCGGCCTTGACGTTCTCGTCGATGAGGAAGTTGAGCAGCGCCCACTCCAGCCGGGCACCCATCCCCGTGTACATCCAGAAGCCGGAGCCACCGAGCTTCACGCCGCGCTCGTGGTCGACCAGACCGAGCATCCGGGACAGCTCCACGTGATCGCGGATCTTGTCGATCACCGGCGGCTCACCGAAGGTCTTGACGACCCGGTTGGCCTCCTTGCCGCCGGGAAGGACATCGTCGGCGGGCAGGTTGGGCAGCTCGCTCATCGCGGTGCGCAGCCGCCCCTGCACCTCGTCCAGCTCGGACTCCAGCTCGGAGAGCTGCCTGCGACCGGCCTCGGGCGCAGCGACGTCCGGCTCGCGGCCGGCGCGTTTCGCCTCCGCGTACGCCCGCGCCTCCGCCTTGCGGCGCTGCCGATCGGCGTCGATCTCCGTGATGAGGGCGCGTCGCTCCTGGTCGAGCCGCTGGATCTCGTCCAGGGCCCGGGTGACCTCGGCGGGATCCAGACGCTTCGCCAGCGCGGTCGCCACCGCCTCGCGATCCTTCCGGATCAACTCCATGTCGAGCATGCTGCTCCGTACGCCTCCGTCCGGGGTCAGGTGGACCACCAGATGCTACCGTCGCGCCCGTTTCGACAGGCGACGGGGAGTGACGGACCCGGTTCTACAGCCGGATCGGCATCAGCACGGAGAAGGTGTCCGCGTCGTCCGGCCGCCGCACGGCAAGCGGGGCGACCGGCCCGTCCAACTCCAGCACCAGCTGGGCGGCGCCCGCCGCGTCCAACGCGTCAAGCAGGTAGCCGCCGTTGACGCCCACGTGTACCGCCTCGGTGCCGGCCTCGTCGGCGGGGAGCAGGCGCAGACCGCCGTGGTCGTCGAGACCGAGCACGGTGACGGCCAGCCGCTCGCCGTCGTACTCGCGGGCCACCGTGGGGGCCGCCGGGTCCGCCAGCGCGGCGCGCAGCGCCGCCACGTCCACCGGGATCCGGTACGCGGCCGGCCGCTCGCCGACGGCCTTGCGCAGCAGTCGACGGTAGTCGGGGAAGTCGTCGTGCAGCGCGGTACCGGTAAGGGTCCGGCCGGCCACCACCACCCGCACGTCGGTGCCGGTCACGGTCAGCCGCACCGGAGCGGTGTCGGCGGCGTCGAGCAGCGCCCGCACCCGGTCGACGAGATTCACAGGTACGAACACCCGCACCTGCGGGCCGTCGACGTGCGCACCGGCCCGGGCCTGCGCGAGCCGGTACCGGTCGGTGGCGACGAGCCGGACGCCGTCGGACTCCACGTCGAGCAGCACACCGGAGAGCATCGGCAGCTCCGGGTCGACGCCGACGGCGAAGCGCACCGCGTCGACCGCGGCGGCCAGCTCGGCGGCGGAGAGCAGCAGCGTGGTGGTGACCGGCCGGGCCGGGTCGACGAGGGCCCGCAGCCGGGTCACCTCACGACGGGCGTCGGCCAACCCGTCGACCAGCCGGCGCAGGTGCGTGTCGAGCAGCAGGTGCACGGCGGCCGGCTCGGCGCGTACCGCCGCGGCGATCTCCGGCACCGGCATGCCGATCCGGCGCAACCCGGCCACCAGCCGGGCCGGCGCGATCTGCTCGTCGGTGTACCAGCGGTAGCCGGTCACCGGGTCGACCAGGGCCGGCTCCAGCACCCCCGCCGCGTCGTAGAAGCGCAGCGCGCTGACGGTCAGGCCGCTGGCCCGGGCCAGCTCACCGATGCTGTGCAGGTCGTTCACGCGGGCATCCTGCCCCCTCGACCCGGTCGAGGGTCAAGCCGGGCGCTCCACCGGGGTGTCCTCCAGCACCCGGAAGGTGAGCCCGGCCCGGACCAGCCGGTCCAGCAACGCGTCGCCCATCGCGGCGACCGGGGTCACCTGCCCGGCGGTCGGTGGCAGCTCGTCGAGGGCCAGGCAGAGCGCCGACTCGGCGAGCATCTTCGCCGTCTCGTCGTAGCCCGGGTCGCCGCCGGCGACCTCGGTGAGCACCCGCCGACCGCCGCCGGTGCCCACGAACCGGACCCGGAACCAGGCCGCCGCACGCTGCTGCGGGGTCGGCCCCTGCCCGGAGGCGAGCCGACCGAGCAGCCAGCGCCGCGTCGGCGGCAGTTTGACCAGGCCGACCAGCGCGCCGAGGCCGACCCCGCCGGCCAGTACGGTCGGCAACCGCTTCACGGCGGCGAAGTGCCGGTAGCGGAAGTCCGGGCCGTACTCCGCGCGGGCCGCCGCCGAGCGGCGCACCACCTGCGGGTCGATGGTGGGCAGCGGCACGGTCCAGATGCCCAGCTCCGCCGAGCGGGCCAGCCGGCCCGGCACCGCCCGGACCCGACGGTCGGCGGGGCGCGGCTCGACCGCCCGGCGGTCGCGGGCCGCGCGGCTGGCCGGGCCGGTACGGGAGAACGCGGTGAGCGCGGAATGGTACGTGCCTGCGGAGAACCGACCCGAGGCCCGGACGTAGCCGTCCACGGTGATCGGCACGTCGGCGGGCAGCTGCTTGACGGTGAACCAGACGCCCAGGTCGTGCGGGATGGAGTCGAACCCGCAGGCGTGCACCAGCCGCGCGCCGGTGCGGGCGGCCTCGGCGTGGTGGCGGACGTACATCAGGTCGACGAACTCCGGCTCGCCAGTGATGTCCAGGTAGTCGGTGCCGGCGGCGGCGCAGGCGGCGACCAGCGGCTCGCCGTGCCTCACGTACGGGCCGACGGTGCTGGCGACCACCCGGGCGTCGCGGGCCACCGCCCGCAGCGAGTCGGCGTCGGTGACGTCGGCGGCCAGCAGCGGCAGGTCGGCCAGCTTCGGGTCGATCGCGGTGAGCCGGTCCCGTACGGCCGCGAGCCGGTCCGGGTTACGCCCCGCGAGCGCCCACCGCAGCCCCGGCGGGGCGTTTTGGGCCAGGTATTCGGCAGTGAGCCCCCCGGTGAACCCGGTCGCCCCAAACAGGACCACGTCGTACGTTCGCTCCCCAGCCATCCTGCGAGTCTGCCATCAGCCGGAGCCGATGGCTCATCGGTCACGGGCTGAAGACCGCGCGGACGCAGCCGTCGGCCCGGTCGCGGAACAGCTCGTAGCCGCGCGGGGCCTCCTCGAGCGGCAGCCGGTGGGTGGCCAGGTGTTCGGTCCGCAACTCGTCGCGGGCCATCCGGTCCAGCAGCATCGGCACGTCCCGCAGGTCGGGCCGCCGGGCCCCGTGCACCGCGAGCCGCTTGTCGGTCACCGCGCCCAGCGGGAACGCGTCGACGAACCCGTCCGTCCCGCCGAGCACCACCACCGTGCCGCCCTTGCGGCAGGCGTACACCGCCTCGCGCAGGGCGTCCGGGCGGTCGCCGAAGCGGTCGACCACCGACCGGGCCGGCGGCTCGCCGACCGCCACCACGCACACGTCCGGGCCACGCCCACCGCTGCGGTCCCGCAACTCGGCCGACACGTCGGTGTGGCGGTAGTTCAGCGGCTCCGCGCCCGCGTGCCGTTCGGCCATCCGCAACCGCTCCTCGTGCCGGTCCACGACCACCACCCGGGCGCAGCCGCGCAGCGTGGCCGCCCGGGCGGCCAGGTGGCCCACCGCGCCGGCGCCCCAGACCGCCACCACGTCACCCGGCCGCACCGCGCCCAGCTCGGCCGCCAGCCAGCCGGCCGGCGCCGCGTCGGCGGCGAACAGCGCCCGGTCGTCGCCGACCGCGTCCGGCACCCGGACGGCTGTCACGTCCGCGTACGGCACCCGCACGTACTCGGCGTGGCCGCCGGCGAAGCCCCCCGCCGCGCGGGGCCGCCCGAAGCAGCCCGCGTCCGACCGTCCCCAACCCTCGTCCACGCTCGCCGGTTCCGTGCTGCAGTTGTCGCAGCAGGCGTGCAGGCCCGCACGGCAGTACCAGCAGCCGCCACAGGCGACGCCCGCTGCCACCACCACCCGGTCGCCCCCGCGGTGCCGGCGTACCTCCGGACCGGCCTCGACCACGTCGCCGAGGAACTCCGCCCCGAGCACGTCACCGCTGCGCAGCAGCGGATCCCTCCCGGCCAGCAACGGCAGGTCGGCGCCGCAGGTGGCGCTTCGACGGACCCGGACGATGATGTCCCGTTCGTTGCGCAGCTCCGGGTCCGGCACCTCACGCACCGCCAGCTGGTCCGCGCCCACCCAGCACAGCGCCCTCACCCGCCGGCCTCCGGTCGGTCCAGCGCGGAGCGGTCCGCGCGCAGCACCTCGCCGGTCTCGACGCCCTGCTTGACCTGGCGCAACGTCCGGCGGACCAGGTGCCGTGGGTCGTCGCCGACCAGGTGCGCGGCGAGCCCGACGGTCGGGGTGGCACCGGTCAGCGGGCGGGCCGCCAGCTCGGTGCCCCGATGGCCCGGTGCCTGGCGCACCCGCACCTCGACGGCGCCGTCCAGGAGGCGCAGCGGCTCAGGCCACCGACCGCCGGGCAGCACCTCGTCCGGCGGCCGGTCCACCGTCACGACCTCCCACCGGGCCGCCGCGACGGGGTCGCCGTCCGCGCCCGACCGGCCACGCCGCAGGGGTACGCGCAGCACGCGCGCCACCCCGGCCAGCGCCGAGCCGCCGAGGGCGGTTCCCACACGCGTCAGCCGTCGCATCGGTCCCACCCGTCCTCCCGGTCCACGTTCTCCGATCGTCGGTCGCGAGCGGGTGAAGCGGGCTCGCCCGGAAGGGGTGAACCCGTCCCGGTCGGGTAACCGCTCGCCGACCGGGGGGTGGGACGCGTCGTGGGGGTGGAGCCGGGTGCCGGAACAGCAGGATCACGCGTCAGTGGGTACGGCACCGGGGCGTTCGGGGGACCTGCCGTTGCTGGCGTCCCGGTTGACGCCCGCCGCGCCACCGGAGGCGGTGGTGGCCCGCCCTCGCCTGCTGCGCCGGCTCGACGAGGGCAGCGCGGGACCTGTCACCCTGGTCGCCGCGCCGGCGGGCTGGGGCAAGACGACACTGCTCGCCTCGTGGGTGCGGCTGACCGGCGGCATCCAGGAGACCGGGCCAGGAGCGGTGGTGCCCGACGCCGGGGCCGCGCCGACGGTGGCCGGGCTTGAGCCGGCGTGGGTGTCGGTGGAGACCGGCGACGACGGCGAACGGCTGTGGGCGTACCTCGCGGCGGCGCTGCGGGCCGCGACCGGGCCGGCCGACGACGGTCCGGTGCCCGACCGGCCGCCCCGCCCCGACCAGCTCGAAGCCCTCGCCGCCGCCCTCGCCAGCGCGGACCGGCCGGTCCTGCTGGTCCTGGACGACCTGCACCGGATCACCGACCCGGCGGCCCTGACCGGCCTGGAGTTCCTGTTGCGGCACGCCGAGCAGCGGCTGCGTCTGGTGGTCGGCGCGCGGGCCGGGCTGCCGTTGGCCCTGCACCGGCTCCGCCTCGCCGGTGAGCTGACCGAGATCGGCCCCGACGAGCTGGCCTTCACCGACGACGAGGTGGCCGACCTGCTCACCGCGCACGGCGCGGCACTGCCGGCGAGCGCGGTGCACCGGCTGCGCGAACGCACCGGCGGGTGGCCGGCCGCGCTGCGGATCGCCGCCCTTGCCGTACGCGGGCAGGCCGACCCGGAACGCTGGGTGGGGCACTTCGGCGGCGACCAGCCGGAGATCGCCGGTTACCTCCAGGAGGAGGTGCTCGGCACGATCGACCCGGCCGACCGGGACCTACTGCGCCGCACCGCCGTGGCCGACACGGTCTGCGCCGACCTGGCCGAGGCGTTGACCGGCCGTACGGACGCCGCCCAGGCCCTTGCCGACCTGGCCGGGGCGGGAGGTGTGCTGCACCGGGAGGACGGCCGCCCACCCTGGTACCGCTGCGAACCGCTGCTGGCCGACCTGCTCCGGGCCGAGCTGGCCCGGCTGCCCGCCGACGAGCTGCGCGAGCTGCACGTACGGGCCGCCGAGTGGTACGCCCACGGCGGCCGCCCGGCCGACGGTCTGCGGCACGCGTTGGTCGCCGGTCGGTGGGACCTGGCCGGCGACCTGTTCGTCGCGCACTGGCCGGAGCTGACCCGCTACGACCGGTCCACGGCGGCCGGTCCACGGCCCTCGTCCCCACCGCCGGACGTGCTGCGCACCCAGCCGGAAGTTGCCCTGGCCTGCGCCGCCGAGCGGGCGTACGCCTGTGACCTCCCGGCGGCCACCGACCACCTGCGCACCGCCGCCGCGTACGCCGGTGGTCTGCCGGTGCCCCGCCGGGACCGGTTCCTGCGGTTGGCCACCGCGCTGGAGCTGACCGTGGCCCGGCTCGCCGACGATCCGGTGGAGGTGCGGGCCGCCGCCGCTCGATTGCTGCGTACCCGTCCACCCGGGGCCGGCCCGACCGGTATGCCGGACGCCGCGCCGACCGGCGGTGGAGGTGACGCGGCCGGGGACGCGGACGTGCGGGCCTTCACCGGCGCCGCGTTGGGGCTGGTGGAGCTGGCCGCCGGCGTCTTGCCCCAGGCGCGGTTCGTCCGGGCCCGGGCGGCGGCCCGCGAGGCCGGTCGGGCCCGCACCGAGCTGGTCGCCGCCAGCCGCTCCGCCCTGCTGCTCGCGGTGCGTGGCGACCTGCGCGCGGCCGAGCGGGCGGCCCGCGACGCGCTGGGCATGCCGCCCTGCCGGGGCTGGTCCTGCCGCCTCGACTGCGGCTACGCGTACCTGGCGTTGGCGGTGGTGGCGCTGCACCGCGACCAGCCCGACGAGGCCGCCGCGAACCTCGCGGTGGCCACCCCGGCGACCGGCGCGGACGGCTCGCAGCCGGAGAGCGGCGAGCCGGTGGCGGCGGCCGTGGCCGCCCTGTGCCGGGCACGGCTGCACGGCGACGCGGGCGACCCGGCCGCCGGCCAGCGGCTGCTCGTGCGGGTCCGGGAGGCACTGGTCGACCTTCCGGACGCCGCCGAACTGGCGGGCCTGCTGCGGGCCGCCGAGGCGGAGCTGCGGGCCGAGCGGGGTGACCTGGACGGTGCCCGCGAGCTGCTTGCCGGCGGCCACGCCGAGCCGGCGCTCGCGGTGGGCCTGTCGCGCCTGGAGCTGCGGTCCGGCGACGCCGGTGCCGCAGGCCGGGCGCTGCCGGACTGGCAGGCGCCGGGGGCGCGGGCGTGGCCCCTGCCGGTACGCCTCGACGCCGGCCTGCTGGACGCGGTCCTCGCCGAGCGGGGCGGAGACGGACGACGCGCCGGTCGGATCCTGGAACAGGTGCTCGACCTGGCCGGCCCGCACGGCTGCCGAAGGGTATTCACCCGTGCCGAAGGGCCGGTCCGGGATCTGCTGGCCGCCCACCTGGACGCGGGCACCGCCCACTTCGCACTCGTCAGCGACCTGGTGCGGGACGCCGGCCAGGCGCCGACCCGACAGCCCACCGAACCGGCGGGAACGCTCGACGAGCCGCTCACCGAGCGGGAACTGACGATCCTGCGGTACCTGCAGAGCATCCTGTCCAACGTGGAGATCGCCAGCGAACTGTCCCTGTCGGTCAACACGGTGAAGACGCACGTACGCAACATCTACCGCAAGCTCGACGCGACCCGCCGGCGTGAAGCGGTCCGGCGGGCGCGCGAGCTGCGGCTCCTCTGAGCCGTAGGGCGGTCAGGTGTTCGCGGCGGCGTCCACCGCGGCCAACAGGTCGGGCAGGTCGTACCCGCCCTCGTGCCGGACCTCGTTGACGAAGAGCGTCGGGGTGCCGTTCACACCGCTGCGGATGCCGCCCGCGAAGTCGCGGCGTACCCGGTCGGCGTGCGCCCGGCTCTGCACCTCCGCGTCCAGCTCGTCAGGCGGCAGCCCCACCTGTTCGACGCCGAGCGACAGGTGCACCGGATCCAACTGGTCCTGGTGCTCGTAGAGCCAGTCGTGCATCTCCCAGAACCTTCCCCGGGCCGCGGCGGCCTCGGCGGTCTCGGCGGCACGTTCGGCGTACGGGTGCACGTTGGCGATCGGGAAGTAGCGGTAGACCAGGCGTACGGTGTCGGCCCGCTGCCGCAGCATCTCGTGCAGGTTCGGGTACGCCGCGCCGCAGAACGGGCACTGGAAGTCGCCGTACTCGACGACTGTCACGGGGGCGTCGACAGGCCCCCGGGCGTGGTCCTCGGTGGTCACCGGATCCCGGAGTCGGGCGGTGACCTGAAGTGGCGTGCTCATCGTGCCATCACCCCCTGCTCGGCGAGCCGGTCCAGTGCGTCGAAGATGCCGTCCGCGCCCGGATTGACGTCCGGCGGGGACAGGTAGCTCCACGTCACAGTCCCGTTCTGGTCCAGCACCACAAGGGCCCGCTGGGCCTCGCCCCACGGGGCGTACGCGCCGTAGCGGCGGGCCACCTCACCCTTGGGCTCGAAGTCGGCCAGGAGCGGGAACTCGATGCCCCGGGCCTGCGCGAACGCCCGGTGCGACCAGATGCTGTCCACCGAGATGCCCAGCACCGCGGCGCGGTACTGGTCGAACACCGGCGCCGCCGCCTGGTAGAGCGCCATCTGGTCACCGCAGACGGGGCTCCAGTCGGCGGGATAGAAGGCGAGCACGACCGGCCGGCCGCGGAACTGCTCCGGCCCCATCTGCTGCCCGTCGGGTGTGGCCGCGAGGGTGAAGCCGGGCGCGGGGTTCCCAGGTTGGATCAGCCCGTTCGGATCACTCATGCCCCCAGCCTGCGTCCGGGGCGGGTGAGGCCGGCTCACCCGCCCCGGGTGGTTCCGCGTACGCGGTCAGTGCAGCACCGGGGCGACGGCGATGTGGTTCTGCACCTCCCGGATGCCCGGCGCCGACCAGACCACCTGCTCCACCTCGGCCCGCTCGGGCATCGAGTGCACCAGCCCGGCGAGCACTGCCGTGTCGCCGTGCACCCGCACGGTGATCCGTTCCGCCTCGGTGGCTCCGGCGCGGGCGAGGGCGTCGACGATCCGGTCGGCGAGGTTCTGGCCGTCCGGTGGTGCGGCCGGGCGCACGGTGATCCCGTTGCTCACCCCGCGTACCCCGGTGAGCCGACCCACCGAACGCTCGGCGGCGCGCCGCTGGTACTCCCACTCGACCTCGCCGTGCAGTGTCACCCAGCCGGCCGAGACGGTCACCTGGAGCTTCTCGACGGGTACGAACGCGTCCCATTCCAGGGCGTGGCCGGCCGCGGCGGCCAGGTCGGGGTCGGCGCGTTCGGAGCTGCCGGGCAGTTGGACTGTCACGTCGTTGGCGACCGCCCGGACCCCGACGACCCGGTGCGTGGCCCGTTCGGCGGCCCACTTCTTCGCGTAGCTGTCCACCCGCCCGGTGAGCGTGACGACGCCCTCGTCGACGGTCACCCCGATCTCGTGCGGCTGCACGCGCGGTTCCCAGGTCAGTTCGTCGAGTACGGCGGACTGGATGTCCTGGTCGGTGCGGCTGATCGTCGCGATGGCCATCTGTCCCTCCTCCGGTACGTCGGTACGGCGGACCGGCCGACGACAGTGGCCGCAGGCCCGCCGGGGTCCGATCGTGCCGGGTAAAGGGGTGAGCCGTCCTCGCCCGGTGCGGGTGACGGAGGTGCCCGGGGCTTGTGGTGGGACGCTTGCGTCGGTCATGAACGTCGATGATGGGAGCGCTTCCAAAGTCGTTGACTATCGGTTACGGTGAAGAAGTTCCTCGACAGCGGGAGTCGTCGCGTCGGGTGGTGGGAGCCAGGGCAGCCCCGCGCCTTCACCGTCGTCGCCCCCGCCGCCGTGCTCGTCCCCCGGGCCCGGCGCCACCACCGGAGTTCGGCCCCGTCCCCCGGCGTCCACTCCGAAGAAACCGCAGCTGCGCAAGCGGTCCCGCCGTGTGCCCAGCACCGGGACCGACCCAGATCACCGGTTCGCCGGGCTGCCTGAGGGGTCCGGCAACCCGGCGGACCGGCCCACCAAGACCGCCCCCGCGTCGCGTTCCCCTCCGCCCGCGACTCGGGAAGGCGCGGCGGAGCGGGGCACGAATGAGCCCCGCTCCGACCGTGGTCGGGCGGGGCTCACGCGTGTCGTCTCAGGCGGATTGGTCCAGGCGCCTCGGCTCGGACGGTCCGGTTCAGACGGCGGGGGAGTTGGGGCGGTCCACGTCGACGAACTCCACGTCCTCGACCGCGCGGTCGTCGCGGCTGCCGGCGGCCCGGGCGGCCGAGCCGACGGCCCAGCCGACAGCCGCTCCGACGAGCGCGGCGCCGATCAGCAGCGTCCAGGGCAGGGCCGGCTGACGCCCGGCGAGCGCGTCGAAGGCCAGCGACGCCCGTCGCCGCGCCTCCTCGGCGGCGGAGCCGACCAGGTCACCGGCGCCGTCGGCGAGGTCGCCGCTGCTGCGGCGGGCCGAACGGGCGGTGTCTCGGACGCTGTCCCCCGCGGAGCTGACGGCGGAGACCAGGTGCTCCCACGCCTGGTCCGCGATCCGCTCCGGCTTGCTGCGGCGGTCCAGCAGGTTGGTTCCGAACATCGTGGTTACCTCCTCGGGTGCCGAATCCGCCGGCCACATCGGACGTCGGCGTCTGTTCAGCGCGTCACGGTTCGCCTCACTGGCAGTGCCCCGCTGCGGCCCGGCGCAAACCCGGCCCGCTGCCCGCCCGGCGCCGGTTCAGCGAACCGTCACCACCGCCGGGCGAGCTGCGAAGTCGTCATCGTCGTCATCGTCGTCGCCACCACCACCGAAACCGCAGGCCAGTACGAGGGCGAGCAGGACGCCGACGCCGGCCAGGCCGGCCAGTCTCTTGATCATTGAAGGTCCTCTCCGTCACCGTGGGTGTCCCGGGCCGATGCTAGGTGGCGTCGGCAACCCACGCCGGCGGCGGCGGGTCGTCGGGCGGTTCGGACCGGGACCGCTACCCTGGTTCGGCGGCGCGCCGGCTCCGACCGGCCGCCGAGTGATCGAATAACAAAAATTTCGGAACTGGGAGCCCTGTTGTGCCCAGATCCGCGAATTGCTCATCCCGAGGGGTGGCGACCGAGGCCGTCGGAGGAATACTCTCGGTCGCGGCCCGCGTACTGATGAGGCGCCCGGGGGACGGGCGGGTGGAGGTGCTCGCGTGAGCCTGTCGATCGTGAAGTCGGTTCTGTCCGGTGGTGTGGTGGAGATCGCCCCGCGAGGTGAGATCGACGTCGACACCGCGTACGAGGTACGCGAGGCGATCGCGGAGGTGTTGGCCAAGGGCCGCCCCCTGCGCATCGAACTGAACATGAGGCTTGTCACCTTCATCGACTCCGTCGGCATCAGCGCCATGGTGGCCGGCTTCCAGACCGCCGAGGTCAGTGGCGTCAAGCTGGTGGTCACCGAGCCGAGCCGGTTCGTGCACCGGCAGCTCTGGGTGACCGGCCTGCTCGGCCTCTTCGGCGCTCCGGAGCCCTACTTCGCAGGCGCCGCCACCCCCGAGGTGCTTCCCGGCGCCTGAGCGTCGCGTCAGCGCTGCTCGTCCAGGTCGGTCAGGTCCACGTCGGTCAGTTCGGTCACCGACCGGATGGCCGTCACCGACGCGTACCCCGCTGCCAGCAACGCCACGTCCGTGCCGGGCTGCGCGGCCTGACCCGGCTCCTCCAGTGCGGTACGCACGAAGCCGTGCCCGGACTCGGCGACCGTCATCTGCACCTGACCGAAACTCGCAAGCGTCCCGCGACGCACTCCGCGCAGACGCTCGTACGGCAGGTCCGGGGCGTTCACGTTGAGCACACTCTCCATCGGCGCGGAGGTCAGTCGGGGGAGCAGGTCGAGGGCGACCCGGGCGGCGGTGCTCCAGTGCCGTTCGGCGTCGCGTACCCGGGCGGCGGCGTCCACCGCGGCGCCACCGCTGGCGGCGGTGGCCTCACCGGCGGACAGGACGTCCAGGGAGACGGCCATCGCCCGGCAGCCGTTCGTGGCGGCGGTGAACGCGGCGCCCACAGTGCCGGAGTGCAGCACCGCGCGACCGGCGTTGGCGCCCCGGTTGATGCCGGACAGCACCACCGACGGCGGCGGGCCGAATGCCCCGTGCAGCGCGATGAGCGTGATGAAACCGGGAGTGCCGCCAACTCCGTACGCCGGCACACCGTCCAGATCGGGCAGGGGATGGTCGTGCACGACCACCCGCCCGTCGCGCTCCGTCGCGCTCATCGCGGCGCTGGTGCCGCTGGCCTCCTCAAGCGGTGCGGCGACCACCACGTCCAGCCCTCGCCGCGTCGCCGCCCAGGCCAGCGCCTGGATGCCCGGAGCGGCGATCCCGTCGTCGTTGGTGACGAGGACCCGCAGTGTCATCGTTCGACCACCCGATCGGCCAACTCGTCCGGGGTGGTGCGCTCCTGCGGGCGGCTGTCGGCAGGTACCAGCCGCACCCGCTCCACCAGACCCGTGATCGAGTCCAGGCGACCGGTGCCCAGGCCGTGCCGTGTCACATTGAGCGCTCCGGCGGCGGCGCCGGTACGGATGGCGGTCCGGATGTCCCCGCCGCCGGCCACCACTGCGGCCACCCCGGCGGTCATCGAGTCGCCCGCTCCGCGCGGGTCGGCGGCCTCCAGCCGGGGCATCTCCACGTCGAACAGCTCCCCGTCGATGAGCGCCAACGCCGGCTGGTCGGCCCGGCTCACCACCACCGTCTCGGCGCCCGCGGCGTGCAGGTCGTACATGGCCCGGGTCAGCTCCGGCATCTCGTCGCTGCGGGCACGGCCGTCACGGATCAGCTCCTCGTGGCTCACCTTGAGGAAGAAGACCCCGCTGTCCAGCACCGCCCCGAGGTGGTCGCCGGAGAGGTCGACGACGACCTGACCACCGTTGGCCCCGAGGTCGGCGGCGAAGCGCCGGTACAGGTCAGGCGGGACGAGCCACGGCTCGTTGGGTCCACTGAGGATGCTCACGGGGGCTCGCAGACCCTCACCCAGGGCCAGGTTGTAGAGCTCGTCGAGCTCGTGGCGGCTCAACGGCTGCCCTGGCACGTCGACGACCTCCTGCCTCGACCCGCCCCGCCGGTCGTGCACGTACCCGCCGCTGCCGGAGTCGCGGACCACCACCTTGAGGTCCACCCCCTCGCTGACCAGCAGCGGTTCCAGCACCTGGCCGATCTCGCCACCGAGAGCGGCGCAGAGCACCACGTCGACCCCCAGCGACAGCACCATCCGGGCCTGCCACACGCCCTGCCCACCGGGGTGCAGGTGCAGTTCGGTGTGGTCGTTGGGCTGGTCCACGGTCACGGTCAGTTGCGGAGTGGGCGCGAAGACCATCACGTGCCCGCTCACCTGTCGCCACCGTTCATGAATCCGCCCTCCGTCACGGTCAGTAATTCCGTACTAACCGATCTTAATGGGACAGTTGGCGGCCGACGTGGCATCGGCCGCTGTCCGACGGGCGTTGCCAGCCCGATCGGTGTACGGCACGATCGGGCGACAAGCGACGGCGGGAGACGGTGTGCTCAGGCGCGATACCTTCAGTTACACCGTCCAGGCCCGGTGCTCAGCCGCTGACGCCGCCGCACTGCTCAGCGACCTGACCCGGCAGGGCGAACTGCACCCACTGATCGTGGACGTCCGACAACTGCCGCCCCGCCCCGGCGCCCTGGCGAGCTACGCCATCAGCGACCGGCTGGTGGCCGGCCCGCTGCGCTTCCGGACCACCTACCAGGCGGACGTGCTCACCAGCGACGACGACGAGATCGTGATGGTGGCCCGCCAGTGGCCCGCTACCACGGTGCACAACCACACCCGCCTACGCCCCGAATCGGACGGCCTGCTCCGGGTGGACGTCGAGATCACCCTCAGCGCTCCCGCCCCGCTGTTCCGGTACGCGTTCCGCCAGGCCCGGGCCGCCCACCTCGCCCTCGCCAGCCGCCTCGGCCCGGCCCTCGAACTCGCCAGCAACCCCCCACCCCCCGCCTGACCCACCTCCACGCCCCCGCCGCGCCCCGCCCCGCCGCGCCTCCGCGCCCTCGCTGGGCTCCGCGCCCCTCCGCCCGCCGCCCTCCGCCTCCACGCCCCGCCCGCCGCGCCGCCGCCCGCGCCCCCGCCGCCCCGCCCGCCGTGCCCCCGCCGCGCCGCCGCCCGCGCCGCCGCCGCGCCGCCGCATCGCGCCCCGCCCCGCCGCGCCGCGCCCGCCCTGCGGCCGTGCCGCCAAGATCCGCGCAGCTTCCCTGATGTTGCTGCCTCCGGCGCGCTGGAGGCAGCAACATCCCTGAACTTGCGCGGATCTTGCTCGGGCGGGCGGGTGCGCTCCCGCAAGATCGCGCTCGATCCAGGATGTAGTGGCGTCCCACGACGCCGAGGCCACTACTTCCTGGATCGAGCGCGATCATGGCCGGCGGCTCCGGCGGCTCCGGCGGCTCCGGCAGGGGCGGCAGGGCCGGCGGGTCTGGCCGGTCCGGCAAGGGCGGCGGGGGTGGCAGGGCGTGCGCGGTCGGCGCGATCACGACCGGTGCGACCGGCGCGGGCGGTTTGGGCTGCGCTGGTGGGGCGGGCTGGGCGGATGGGGCGGCGGCCCCAGGGCTTGTAGGTGGAGAGCACCGTCGCGATGATCATCAGGCTGGTCGAGACGGCGGGGGCGATCACCAGGTCGGCGCGGTCCCGGGCGGGCAGTGCGGCCCCCAGGGCTCCGGCGTGGCGCAGGTTCGGGGTGAGCAGGAACAGGACCAGCCCGACCATCACCGTGGTGAGCACGAGTTTGACGAGCACCCAGCGGTAGCGCAGCAGTCCCCAGGGGGTGAGGAGTGCGCTGGCCACGCCGATCAGCCAGACCAGCACGCTCAGCGGCGCGAACAGCACGGTGCCGAGCAGCGCGGTGACCGGGTAGACCGTGTCCGGGTCGGCGCCGCGCTGGACCGCCACGCCGAGGGTGAGCAGCACCAGGTCGGTGCCGAGCCAGCCGAGGGAGGTGACCAGGTGCAGGGTGAGCAGTGCCTTGCGGGCCGTGGGCGGAAGTCGCATGGGAACGATGCTGCCGCCGGGCCGCCGCCGGGTCGTCCGACCGTCGGCGACATCAGGGGTACGCCCGCTGACGTACCCGTGGCCGGCACCCCCGGTTCGGGGCGCCGGCCACGGGTGGGGTCAGTACACCGACAGGTGCACGTGGTTGGTGTGGTCGCTGGACGGGTCGCCACCCGCCCCGCTGTACGACTTCCACCCGCTGCTGGGCAGCCAGATCTGCCGGTACCAGATCACGTACAGCACGGCGAGCCGGTCGGCGTTGCGGATGAAGTAGGCGGCCAGGTTGTTGCCGTACGTCTTGTCGCCGCCTGTGGCGTCACCGCCGAAGCCGTTCTTCTGCGCGGCGAAGTCGCAGGCCCGACCCTTCGGGTGTTCGCCTGAGCCGCCGGAGCGGTGGCAGGAGACGTAGCGGGTGAAGCCGGCGGCCTTTGCCTGGTTGAGCGCGTGCAGGGTCCGCGGGGTGATGCAGCCGCTGGCCGGGGTGGGGTCGTCGACGCTGCACGACTCCGAGGGCCAGGAGCCGTCGGAGTTGCGCGTCGCGGCCGTGGCGTTCGCGCTGGACGTCCCCCGGTTGGAGCCGCCGTCGGAGGTGGTCTGCGGCTTGGGTGTGGTGGCCACGGTCAGGGCCCGTTCGGCCTGTTCCTTGCGCTTGGCCATCACGGCGACCTGCTTGCGCTGCTCGCGGATCTCGCCGTCCAGGGCGACCCGGGTGCGGGTGGCCTCGTCCTTGGTGGCGATCAGGTCGCGTAGCACCCGGTCCTCGTTGGCGGCGACCGCGTCCAGCGCGGCGGCCCGGTCCATGAAGCCTTCCGGGGTGTTGCTGTTGAGCAGCGCCGACATCGCGCCGAGGCGGCCGGTGCGGTAGGCGACGCCGGCGATCTCGCCGACCTTGCCGCTGCGGGCCTCCAGTTCGGCCTCGGTGGTCTTGAGCTGGGTGGTGAGCTGCTGCTGCCGCTGCACGGAGGTGTCCAGGGCGCGCTTGGCGTCCAGGTAGCCCTTGCTGGCGGCTTCCAGTTGGGCGCGGAGCGCGGGGGTGCCGCCCTCTTCGTCGCTGTCGGGTGCCGCGGCGGCCCGCTGGGTGGTCGGGGGAGCGGCCGCCGCCCCGGCCGGGAGTGCGACGCCGAGGGCGAGCATCGCGACGATCAGGGCCGCCAGGCGGGCGGCGGGTGGTCGTGCTGGTGCCACTACGCATGTCCTTCCGTCAGCCGCCGACCGGGTTAGCTGACGGGTTCGGGACGGAAGATCCCTACCGCTGACGCGGATGCACCCCAGGAACATGGTTCCCCGGTTCGCCCGCTCGGGCGATTAGGCGGCGGCCGCCACCGGCGCCGGGAGGGCGCCGCCTGGTGGAGGCCGGGACCGAGCCTACCGGGGCAGGTGGGGCGCTTGCAGCCGATGTGACGGACGGTGCGTGCGTCATGACCAAAAACTCGGGCAAATGCGAACGTACTTCTCGAAACGCAGTCACCATTCGACCGAGCCGCAGGCGCCGGGCGCGGCGCCGGGCTCGATCTGGAGCGTCGCGTGTTCGATCCGGAAGTCGTCGTGCAGGGCGGTACGCGCCGCGCTGAGCACCGTGCCGACCTCCGCGCCGGGCGCCATGGTCAGGTGCGCGGAGGCCACCTCCATGCCCGAGGTGAGCGTCCAGACGTGCAGGTCGTGGACCTCGACCACGCCGGGCACTGCGGCGAGCCGGTCGTGTACGGCGGTGACCTGGAGGTGTTCCGGGGCAGCCTGCACGAGGATGCGGACGGCGGCCCGGCCGAGTCGCCACGTGCGCGGCAGGATGAACACGCCGATGGCGACCGCGACCAGCGGGTCGGCCCACCACCAGTCGGTGACCGTGATGAGCAGCGCCGCGCCGATCACGCCGACTGAGCCGAGGAGGTCGCCGAGCACCTCCAGGTACGCCCCCTGGAGGTTGATGCTCTCCCGCGCGCCGGCACGCAGCAGCGCGAAGGCGACCACGTTCGCGAGCAGGCCGAGTACGGCGACCGCGAGCATCGGGCCGGCCAGCACCTCGTGCGGGTCGCCGAACCGGCGGATCGCCTCGATCACCACGTAGACCGCCACGCCGGAGAGCAGGACGGCGTTGGCGAGCGCGGCGAGCACCTCGAGGCGGTAGAGGCCGAAGGTGCGCTGCGGGTCGCCTGTCGACCGGCGGGTGGCGGTGATCGCGGCGAGTGCCATGCCGATGCCGAGCACGTCGGTGAACATGTGCCCGGCGTCGGAGAGCAGAGCCAGCGAGCCGGTGCGGAAGGCCGCCACCGCCTCGACCACCATCAGGGCGGCGAGCAGCCCGAACGCTGCCCAGAGCCGTCCCCGGTGCTGGTGTGCGGCATTGGCGACCGACGCGTGGTGGTGGTCATGACCTGCGCCCACGAAACCCACCCTCCGCCGCCAGTCGGACCCGGTCAAATGTATGCGCACATCGCTATGTGTGCAACTATACGGCGGCACCCGCCCCGACGGTGCTCGTCGGGGCCTGATCAGCCGGTCGGGTCGACGGTGGTGAGCCGCTGCGTGGCCCGGGAGAGCGCCACGTAGAGCGTGCGTACCCCGGCACCCGGATCCGCCCGGATCTCGCTCGGGGCGACCAGCACCACCCCGTCGTACTCCATGCCCTTTGCCTCCAGGCTGGTCACCACCTGCAGGCGCGGTGCGCCAAGCGTGCCCAGCCAGCCGGCGACCTCGTCGCGGCGGGGGACCGGCGTGATCACGCCGACCGTGCCGTCCACCTCCGCCAGCAGACCGGCGGCCGCCTCCACGACGGCCGTCTCCAACCCGGCGGCGGGCACGATCAGCTCGACCGGGTCGACCCCCGTGGAACGCACGGCCGTCGGCAGCGACAGGTCCGGGTAGAGCCGGCGGATCTCCGCCGCCGCCACCGCGAAGATCTCCGACGAGTTGCGGTAGTTGGTGGTGAGCGTGAAATCGTGCCGCTTGCGCCGGCCCAGCGCCTGGTCCCGCGCGCGGGTCAGCTCCTCCGGGTCACCGGTCCACGCCGTCTGCGCCGGATCGCCCACCACCGTCCAGGACGCCAACCGGCCGCGCCTACCGATCATGCGCCACTGCATAGGCGAGACGTCCTGCGCCTCGTCGACCACCACGTGCGCGTACTCCCGGTAGTCCGCCGGCCGTTCCCGGGCCGCCGCCCGCGCGGCGCGCTGCCGGTCGCCGAAGGTGCTCAGCTCCCGGACCCCGCCCGCGAGCTGGAACGGGTCGCGCCGCGCCCGCGCCGGCTGCGCCGGCTTGCCGAGCAGTGCGTCCAACTCGTCGAGCAGCGCCACGTCCGCGATGGTCAACCCGGCGGAGTCCAGTTCCCGGTACGCCGCGCCCAGCAACCGGATCTCCGCGCCGGAGAGGATCCCGCCCGCGTAGCGGCGCAGGCGGTCCGGCCGGGCCAGCCAGCCGAGCACGTGCCGGGGGTGCAGTCGCGGCCACCAGCCCTTGAGGAACTCCCGGAACTCCGTGCGCTCGGCGATCTCGTCCTCGAAGGCCCGCTGCTCCGGCAACCGGCCCACGTTCAGCCGGCGGGCCTGTGCCCAGAGCGCGGCGAACACCCCGTCGAAGCCCGCCCGCCGCACCTCGTTGCGCCGGGCGCCCCGGTGCAGCGCGCGGTCCCGGATCGCGTCCAGCTCGGCCCGGTCCAGCCGCAGCAACGCACCCCGGTAGAGCAGCCGCAGCTCGCCGGGCCCGCCCGGCACGGCGTCGCGGACCGCCCGCTCCAACACCCGGCGCATCCGCAGCGAGCCCTTCACCGCCGCCACCTCGGGCGGGTCGGTACGGGTCGCGGTCATGCCCGGGAAGAGGGTGCCCAACGAGTGCAGGGTCGCGGTGTCCTCACCGAGCGACGGCAGCACCGAGGCGATGTACTCGACGAAGACCGACGACGGGCCGACCACCAGGATGCCGCCGCCGGCGTACCGGCTGCGGTCGGAGTACAGCAGGAAGGCGGCCCGGTGCAGGGCGACAGCCGTCTTGCCGGTCCCCGGACCACCGGCGACGATCGTCACACCGGAACCGGGCGAGCGGATCGCCTCGTCCTGCTCCCGCTGGATCGTCGCCACGATGTCGCGCATGCCCCGGCCGGTGGCCCGCGACAGGGTGGCCAGCAGCGCGCCGTCCCCGACCACAGTCATCCCCTCCGGGGCGGCGGACGGGTCCAGCAGGTCGTCCTCGACACGGGTGACCCGTTCACCACGGGACTGGATGGTGCGGCGGCGCACCACGCCCAGCGGCTGGTTCGGGGTGGCCTGGTAGAAGGCGGCGGCGGCCGGCGCCCGCCAGTCGACGACGAGCGTGCTGGCGTCCTCGTCGCGGATGCCGAGCCGCCCGACGTGCAGCGTCTGCCGGTCCCGCAGGTCCAGCCGGCCGAAGACCAGCCCCTCGTGCTCGGCGTCGAGGGTGTGCCGCCGCTGTGCGGCGTGGAAGACCATCGCGTCGCGTTCGACGAGCGCGCCGAACGTGCCCACCCGCGCCATCCGGTAGCCGTCCCGCTCGGCGCGTACCGCCGACCGGCGCAGCTCGGCCAGTCGGGCGTACACCCGGTCGAGGTGCCGTTGCTCGACGGCTATCTCCTGCTCCAGGGCGGTCTGGTCGGTCAACGCACGCTCCTTCGATGTCGCCGGCAGACGGCGCGAACCGCGCGGGCCAACCGCAGAAGGGTACGGCCCCGGGCCGGGCCCGCCGCGCCCGAGGTGCGCGAACGTGCGCTCAGGCGCCCGCGCCGGCGGGAGTCGCGCCGCCCATCGGCGCCCCGGCGAGTACGCGACGCAGAACCCCTGTCAACGCGGAGTTCACCTCGTCCGGGCGTTCCATCATCAGCATGTGCCCGGCGCCGGGGCACACGGTCAGCTCGGTGGCCGGCAGCGCCGCGGCGATCGACTCGGCACACGGGGGAGGGGTCAGCCGGTCGCGGTCGCCGACGAGCGCGGCGGCCGGCAGGTGGGCAAGCGCGGCGAGGGTGTCCAGCCGGTGCTGGGCGCCGATGGAGGCCCGGAAACCGCCTATCGAGCGCAGCGAGGCGCGGGCCACCGCCGAGGTGACCAGCCGGATGTCGGCAGGTTCGCACCTGTCGCCGAAGAGCATCCACCTGATGCTCGGTTGCAGCGCCCGCAGCAGTGCCCGGGGCGCCCGCCAGGACCCGCACCGGGCCAGCACCCCGGCGCCTGTGGTCTCGGCGAGCCGGATCAGCCGGGCGATGCGGGGCGAGAGGCCGTACACCGTGTGCGTGTGCCCCTCGGCGGTGGTCGAGACGAAGACCAGTCCGGCCGTACGGGCGGCGAAGTGCGCGGGGTGGCGGTGCGCGTACTCCATGATCGTCATGCCGCCCAACGAGTGCCCGACCAGGACGACCCGCCCGGTCGGCGCCACCGTGTCGAGCACCGCCGCCAGGTCGTCGCCGAGCTGTTCCAGGGTCGCGGTCGGCAGCGCCATGCAGCTGGACCGCCCGTGCCCCCGCGCGTCGTAGGTGACCACCCGCACGGCCTCGCCGCCGGGTGCCGCCGTGAGCGCCTCGACCTGCCGGTGCCAGGCCCGCCCGTCCAGTGTCCAGCCGTGCAGCAGGACGGCAGTGACCTCGGCGTCTGCCGGCCCCGTCACCTCGACGTGCAGCCGCACGCCGTCGGGTACACCGACCTCGAAACGCTCCGGCATCGCCACCTCCCCAGGGCCGCCCGGCACCATCAGCACCGGGATACCCGGCGGTAACACCGGCTACCCGCCATCAGACCACGTCAATCGCGCCGTGGCGAACATTCCCGACCCCGCCCGCGAACCGCGCACGGCGGGCCAAGCTGAACGGCATGGGGTCGTCGGGGGCGCCGATGGGCGCGACGCCGGAGCCGGGGCGGCTGGCCGGCGGCACGCCCCGCGCCGCGCTGGCCGACCTGCTCAGCGGAAACAGGCGGTTCGTCAGCGGCCAACCGGTCCACGGGCACGACGTGACGGCAGCCGCGGCGACCGCCTCCGGCGATCAGCAGCCGTACGCCGTGGTGCTCGGCTGCATCGACTCGCGGGTTCCGCTGGAGGCGATCTTCGACCAGACCTTCGGCGCGATCTGCGTGATCCGCACCGGCGGGCACGTCCTCGATCGCGCGGTGTGCGGCTCCATCGAGTACGTGGTCGGACAGCTCGGCGTACCTCTGGTGATGGTGCTCGGCCACGAGCGGTGCGGCGCGGTGGGCGCCACGGTGGACGCGTTGCGCGGCGGTGAGCGCCCCGGAGGTTCGCTGGGCCACCTGGTCGACGAGATCGCCCCGGCGGTGCTGGAGGTGGGGTTGGACGACCCGGAGGTGCTCGCGCTGGCGATCCGCCGGCACGTCCGCCGCACGGTGGACGCGCTGCGGGTCGATGATCTGCTGGCCGGGCCGGTAGGCGCGGGGCGGGTGGCCGTGGTCGGTGGCCTCTACGACCTGGCCACCGGCGAGGTGGCCCTGGTCGACCCGGCCTGACCGCTGCCGGCCTGAACCGCTGCCGGTCGCTGGTGCGGACGCGAAACCGCCCGCCGGGACATCCCGGCGGGCGGTTCGGCGGTGCTGTGGTGGGGGAGAGGTCAGCCCTCGAAGACGCCGGCCGCGACCAGGCGCTTCTCGGTGGCCTCCCAGCCGTCGTTCGGGTAGGTGGTGGCCAGGTTGTTGATCTCCGCCCGGATCTTGGCGGCGTGGCCGGCGGCGGCCAGCACCCGGATCTCCTCGACGAAGGCGTCGGAGTCGGTACGCAGGTGCGCGGTCTTGCCGTTGGTCAGGTTCCGCACGTAGGCGTGCTTGCCGCCGTTGAGCGGGATGAGGTACTTGAACTCGCCCAGCACGCTGAGGGCGCCACCCTGGCCAGCCTGGCCGGCCCGGACGGACGCGCGCGCGGTCTTAGAGGTGTTGCTCGCCACGGAGGTACTCCTTGCAAGACGTACGGGAGGACTGGACGTCCGGGGGCTGTGTGCGGACCACACTGACTCGGCCCGCGAGGGTGTAACGCGGCATAAGCCGCCGGTGGAACTGTACATGACCACGACATCAGGCTGGTCGTCGCGGTGTCCTGAGAGGCAACGGAGACCACCCGTCCGGCTATTCCACCCGGCGTTTTTTCCGATTCCCTGGCGCATCATCAGTCACACGAGTCATCATGTGTTGCAGCAACCACTCGGGTGGACGAGGTCGTAGGGGAAGACGCACCTCGCTCTCCGGGAGGTCACCGTGCCAACGCGTGGCGTCGTATACGTCCACTCGACCCCGCTCGCCGTGTGCTCGCACGTCGAGTGGGCGATCGCGCGCGTCCTAGCCGCGCCGGTCAACCTGCAGTGGACGGCTCAGCCCGTCGATCCCGGCGCCCGCCGGGCCGAATGCGGGTGGACCGGTCGTCCGGGGACGGGCGCCGAGCTGGCTGCTGCCCTACGGCAGTGGCCCATGATCCGTTTCGAGGTCACCGAGGAGCCGAGTCCCGGCGCCGACGGTGAACGATTCATGTACGTGCCGGCCCGTGGTCTGTTCCGGGCCACCGTCGGCGCGGCAGGTGACATCCAGCTCGGCGAGGACCGGTTGCGGGCCCTGATGGCGGGCTCCCGTGCCCCGGAGGCGCTGGCGCACGCTCTGGACAAGGCGCTCGGCACCGCGTGGGACACCGACCTGGAGCCCTACCGGTACGCCGGGGACGGCGCACCGGTGACCTTGCTCACCAGGGTCGGCTGACCAGGCCGTCACCCTGGCGCTCACCGGGAGGCCACGACGCCGACCGGTAAGGTCAAGTTGCCCCGATAAGGGGGAACTGGTGGGATGGTCGGCGTGCCGATTCGCCCGCTACGCGCCAGCGTCGCCGTCGCCGCCCTGACCGCCCTGCTCGTCTCCGGCTGCTCGGGTACCCCGAAGGGCCCCGAGCCGACGCCCGGCCCGACCGGCACGCCCGCCGGGCCCAGCGCTCCCGCCACGACGCCGCCCGCCGACCCCGCCGCCCGTGCCGCCGCTCTGGTCGCCACCCTCTCCGACGAGGACCTGGTCGGCCAGGTGCTGATGCCGTACGCGTACGGCGACTCGGCGACGAAGGTCTCAGCCGGCTCGGCGGCCGGCAACCAGGCCCTCGCCGGTGTCGACACCCCCGCCCAGATGATCGCCAAGTACCGGCTGGGTGGGCTGATCCTGGTCGGGTTCAGCGCGGACGACCCGACCAAGGGCAACCAGGAGACCACGAACGTCGACAACCCGAAGCAGGTGCACGAGCTGACCACGGGGCTGCGCGCCGCCGCCGGCCGGCTCGCCACCGGGCCGGCGCCCTTCCTGATCGGCACCGACCAGGAGTTCGGCGTGGTCACCCGCATCAGCGACGGCGTCACCGTGCTGCCCAGCGCCCTCGCGGCAGGCGCGGCAGGCGACCCGAAGCTCACCGAGGCCGCCTGGCGGGCCGCCGGCACCGAACTCGCCGCCATGGGGATCAACGTCGACTTCGCCCCGGTCGCCGACGTGCTTGCCACCCGCAGCACAGTGATCGGCTCCCGGTCGTACGGGGCGGACCCGAAGCGTGCCGCGGCCCAGGTCGGCGGCGCCGTCCGGGGCCTCCAGGCCGGTGGCGTCGCGGCCACCCTCAAGCACTTCCCGGGCCACGGCCACAGCGCCGACGACTCGCACCAGGACCTGCCGGTGCTCACCCAGTCCGCGGCGGCGCTGAAGAGCGGCGCGTGGCCGCCGTTCACCGCAGGCATGGACGCCGGAGCGATGGCCGTCATGTCCGGGCACCTGGACGCGCGGGCCATCGACCCGGGCACCCCGGCGACCTTCTCGCACAAGCTGCTCACCGACGTGCTGCGCGGCCAGCTCGGATTCCAGGGCGTGGTGATCACCGACGGGATGAACATGGCTCCCGCGAAGCGCTGGGCGCCCGGCGAGGCCGCCGTGCGCGCGATGAACGCCGGCAACGACCTCATCCTGATGACCCCCAACGTCGGCCAGGCGTACGACGGGCTGCTCGCCGCGCTGCGCGGCGGGTCGCTGCCCCGGGCCCGGCTCGTCGAGGCGGTCACCCGGGTGCTCACCATGAAGTTCCGGCTCGCGGAGGTGCCGACCGCGCCGATGTCCACGCTCAACGCGCCGGCGCACCGGTCGGCCGCGCAGGCGCTGGCGGCAGGCGCCGTCACCGTGCTGCGCGGCGCCTGCGGTGGCCCGGTACGCGGACCGGTGACAGTCACCTCGTCGGACGGCCGGGACGGCACCCGGGCGGCCCTCACCTCCGCGCTGACCGCGGCAGGCGTGGCGGTCAAGCCCAGCGGCGGCACGGTGGTCCACCTGGTGGGCTACGGCGACGGTGACGGTGACCTGCGCGCCGACGCCGCCGTCACGGTCGCCATGGACACCCCGTACGTCCTGGCTAAGGCGAAGTCGCCGACGCTGCTGGCCACGTACTCCTCCACCCGGGCGTCGATGACCGCACTGGCGGCGGTGCTGGCCGGCAAGGCCCGGCCGGGCGGCCGCTCTCCGGTCGCCGTGCCCGGCCTGCCCGCCACCACCTGCGTCAGCGACTGACCCGGCCCGCCCCGGACGGTCTCACGTCGTGGTCGCGAGGCCCCGCACCGCGAGCCGGTACGCCGGCAGGACGTCGTCCCGTCCGGTCACGAGGCCCTCGTTGACCGTGAAGACCAGGGTCTGCCCCGCTGACCGGACGGCCAGCGCCCAGGCTCGTGAGGTCTCCCCGGTCAACTCGCTGGTGGTCAGCCAGCTGGTCTCGGTGGCGTCGAAGGCGTCGGCCCGGACGTCGCGGAACGGCTCGCCGGTGGCCTGCGGCCGGCTGCCCGCTGGTCCGCCCGGCGGGAGCGCCGGCCTCCTCGCCGCAACCGACCAGCAGGCAGAGGGTGAGGTTGCCCAGCGCGGCGACGCGGGTACGAGTGTCCATGGTGGCGAGTCCCGGTAAGTCGATCTTCAGTGGGCCCATCAAAGCCGCACGGGACGGCGACGTCAATCGGGTACGCGGCCCGCGCCGGAGCCGAAATCGGCTCGCGCCGCCCCCGGTCGGTCTGACAGCCTTCGCGGATGGGCGTGGCAGAGGGATTCGGGTTCGTACACCGGGCGGACGGTGCGGTGGTGATCACCCATCACGGGCGGGTGGCCAGCACGCTGCGCGGCGCCCGGGCGGCGCAGTTCCTCGCCGAGGTCGACGACGACCCGCAGCTGGTGATGGCCCGCTGGACGGGCAACTACCGCCGGGGCAACGAGCGCGTCGCGCGGCAACACCCCCGCAACCGGGCGTGAAAACGCGCGACGGGCCCCCTCCGGCGCGGAGGAGGCCCGTCACGGGGCAGGCTCAGGGACGCGTGAACACGAGAGCCACGTTGTGCCCGCCGAAGCCGAACGCGTTGTTCAGCGCGGCGGGGATCTCCATGTGCCGGGCCTTGTGCGCGGCCACCTCGAGGGTGAGGCCGGGCTCCGGGTCATCCAGGTTGATCGTCGGAGGAACGACGCCGTCCCGGATGGCCAGGATGGTGGCGATCGACTCCAGCGCGCCGGCCGCACCGAGCAGGTGACCGGTCATCGACTTGGTGGCGGCGAGCACCGGGTGATCGCCGAGCGCCTTGTGCAGCGCGCCGATCTCCAGCATGTCACCGACCGGGGTCGAGGTCGCGTGCGCGTTGACGTGCACGATGTCCCGCTTGGCCACGTCCGCGTCCGCGATCGCCTTGGCGATGGCCCGGATGGCGCCCTCACCCTCGGCGTGCGGCTGCACGATGTCGTACGCGTCGGACGTGATGCCGGCGCCGGCCAGACGCGCGTACACCCGGGCGCCCCGGGCGGCGGCGTGGTCGGCCCGCTCCAGCACCACGACGCCCGCGCCCTCGCCGAGGACGAAGCCGTCGCGGCCGGTGTCCCACGGGCGGGAGGCGCGCTCAGGCTCGTCGTTGCGGGTCGACATGGCCCGCATCGAGCTGAACCCGGCGATCGGCAGCGGGTGGATGACCGCCTCGGTGCCGCCGGCCACCACCACGTCGGCGCGGCCGGCGCGGATGATGTCCAGACCCAGTGCGATCGCCTCGGCACCTGTGGCGCAGGCGCTGGCCACCGTGTGCACGCCGGCCTTGGCGCCCAGCTCCAGCCCGACCCACGCGGCCGGACCGTTGGGCATGAGCATCGGGATGGTGTGCGGGGAGACCCGCCGCGGCCCGGACGCCTCCAGGATGTCGTCCTGGGCGAGCAGGGTGGTGGCACCGCCGATACCGGAGCCGACGCTCACCGCGAGGCGCTCCCCGTCGATGCCGGAGTCGGTCAGGCCGGCATCCGCCCAGGCCTGCTGGGCCGCGATGAGCGCGATCGCCTCGGAACGGTCCAGCCGGCGCAGCCGGACCCGGTCCAGCACCTCGGACGGCTCCACGGCCAACTGGGCGGCGATCCGGACCGGCAGTTGCTCGGCCCACTCCTGGGTGAGCGCACTCACCCCGGAGCGGCCGGCGAGCATGGCGTCCCAGGTCGACGCGACGTCCCCGCCAAGCGGGGTCGTCGCGCCGAGCCCGGTGACGACGACGTCAGGACGACTCATGATCAGGACTGCGCCTCGATGTAGCTGACGGCGTCCCCGACGGTCTTCAGGTTCTGCACCTCGTTGTCCGGGATCTTGACGCCGAACTTCTCCTCGGCGGCCACGACGACCTCGACCATGGACAGCGAGTCGACATCGAGGTCGTCGGTGAAGGACTTCCCCTCGGCCACGTCGTCCGGGTTCACCCCGGCAACCTCTTCGAGGATCTCGGCGAGGCCGGTGGTGATCTCGTCACGGGTCATTGCGGTTGGTTCCTTTCATCGGGGGTTGTCCGACGGTCGGCGTCGCCGGCCGCCACTCCTGGGCGCGCGTTACGCGCCCGAGGGGATCTCAGGGACAGCGGACGACCTGACCGGCGTAGGTCAGACCGCCGCCGAAGCCGAACAGCAGCACCGGTGCGCCCGAGGGCACCTCCCGCCGCTCGACCAGCTTGGACAGGGCCAGCGGGACGCTCGCCGCCGAGGTGTTGCCCGACTCGACGATGTCCTTGGCGATGATCGCGTCGGGGATGTTGAGCCGCTTGGCGATGCCGTCGATGATCCGGGAGTTGGCCTGGTGCGGCACGAACGCGGCGAGCTCCGACGGGGCCACCCCGGCGCGCTCGCACGCCTGCAGGGCCAGCGGCGCCAGCGCCGTGGTGGCCCACCGGAACACCGACTGCCCCTCCTGCTGGATGTACGGGCGCCAGCCCTCGATGCGGACCGCGTCGCTCTTCTCCGGCACCGAACCCCAGACCACCGGGCCGATGCCGGCCGGCTCGTCCTCGGCGCTCGCGGTCACCACCGCGGCACCGGCGCCGTCGGCGAAGATGATGCAGGTGGAGCGGTCGGTCCAGTCGGTGAAGTCGGAGAGCTTTTCCGCGCCGATGACTATCGCGTTGCGCGACGCGCCGGCCCGGACGGCGTGGTCGACGATGCCCAGCGCGTACGCGAAGCCCGAGCAGGCGGTGTTGACGTCGAACGCGCCAGGCGCGGTGATGCCCAGCTTCGCGGCGACCCGGCAGGCCACGTTGGGGCTGCGGTCGATCGAGGAGCAGGTGGCGACCACTACCAGGTCGATGTCGGCGGGGCTCAGGCCCGAGTTGGCGAGCGCCTTGCCGGCGGCGGCGGTGGCCATGTCGGCGACCGTCTCGCTGTCGGCGATCCGCCGGCTGACGATGCCGACCCGGTCCCGGATCCACTCGTCGTTGGTGTCGACGAGCTGGGCGATGTCGTCGTTGGTCACCACCCGCGAGGGCTGGTAGTGCCCCATCGAGACGATGCGACTGCCAGTCATGAGAGACCTCCGGTGAGGGCGGGCGATTGGCCGGGCGTGCCGTGTCGGGCGATCAGGTCGCGGGCGGCGGGCAGGTCGTCCGGGGTGTTCAGGGTGACGATCTCCGGGGCTCCGTTGCCCTTCAGCTCGCGCTTGACCAGCCCGGCGAGCGTGCCCGCCGGGGGAAGCTCGATCACCCCGGTCACCCCGGGGTCGGCCAGCGCGCGCATGCACAGGTCCCACCGGACCGGGGCGGTGACCTGGCGGACCAGGCGCCGCACCATCTCCTGGCCGTCCTCGACGGCGGTGCCGTCGAGGTTGGACAGCAGGATCCGTTCCGGGTCGGCGGGCGTGATCCCGGCGGCGACAGCGGCAAGCGCGGTCTCGGCCGGCGCCATGTACGGGGTGTGGAACGCGCCGGCGACCTGGAGCCGGATGACCCGGGCCTTCGCCGGCGGTTCGGCGGCGAGCTTGTCCAGCCCGTCGACCGAGCCGGCGGCGACGATCTGACCGGCCCCGTTGCGGTTGGCGGCGTGCAGTCCGTGCGCCGCGATGGCGGCGAGCACCTCGTCGGGGTCACCGCCGAGCACGGCCGCCATCCCGGTCGGCTCCAGCGCGCACGCCGCGGCCATCTCCCGGCCGCGTACGCCGGCGAGGGTGATCGCGGCGTCGGCGGTCAGCACTCCGGCCAGCGCCGCCGCGCCCAGCTCGCCGACGCTGTGGCCGGCGGTGAGCGTCACGTCGTGCAGCGGCAGGTGCTCGGCGGCGAGCAGCGCGGCGGCGACGAGCAGCGGCTGGGTGCGTGCGGTGTCCTTGATCTCGTCCGCGTCGGCGGTGGTGCCCAGGTGCGTCAGGTCGACCCCGGCCAGCGCGGACCACGAGCGCAGTCGCGCCTTGGTGCCGGTCAGGTCGAGCCAGGGGGTCAGGAAGCCGGGTTTCTGGGAACCCTGGCCGGGACTAAGTACGGCGAGCACGACTATGACTCTCCCGGATAAGCGCTGCCGACGCGGTGCCGGCCTCGACCAAACCACACTAGGACCGTTGGAGGTTTCCTACAAAGATCGTCGGGGGTCATCATCGGTTTGGGCGGTTTTCCGGTTGGTCGGGGTCATTGTCTGAGTCGGGACGGGCGGGGTCACCGGGGCCGGATCCAGGCGGCCGACGGTCAGCGCCACCTGGAGCGCGAACGCGTCCCGGGGCGACAGCGGCGAGAAGCCCGTCACCTCGGCGATCCGGCGCAGCCGGTACCGCACCGTGTTCGGGTGCACGAACAGCGCCCGCGCGGCGCTCTCCAGCGTGCCACCGGCCGCCAGGAACGCGTCAAGGGTGCCCAGCAATTCGCCTCCGGCGCGCACCAGCGTCGCGTACACGTCGTGCCGCAGCCGGCGGCGGGCCTCCGCGTCGCCGGCGAGGGCCCGCTCGGGCAGCAGGTCGGCGGCCGGCACCGGTCGGGGGGCGGTCGGCCATGCCGGAGCCGCCCGGAAACCGGACAGCGCGGCCCGCGCCGACTCCGTCGCCTCGTCCAGGCTCGGTACGGCCGGACCGACAACCACCGGACCGTCCCCGAACGCCTCTAGCAGGTTGGCCGTCGCCGCCAACGGGTCCGGTGCGCCGCCCAGCACGATCACCAGCCGGTCGCCGTGCACCCCGCCGATCACCTCCACGCCGATCCGGCGGGCCTGGCGGTAGACCACGTGCAGCACGGCGGAGACCTCTCCGCCGGGGGAACGACCTACCGCCACGGCGACCGGTGGCGCGTCCGCCCAGCCCAGCGCGGCGGCCCGGCTGGCCAGCACATCCGGCGAGTCGCCCCGCAGCAGCGCGTCGACGAGCAGGGCCTGCAACCGGGCGTCCCACGCGCCGCGCGACTCGGCGGCCCGCGCGTACACCCGGGCGGCGGCGAACGCGATCTCCCGGGAGAAACGCAGCACCGCCTCGCGCAGTTGCTGCTCCTCGCCCTCGGCGGCCAGGTGTGACACCTGCTCCTCGACCACGTCGATGGTCACCTTGATCAACGCCACGGTCTGCTGGAGGGTGATGGACCGGGCCAGGGCCTGCGGGGCGGCGGCGAAGACCTCGTCGGAGACCTCCTGGGTGCTGTCCGCCGTGCCGCCGCCGTCCTGCAGCCACTGCACGAGCGACCGGGCGCCCGCCTGAGCCACGAGCATCACCCAGGACCGCTGGTCGGCCGGCAGGGCGCGGAACCAGGGCAGGGTTTCGTCCATCCTGGCCACGCTCGCGGTGGCGAGGGCCCCCGCCGCGCGCTCGATCCGGCGCAGCGTGGCCGTCAGCTCTCCACCGCCGGACGTACCCACGGCCCTAGCCTGACACGCGCTGACCTGGATCTTCCGGTCGGGCCGGGGTGGGCGCGGTCACGGCGGCGCGAGCAGGCCCACCTCCTGGGCCAGGATCGCGGCCTGCACCCGGCTGCGCAGGTCCAACTTCGCCAGGATCCGGCTCACGTGTGTCTTGGTGGTGCTCTCCGCCATCGTCAGCCGCTCGGCGATCTGCTGGTTGGACAATCCCAGCCCCAGGCAGGCCAGGACGTCCCGTTCCCGTGGGGTGAGCGTGCCGAGCGCGGCGTGGGTGGCCGTCGAGGCGCCAGGCGCGGTCGACGCGAAGGCAGCGATCAACCGGCGGGTCACGGCGGGCGCGATGAATCCGTCCCCGCGCGCCACGGTCCGCACCGCCTCGACCAGTCCGGCGGCGTCGGTGTGCTTGAGCAGGAAACCTGCCGCTCCGGCGCGCAGCGCGCCGAAGACGTACTCGTCCAGGTCGAAGGTGGTGAGCACCAGCACGTCGGCGAGGCCTTCGGCGACGATGGCGCGGGTCGCGGAGATCCCGTCCCGGCGCGGCATCCGGATGTCGAGCACCGCCACGTCCGGGCGCAGCTCCCGGCACAGCACGACCGCCTCGTCGCCGTCGGCGGCCTCGCCGACCACCTCGACGCCGGGAGCGGCGGCCAGGATGAGCGTCAGCCCGGCGCGGACCGCCGGCTGGTCGTCCGCCAGCAGCACTCGCACCGCCGTCTCGACGTCGGCCGGCCCGCTCATTCGCCGGCCCCGGTGGGCAGCGACGCGCGCACCTGCCAGTGGCCGTCCTGTGGCCCGGCGCTGAACCGCCCGGCGAGCAGCGTGGCGCGTTCCCGCATCCCGATCAGCCCGGCTCCGGCGCCGGGCAGTCCCGCCCCGCCTCGGCGCACCGGATTCTCCACAGTCACCACCACCTCCGCAGGCCGGTACGCGATGACCAGCTCCGCGTCGCCGGCGCCGTGCTTGAGCGCGTTGGTCAGCGACTCCTGCACGATCCGGTACGCGGCCAGGTCCACCCCCACCGGCAGCGGGCCCGGCGTGCCGTCGGTACGGACCCGCACCGCCAGGCCGGCGGCCCGGATCCCCTCCACCAGCCGGTCCGTCTCGGCGAGCCGCGCGGTGACCGTCTCGCCCAGCGCGTCGTCCGGTGGCGTGCCGCCGGTTCCCGGATCCCGCAGCACCTCGATCATCTGCCGCATCTCCGCCAGGCCCTGCACGCTGCTCTCCCGGATCACCCGCAAGGCCGACTCGACCTGGCCGCGATCCAACCCGCGCACCGACAACGCGGCGGTCGCGTGGATGGCCACCGCGCTCAGGTGGTTGGCCACCACGTCGTGCAGCTCCCGCGCCATCCGGGCCCGTTCGGCGCTCACCGCCTGCCGGCGGTCCAGCTCGACCAGCCGCGCGGTCTGCTCGGCCCGGGCCCGCTCGGCGGCCGCCTGGTCGCGGTACTGCCGCACGCTGATCCCGGTCAGCACCGGCAGCAGTCCCGCGAGCACCACCGGAACCCCGACAGCCGCACCGCGCCACTGGCCGAACCCGAGCACGCCGGCCGCGACCCCGATGAGGCTCAGCGCCACGGTGATCCGCAGCAGCCACCGCCACAGCCGGGGTGGGCCGTACACGCAGGCGTCGTAGATCACCTGCGTGTAGACCACGACGGTGCCCAGCGAGTTGCCGAGCGCCGTGTCCACCACGAGCGCCGCCGTACCCACAGCCAGGCTGGTGCGTGGTGCGACCCGACGGAGGCCGACTGCTACGCACACCGCCAGCAGGGGCGCCAGGAAGACGGCGGGCGGCACGTCCGGGTGCGGCTTGATCTGCGGTTGCATGCCCAGGCCGTACAGCAGCAGGCCACCGCCGAGTGACGCGCCGGCCAACGCGAGGTCCCGGCCGGGTGTGCCGGAGCCGAGCCACGATGGCAGTCGCATGCTCCGATCCCACCACAGCCGTCGGCCCGCGGGCTCCGACCGGGGGAGGACCTTGCCGGCCCCGGCATGCGCCGAAAGGGGTACCCGCATCCCGCGCCGGCCGCCGCACCCGACCGGCGGGTCCGTCGAAGGGTGGATCCGGATCTCCTCTCCCACGCCGAGGCCGACGCCTTCCTGGTCGGCGACGCTTGTGGTGAGACGGGGGAGGTCGACGTGCTGGTCGCTGTGATCATCGGCTGCGAGATCGCGTTCTGGGTGGTGCTCGCCGCCGGGCTGGTGGCCCGCTATCCGCTGCGGCGGCCCCGGCTCGGGGCGGCGCTGCTGGTCTGCGTACCGCTTGTGGACCTCGCCCTGCTCGCCGCGTCGGCGCTCGACCTGCGCCGAGGCGCGACCGCCGGTGTCAGCCACGGTCTCGCCGCCGCCTACCTCGGTTTCTCGGTGGCCTTCGGGCACTCGATGGTGCGCTGGGCCGACCAGCGCTTCGCCCACCGGTTCGCCGGTGGACCACCGCCGGTCCGGCCGCCCCGCCACGGCTGGGCGCGTACCCGTCACGAGTGGCGGGAGTGGGCCAAGGCGCTGCTCGGCTGGGCCGTCGCGTGTGCCCTGCTCGGCGCCGCGATCCTCTGGGTCAACGACGCGGACCGCACCCGCGAGCTGGTGGGCTGGATCCACAAGCTGACCGTCGCCATCGTCATCTGGCTTGTCGCGTTCCCGGTCTGGGAGACGATCTTCCCGCGCCGCCCGAAGCACTGACCGCGGGGTACGCCGTGCAGGCCCGTCGGCCCCGGCCAGTACGGTGGCAGGGCACGGGGGAGCACCCGCGGGTGAGTGTGAGCGTGAGGAGACCGGGATGGCGCACGGGGAGGCCGAACACGGCTGCGCCCAGGGCGAGCCCTGCCGGCCGGGGCACCATGACCCTCAGTCGGCCGCCAAGCACCGCCGGCCCGTGGGCGGTACGCCGTCGCACCCCGTCGAGCCGCTCGCCGGCCGCCCCGACGACGAGGCCATGCTCCCGCGTCAGCGCTCCGCCGAGCCCGCGCCCCTCGCCGAGTCGGAGTCGGACGTCCCGCCTGGTTGCCTCAGTGAACGTCCCGGGTGGGCCGGGGCCCACCGGCACGGTCCGGTGCGGCCCCGTCAGCGGGCCACCCGCCGGGAGCGCCCGCCGCGCCGCTGGTGCTGACCCGGGGCCGCCCGGCGGCTGGCGTGCTCCGACCCGCCGGGCGGTTCACCTCAGCGGGTGCGCCGGCGGATCAGCAGCGCGATCCCGGCGAGGCCGACCGTGATGGTCAGCATCACCGCGACGTTGAGCAGCAGCAGATGCTGCAACTCGCCGAGTGCCTCGTCGAGGTCCTTGGCCGGATCGAGAGTGTCCTCCGGAAGGACCCGCTCGCCGCCGCCCACACCACCGCTGACGGTGTCGAACTGCCGCTCCAGTGGCACCCCGGCGGCGCGCAGCGTCTCGGACATGCTGAGCCGGCCGAGGAACCAGCCGGCGCTGGTCTTGTGCCCGTCCGGCTGCTTCGCGGGCCGGAAGATCCGGGGACCGCCGGCCGCATCGGGGTAGAGGTCGTACGTCTGCTTCGGGGTGTCCCCGACGAGCACCACTACCGTGTACTTCGGACCGAGGTCGGCCGCCTTCGGCCCGGTCGGAGCGCCGGTGCGGCCGAGGAAGTTGACCTGGTCGATGACCGCGACCACGAGGTCGGGTTGCGTGTCCGCGCGCAGCCGCAGCGGCTCGGGCAGATCCGTGCCGGCGATGTCCACCCCGGCGGGCGCCGGAGCCGGTGCCGCGGCGGCCGGACCGGCGGTGCCGAGCGACAGCAACGCCGCCGCCAACGTGCCCGCCAGCACGGTGGCCCACCGCCTCATCTGTCGGACCATCCCGCCTCCTCGCCCCGTTCGATGGATGGCTTTCGTCGCGACGCCCGGATCGGTCGGCCGGTGACGGCACCGACCGGTTGGCCGGGCACACCCTCACAGACTTGCAGAACGTCGATGACGTGCAGCTTGTGGAACAAGTAATTGGAACTATTTGCGATCTCTGCTCGACTAATGAGGAGCGGTTTGATCAGCGGGCGGATCGTACCCTTACGGAGGGGTTCATGGGGGGCAGGGTTACACGTTTGGGACGGGTCGTGCCAGTGGTCTTCGGCGTGGCGTTCGGTGTGTCGTTGTTGGCCCCGGCCACGCCTGCCGCCGCCCACAACGAGCTGACCGGCAGCGACCCGCGCGACGGCGCTCGGGTGGCGACGGCACCCGCCCGGATCGAGCTGCGGTTCCTGGCCAGGCCGTCGCCGACTACGACGAAGATCACAGTAACCGGCCCGGACAATGTGGTCGCTGGCGGGCAGCCGACGTTCGACGGCAGCCGGGTACGGGTGCCGTTCAAGCCGGCCGCCGCGGGGCTCTACACCGTCGGCTACCAGCTCGCCTCCGCCGACGGGCACCCGGTCCGGGGCGAGGTGCGGTTCACCCTCACCACCGGCACCGCCGCCGACCCGTCCGCGACGCCGTCGGCCGCCGGCCAGCCGAGCCCTGCCGGATCACCCCCGGCGGCGAACCCCTCCGCCGGGCCGGCCTCGGCCGCACCCGCCAGCCCGACGTTATCCACGACCCCGGTAGCCGGGGAGCAGCCCGACTCGGGCGCACGCCCGTGGCTCTGGGCGCTGGGCGGCCTCGTGGTGCTCGCCGCACTGACGGCAGCCCTGATCCTCCGCCGCCGCCAACCCCGCTGAGCCCGCCCCGCCCGCCCCCCGTCGCGCCGGGCCGGGCCGGGTCAGACCAGGCGGAGGCGGGCGGCGCGGATCCGGGTCAGGGTGCGCTCGCGGCCGAGCACCTCCAGCGACTCGAACAGCGGGAGGCCCACGGTACGGCCGGTGACCGCGACCCGGACCGGCGCCTGCGTCTTGCCGAGCTTGAGGCCACGAGCGGTGCCGACCGCCTCCAGCGTCGACTTCAGCGACTCGGCGTCCCAGGACTCCAGCGCCTCGAAGGCAGCGACTGCCTCGTCCAGCAGCTCCGCCGAGCCGTCCTTCATCGTCTTGGTCCAGGCCGCCTCGTCGATCAGCGGCGAGGCCAGGAAGAGGAAGTCGACGTTCGGCACGATCTCGCTGAGCACCGCGATCCGGGTCTGGGCCAGCGGCGCGACGGCGGCGAACGCGTCGGCGTCGTACTCATCGGGCTGCCACGGCGGCGGCGCGATGGTGCCGGTGCCGGTCAGCCACGGCTGGCATGCGTCGATGAACTCGGGCACCGGCAGCGCGCGGATGTACTCGCCGTTGAACGCGCGCAGCTTCTTCTCGTCGAAGAACGCCGGGGAGGGGTTGACGTCCTCCAGCCGAAACTCCTCCTCGATGACCGACCAGGGGACGATCTCCCGGTCGCCGGAGGGCGCCCAGCCGAGCAGCATGAGGTAGTTGCGCATCGCGCCGGAGAGGTAGCCCTCCTCCCGGTACGCCTCCAGGGCCACCTTGTCGCGGCGCTTGGAGAGCTTCTGCCGCTTCTCGTTGACCACCACCGGCACGTGCGCCCAGACCGGCGGCTTGACTCCGAGGGCGTCCCAGAGCAGCTGCTGCTTGGGAGTGTTGGGCAGGTGCTCCTCGGCCCGGATCACGTGCGTGATCCCCATGGTCATGTCGTCGACGACGTTCGCCAGCAGGAAGACCGGCGAGCCGTCGCCCCGGGCGATGACGAAGTCCTCGATGAGCTTGTTCTCGAAGGTGGGCTCGCCGCGGATCAGGTCCACAACGACGGTCAGGCCCTCGTCGGGCGTACGGAAGCGCAGCGCGCGACCCTCGCCCGGGCCGAGGCCGAGATCGCGGTGGTAGCCGTCGTAGCCCTGGTACTGCGAGCCGGTGCGGGCCTGGACGTCCTCGCGGGTGCAGTCGCAGTAGTAGGCGCGGCCGGACTCGTAGAGCCGGGCGGCGGCGGCGCGGTGCTCGCCGGCGTTCTCCGACTGGAAGTGCGGGCCCTCGTAGCTGCCCCGGGAGATGCCGATCCAGTCCAGCGCGGAGAGGATGCCCTCGGTCCACTCGGGCTTGTTGCGCGCCGCGTCGGTGTCCTCGATGCGCAGCACGAACACGCCGCCCTGCTGCTTGGCGTAGATCCAGTTCTGCAGCGCCGAGCGGGCGCCGCCGACGTGGAACATACCGGTCGGGGAGGGGGCGAAGCGCACACGTACTGTCACGTCCCCCAGCCTACGGCGACGGACAACCGAGTAAGGAAGGGCCCCTTCTTATCGTCTGGTGTTGTACAGGGGGCCCTTCCTTACAGCTCAGGGGACCGACCGGATCTTGACGACCAGCGCGCTGCCGAGCAGGGTGACCACGGCGGTGACGGCGTAGAGCGTCGGGTAGCCGCCCAGGTGGACGACGAGCGGCGCGGAGAGCGCGGGGCCGAGCACCTGCGGCGCCGAGTTGGCGATGTTGATCACGCCGAGGTCCTTGGCCCGGTCGGTGGCCCGGGGGAGCACCTGGGTGATCAGCGCGGCGTCGACCGAGAGGTAGACGCCGTAGCCGGCGCCGAGCAGCAGCGCGGCGACGATCGCCATCGGCCAGACCGGCGCGATCGCGAGCAGCAGCGCCGCCACCGCCATGATCAGCCCGGAGGTGATCACATAGACCTTGCGTCGCCCGGAGCGGTCGGAGAGCCGGCCGGCGACCACGGCGGTCAGCATCATGCCGAGCGTGTAGAGCAGGATCAGCACCAGCAGGCCACCCTCGGGGTCGGGGTAACGGACCCCGTCGGTGAGGAAGTACAGCAGGTAGAGGGTGCCCAGGGCGTTGCCGAGCTGGACCAGGAACCGGGTGATCCACGCCCAGGCGAAGTCCGGGTGCCGGCGCGGGCTGATCCACATCGAGGTCAGCAGCACCCGGACGCGCAGCGCCGGCCGGTGCGTACGCGGCAGCGGCTCGTCGGGTGTGAACAGCGCGAACGGCAGTGACAGCAGCAGGATGGCCACCGCGATGGCCAGGTAGCCTGCCGCGTTGCCGGTGACCACAGCGGTGACCAGCACCGCGCCGAGCACCAGCCCGAGCGCCTGCGGGATGCCCACCCAGCCGGAGACCCCGCCACGCTGCGTCACCGGTACCCGGTCCGGGATGGCGGCGGTGAGGCTGGCAAGCATCGCGTTGAAGCACACCTGGGCGGCGACCCAGCCCAGGGCGACCCCGAGGATGGTGTGCTGCTGGGCCAGCAGCACGAGCGCCGCCGCGCCGATCACCGCCCCGCCCGCCGTCCAGACGTGCCGCCTGCCGAACTCCCGGCCGCCGATCCGCAGGCAGGTCCGGTCGGACAGCGCACCCGCCAGGGGGTTGGCGAGCACCGCTGCCAGCGCGCCCAGGCCGGTGACCACGGCCAGCATGTTCTCCTTGTCGCCGGGCGCGATCTGCTCGATCTGCTGTGGCAGCAGCACCTGGATGGGCGTGAAGAACGCCATCCAGACGCCCAGGTTCGCCGCGAAGATCAGGCCGATCCAGCCGCGCCGCACCGGCACCGTCGGCTCGGCGAGGGCCGCCGGCAGCGCCGCCGGCGTCGGGTCGACAGTGGTCACCGCGCCGACCCCGGCCGGCTGGCCGCGATCACGTCCCGCAGCCAGGTGTACGACGACTTGGGCGTACGCCTCTGGGTGGCGTAGTCGACGTGCACCAGACCGAAGCGCTTGGTGAACCCCTCTGCCCACTCCCAGTTGTCCAGCAGCGACCAGACGAAGTACCCGCGCACGTCCACCCCGTCGTCGATGGCGGCGCGGACGGCGCGCAGGTGCCCGTCGAGGTACGCGATCCGCTCCGGGTCCGCCACCCGGCCGTCGGCGTCCGGCACGTCGTCGTACGCGCAGCCGCTCTCGGTGATCTCGATGGGCGGCAGTGCGTCGCCGTACGTGTCCCGGAGCCAGCCGAGCAGCTCGCGCAGCCCGTCGGGGGCCACCGGCCAGTCGAAGGCGGTACGCGGGTAGCCGTCCAGCGGCACCAGGTCGAACGGGAGCGGTGAGCCCTCCTCGGCGGCCCGTACACCTGTGGGGTTGTAGTAGTTGACCCCCAGCACGTCGATCGGCGCGGCGATGGTGTCGAGGTCGCCGGGGTGGACGAGGTCAGGGTCGAAGCCGGGCAGGTCCGGGTAGCCCCGCCCGAGCAGCGGGTCGGTGAAGAGCCGGTTGTGCAGAGCCTCGTACGCGGTCCCGGCGGCGCGGTCGGCGTCGCTGTCGCCGAGCACCCGCACCGGCGAGTAGTTGTTGGCGATCGCCACCGGGCTGGTGGTGCGGGCGCGCAGCGCGGCTACCGCGAGCCCGTGCCCGAGCAGTTGGTGGTGTGCGACGCCGAACGCGTCGAAGAGCAGCATCCGGCCGGGGGCGTGCACGCCCATGCCGTACCCCATGCTCATATGGACGAAGGGTTCGTTCAGGGTGATCCAGAGTCGCACCCGGTCGCCGAGCCGGCCGGCGGCCAGGTCGGCGTACTCGGCGAAACGGGCGGCGGTGTCGCGGTTCAGCCAGCCGCCTGCGTCCTCCAGGGGCTGGGGCAGGTCCCAGTGGTAGAGCGTCGCCACCGGGTCGACGCCGGAGGCCAGCAGTTCGTCGACGAGCCGGTCGTAGAAGTCCAGACCTGCGGCGTTGACCGGGCCGGAGCCGGTGGGTTGCACCCGGGGCCAGGCGATGGAGAACCGGTACGCGGAGACGCCGAGCCCGGCCATCAGCGCGACGTCCTCGGCATACCTGTGGTAGTGGTCGCAGGCGTCGGCGCCGCTGCTGCCGTCGCCGATCCGCCCGGGGGAGTGCGCGAAGGTGTCCCAGATGGACGGTAGGCGTCCGTCGGCCGTGGCGGCGCCCTCGATCTGGTGGGCGGACGTGGAGACGCCCCAGCGGAAGCCGGCGGGGAACTCGGGCATCGGTGCGGTCGACATGCGCCCTCCCGGTCAATGTGAAACGTGCTCGGGACTCTAGGACGCTGTCGATGAATGCGCCATAGGCCGGGCTGCCGCATTCCGCAATGGTTGATCGGCGTGTCTTTTTCCAAACCCGTCCAGGTAAGTCCGATTTAGCGCATAGAGTGCCGATATCGTGGGATGTCCTCACTGGAGGAAAGACGGAAATGATCCTCGTGGAACGCAGTGCGCACGTGGCGGCGCCGATGGAAGTGGTCTGGGACGTCGTCCAGCGGGCCGAGCAGTTGCCGGCCTGGCTGGCGGGAGTCCGCGCGGCCGAAGTGCTCTCCGGAGAGGGCTTCGGGCGGCGGCAGTTGGTCCAGGCGGGGCGCGGTTCGGCGCATGAGGCCGAGGTGATCGCCTATCAGGAGCCGACCCTGATCGGCTGGCGGGAACGGGCGAAGGGGGCCGGTGCCCGTGCGGAGGCGCGCACCGAGATCTACGTCCAGCTCACTCCCGACGAGGAGGAGGGCGGGACCATCGTGCGGCTCATCGTCGTCCGCTGGCCGGCCGGCCCGGTCAAGGCGGCCCTGCTGCGCCTCGGCCTGCGCCGGGTGGGCGCCGACCTGGAAGACTCGCTGGCCCGCCTGACCGACCTGGCCGCCGTCGGCTGACGTCCGCCCCCGGCGGTGCTTGCTGACGCCCTTCCCGGGCGGTGCCGGCCGGGTCGTACCCGAAAAGGGCCCGGCGCGGGTGCGCCGGGCCCTTCCTCTCGTCGTGCGGGGACGTCAGCTGTCGCCGCCGGTCTCCCCGACCGGCGCGGCGTTGACGTCGTCGATCGCGTACTTCTTGGCGGCCTCGGCCGGCACGGTGGCCGGCACCGCGCCGCTGCGGGCGAGCTGCCGCAGCGTGGCCACCACGATCGACTCGGCGTCGACGTGGAAGTGCCGACGCAGCGCGTGCCGGGTGTCCGACATGCCGAACCCGTCGGTGCCGAGCGACGTGTAGTCGCCAGGTATCCAGCGGGAGATCAGGTCCGGTACCGCGCGCATCCAGTCGCTGACCGCGACCTTCGGCCCGTCGGCGTCGGCGAGCTTCTGCGTGATGTACGGAACCTTCGCGTCGGCGCCCGGGTTGAGCAGGTTGTACTCCTCGGCCTGCACCGCGTCGCGGCGCAGCTCGGTCCAGGAGGTCACCGACCACACGTCGGCGGGCACCCCCCAGTCCTGGGCGAGCAGCTGCTGGGCCTTGAGCGCCCACTGCATACCGGTGCCGGAGGCGAGCACGTTCGCCTTCGGGCCGTCGACCTGCGGCGCCGGCGAGTAGCGGTAGATGCCCTTGAGCAGGCCCTCCACGTCCACCCCGTCCGGCTCGGCCGGCTGGAGGATCGGCTCGTTGTAGACCGTCAGGTAGTAGAAGACGTTCTCCTGCGCGTCTCCGTACATCCGGTGCAGGCCGTTCTCCATGATGTGCGCGATCTCGAAGGAGAACGCCGGGTCGTACGCGACCACCGCCGGGTTGGTGGCGGCGATCAGCAGCGAGTGGCCGTCCTCGTGCTGGAGGCCCTCACCGTTGAGCGTCGTACGCCCCGCGGTCGCGCCGAGCAGGAAGCCCCGCGCCATCTGGTCGGCAGCGGCCCACAGCCCGTCGGCGGTCCGCTGGAACCCGAACATCGAGTAGAAGATGTACATCGGGATCATCGGCTCGTCGTGGGTGGCGTACGCCGAGCCCGCGGCGGTGAACGAGGCGACCGAACCGGCCTCGTTGATGCCCTCGTGCAGGATCTGCCCGGTCGTCGACTCCTTGTACGACAGGAACAGCTCCCGGTCGACCGAGGTGTAGCGCTGCCCGTGCGGCGAGTAGATCTTCGCGGTCGGGAAGATCGAGTCGAGGCCGAAGGTACGGGCCTCGTCCGGGATGATCGGCACCCAGCGCTTGCCGAACTCCTTGTCCTTCATGATGTCCTTGAGCAGGCGGACGAAGGCCATGGTGGTGGCCACCTTCTGCTTGCCCGAGCCGCGCTTGACGTCGGCGAACCGCTCCGGACCGGGGATGCTCAGCCGCTTGGTGCTGGTCCGTCGCGACGGCAGGTACCCGCCGAGCTGCTCGCGCCGCTCCTTCAGGTACTGGATCTCCTCGGACTTCTCACCCGGGTTGTAGTACGGCGGCAGGTAGGGGTTGTCCTCCAGCGCCGAGTCCGGGATGTCCAGGTAGAGCCGGTCGCGGAAGGTCTTCAGGTCCTCAAGCGTCAGCTTCTTCATCTGGTGGGTCGCGTTGCGGCCCTCGAAGTGCGAGCCGAGGGTCCAGCCCTTGATCGTCTTCGCAAGGATGACAGTGGGCTGACCGGTGTGCTCGGTGGCCGCCTTGTAGGCCGCGTAGAGCTTGCGGTAGTCGTGCCCACCCCGCTTGAGGTTCCAGATCTCGTCGTCGCTCAGCGGGTCGACCATCTTGCGGGTACGCGGGTCACGGCCGAAGAAGTGCTCCCGGACGTACGCGCCGGACTCCGCCTTGTACGTCTGGTAGTCACCGTCGGTCGTGGTGTTCATGAGGTTGACGAGCGCACCGTCGGTGTCGGCGGCCAGCAGCGGGTCCCACTCGCGGCCCCAGACCACCTTGATGACGTTCCAGCCGGCGCCCCGGAAGAACGCCTCCAGCTCCTGCATGACCTTGCCGTTGCCTCGGACCGGACCGTCCAACCGCTGGAGGTTGCAGTTGATCACGAAGGTGAGGTTGTCCAGTTCCTCGCGGGCGGCCACGCCGATCGCGCCGAGCGTCTCCGGCTCGTCCATCTCGCCGTCGCCGAGGAACGCCCACACGTGCTGCTGCGAGGTGTCCTTGATGCCGCGGTGCTGCAGGTACCTGTTGAACCGGGCCTGGTAGATCGCGTTCAGGCCGCCGAGACCCATCGAGACGGTGGGGAACTCCCAGAAGTCCGGCATGAGCCGCGGGTGCGGGTACGACGGCAGTCCGCCGCCCGGGTGGGACAGCTCCTGGCGGAACCCGTCGAGCTGGTGCTCGCTGAGCCGGCCCTCGAGGAAAGCCCGCGCGTACATGCCGGGGGAGGCGTGGCCCTGGTAGAAAATCTGGTCGCCGCCGCCCGGGTGGTTCTTGCCCCGGAAGAAGTGGTTGAAGCCCACCTCGTACAGCGACGCCGAGCTGGCGAAGGTGGAGATGTGCCCACCCACGCCGATCTCCGGGCGCTGCGCCCGGTGCACCAGCATTGCCGCGTTCCAGCGCACGTACGCCCGGATCCGCCGCTCGACGTGCTCGTCGCCCGGGAACCACGGCTCGCGCTCCGGCGTGATGGTGTTGATGTAATCGGTGGTGGTCAGGGGCGGCACCCCGACCTGGCGTTCGCGGGCCCGCTCCAGCAGGCGCAGCATGACGTAGCGGGCGCGTTTGGCGCCCCGCTCGTCGATGACACCATCAAGCGACTCGACCCATTCGCTTGTCTCGTCAGGGTCGATGTCCGGAAGCTGGCTCGGTAGGCCGTCGCTGATCACCGGGCGCTTGCGTTCCGTAGCCACAGGCGTTCCCTCGGTTGTGTGTGGGATAGGTCTCTAGCGCCATCCTGCCCCCTGGTGGCACCCGTCGTCACGTCTAGGTCCCCCCGACGCGATGAGCGACACAGGTACCCGTCGGTAACTTAGCGCGACGGTCGGCCGCGCCCCGCCCGCCGCCGGCCCCGCCCCGTGCGGGCGATGTCATGGTCCACCAGACCTCCTCCGGCGACCCGGGCGTGCGGGGGTGGCTGGCGGCTCCGGCCACGGTGGCGGTGGCTCGCGGGTCGCGCTGCGGCAGAATGCGACGTATGCGCAGTGACGTGATCACCGTCCAGACCGGGTCCCGGCCGACCGTCCGGGACATCACCGCCGAGGCCCAGGGGTTCGTCTCCGGCCAGGGCGACGGCCTGCTGCACGTCTTCGTGCCGCACGCCACCGCCGGCCTGGCCATCATCGAGACCGGGTCGGGCTCCGACGACGACCTGCTCACCGCCATCGACGCGCTGCTGCCCACCGACAACCGCTGGCGGCACCGGCACGGCTCACCCGGCCACGGCCGCGACCACGTGCTGCCCGCGTTCGTCCCGCCGTACGCCACGCTGCCCGTGCTCGACGGGCGACTGGCACTGGGCACCTGGCAGTCCATCTGCCTTGTCGACACCAACGGCGACAACCCGACCCGCCAGGTCCGCTTCTCGTTCCTCCCCGCCTGACACCCGGCCGCCCGGCCCGGCTCGGCCGAGGCGGCCCGATCCCGCCAAGATCGTGCACGATCCTGGATCTGGTGGTGTCGTGGGCGGCGGGAGGCCACTACTTCCGTGTTCCAGCGCGATCATGGCCGCGGGCGGACGGGCGGCGCAAGCCACCGTCCCGGTCCACGATCCGCGCAACTAACCCGAAACTGCTGCCTCCGGGCGTGCGGAGGCAGCAGTTTCACCGATGTTGCGCGGCGCGGCCGGAGCCGAGCGTCGATCCGGGCGGTCGGCGCGGCGCGGCGCGTACGATGTGGCGGTGGCACCGGAGGGGGGTTCCGCGGCGGGTCGACCGGTGGACCGGGCCGGCCTCGCGGCCGATGTGGTGCGCCGGATGGCACACCTGACCGCCTCCCTGCGTCACCGGCAGGGCACCGCGTTCGCCGAGTTGGGGCTCACCCCGGCCACGGCCCGGGCGCTGCACGAGCTGGACCCGGACCGTCCACTGCCGGCGCGCGACCTCGCCGATCGGCTGGGCTGTGACCGGTCCAACGTGACGGCGCTTGTCGACCGGCTGGAGCAGGCCGGCCTGGTCGAGCGCCGTACCGATCCGGCCGACCGCAGGCAGAAGACGCTGGTGGTGACCGGTGACGGCCGGGGTGTTCGGGGCCGGGTGATCGAGGTGATGTCCGACTCCCGACTCCTGGCCGGGTTGAGTGACCAGGAGCTGTCCACCCTGCGTGACCTGGTGTGGAAGGTGTCCGACGGCGGCTGTCCGGAGCCGTGCGATCCGGCGTGAGTGGAGAGGCGCCGGCCGTGTCCCACTGGGCGAGCATGGCCCGCGTCGGTAATGCTGTCGGACGTGACCACCCCGCAAGATCTCGACGACCGGTTCCGGGAGACGCTGGCGGCGCTGCCCGCCGCGCAGCGCAGGCGTGACCCCGCCGACCCGGTCACCGATGACGCCCCGCTGACCGGCGAGCGCCTGCTGGAGTTGTTCGACGCGCAGGTGACCAGCCGCCAGCTCGACCTCGCCGGTCGTTGGCTGCGTAGTTTCGGGGAGGGTTTCTACACCATCGGCTCGGCCGGGCACGAGGGCAACGCGGCGGTCGCCGCCGCGCTGCGCCCCACCGATCCGGCGTTGCTGCACTACCGCTCCGGGGCGTTCTACTGCGTGCGGGCGGCCCAGGCCGCCGCCGACGCCGCGCCGACCGGCACCCCCCACGCCGAACCGGCCGCCGACCGTGAGCAGGCCGCCGACGGGAAGCAGGCTGCCGACCGACAGCAGGCCACCGACGAGCAGCAGGCCGCCGACGGGCAGCCGACCGCTGACCGTGAGCAGGCCGCCGACCGTGAGCAGGCCGTCGACGGGCAGCAGGCCACCGACCCGGACCCCGCCACCGAGCCTGAGCCGGCCGGGTCCGCGCCGTCCGCCGGCGGGTTCGCGCCGTACGCCGAGGCAGCCCGCGATGTGCTGCGCGGCATGGTCGCGTCCAGTCAGGAGCCGATCGCCGGCGGCCGGCACAAGGTGTTCGGTCGTGCCGACCTGAACGTCGTACCGACCACCTCCACCATCGCCTCGCACCTGCCCCGCGCGGTCGGGATGGGACTGGCCGTGGAGCGACTGCGCCGCCTCGACAGCGCCGGACGGCGCACCGGCACCGAGGCGCGGGTGGGCAGCGGCGCCGGTGCCGCGCACGCCCCGTGGCCGTCGGACGCCATCGTGGTCTGCTCCTTCGGCGACGCCTCGGTCAACCACGCGAGCGCCACCGCCGCGTTCAACACCGCCGGCTGGTACGACCACGCCGGGCTGCGCATTCCGGTGCTCTTCGTCTGCGAGGACAACGGGCTGGGCATCAGCGTCCGTTCCCCGCAGGGCTGGGTGGAGGCGACGCTGCGGGCCAGGCCGGGCATCCGCTACTTCAGCGCAGACGGGGCCGACCCGGTGCAGACGTACGCGGTGGCGACCGAGGCGGCGGCCTGGGTGCGCCGGCATCGGCGGCCGGCCGTGCTGCACCTGCGCACCGTCCGGCTGATGGGGCACGCCGGCGCCGACGCGGAGTCGGCGTACCGCAGCCCGGCCGAACTTGCCGAGGACCTGGCCCGGGATCCGGTGGTCGCCACCGCGCGGCTGCTCGCCGAGGCTGGCGTGGCAAGCGGGGAGGAACTGCTGGGCCGGTACGACGAGACCGGCTGGCAGGTACGCCGGCTGGCCGAGGAGGTGTTGGGCGAGCCGAAGCTGGCGTCCGCGGCCGACGTGGTGGCCGCGCTGGCGCCCCGGCGTCCGGTGCGGGTGGCGCGGGCGGTGGCCGACGCGGCGGCCCGGGCCAGCGGGCCGGGCGCCGCGGCGCGGGAGGAGGCGTTCGGCGGTAAGCCGCCGGAACTGGCCGGCCCGTTGACCCTCGCGCAGAGCATCAACGCGGCGCTCGCCGACGGGATGCTCGACCATCCGCAGATGGCCGTCTTCGGCGAGGACGTGGCCGCCAAGGGCGGCGTGTACGGGGTGACCAAGGGGTTGCGCGACCGGTTCGGCGCGGCCCGGGTCTTCGACACCCTGCTCGACGAGACGTCGGTGCTGGGGCTCGGGTTGGGCGCGGGGCTGGCCGGGATGCTGCCGGTGCCGGAGATCCAGTACCTGGCGTACCTGCACAACGCCGAGGACCAGCTGCGCGGCGAGGCGGCCACCATGCAGTTCTTCTCGCGGGGCGCGTTCCGCAACCCGATGGTGGTGCGGGTGGCCGGGTTGGCGTACCAGGAGGGGTTCGGCGGGCACTTCCACAACGACAACTCGGTGGCCGTACTCCGGGATGTGCCGGGTCTGGTGGTCGCGGTGCCGGCGCGGCCGGACGACGCCGCGCCCATGCTGCGGACCTGCCTGGCGAGCGCGGCGGTGGACGGCAGCGTCTGCGTGTTCCTGGAGCCGATCGCGCTCTACCACACACGTGACCTGTACGCCGACGGTGACGGTGAGTGGTTGGCGGGCTATGCGGAGCCGGGGGCGTGGGTGGCCGGGCACGTGCCGGTCGGCCGCGCGCGGGTCTACCAGGTGGGCTCGGCCGACGACCTGACCATCATCACCTTCGGTAACGGGGTGCGGATGTCGCTGCGGGCGGCGGCCGTCCTCGCCGAGGAGGGGGTGGGCACCCGCGTGGTGGACCTGCGCTGGTTGGCGCCGCTGCCGGTGGCGGACATCATCCGGGAGTCCTCGGCGACGGGCCGGGTGCTGGTGGTGGACGAGACGCGCCGATCCGGTGGGGTGGGCGAGGGGGTCATCGCCGCGCTTGTCGACGCCGGATATGTCGGCGCCGCGCGTCGAGTCGCCGGAGTTGACTCGTTTGTACCATTAGGTCCGGCAGCACGTCAGGTTCTGGTCTCCGCGGAAGCCATTACCGACGGTGCCCGTACGCTGCTGGCACGGTAAATTCCGTTCCACCCGGTGCGCCACTTGCGCGCAGAGGCACAAGTGTGTGGACTTTGCCTGACGGCGTCGGTCCGACGCCGCGAGCAGGGACGAGATGAGGAGGCACGCGACAGTGAGCGCGACCGCTGGTCAGGCCGCCGACGGGGTACGCAGCCTGGCGGACCGGTTCGGAATCGAACCGGGGATGGTCGTCATGGAGATGGGGTACGACGACGACGTCGACCAGGATCTCCGCGACGCCCTGACCGACCGCTGTGGAGAGCTTGTCGACGAGGACACCGACGAGGTGGTCGACGCGGTGCTGGTGTGGTATCGCGACGGCGACGGTGATCTCTTCGAGCTTCTCGTCGACGCCCTCGGCCCGCTGGCCGACAACGGGGTCGTGTGGCTCCTCACGCCGAAGGCGGGGCGTGACGGGCACGTCGAGCCGAGCGAGGTCGCGGAGTCCGCGCCCACCGCCGGCCTTCAGCAGACCTCGACCGTCAACGCCGGCCGGGACTGGAGCGGCGCCCGCCTGGTGCTGCGCCGCGGGGCCAAGGCCAAGAAGTAGCCTCCAGCCGCCCACACGCCCGGCGGTCGGTACCGCCGGGTGTGGCAGGTTGGTGCCGTCCCTGACCCGACCGAGGGAGGTCGCATGCCCATCGAGGTGGGTGCCGAGGCACCGGATTTCGTGTTGAAGGACCAGAACAACCAGCAGGTCCGGCTCTCCGACTTCCGTGGCCGGCGTACGGTGCTGCTGATCTTCTACCCGCTCGCCTTCACCGGCACCTGCCAGGGTGAGCTGTCCGAGGTGCGGGACAACCTCGACCAGTACGTGAACGACGACGTCCAGGTCCTGACCGTCAGCGTCGACTCGGTGTACAGCCACAAGGTCTGGGCCGAGCGGGAGGGCTACCAGTTCCCCCTGCTGGCCGACTTCTGGCCGCACGGAGGCGTCGCCCAGGCGTACGGGGTCTTCAACGACGTCGCCGGCATCGCCAACCGGGGCACCTTCGTCATCGACCGCGGCGGCGTGGTGCGCTTCGCCGAGATGAACGGCCCGGGCGAGGCCCGCGACCAGCAGGCCTGGCGCAAGGCCATCGCCGAGACGGCCATCTGACCGGGGTACGCCGTGCGTCCGGGCCGGCGGCAAGCGGGTAAGCTTGCCAGCCACCGGCCCGCCACACGGGGCGTTCCGGGCGCGTAGCTCAGTGGGAGAGCACCCGCCTTACAAGCGGGGGGTCGCAGGTTCGAAACCTGCCGCGCCCACCATCATCAGCGGGACCGCTAGCCTCGGACCCCATGACGTACGCGGACGAGAACGCTCAATCCGAGCCGCCGATCGCGGGCGACGAGACAGCCACCCTGCTGGGCTCCCTGGACCGTCAGCGGGCCACCCTGGCGTGGAAGACCGGCGGGCTGGACGCCGCCGGCCTGCGGGCGACGCTCGGCCCGTCGTCGATCACCCTCGGCGGGCTGCTCAAGCACCTGGCCTTCGTGGAGGACTTCTCCTTCTCGTACAAGCTGTGCGGGCGTTCACCGGGGCAGCCGTGGGAGTCCGTCGACTGGGACGCGAATCCGGGTTGGGACTGGCGCTCAGCGGCCGAGGACACTCCGGAGCAGGTGTACGCGCTGTGGCGGGACGCGGTGGCCCGCTCCCGGGCGACGGTGGCCGAGGCGCTCGCCGACGCGGGGCCGGAGCAGTTGGCCCGGGGCGACTGGCCCGAGGGTCGGGTGCCGAGCCTGCGGCGGATCCTCGTGGACCTGATCGAGGAGTACGCCCGGCACGTCGGGCACGCCGATCTGATCCGGGAGTCGGTGGACGGGCTCACCGGTGAGGACCCGCCGCGCTGAACAGTGCTACCTGGTGACGAGGTTGCGCAGCGCCGCGATGGCCGCCCGGTCGCTGACCTCGGCGTAGATCTTCTTGTCGGCGCCGACCATGACGACGTACGGGCACTTCTGGTCGTCGCCGGGCATCGTCTTCTCCAGCAGCTTGCGGCCTGTCGCTGCCTCGTACACGCGCAGACGCCAGCTCGTCCGCATCAGCGTCAGGGTCTGCGGTTTCGGGTCGTCGAACTTGCAGGTGCGGATCGTGGAGCCGGCGCTGACCCGATCGAGGCAGGCGACCATCTGCACCGAGCGGGGGTCCTCCGACGCCCACGTCTGTTCGACCTTCTTGGACAGACCCAGGTCGTAGTAGTAGCCGTCGTCCTTGTAGCGCAGCCCAGGGGTGTCCGACAGGAGCAGGACGACCGGGTGTGGCGCCTTGCCGGCCCGTTTGGGCAGCTCAGGGTAGTAGATGTCCTCGTCGCACACCCGGTTCAGGTCCTCGATCTTCTCCGCCGGGTACGCGCTGGCCTGCGGGCCCTGCACGACTGGTTCCTCGGTCGGGGCGGCGCTGGCGGTCGGGGCGGCGCTGGCGGTCGGGCCACCGCCGCCGCCGCTGCGGGGTCGCACCGGCGCGGTGGTCTCCGGACCGGACGCGGTGGTGTCGTCGCCGCGCAGCAGGAAGATGCCGCCGACCAGACCGAGGCATGCCACGAGCAGGAGGACCACTGCGCCTCCGACCACGGCGGCGACGATGGTCGTCTGGTTCGAGCCGGTGGGCGACGGCGGGGCGGCCCAGCCGGGGGTCGCGGGGGCCACGGCGGCCTCGGTCGGCGCGGCCTCGGCGGCCGTCGGAGTCTCCGCGGCGGGCGACGGGTCCGGTGTCGGAGTCGGATCCGCGGCCGGGGTGGGGTCCGGCGACGGACTTTCGGCAGGTTCGGCACCCGTCATGGCGACGTCCTTTGTTGATCAAGGGGAGCCGTGACTGTATCAAGGCCGCGTACGGAACGTGACCCCGTTTCGATAGGCCCCCTGCCCGCGCCGACAGCGTGGACGCGATGATGGGCGCGTGCAGGACACCGTCGCCGTCGCGCTGATCACCGCACTGTCCACATTGGCCGCCGCCGCCCTCACCGGGCTGATCGGCGCGTTCAGCACCCGCCGGCAACTGGCCCACCAGCTCGCCGTTGCCCGGCTGGAAAGCGCCGAGGCGCGGGCGGCGCGTCGGGACGAGCTGCGCCGCGACGCGTACGTCGGGTTCCTGAGCGCCTGTGACCGGGCGTACCGGCAGTTGGACCGGCGATGGCTACAGGCCGGCGCGGACGAGCCGGGATCCGGCTACGACGAGGTGTACTCGGCGACGCGCGGCGTGGACGAGGCGTACAACCTGGTGTTGCTGGAGGGGCCGGCGGACGTCGCGGCGGCGGCCCGGTCGGTGCTGGCCAGCATCACGACCGAGTACGCCGACCAGCGCCGGTTCGGGGACGAGCGGGACGGCTCCGCGACGCCGCTGCGCGACAGGCACCGGGACCTGTGGCTCGCCGCGATCGAGCAACGGACCACTCGCCGGATCTCGTTCGTCGACGCCGTCCGGCCGGTGCTGGGCCGCGACGGGTGACCCCGCCGAGCGGTCGGTTCGCGCCGTGATCCGCTCGGCCTATGCTCGAGGATCAGCGCAGGTGGGGAGGATGATCGTGGACCTGTCCGGTATCGAGGCCGTCCTGTTCGACATGGATGGCACCCTCGTCGACTCCGACGCCGCAGTCGAGCGGGCCTGGGAGCGGTGGGCAGTCGAGTACGGCACCGACCCGAGGGCCGCGCTGGCCATCGCGCACGGCAGTCCCGCCGACCGGACCGTCCGCCGCCTGCTGCCCGGGCTCGACGACGCGGCGGTCGCCGCCGCGTCGGCACGCCAGCTCGCGTTGCAGTACGACGACCTGTCCGACGTGACGGCCACCCCCGGCGCCCACGAGCTGCTGCTGACGCTGGCCCGGCTGGGGATGCCCTGGGCGGTGGTGACGAGCGCCGACGCCCGGCTGGCCAGGGTCCGTCTCGGTGCCGCGGGCATCGAGCCCGCGGTGCTGGTCACTGTCGAGGACGTCAGCGTCGGCAAGCCGGCGCCGGAGGGGTACCTGCGGGCCGCCGCGCTGCTCGACGTGTCGCCGGCGCGTTGCCTGGTCGTCGAGGACGCCGAGGTGGGGCTGGAGGCCGGCCGGGCCGCCGGCGCGATGACGGCCGCGCTGAAAGGGCTCGACGGCGACGTACGCCTGGACGACCTGGGGCAGTTGGCGTACCAGCTGGAGTCGGCGCCGGCCGCGCCCTGAGCCCGCGCGGTAGGCCCCGGCCCGACCGGCCGGCCGGCCGGCGTGACGGTGCGGGACGGCGACTGGAAAGGTTGATCGGGTGACGCTGACGTTGACGCCCATGACCGAGCAGGACCTCGCCCGGTTGCGCGGGCCGCTGGAGCAGGCGTACGCCGAGGACCTGGCGACGCACCGGGGGTTCACCCCGCAGGCCGCCCTGGAGCACTCCGTACGCCAGCTGAGAGAGCTGCTGCCCGCGGGCGCGGCCACCGAGGGGACCCTGCTGCGGGTGGCCCGGGTCGGCGACACCGAGGTCGGCTGGATCTGGGTGACCCTGCCCGGGGCAGCCGGCGCGACCGACACCCGCCGGGCCTGGATCCACAACATCGAGGTGGATCCGGCGCACCAGGGACGCGGCCACGCACGCCGGATGATCCAGCTCATGGAGGACGAACTGGCCCGACTCGGCGTTACCGAGCTGGGGCTGAACGTCTTCGGGACGAACACCGTGGCGATCGGGCTGTACCGCAGCCTGGGCTTCGAGGTCACCGCCCAGCAGATGGCCAAGCGGATCGACCCGGCGGGCTGAGCCCGTCGGTCTCCCCGGAAGGACTGTTCACCTGCCCAGCGGGAAACCCGCGCGGACCGCACCTGGGGAGGAGCGACGGATGACGCATGGCGCCGGACTGACCATCGGTGTGCTCGGCTCGTACGGAGGCCGGAATCTCGGCGACGAGGCGATCCTCACCGGTCTGCTGACCGATCTGCGGATGCAGGAGCCGAATGCCCGGATCATCGTCTTCTCCCGTAACCCGGAGCACACCCGGGCCGCCCACCCGGACGTCGAGGCGGTGCCGTGGGAGGGCGTCAGCCGTACCGACTCCGCACTGGTGCTGGCCCAGCTCGACCTGCTCATCCTGGGCGGCGGCGGGATCCTGTACGACCGGGAGGCCCGCCGCTACCTGCGGGTCGTCCGGGTCGCCCAGGAACGTGGCCTGCCCCTGATCACGTACGCGGTGGGGGTCGGGCCGCTGAGCGACACCGTGGACACCGGCATGGTCCGGGAGACACTCGCCAGCGCCACCCAGGTGACCGTCCGTGACCAGGAGTCCCGGATGGTGCTGGAGGAGGCCGGACTGCTCAACCCGATCACGGTCACCGCCGACCCGGCCTTCCTCCTCCAGCCGGCCGACTTCCCGGCCCACCTGCTGAGCGAGGAGGGTGTGCCGGCCGGCAAGCGGCTGGTCGGCATCAGCGTGCGGGAGCCGGGACGGGCGGCCGAGCGCCTCGACGTGGACGGCTACCACCGGCTGCTGGCCCAGATCGGTGACTTCCTCGTGCACCGGATCGACGCGTACGTGTTGTTCGTGCCCATGGAACGCGACGACATCAGGCACTCCCACGGGGTGCTGTCGCACATGGTCGCCGCCGAACGGGGGCGGATCCTGCACGGCACGTACTCGCCGCAGCAGGTGCTCGGGTTGATGCGCCACTTCGACCTGGCCGTCGGCATGCGCCTGCACTTCCTGATCTTCGCGGCGATGGTGGGCACACCGTTCCTGCCGCTGCCGTACGCGGGCAAGGTCTTCGACCTGGCCCAGCGTCTCGGCGTGCCGGCCCTGCGCGGCGTGGAACGGGAGGTCGAGGGGCCGCTGCTGGCCGAGGTCGACAGGCTGTGGGACGAGCGGGAGCAGCGCGCCGATGCCACCGCCCGGCGGGTCGCGGAGGTCTGCGAGCAGGCCCGCGGCACCTCGGACGTCACCCGTGGCGTGCTGGACAGCCTGCGCAGTCAGACCCTGACCCGGGTCTGATCCGGCCGGTCACATGGCCGGGCCGGTCCACCTGTAGCGCCAATCGCGGGACTCCTCCCGCGCGTTCTCCAGCTCGTAGATCTCGGCGTGGGCCAGGCCACCGGACCCGATGTGGTGGTGGGTCAGCGGCGGGCGGCCATTGGTGTCCAACTCGACGGTGACGGTCTGCCCGTCCGCCGTTCCGCCGACGAGCAGGATCTGCACGGATGAAGCCATGCGCCCATCCTGCCTGTCGTGCGGCCCGCCCGCAGCGGATAGCGGGGCAGCGCGGGCGCGCGGAGCGGCCTAGGGTCGGTGGATGGAGCAGACGATCGATCCGACGCTCGGCCCGGTGCTGGCCCGCACCGGCGACGAACGTGCCGTGCTCGACTCCTTCCTCGACTTCCACCGTGGCGTGGTGCTGCGCAAGGTGCGCGGTCTCTCCGACGCCGACGCCCGCCGCCGGCTGGTGCCCTCGGCGACCACGCTCGCCGGTCTGGTCAAGCACCTGACCATGGTCGAGCGGAACTGGTTCCCCACCCTGCTGGCCCCCGAGGCCGGCGACGTCTACCTGACCGCGACCGAGGACGAGGTGGCGCACTTCACGATCGGCGAAGAGGACACCGTCGCCGCGCTCGTCGAGGCGTACGAGCGGGCCTGCGACAGGTCCCGGGAGGTCGTCGCGCGCTTCGACCTGGACCACGTGGTGCCGCACCCGCAGCTCGGCGAGGTGTCGGTGCGCTGGATCCTGGTGCACATGATCGAGGAGACGGCCCGGCACGCCGGCCACGCCGACATCCTGCGCGAGCTGACCGACGGGTCGACGGGCGCGCTCTGAGTCGGGCCGGCGGTCAACCGGTGGGCAGCAGGCCCGCCGGGTACTCCATCCCGTCGTGGGTGCAGGCTGCGGCGGCCACCCGCGCCGCGTAGCGGGCCGCCTCGGCCAGCGGCCGGTCCCGCAGCCGGCCGGCGACCAGCCCGGCCACGAACGCGTCGCCGGCCCCGTTGCTGTCCACCACCGGTCCCGGCGGCGCGGCCGGCGGCACCGGCACCGACGAGCCGTCGCCCGGGTACAGGTCGGCGCTGTCCGCGCCCCGGGTCACCACCACCGTCCGGGGCGCCAACGTCCCGGCGACAGCCGGGGCCCGCCCGTCCAGCCGTACCCCGCTCACCAGGATCAGGTCGGCGACCTCGGCGAACGGCAGGTGGTAGGGGTTCTCGCCGTCCCAGTCGTGCAGGTCGGTGGTGAGCGTCACGCCCGCCGGCAGCGCGGCCCGCACGGCGGGCAGCAGCGGCACCACCCAGTCCATTATCGAAACGTGGACGTGCTGGGCGTCGCGGACCAGATCGCCCACCTGCGCGGCGGAGAAAGGCGGATCACCCCGCCACGGGCGCGGGTCGTACAGCGAGGTGCGCCGCCCACCCGGGTCCACCAGGTTCACCGACCGGCGGGTGCCGCCCGGGTTCTCGGCCAGCAACGCCGGCACCCCGGCCCGGGTCAGCGCCGCCCGGACCACGTCACCCGCCGGGTCCGTGCCGAGGGTGTCGACAACAAGCACCCGCAGGCCGAGCGCCCGGGCGGCCAGCGCCACCCCGGCGCCGGTGTTGCCGATCCGCAGCTCGATCGGCTCGACGGTGTGCGAATCGGCGGCCGGCAGCGGCAGCGCGGGCACCCGTACCCGCACATCCACACCGAGCCCGCCGATGACCAGCAGATCGACCATGGCATCGACGCTAGCCTCCCGCGCGGTGTCGCGCGGGCCGGTGGGTGCCGGCGCCGGGTCACCGGGGCCGCCTATCCTGGGCGTGGGCGGCGACGAGGGGGAGTACGTGCTGGTCATCCACGGGCTGTGGTTGCCCAGCGACGGTTCGACAGGCGGTCTCGCGCTCTGGGGCGAGGACAGCGCCGCGCCGCCCCCTGCGGCCCGCTCCGGCCGGCCGCCCCGGGAACGCCCGCACCCCTTCGCCGCCGGGCACACCGACCTGGCCGCCGCCCTCGCCGAGGCCGCCGCGCCGGCAGGCCCGGACACCGCGCTCGTCACCCTGCCCACCCGGGCGGGCGTGCCGACCGACTCACCCGACCTGATCCGGACCGCCGTCGCACCCCCGGCCCGCGGCCGGCTCGCCCTGGCCGCGTGGCGGGTCCCCGTCCTGGTGTACGCCCCGGACGACGCGCTGCCGCTGTTACGCGCCCTGGATGAGCTTCCCGTGGTGTGCGGGGCCACCCTGCGCCACCTCGCCGAGCTTGCCGACTTCGCCGCCGACCTGGTGACCCGTGGTCGGGTCCTGCCGGGAGTCGGCACGCCGGCCGCCCCCGATACCGCGCCGCCGCCGGTCGGGGAGGCCGGCCAGGTCACCGCGTGTGCGGTGTGGCGCCCGCTGCTGACCGGCACGGACGCCTCGTGGGCGCGGTCACTGGCGCTCGCCCTGCCGCCGGCGGCCCGAGCGGCCACCGGACCCGACGACACCGAGCCGACCGCCGGGGCGCTCGTCGCGGACGCCCTCGACGCGTTCACCGACGCCGCCGCGCGGGCCGCCCTCGCGACCACCACCCTGGCGCGGGGGCTGCGCCCGGGTGGCCCGGCGCCGGCCTGGCTGGCCGCGCTCGCCGGCCCGCACCGCGACTTCACGGTCGAGCCGACGGCGCTGGACACGCTGCGTGCCGAGCTGGACGCCTGGCAGCGCGACGCCGCGGGCGGCCCGGTGCGGGCGAGCTTCCGGCTGGTCGAGCCGGCGCCCGAGGAGGTCACCGAGCCGATCCTGGCCACCCGACCGGCCGGCGACTCGCCGCCGCCTGTGGACTCCGCCGCCGGCGGGCGGTGGCGGCTGGAGTTCGGGCTGCAGCCGGCCGACGAACCGGGCCTGCACGTCGACGCCGGGCAGGTCTGGCGGGCGCCGCAGACCCTCGGCACCCTGGCCGGCCGCACGAACAGCCCGCAGGAGACGCTGCTCGCCGAGCTGGGCCGGGCCAGCCGGCTCTGGCCCGACCTGGACTCCGCGCTGCGGACCGCCGCCCCCGAGGCGATGGAGCTGGACGTCGACGGCGCGCACCGCTTCCTCAGCGAGGGCGCCCCGGTGCTGCACGCCGCCGGTTTCGGGGTGCTCCTGCCCTCCTGGTGGCAGCGCCGGTCGGCGCGGCTCGGCGCCCGGCTGCGCGCCCGCAGCCGTACCGCGCCCGGCACGGTGGCCAGTGTCGACGCCGGTGTCGGCCTGGACGCCCTCGTCGACTACCGCTGGGAGGTGGCGCTCGGGGACCAGCCGTTGACCGCCGACGAGCTGGCGGCGCTTGCCGAGATGAAGACCCCGCTGGTGCGGTTGCGCGGCCGGTGGGTCGAACTGGACCCGGGTCGCCTCGCGGCGGGCCTGCGTCTGCTCCGCTCGGCGGGCGAGCTGACAGTCGCCGACTTGCTCCGCCTCGGGCTGACCGACGGCGAGGACAGCGGGGCGTTGCCGGTGCTGGAGGTGACCGCCGACGGTGCGCTCGGCGACCTGCTCGCCGGTGCGGTCGAGCGTCGGCTCACCCCGCTGGACCCGCCGCCGGGCTTCGTGGGCACGTTGCGGCCGTACCAGCGGCGCGGGCTGGCCTGGCTGGCCTTCCTGCGCTCGCTCGGGCTGGGCGGTGTCCTCGCCGACGACATGGGACTGGGCAAGACAGTCCAACTGCTGGCGCTGCTCGCCGGTGACCCGCCGGACGCCGGGCCGACGCTGCTTGTCTGTCCGATGTCGCTCGTCGGCAACTGGCAGCGCGAGGCGGCACGGTTCACGCCGACGCTGCGTGTGCACGTACACCATGGGGCGGAGCGGGCGCGGGGGGCGGAGTTCACCGCGGCCGCGCACGGCGCGGACCTGGTCCTCACCACCTACTCGGTGGCCGCCCGCGACGCCGTCGACCTGGCCGGCATCGACTGGCACCGGGTGGTGGTGGACGAGGCGCAGGCCATCAAGAACGCCTCCACCCGGCAGGCCGAGGCGGTCCGTGCGCTGCCCGCGCGGCAGCGGGTGGCGGTGACAGGTACGCCTGTGGAGAACCGGCTCGCCGACCTCTGGTCGATCATGCAGTTCGCCAACCCGGGCCTGCTCGGGCCGGCCGCGACGTTCCGCAAACGGTTCGCCGAGCCGATCGAGCGCAACGGTGACGCCGAGGCCGCCGAGCGGCTGCGCCGGATCACCGGCCCGTTCGTGCTGCGCCGGCTCAAGACCGACTCGTCGATCATCTCCGACCTGCCGGAGAAGCTGGAGATGGAGGTGCTCTGCAACCTCACCGCCGAGCAGGCCGCCCTGTACCGGGTGGTGGTCGACGACATGCTCAACCGGATCGAGACCAGCGACGGCATCGAACGACGTGGGCTGGTGCTGGCCACCATGACCCGGCTCAAGCAGGTCTGCAACCACCCGGCCCAACTGCTGCGCGACGGCTCGGCGCTGGAGGGCCGCTCCGGCAAGCTGGCCCGGCTCACCGAGATCCTGGAGGAGGTCCTCGCGGCGGGGGAGCGGGCGCTGCTGTTCACCCAGTACGCCGAGTTCGGCGCGATGCTGCGCGGTCACCTGTCGGCGCGGTTCGGCCGGGAGGTGCTGTTCCTGCACGGCGGGCTCGGCAAGGCCGAACGGGACGCCCTCGTGCAGCGCTTCCAGTCGGCGGACGGTCCGCCGTTGTTCGTCCTGTCGCTCAAGGCCGGCGGCACCGGGCTCACCCTGACCGCCGCCAACCACGTGGTGCACGTGGACCGGTGGTGGAATCCGGCGGTGGAGGACCAGGCCACCGACCGGGCGTTCCGGATCGGGCAGCGTCGGCGGGTGCAGGTCCGCAAGTTCGTCTGCGCCGGCACGGTGGAGGAGAAGGTGGCCGCGCTGATCGCCGACAAGCGCAGTCTCGCCGAACGGGTGGTCGGCACGGGCGAGCAGTGGATCACCGAGCTGTCCACCGGGCAGCTGCGGGAGCTGTTCGCCCTGGAGGCCGGCGCGGTGGTCGAGTGATGAGCACGGACCGGTTCGCCGACTACGGCCGTCCCCGCCGGGTGGACGGAGGGCTGCGGGCGCGCAGCGCCCGGGGCGCCATCGGCAGGTCCTGGTGGTCGCGGCGCTTCCTGGAGGTGCTGGAGTCGTTCGCGCTCGGCACCCGGCTGACCCGGGGCCGGTCGTACGCGCGGGCCGGTCAGGTGCTGCGCCTCGACGTCGCGCCGGGGCGGGTCAGCGCCGAGGTGCAGGGCTCCCGGCCGCAGCCGTACCAGGTGTCGATCGCGCTGACGCCGTTCCCGGCCGCGCTCTGGTCCCGGATCGAGACGGAGCTGGCCGGGCAGGCGTTCTTCAGCGCGCGGCTGCTCGCCGGGGACCTCCCCGACGAGCTGGAGGAGCTGTTCGTCGCCGCCGGGGCGCCGCTCTTCCCGACCGGCGTGGACGAGCTGACCCAGCGGTGCAACTGCCCCGACTTCGCGGTGCCGTGCAAGCACCTCGCGGCCACGTTCTATCTCCTGGCCGAGGCGTTCGACGCGGACCCGTTCGAGCTGCTGCACTGGCGCGGCCGGTCCCGGGCGGACCTGCTCGACCAGCTGCGCGCCCGTCGCGCCGAGGCCACCGGCACACCGCCACCGCCCGAACCGGACGGTCCGTCCACGCAGGACGACCTGGCGTCCGCTGTGGACGTACCGGCGTCGCCGGCCGGCGCGGCCCGTGCGCTCGCCGGCCTGTCCGCGACCCCGGTGGCCGAGGCGCCGGACCGGTTCTGGTCGCCGCCCGTGCCGCTGCCCGACCGGCCGCCCCGACTGGCGACCGGCCCCGATCTGCTGCTGCGTCAGCTCGGCCCACCGGCGCCGAGCATCGGCGGGCCGGGACTGCTCGAACGGCTGCGCCGCGCCTACCGGGCGTTCGGCCCGGCCGACAGGTGAGCCGTCACGTCCACCGGCGACGGAACCGCCACATGATCGCGGCGTTCGCCACCAGCACCACCGCGCAGATCGCCCCGGCGAGCCGGCCGGCGAACACGGTCATCGCCGGCAGCGACGCCCACAGCACGATCGTCAACAACATCAGGTAACGGCCCCTCCGGGCCCGGACCCGGTGGTCCAGCCGGGCGAAGAATGCCGGGTCGCTCTCCCGGAGCTGACGGGTGATCTGGTCGAACCTGCGCTGATCCTCTTTGCTGAGCATGGCGCTGCCTTCCCCTCACGCGTTCAGCGGTTCGGCGGCATACCCGTTGCGGCGGCGGCTCACGCTCACCCTCTGCTGCTACTTTTGCCTCGCACGAAGGCGTCTCACGTCTGGCTTATCCGAACCTTAAGTTTGCCTGTGGTGGTGAACGGCGCGGAAAGTGCCGGGTACGCCCCCACGGTCCGATCCGTGCCCGGCTGCCGCGCGTACGCCCTGCTGAGAAGGTGCGCGGTCCACCCCGGCCGGCCGTGCGCGGCGACCACGGTGGTGAGGGCTGTCTTAAGTGCCCCCACGAGGGCGTTCGGGCTGCCTTGAAGGCACCTGGGGCCTTGGTTACCTTGCCGTAGCAACCCCCTCAGGCAACAGTCGCCGCACCTGCCGCACCTGTCCGGTCGCAGCTTTCCGGCGCTCATCAGAAATCGGGATTGGTACATGGCCGACCAGAATGTGCCACCACGTCGACCGCGGGACGACCGCGGTTGGGACGGACGCCAGCACCACACCGCGGACGGGTACGCCGAGCACACCTCGTCCGCGCCGTACGGGTACGACTCGCCCCACCCCCACCAGGGCGGATACCCGGCGCAGGGTGACCCGCGCGAGCAGTACGCCGACGGTTACGCGCAGCCCGCTCCCGCCCCGCGTGGGCCGCAGTGGGTCGGCCCGGAGGGCCTCGGCCGCCCGGCCCCCGCCCGTACCGTGGGCGCCGGACTGCCCACCCTGGACGATGACGACGAGCCGGGTCGCAAGGTCGGCCGGCGCAAGGCCATGGTCGCGCTCGGCGGTACCGCCGCCGTCGTGGCCGGTGGCGCGGCGCTCGCCATGACCCCGCAGATCCGCAGCCTCTTCGGCGACGACGCGGCCGGCGACGCGACCGGCAGTACGGTCACCGACGGCACCGCGGCGCGGCCCAGCGGCCAGCAGCCCAGCACGGTGCGCACCTACACCGAGCAGAACGAGAGCTACATGGGCTCGCGCGCCGGTGAGGCGCTGAAGAAGAACGCGCCCACCGGTGGCCGGGCCTTCTCCGGCCCCGCCGCCGCGGCGGCGGAGACCAAGGTGACGGTCAAGACGGTGCTGGCGAAGGACCCGATCCTGCACCTGGCACGGCGGGCCACCTTCGGCGCCACGCCCGCCGTGGTCTCCGACATCAAGAAGCTCGGCATCGACGGTTGGATCCGCTCCCAGATGGAGCCGGACAAGCTCGAGCCGAGCAAGGCCGAGCTGAAGCTCGCCGAGCTGCCCACCCAGAAGCTCGACGTGCAGCAGTTGCGCACCCAGCGGGACCAGCTCAACGACCAGGGCGCCCAGCCGGAGCGGGAGATGGTCGACGCGACCATCGCCCGGCAGATCTGGTCCAAGCGCCAGCTGTTCGAGGTGATGGTCGACTTCTGGAACGACTTCCTGCACGTCGCCGCCGACTTCGACGGCGGTGAGGTGTACCGGAACTCCTTCGACAAGGACGTGGTGCGCAAGCACGCCCTGGGCAGCTACCCGGAGATGCTCGTCGCCGCGAACAGGCACCCGGCGCTGCTGATCTACCTGAACCAGAAGGACTCCCGCAAGGACGCCATCAACGAGAACCTCGCCCGGGAGAACCTGGAGCTGTACTCGGTGGGCGTCGACGGCGGCTACAAGGAGCCGGACGTCCGGCAGGCCGCCATGCTCCAGACCGGCCGTGGCGTCCAGGACGGCAAGTACGTCTTCCGGCCCGAGCAGCACTACGTCGGCAAGGTGAAGATCCTCGGCTTCACCCACGCCAACAACTCGTCGGACCCGAAGAAGGCCGAAGCGGCCATCGACGCGTACATCACCTACATCGCGCTGCACCCGTCGACCGCGAAGTACGTGGCGCAGAGCCTGGCCACCCGGTTCGTCTCGGACACCCCGCCGAAGTCCCTTGTGGACCGGCTCGCCAAGACGTACACCACCAACAACGGCATGATCAAGCCGGTGCTGATGACGCTGTTCAGCTCCTCGGAGTTCTGGGCGGCCGTGGGTCAGAAGGTGCGCCGGCCGATGGAGTACCTGGTCGCCACGTACCGCACCCTGGGCGTGTCGCCGGAGGCGTCGCCGAAGCACAACAACGGCGACAACAAGCGCACCCCGTTCGCCAGGGGCCTGCGGCAGATCCACGACAAGATGCGCGAGCTGGGCCACTACCCGATGGGCCAGCCCACCCCGGACGGCTACCCGGACGTCTACGTCGCGTGGACGTCGGCCGGCACCATGCTCAACGGCTGGAACGAGGCAGGTGAGCTGCTCGCCGGCTACCGCACCGTGTTCACGTACACAGCGCCGGAGAAGCTGATCGCCAAGCCGCCGGCGACGGCCGGTGCGTACGTGGACGCGCTGTCCCTGCGCCTGGTGGGCCAGAAGCTGAGCACCAGGGAGAAGAACCTGATCCTCGGCGTGGCCGGTGTGGCGGCGACCGCCAAGGTCGACGCCACGTTCAACGGGGCCATCACCGCCGTCGCGCGGGCGATCCTCGCTTCCCCCCAGCACCACCTCCGGTGAGGCACCCGATGGAGAAGACTGTGTACAACTCTTTCCCCCTGCACCCCGAATGCCCGGACCTGCGCCGGTTGGCCGACAACCCGACCGAGGCGCTGCTGCGTGCCGAGGCGGACATCGTCGCCGCCGAGAACGCCGCCGAGGCCGACAGGTACCGCACCCTGGAGGACCTGGAGGAGGCCCAGCAGGACGGTCGCGGCGTGACCCGGCGGACCTTCGTCGCCGGTGCCGCCGCCACCGCCACCGCCCTGGCCACCGCCCAGTTCGTCACCACCTCGGCGTCGTTCGCGGCGACCAAGACCGGCACCCTGATCCACGTCTTCCTCTACGGCGGGCTGGACGGGCTGAGCCTGGTGGCTCCGGACAACGACCCGGTGCTCGCCAAGGCCCGCCCCGACCTGCTGCTCGGCAGTGACTCGCTCGCCCTGAGCCGGGGCTTCAAGCTGACCAGTGCCTTCAAGCCGCTGGAGCAGTGGCTCAAGGCCGGCCAGTTGGGCTTCATCCCGGCCGTCTCCGACGAGCGGTTGTCGCGCAGCCACTTCCAGGCCGCGGACGCCTGCAACCTGGGTGGGCTGCCCAACGAGACAGGCGGCCGGGGTTGGCTCGACGGCCTGGTCGACAACCTCGGCAAGGGCACCGCGTTCCGCAGCGTCGGCATCGGCAGCACGCTGCCGCGCTCGCTCGTCGGCAACAACGGCGCGATCTCGCTGAACAACGTCGGCTCGTTGCGGCTCAACGGTGACGACCGGTTCCGGGCCGCCACCGAGAAGGCCATCAAGGGGCTCTTCACCGGGATCAACCACCCCGTCGAGGAGGCAGTGCAGGAGGGCATGGGCGCCCTGGCCACCGCGCAGAAGCTCGCCGCCAAGCCGTACCAGCCCGCCGAGGGCGTCACGTACGAGGGCGTCGGCCGTGCCTTCCAGCAGCTTGCCCAGCTCATCAAGGGCGGCGCCAACGTCCGGGTCGCGACCGTCGGCATGGGCGGCTACGACACCCACGAGAACCAGGGCACCCAGAACGGTGGCCAGCTGCACCGCCGGCTGAACGAGTTGGCCAGCGCGATGGCGGCGTTCTTCACCGACCTCGGCCCGCAGGCCGCCGACGTGACGGTCATGGTGTCCAGCGAGTTCGGCCGGCGGGTCGGCTCCAACGGCGGCGGCACCGACCACGGCCACGGCGGCGTGATCACCGTCCTGTCCGGCAAGAAGCTCGCCGGTTCGTTGCTGGGCACCTGGAACGGCCTGAGCAAGCTCGACTCCGGCGACGTGCCGGAATACAACAACATGTTCAACGTGTACGGCTCCCTGGCACAGGGCCGGTTCGGGCTCACCAACGCGGAGGTGCAGAAGGTGTTCCCCCGCATGAAGTACGCCCCGATGAAGCTGTACGCGTGACGTACCCGCACACCCACGCCGCCGGCCGCCGCACCGGGACCTCGTCCCGGCACGGCGGCCGGTCGGCTGCGCCACTACCCCCGCAGGTCCCGGACCGACGTGGACCCGGCGGCCGGCGGCTGCTGGCCGCTCTGCTCCTGGTCGGCCTGCTCGCCAGCGTGCTGCCGTGGTGGCTGGGCACGCCCGCCGGGTCGCTGCGCAGCAGCGCGGCGACCCTCACCGCGGCGGGCCGGATCACCGGCCTGGTCGCCGGCTACCTGCTGCTCGTGCAGGTGCTCATGATGAGCCGGTTGCCGGTGCTGGAGCGGTGGATCGGCGGCGAGCAGATGGCCCGCTGGCACCGCGACATCGGCGCCACCCTGCTGGTCGCGATGCTGGCGCACATGTCGCTGATCCTCGTCGGCTACGCCGACCTGCGGAACCAGTCGATCCTCGCCGAGGTGGGCCTGCTGCTCGGCGAGTACGAGGACATGCTGTCCGCGTTCGTCGCCGCCGCCATCATGCTGGCTGTCGGGTTCAGCAGCATCCGGGCCATCCGGCGGGCACTGCCCTACGAGGCGTGGCACCTGCTGCACCGCTCCAGCTACCTGATCCTGCTGCTCGGGTACGGGCACCAGTTCACCCACGGCGCGCAGCTCTACCGGCCCGGCCCGGTACGCACCGGCTGGATCGCCCTCTACCTGCTCGTGGTCGCCGCCCTGCTTTGGGGTCGGGTGATCGCGCCGCTGGCGTTCAACATGCGCTACAAGCTGCGGGTCGCCGACGTGGTCGCGGAGAGCCCCGACACCATCTCCATCTACCTGACCGGCGAGCGACTGGGCCGGCTGGCGATGCTCGGCGGCCAGTACTTCCGCTGGCGGTTCCTCACCCGGGGCTGCTGGTGGCAGTCGCACCCGTTCTCCGTCTCGGCCGCCGCGAACGGGCGCTGGCTGCGGCTCACCGTCAAGGTGGTCGGTACGCACACCGCGGACCTGCGTGACCTGGAACCGGGCACCCGGGTCTGGGCGTCCGGTCCGTCCGGCACGTTCACGGCCGCGCACCGGACCAGGGAACGGGCGCTGCTGATCGCCGGCGGTAGCGGCATCACACCGATCCGGGCCATGCTGGAGGAACTGCCGCCGGGCGCCGCCCTCATCTACCGGGCCCGCACCCCTGCCGACGTGCTGCTCAGCCGCGAGCTGGACTGGCTGGCCCAGGAGCGCGACACGTCCCTCTGGTACGTCATCGGCTCCCGCGACGACCCCGGCCCCCGCCAACTGATGAGCCCGGACGGGCTGCGCCAACTGGTGCCCGACGTGGCCCGGCGGGACGTCTACCTGTGCGGGCCGCCCGGGCTGGTGGAGCAGTCGGTGCGCGCCCTGCGCCGCGCCGGCGTGCCCCGCCGGCAGATCCACCTGGCCACCTTCGAGCTGTAGGGAAGGCATCGCATGCGTCGCGCGTTCCTCGCGATCACCGGTCTCGCCGCCAGCACCACCGCGCTTGTGGTGCTCAAGGGCTCACCGGACGCCACCCAGGTCGCCCAGAACCTGCCGACCGCCCAACCGGTCAACCCCTCCGGGGCGGGCACCGACCCGAGCCTCGTCCCGGACGCCCCGGGAGTCGACCCGGCGGCCGCGGCACCGAAGCTGTCGGGAAGCGCCGACCCTTCCACGTCGCCCAAGCCGGGCAAGACCACCGCCCGGCCCTCGGGCACCAGAACCACCGCGAAGGCCCCCTCCGCGCCGAAGACCACCACCAAGGCGCCGCAGCCGACCACCCGCCGGGTCACCGGGCCGCCTGTCGACACCTCCGGACGGTACGGGGCCGTCCAGGTCCAGATCGTCATCTCCGGCACCCGCATCGTGGATGCCGTCGCGCTCTCCCTGCCCAGCGGGGACGAGTCGGACATCCACAGCGCCGACGTCCGGAGCAGCTACGACGGCAGCGGTGGCGAGGTCGTCAAGAAGCAGAGCGCCAACCTCAACACCGTCTCCGGTGCCACCTCGACCAGCAACGCCTACAAGCAGTCCCTGCGGGCCGCTATCGAGCAGGCGTTCTGACATGCCGACCGCGCTGACCCGACCGGGCCTGTGCCGGGTCGAGCAGATCATGGGTACGGCGATCACCCTCGACCTCGCCGACAACCTGCCGCCCGGGCGCCTGCACGAGCTGGCCGACGAGGTCTTCGCCTGGATGCGCGAGGTGGACGCCCGGTTCAGCACGTACCGGGCGGACAGCGAGGTGAGCCGCTTCGACAGGGGTGAGGTGCTGCTCTCCGAGGCGTCGGCGGACCTGCGGTTCGTGCTGGAGGCGTGCGCCGACCTGTGGGGCGACACCGACGGGTTCTTCGACGCGTACGCCACCGGCCGGCTCGACCCGTCCGGCTTCGTGAAGGGCTGGGCGGCGCAGGTCGCCTCCGACCGGCTGCTCGCCGCCGGGGCGGGCAACCACTGCGTGAACGCCGGCGGTGACGTGCGGGTGCGGGGTCTGTCCCCGGCCGGGGAGCCGTGGCGGATCGGCATCCGGCACCCGTGGGACGCGATGGCGGCCTGCCTGGTGCTCACCGGGACCGACCTGGCCGTGGCCACCTCCGGCGTCTACGAGCGGGGACGGCACGTGCTGGATCCGCGCCGGGGCACACCGGCCGGCGGGCTGCGGTCGGTGACAGTGGTCGGCACCGATCTGGGGCTCGCCGACGCGTACGCCACCGCCGCCCTGGCCATGGGGGTCACCGGCATCGGTTGGCTGGACCGCCTCGACGACCACACCCATGCCGTCATCACCGACGACGCCCGGCAGTACCACTCCGCCGGCCTGCCCGTGACCGACTAGCGCAGCGGGCGGTGGGTGCCAGCGGGTCGGGAGCCGGTGGGGCGCGGACGGCCCGGCCGCGAGCCGGACGGACGGGTGCCGGCCCAGCGGTGTCGCGGGTTGCCGCGCCGGGGCGGTTCCGTCCCGCCGGGATGCGACGCTCTGTCGTTGGTGGACATCGTTCCCCCGTTCGTGGCGCTCGTTCGCGCCGTCCCCCTGTCAACGAGGACCGGCGCCCCGGCGACGCTGTCGGCCACCGGATGGATCGGTGGCTCGGCCGGTGTCACATGCCGCGCCGGGGCAGCGGCAGGTGACCGGGGAACAGGTCGGGTGCGAGCGTCACGCCGCTGGCCCGCAACGCCTCGATGAGTGTGTTCTGCACGAGGTACGAGTCGGGGAGCTGCCAGCGGGCCTGCTCCGGGGCGACCGCCCAGCGGACCGTCCCCTCCGGCAGCCGGGTGGGTGGGGCGGGAATCCACGAGCCAGGCCCGTGCCGGACCACGTGGAAGCAGTGCTCCAGCTCCGGGCGCAGCGGGTCGCCGGGGCGGACCAGGAACATCCACCGCCCGGTGGGGGTGACAAGCACCGGACCGCGGACGCCGGTGCCGGCCGGATGGATCTGCACCGCGTCGAGCACGTGCCGGCCGAGGTTGGCGGGCACCTCCAGCACGTCGAAGGCGCGACCGGTGGGCAGCAGTACGCCGTGCGGGCGGTTACGCCACCAGGTCGCCACCCGGGCCGGGTCGGCGCTGGCGGCCAGCTCCCAGTTCTCCAGGGCGGGATGGCAACCCACCGTGGGACAGCCGGCCCGGCCGCAGACGAAGCGGCTGCGGGCCAGACAGGCGCCGGGCGTGACCTCCCACCCGTGTACGGCGTACCGGATGGCGACCCGGCGCAGCCGTACGCGTTCCAACGGCGACAGTTCGGCGACGCGCGGTCCGACGTTCCCCCACATGTGTGCCATCTCCCCTCGTCGGGCCCGGCGAACGCCAGGTCGCAGTTCGAGCACCGTCACTGCCGTAACCCACGATCGTTGAGGTTGACGAACGGCTCATGCAACTTGCACGAAAAGTACGAGGACTGGCTGTACGGCTGACGCACACTCTGTGCGACCAGCGAAAACCTGAAGACGCACGACGGATCGCCGCACCCGCGGACATCGTCCCGGCCCCCTGGGTCGGTGGCGGCAGGGGAGGGATGGGGAGATGGACGAGCTACCCATAGGGCGACGAGTGGCCTACTGGCGGGGTCGGCGCAAGATGTCGCAGCAGGTCTTCGCCGATCGGCTGGGCAAGTCGAAGAGCTGGGTGGACAAGGTCGAGCGGGGCGTCCGCCGGCTGGACAAGTTCTCCGTCCTCTACGAGATCGCCGACATCCTCCAGATGGACGTCCAACTGCTCCTGGGTAAGGATCCGGAGCGCCGGGCCGACGCGCTGAACTGCATCGACCAGGTCGAGGTGCAGGAGATCCGGGCGGCGTTGGAACGGTACGACTCGATGAGTGCGTACTTCGACGCGGCGCCGTACCCGCCGCCGCTCGACGACATGCGCAAGGCCGTCAACCACGCCTGGCTCACCTACCAGTACGGCCGCTACGGGATGCTCACCCGGGCGCTGCCGAAGCTGCTGCGCGACGCCCAGGCGGCCGATGCCGCGTACGGCGGCGAACACGCGGCGGAGGCGGCCCACCTGCTCGGGCAGGTCTACCAGATCGCGTCGTCGGTGCTGCGCAAGCTCGGCGAGTGCGAGCTGGCCTGGCTGGCCGCCGACAGGTCGATGGCCGTTGCCCAGCGGGCCGACGACCCGCTGCTGGCCGGCATCGCCACCACCCGGGTCTGCAACGCGCTCGTCGCGATGGGTCGGGCCCGGCCGGCGCTGGAGCTGAACGTCCAGATCGCCAACCGGCTGGCGCCCACCGGCAGCGCCATGGTGTCCCCGGCCCAGCTCTCCGTCTACGGGATGCTGCTTCTCCAGGGCGCGATGGCGGCCTCGCGCATCGGTGACTCGGCGAGCGTCGACGACCTGATCAACGGTGCCGCGGAGGCTGCCGCCCGGCTCGGCGGCGACCACAACCACTACTGGACCTCGTTCGGTCCGACGAACGTGGAACTGCATCGGGCTGCCGCCGCCGTGGAGCTGGGCGACGGGGGTCGGGCGGTGGAGGTGCACCAGCTGCGCATCCCGGAGCCCGCCTTCAACGCGTTGCTCCCCGAACGCCGCGCGCACCACCTGCTCGACATCGCCCGCGGGTACGCCCAGATCGGCGACGTGGCGAACGCGGGCGAGGCGCTGCTGCGCGGTGACCGGCTCGCCGCGTCGGAGATCCGCTGCCGGCCCATCGCGCACGAGGTGATGTCGGACATCCTTCGTCGCACACGTGGTGCGCCGCCTTCTCCGATTGCGGAGTTGGCTGAGCACATGGGAGTAGGGGTATGAGCGCGGAGCCGGTCTGATGGCCGGTTCACCGCACACCAGCGGGCACCGCGAGGTGCTCTACGTCATCGCCTGCGGTTCACCGCTGGCCAGCAAGGTGGGGCACCTGGTCGACCTGGCCCAGCAGGACGGCTGGGACGTCTGTGTGGTCGTCACACCGGACGGGGCCAAGTTCGTCGACCAGGCCGCCCTGGTCCGGCAGACCGGCCACCCGGTGCGGACGCACTACAAGAATCCCGGAGACCCGGACGTCCTGCCGCCCGCCGACGCCATGATCGTCTGCCCGGCCACGGTCAACACCGTCAACAAGTGGGTGGCCGGGATCGCCGACACACTCGCCCTCGGGTTGCTTGTCGAGGCGCAGGGCAAGGGCATCCCCATCATCGCGGTGCCGTACACCAACGCCGCGATGGCCGCCCATCCGGCGTTCCGGGCCGGCGTGGCCCGGCTGGCCGACTGGGGTGTCACGGTGCTCTTCGGTGACCACGTCGTCGCCCTGCACCCGCCGGGGACGGGCGAGCAGCACCTGCACGCGTTCCCGTGGCAGTTGCCGTTGACCGCGCTGCGCAGCGTCTCCTGCCGCGTCGCCTGACCACCCGACGGCGTGCCCCGCGCGTCGCCCACCCGGCGCGGCCGGGCCGGGCGTCGCCGCCCGGTGGCCCGTACGCCGGTAAGCTGGCCCGCCGTGAGCACAATCGGAACCACCCCCACGGTGGCCGACGTGGTGGCCGAGCTGGAACGGCGCTACCCGCCGGCCTGGGCGGAGGACTGGGACCGCGTGGGCCTGGTGCTCGGCGAGCCGGCCGCCCCGGTGCGCCGGGTGCTCTGCGTGGTCGACGTGGTGCCCGAGACGGTAGCCGAGGCCCTGGCCGCCGGCGCCGACCTGATCGTCGCGCACCACCCGCTGCTGCTGCGCGGGGTCTCCTCGGTGGCGCCGACGACGTTCAAGGGGCGCATCGTCCACCAGTTGATCCGCGCCGGGGTGGCGCTGCACGTGGCGCACACCAACGCCGACGTGGCCTGCCCGGGTGTCTCCGACGCCCTCGCCGCCCGGTTCGGCCTGACCGGGCTCCGCCCGCTGCAACGGCCGGCGCCCGGCTCGCCCGCGGCCGGCGACGACCGGGGCTTCGGCCGGATCGGTGAGCTGCCCCGCCCGATGACCCTCGCCGAGCTGACCCGGCACGCCGCAGCCGTGCTCCCCGTCACGTCCTGGGGAGTTCGCGCCGCGGGGGATCCCGGGCGTATGGTTCGTACCCTCGCCGTCAGCGGCGGGTCGGGGGACAGCTTCCTCGGCGCCGCGACCGCCGCCGGGGTGGACGCGTTCCTCACCGCCGACCTGCGGCACCATCCGGCCGGCGAGCACCTCGCCGCCGATGGTCCCGCCCTGATCGACGCCGCCCACTGGGCGACCGAACGACCGTGGCTGGACGACCTGGCCGCTCTCCTGCGGGAAGCGCTGGACGTCGAGACGCTGGTGTCCGACCTGGACACCGACCCGTGGACCGTGCACGCCGCCGCACCCGTTGTGGACGACAAGGAGCCCGACCGTGAAGGCTGACCCCCAGGTGCAGCGCCGCCTGCTCGACCTCCAGGCGATCGACACCAATCTCGCCCAGCTCGCCCACCGCCGGCGTTCGCTGCCGGAGCGGGCCGAGCTGGAGGCGCTGGCCCGGGAGTTGTCGTCGCTGGAGGACGACCGGGTCCGCGCCCAGGTGGCGGTCGACGACCTGGACCGGGACATCGCCCGGTTGGAGAAGGACGTCGAGCAGGTACGTGCCCGCAAGGAGAAGGACCAGAACCGGCTGGCCGCCGGCACCGGGCCGGCCCGGGAGCTGGAGGCGCTCCAGCACGAGCTGGTCTCGCTGAACCGGCGCCAGGGCGACCTGGAGGACGCCGAGCTGGAGCTGATGGAGCAGCGGGAAACCGCCCAGGGCGTACTGGACGGCGTGGAGCAGCGACTGGCCGACACCCGGGACAAGCGAGCCGCCACCGAGCAGCGCCGCGACGACGCGCTGGCCGAGATCGCCAAGGAGGAGGAGTTCAAGCGGGGCGCCCGTCAGCCGCTCGCCGCCGACCTCCCGGCCGACCTGGTCGCCCTCTACGACAAGATCCGCGAGGACACCGGGCTGGGTGCCGCGCTGCTCACCGCGGGCCGCTGCGGCGGCTGCCGGTTGGAGCTGTCCGGCGCCGACCTGGCCCGGATCCGCAAGGCCGCCCCCGACGACGTGGTCCGCTGCGAGGACTGCCGACGGATCATGGTCCGCACCAACGAGTCGGGTCTGTAGGTCGTGGCGCCGCGCGTGGTCGTGGTGGAGGCCGACGGCGGGTCCCGGGGCAATCCGGGGCCGGCCGGCTACGGCGCGGTGGTGCGCGACCCGGAGACCGGCGAGGTGCTCGCCGAGCGCTCCGAGTCGCTCGGCACCGCGACGAACAACGTGGCCGAGTACCAGGGCCTGATCGCCGGCTTGAGCGCCGCAGCCGAGCTGGGTGCCGCCGAGGTGGACGTCCGGATGGACTCCAAGCTGGTGGTCGAGCAGATGTGCGGCAGGTGGCAGATCAAGCACCCAGGTCTGCGTCCGCTCGCCGCCCAGGCGGCCGGGCTGGTGGGTCGGTTCACGGCGGTGCGGTTCGCGTGGATTCCCCGCGAGCAGAACCGGCACGCCGACGCGCTCGCGAACGCCGCGATGGACGCCGCCGCCGGCCGGCCCACGCGTACCCCGACGACTGGCCAACCTCCGGCGACGCCGGCCACCGGCAGCGACCCGGCGACCGCGCCGGCGTCGTGGGAGCCGCGACCGAGCTTCACGGCAACCCGCCTGATCCTGGTCCGGCACGGCGAGACCGAGTACACCGAGCAGCGGCGGTACTCCGGCCGCGGCGACGTGCCGCTCTCCGAGCGCGGCCGGGCCCAGGTCGCGGCCACCGCCACCCGGGTGGCCGCGCTGGCCCCGTCCGTCGCGGCGGTGCTCAGCTCGCCGCTGTCCCGGTGTACGGCCACCGCCGCGGCGATCGCCGAAGCGCTCGGCGACGTGCCGGTGCGGACGGAGGACGACCTGATCGAGTGCGACTTCGGTGAGTGGGAGGGGCGCACCTTCGCCGAGGTACGCGAACGGTGGGCGGGGGAGATGGACGCCTGGCTCGCCTCTCCCCGGGTCGCCCCGCCTGGGGGTGAGTCGTTCACCCAGGTCGCCGAACGCGCGCACCGCGTGATCGCCGGGCTCGTCACGTCGTACCCCGGGGAGACCGTGGTGGTCGTCTCGCACGTGTCGCCGATCAAGCTGGTGCTGCGCGACGCCCTCGCGGCCGGCGACGGCTTCCTGCACCGGCTCTTCCTGGACGCGGCAGGCATCTCACTTGTCGACATGTGGCCCGACGGTGGCGTCGCGGTGCGCACGGTCAACGACACCGCCCACCTCCCGGCCGGCTGAGCCCGCCCACCTCCCCTCCACCCGGCCGGTCGGTCGCGCCGTTCGGCGCAGCCGGCCGGCCGCTCGGCGCAGCACCCTCCGAGCGGGAGCAGTGACCGCCATCACAGAGTCGTAGCCTCCGGCCGTTACATCGAGAGCCTCGACTCCCCGGAGGTGTGTCAGATGGCTGCACCGGAACCGGAGGCGCCCACCACGGCGCCGACCAGGGCTAAGGATCACAGCCCCTGGAACTGGTTGCTCTTCATCCCCATCGTGGTGCCGCTGATCCCGGTCTTCTTCAATGGCGACTCGCCCCGGGTGTTCGGCTTCCCGCGCTTCTACTGGCTGCAACTGGCGTTCATCCTGCTCGGCGTCAGCACCACGACCCTGGTGTACCAGATGACCAAGAAGCGGGGTGATTCCTGATGTGGCGCGACCATCTCACCGAGATCATCGTCTTCTCGTTCCTGTTCCTGCTGGTCAGCGTGATGGGTTTCGTGGCCGCCCGCTGGCGGGCGCCGAAGGACATGGCCCACCTGGACGAGTGGGGTCTGGGCGGGCGCAGCTTCGGCGGCTGGATCACCTGGTTCCTGGTCGGCGGTGACCTCTACACGGCGTACACCTTCGTGGCGGTGCCGGCGCTGATGTTCGGCGCGGGCGCGGCTGGGTTCTTCGCCGTGCCGTACACGATCGTCATCTACCCGCTGGTCTTCCTGGTGCTGGTCCGGCTCTGGTCGGTGTCGCACCGGCACGGGTTCGTGACGCCCGCCGACTTCGTCCGCAACCGGTTCGACTCGCCGGTGCTGGCGCTGCTGATCGCGATCACCGGCATCGTCGCCACCATGCCGTACATCGCGTTGCAGTTGGTCGGCATCGAGGCGGTGCTCAAGACGATGGGCGTGACCGGCGACAACGCGCTGGCCCGGCACCTGCCGATCATCATCGCGTTCGCGATCCTGGCCGCGTACACCTACCAGTCGGGGCTGCGCGCCCCGGCGCTGATCGCGTTCGTCAAGGACAGCCTGATCTACATCGTCATCCTGGTGGCGGTCATCTACCTGCCGTACAAGCTGGGCGGCTGGGGAGACATCTTCGCCGCCGCGGACGCGAAGTTCGACGCGTCACCCAACCCGAACGACGGCATCCTGCTCAACGGCAACAACCAGCTCCAGTACGTGACGCTGGCGCTCGGCTCGGCGTTGGCGCTCTTCCTCTACCCGCACAGCATCACGGGTGTGCTGGCCAGCAGGAACCGCGACGTGATCAAGCGCAACATGTCGGCGCTGCCCGCGTACAGCCTGCTGCTCGGGCTCATCGCGCTGCTCGGCTACATGGCCATCGCGGCCGGGGTCAAGCCGCTGCCCGGCAACTCGGCCGGGTCGGCGGACAACAACACGATCGTCCCGCTGCTGTTCGACCAGCAGTTCCCGAACTGGTTCGCCGGTGTGGCGTACGCGGCCATCGGCATCGGCGCGCTGGTGCCGGCGGCGATCATGTCGATCGCGGCGGCGAACCTGTTCACCCGCAACATCTACAAGGAGTACCTGAAGCGGGACGCCTCCCCGGCCCAGGAGGCCAACGTCTCGAAGATCACCTCGCTGGTGGTGAAGGTCGGCGCGGTGGCCTGCATCGTCTTCCTCGACCCGCAGTTCTCCATCGACCTCCAGTTGATCGGCGGCGTGATCATCCTTCAGACGCTGCCGGCGGTGGCGCTGGGCCTCTACACCCGCTGGTTCCACCGCACCGGGCTGATCGTCGGCTGGGCGGTCGGCATGGGGCTGGGCATGTGGATGCTCTACCAGGTGGCCAGCCCGACGAAGAAGCACTTCGGTGGCTCGGCGTTCCCGCTGTCGGAGTTCGGCTTCGACACCACCAGGACGATCTACGTCGGCATCGTGGCGGTGTTGGTGAACCTGGCCGTCGCGGCGCTTGTCACCCTGGCGCTGCGGGCCGCGAAGGTCGACGAGGGCGTCGACGGCACCGAGCCGGACGACTACTTCGCCGACGAGGGCGACCCCCGCGTCACCCCGGGCACCGACCGCGACGCCGAGTCGGCCCGCGAACCGGTCGCCTGAGATCGGGTACGCGCCCGGGCGCCGACGTGGGTCGGTGCCCGGGCGCTGCCTGTCCCGCGCCCCTCCTGGGGCGGGGTCAGCGGGGGCGGTTGCGGTTTATCAGGGCCTGGTTGAGGCGGCCCAGGAGGGTCGCCAGGGCGGCCCGGTCCTCGGCGTTCCAGTCGGCCAGCATGTCGCCGTAGAGCCGGGTGCGGGCGGCCTGCACGGCGGCCATCCGTTGCAGGCCGGCCGGGGTGGGGGAGATGACCGTGCCGCGGCCGTCCGTCGGGTCGGGGGCGCGGACGATGAGGCCGTCGCGTTGCAGGGCGGAGACCTGCCGGGTCACCGTCGACCCGTCCAGGTTGAGCCGGGCGGCGAGCGCGGAGACGTTCTGCGGGCCGGCGTCGGCCAGGTGGCGCAGGATGACGTACGCCGCGCGGTCGAGCACCCGGTGCTCGGCGGTGCCGGTGGCCCGCCGGGTGGCCTCGCCGAAGCGCATCAGCAGGGCCACCTCGGTCTCGATCCGGCCGAGGGTGGTCTCGTCGTCGTCAGCACTCATAGCTGTATGATACAGGATAAGTACCTGTAACATACAGCTAATTGAGGAGTCGGAGTGGATCGGCGTTCCGAACCGAACCGCAGTGCCATCTACGCCACCACACTGGTGGCCTTCCTCGCCATCGCCGGCATCGCCGTCGTCGACCCGATCCTGCCGGCCATCGGCGAGGCGATCGGGGTCACCGCCTGGCAGGTCGAGCTGCTGTTCACCGCGTACATCGCGGTCATGGCCCTCGGCATGATCCCGGCGACGCTCGCCAGCGGACGGTTCGGCTTCAAGCCGGTGCTCGTCACCGGCGTCTCCGTGGTCGGCCTGGCCGCGATCCTCGCCTCGTTCAGCGACAACATCGTCCAACTGTCGGTGCTGCGGGGCGTCTGGGGCCTGGGCAACGCGATGTTCTTCGCCACCGCCATGGTGGTGCTCGTCAACCTCGCCCTGGACCGGGAATGGGTGGTCGGCCTCTTCGAGACCGCCCTCGGACTCGGCTTCGCCGTCGGCCCGCTCATCGGCGGCCTGCTCGGCGAGATCAGCTGGCGGCTGCCGTTCTTCGTCTGCGGCGTCTTCATGGTCCTCGCCCTCGGTGTGGCCGCCAGCAAGCTCCGTGAACCCACAAACAGGCAGGCCCCGGTACGCGTCGGCCAGATCTTCGCCACCTACCGCCGACCGGCGTTCATCGCGCTCTGCGCGGTCACCGCCGCGTACAACTTCGTGTTCTTCGTGGTGCTCGGCTACACGCCCCTCTTCCTCGGCCTCGACGTCATCCCACTCGGGCTGGCGTTCACCGGGTGGGGCCTCGGCCTGGCCGCCGGCATCCTGGTGATCGGTCACCGCCTGGCCCACCGGATCGGCGCCGTGCAGACCGTCGGCGTGGCCATCGCCGGCCTGCTGGTCTGCATGGTCCTCTTCGCCACCTCCACCAGCACCGCCGAGGCGCTCGTCGTGCTGGTGCTCTCCGGGCTCTGCATGGGCCTCGCCAACGCCAACCTCACCGACCTGGCGCTCGGCCTCGGCTCCAGCGACCGCAGGCTCGCCACCGGCGCGTTCAACCTGGTCCGCTGGGGTGCCGCCGCGCCGGCGCCGATCATCTCCGGCAAACTCGCCGAGCAGTCGCTGGCCCTGCCGTACTGGGTCGGCTTCGGGGTGCTCGCCGTCGGCGTGCTCGTCTACCTGGCCTTCGCGCACGTGATGGCCGCCGGCTACGGCGAACGGGTCCTCTGGTCCCGCTGGAACCGCGCCGCCGCCACAACCGAACACGCCCCGGAAGAGCCGGTAGGCGAGGCCTACTGACCGCCGCCCTTGGCGGCACCGCTCAAGATCCGCACACTTTCGGGGAAACTGCTGCCTCCGTCGCCGCTGAGGCAGCAGTTTCTCTGAAGTTGCGCAGATCTTGAGCGGCGGCGTCGCGGGCGAGGGCGTCGTGGCGGCGTCAGTTCAGGGCGCGCCACAGCAGGTAGAGCCCGATCGTCGTGCCGAACACCACGATCATGGTCTTGAGCACCACCGGCGGCAGCCGGCGGACCAGCCGGGCACCCGCGTACCCCCCGATCAGGGTGGCCGGCGCGACCACCGCGACGGCCGCCCAGTTCACCGGGCCGAACAGGGCGAACACCACGAGCGTGGTCAACCCCACAAGCGCGGAGAGCAGATTCTTGATCGCGCTCACCCGCACCAGCGTCGCGTCCAGCACCAGGGCCAGCCCGGCGACCAGCATCACCCCGAGGGCCGCGCCGAAGTACCCGCCGTACACCGCACCCAGCCCGACCATCGTCTGCACGGCGACCGTCCGCTGCCGTGGCGACAGATCCCGGGGATGCCCGACCAGCCGACGCAGCGGATCCTGGAAGGCCAGCACCGCTGTCGCCCCGAGCACCAGAAACGGTACGACCAGCTCGAACGCGCGAGCCGGAGTCGCCAGCAGCAGCAACGCCCCGAGGATCGTGCCGACGATCGTGGTCGGCACCAGCGTGGCCAGAGCCCGGGGGCGCGGCAGATCCATCCGGCTGCCCGCCACGCTTGCCACGTACCCGGGGAACACGGCTACCGAGTTGCTGACGTTCGCCGGCACCGGCGGCAGACCAGCCGCGATCATCGCCGGAAAGGTGATCAGTGAACCGCCGCCGGCCGCCGCGTTGACCGTGCCAGCGGCGAGACCGGCGGCGAGCAGCAGCGCGGCGTGGGAGAGATCCATAGCCCCACGAGGCTAGCCGCCGCCATCTGAGCTGGCTTCGCCGGATCGCCCACGAGCTGCGCGATCTTGCCCAGGCGGGGCGGCAATACCTGCGGCACGCACGTCGTTAGGATGGGAGCGCGACGGACGAGTCGACCGGGCGGTCGCGTCGGCGGGTTCCGACCCGCCGCCGAGGAACGTCCGGACTCCACAGGGCAGGGTGGTTGTTAACGGCAACCCGGGGCGACCCGCGGGACAGTGCCACAGAAAACAGACCGCCGACCCCAACGGGGACGGTAAGGGTGAAACGGTGGGGTAAGAGCCCACCAGCACCCCGGGTGACCGGGGTGGCTCGGTAAACCCCACCCGGAGCAAGGCCAAGCAAGGGCCGTCACCGCAAGATGACGACCCGGCGCAGACGCTTGAGGGCTGCCCGCCCGATGTCTGCGGGTAGGCCGCTGGAGCCTGCCGGCAACGGCAGGCCGAGATGGATGGCCGCCGCCGGCGCACACCCCTCGGGTACGCGCCGCGCACAGAATCCGGCGTACAGGTCGACTCGTCCGTCGCCCACCAGCTCAGAGACCTGATGAAGGCTCTGAACTGGTCGTTTGTTGGGTGCCCTTGGTTGACCTTGGTCATCGTGGGTGGGGTTTGACGGCCTGGCCACGGCCTGGGACGGCCCTGGAGACGGCCTGGCTCGTGGCGGTTCCCGCCGCTGTCCTACATCGCTGGCAGTCTGTACGGCGTGCGGATGACCGATGACGACGGGCGCGTGCTCAACGCGGAATTTGCCTCGAGCTGGACGCCCGGGCTTTGCGGTGGTTTTGGAAAGTGCCGGCGGGGCGAGCTCGACCGGCCCTTCGCGTAACTCCGACTACATCCCGGCTCTTGAGCTGATCCTCGCCCGACTCCGAACGCTGGGTGCCGTGCTGGTTTCGGGTGCGGTCGACTCTCGTGAGACCGAGCACCTGCCCGAGTCCGAACGCACGGTTCTCGACGGACCGCTTTGAGGCGTAGCCTCGTGCCCCGGCATCCCGTGGGTACGCCGCCGCTCCTTCATCTCCGCCCCGTGTCCCGACTGCTCTAGCAGCTCGAAAACGCGGTTAAGCATGAGGTGCGCGCCGCTGACGAGCCCAGACCAGCACAGATCGATCGCTGCTGCCGGAGACAATGCGGTATTGGTTGCCCTGGCAAGGCAGCACCGCAACCGCAGACACCCAGCTGGTGTGGCCGGTTAGTCGTGCCAGTTCGATGCCAGTGTCGGGGTCCCATACCCGTACGGTTTCGTCGCCGGTGGAGACGAGGCGGTGTCGCCCGTCCGGGTTGGGGAGCACCGCAACCGCAGACACCCAGCTGGTGTGGCCGGTTAGTCGTGCCAGTTCGATGCCAGTGTCGGGGTCCCATACCCGTACGGTTTCGTCGCCGG
>NZ_JBFBEO010000001.1:318240-318536 GCF_040683695.1 Micromonospora sp. NPDC093244
CCGGTGGAGACGAGGCGGTGTCGCCCGTCCGGGTTGGGGAGCACCGCGACCCCGGAAACCCAACCGGTGTGGCCGGTTAGCTCGGCTAGCTGAGTGCCGTCGTCGGGGTCCCATATACGCACGGTCCCGTCGCTGCTGCCGGAGACGATGCGGTGCCGATTTTCCGGACCGGGTAGGACCGCCAGGGCGGTCACCTCTTCGGTGTGGCCGGTGAGTTCGGCGAGCTCGGAGCCGTTGTCGGGGTCCCATACGCGCACCGTCCGGTCGCTGCTGCCGGAGACGATGCGGTATTGATT
>NZ_JBFBEO010000001.1:318633-587485 GCF_040683695.1 Micromonospora sp. NPDC093244
CGTCGGGGTCCCATACGCGCACCGTCCGGTCGCTGCTGCCGGAGACGATGCGGTATTGATTTTCCGGACCGGGTAGGACCGCCAGGGCGGTCACCTCTTCGGCGTGGCCGGTGAGTTCGGCGAGCTCGGAGCCGTTGTCCGCATCCCATACCCGTACCGCTCCGTCTCCGGCGGAGACGATGCGGTGTCGCCCGTCAGGGCCGGGCAGCGCCGCCACCGCAGACAGCCCTCTCGCGTGTCCGTCGAGCACGTTTAGTTGGGTGCCGGTGTCGGGGTCCCATACCCGCACCGTCCCGTCTCCGGCGGAGACGATGCGGTGTCGCCCGTCAGGGCTGGGCAGCACGGCCACCGAGGACACCCAGCTGGTGTGGCCGATGAGCTGTGCCAGTTCGATGCCGGTGTCGGGGTCCCATACCCGTACGGTTTCGTCTCCGGCGGAGACGAGGCGGTGTCGCCCGTCGGGACTAGGTAGCACTGCCAGGGCGGTCACTTCATTGGTGTGGCCGGTGAGTTCGACCAGCTCAGTCGTGTTGTCGGGGTCCCATACCCGTACCGTTTCGTCGCCGGCGGAGACGACGCGATGTCGCCCGTTCGGACCTGGCAGCACCACTAACGAGGACACCTCAGCAGTGTGGGCGCTGAGAACGGCTAGCTGGGTGCCGGTGTCGGGGTCCCATATCCGCACCGTTCCGTCGCTGCTGCCGGAAACAATACGCTGCTGGCCATCTGGACCAGGCCACGCGGCCACTGCGGACACCCCTCCGCCGTGGCCGGTGAGCTCGGCTAGCAGGCTGCCGGTGTCCGCATCCCATACCCGTACCGTCCGGTCGCTGCTGCCGGAGACAATGTGGTACTGGCCGTCTAGACCAGGCAACACCGCCACCGCAACGACTGAGCCGGTGTGCCCGGCGAGGGTGCGGGCGGTCGTGCCAGACCAGACAGCATTGTGCACGTGCCAGGGCCAGTCAGGGTGGTTGAAAGTGAGCGTGTCGGCAAGGTGCGTTGACCGGGTCTTTCGGGCCCAGACGTGCAGCCACCATGCTCGTTCAGATTCCACCCTGTTGGACCAGTCGCTGTTGGCGGCGCTCTCAAGGGCGGCGGCGGCAGCAATTTCCTGGCGGCGAGTCAAGGTGTGCCGATGCCACAGGATCTGTCCGGGTGGGAAGGAAAGCAGGAAACCTGGATCCGTCATGAGGTCGTCGAGAACCTTGCCGGCGGCGGCGTGGCTGGTCAGCTGCAGACGACTGTAGTCATCCACACCTGCCCAATCCGGCTGCCTAGTAGCGCTGTTACGGCGTGGGATAAGCCAGTTGGCGATCGCCCGATGCGCGGCCGTCCATGCGGCATTCAGCCGTTCAGTGAGCCCGGCGTCGATGGGCTCCCGATCGTCGCGAACACCGGCAGGGGCGATGAATAAGTCTCGGAGACTCTGGTGGCGGACCTGGTAGTGGCGCACCTGACTCAGGTTGGTAGTGACATCGAGGAAGGCGCGGGCGGGTCCGTCTAGCCATTTCGCCAATTCGCTAGTGGCGGTCGGCTGTCGCAGGACGGCGGCGAGATCTTCGATGGCCACGCGACGCCTGAGCGCGGCGAGCACGGCCAAGGCGGGTAGGTGGAGGTGTTCCCAGCCAGGGTGCTTGGACCAGCGTTGAATGTGCTGTTCGTAATATCCACGCAGCCGGTCTGGTAGGTAGGCTACGTCGCTTGGAGGGCGCAGGCCGGCGCGGATCTCGTCTAGTACGTACCGAAGGTAAATCCACACGCCTTGGCAGCGGTTCAGCAACATCGCAGTAAATGCCTCGGCGGTGACCCCATGATCGGTAAGTGCCCGAGTTAGTGCTGGGTCTGAGTTGGGGCCGCTGGTGGTTTCTTGCAGGTATGCGGCCATGTCGGCCAAGTTGTCGGCACCTTGCACATCGATCTGTGACCAGCCGACCCGTAGTGGATCACGCAGCGCGACCAGGGGAAGTCCGTACCGGCTAGTCGCGATGATGTACGCCCCTGGCGGTAAAGCGTCCGGGCTGGGTAGTCCGAGTGGGATCCCTGTACCCATTCCCGGCGGGTCTGGTTCGGCCTCGTCCAACCCGTCAACGACCAGCACGATCGGCAGGCGGTCGGCCGGCGGATACTGCTCGTTGCGGGCTGCTACCGCTGCTCGAATGACCTTTGCGAGCCAGTCCGGCCGCTCCGCCGCAGCGGGAAAGACGTCACCAGGCGTGAATCGCTGCGCCAAGCCCCAGGCGCCGATAAGTTGGGCTGCCAGACTCTTGCGTGCCTCGACTGGGTTGCGCGCACCGCCGTCCAGTCCAGTGAAGTGATATGCGCATGGACGGGTCCATACCAGATGAGCCGCCAGTGCGCTCTTGCCGACCCCGGCTTCGCCGCGGATGACCACGTAACCGCGGTCGGCTCTCGTAATCCGCTCGTCAATACGGCCGATCAACTCCTTGCGGCCCTGGAACCGAGCGAGATCCAGGAGTTCGAACAGCGGCGCTGGATCGAAGACCGCATTATGAACCTGATCGAAGCGGCCGGCCGTGACCTGTATGTACATCGGTCCGGTATGGACGGATCCAGTAATATCTCGCCCGGCAGCTACCGCACCTGGGGATAGCTGCCACGATCGGCTCATTACTACTGGCCCGATTCCGACGTCCGTCCGGGCTGGTGTCCCCTGGTGTCGATGTCGGCCCGTTCAGTGATGTCTTGCCCGGCGACGACCGCGCCCGGATTCACCCCCGGTGTGGGCAATGGATCGTGAATTCTGGCGAATGAGGACCCATCAGTGCGGACCCGGCCGCCGATGTCCCGGCCGGCGACGACAGCGCCGCAACCAATCCGTTGCTCCGCTCTCGCTGGCCGAGCCGCCAACCACCCCGCCAGTGCCGCTCCCGCCACTGTCAAGGCACCACAGGCGGCCCACCACTCCCAGCCGCCGTGTAGTTCGTTGATCACTGCACTGTTGACCGCGGCTAGTGCTACCCCAAACCCCGCGGCCCAGGCAACCGGGCGACCTGCCACCTGATACACCCCTGATCATCGAAGGCGCTGACAGCGGTACCTAGCGACACAAGTCTAGTCGGCACCAGCTAAGGCGCCTGCGGAAGGCAGTCTGAAAGATCAGCATCGCGCTAGCCGCTGCCTAAATTTGCCTCGTGTGTCGTGATGCGAATGACCGCGCTCACGCCGCTCACTGCTCGGCTGCCTGGGAGTTCGCCGAGGCCGCCGGAGGTTGAGCGATGGCTCTGCGCGGCGGCACGAGGTTCGCGGTGCGGTGTGAGGACGTGTTCCCGGCGGGCTGCGCGTTGGTGCCCGAGTCTCTGGGCGAGGTCGAGGACTACGACGAGAAGACCGGCCAGCGTAGCCCGGCCAAGGACAAGCTGACCGGCCAGCGGGTGTGGCAGGTCCGGGTGATGGACCTGGATCCGGAGCTGGGGAAGCGGTCGCGGGAGACGTACTTCATGGCAACGGCGAATGGAGCCATTCCCGCTTATTTCAGTAAGCGCTGCTTCAGGGCGGACATCAAAGATCGACGCCGCGCGAGAGAGTACGGAGCGAAGCTGACACCTGGTCGCCGTCATGCGATCTTCGAGCGGGACAACTGGATCTGCCAAATCTGTGGCGAACCCGTTGCCCGGGCGGCGGCAGTACCCCAGCCTGATGCCCCGACTATTGATCATATTCTCGCCTTGGCGCGCGGTGGCGCCCATGGCGAGGACAATTGGGCAACGGCGCATTTTATTTGCAATAGCATGAAGCGCGACATCCAGCTCAAGCTGAAGGTCTTTCCTCGCGGACGGTTTGCGAGTAGAGGCTGACGGCCTGCAACGGCTGTGGCGGGATGCCGCTCCTGGTCAGTGGAGGTGCGACGATCAGAATCCGGCGTACAGGTCGACTCGTCCGTCGCCCACCAGGCCGCCTGGGACGCCGTGCACCCGGCTCACCCGCTCAAGGCTGCCTGGCGAGGGCACCGCATGGCCGTGTTTGTGTAGCTCGGCAGCAGTTTGCGACAGGGGTCAGTGCGGCACGGCGGCCGGGAACTCCTCGACCCCCAGCACGCGCAGCAGCTCAAGCTTCTCCCGGGCCTCGGCGTCGGCCGGGGTCAGCACCAGCAGTTGCTGGCCGAGGTCGGGGGTGACCAGGGTCTCGCAGTCCATCGTGACGCGGTCCACGCGCGGGTGCATGAACGTCTTGCGGTCGGCCCGGCGCACCGCCACCTCGTGCTCGGCCCACAGCCGCCGGAAGTCGTCGCTCGCCGCCCGCAACCGCTCGATCAGGCCGGTCACGGCCGGGTCGCCGGCCCGCCGGCCCGCCACGGCGCGCAGGTCGGCGACCTGCTGGCGGGCGTGGCGTTGCCACTCCTCGGGGCCGTGGAGGTCGCGGATGGCCGGGTCGGTGAAGTAGCGGTAGGCGACGTAGCGGCGGTCACCGGTCAGCCCGGTGTGGTCGCCGCTGAGCAGGATCGACATGCGGTTCTGCGCCAGGACCTCGCCGAGGTCGGACAGGACCATGGCGGGGGTGTCGCCCACCAGGTCGAGCAGGCGGACCAGGCCGGCGCGGGCCAGGCGGGCGGTGCCGTCGGCGGGCGGCGGCTGGTGGCCGGCCAGGTGGAACAGGTGGCTTCGCTCGTCGTCGGTCAGGCGCAGGGCCCGGGCCAGGGCACCGAGCAGCTGGGTCGACGGCTGGCTGCTGCGGCCCTGCTCAAGACGGACGACGTAGTCGACGGACATGCCGGCGAGCAGGGCGACCTCCTCGCGGCGCAGGCCGGCGGTGCGGCGGCGGGGACCGTCGGCGATGCCGACCCTCGGCGGGGCGGATGGCCTCGCGCCGGCGCCGCAGGAAGTCGGCGAGCTGCTCACGCTGCATGCCTCCATGCTGCCCCGGGGACTGGGCACCGAGCCAGGGAGCGGCGCTCCCACGATAAGTGCTCCGCTGCCGGCGGGCGAAAAAGCGGCGCAGGGTGGAGCTGACATCGACCGATGAGGGAGAGTTTCGATGCAGACACGCACTCTGGGCAACACGGGTCCCACGGTTTCCGCGGTGGGGCTGGGGGCGATGAGCATGTCGGGCACGTACGGCCCGGCCGATCGCGAGGAGAGCATCGCCACCGTACGGGCCGCGCTGGACGCGGGGGTCACGCTTGTCGACACCGGCGACTTCTACGGCATGGGGCACAACGAGCTGCTGCTGTCGGAGGCGTTGCGGGGACGCGACCGGGACAGCTACCTGCTGAGTGTGAAGTTCGGGCAGCAAATGGGGCCGGGCATGCGGTTCGCCGGTCAGGACTCCCGCCCGGCTTCGGTGCGGAACTTCCTGAGCTACTCGCTGACCCGGCTGGGCGTCGACTACGTGGACATCTACCGGCCTGCGCGGTTGGACCGGTCGGTGCCGATCGAGGACACGATCGGCGCGATCAAGGAGATGATCGACGCCGGTTACGTGCGGTACGTGGGGCTCTCCGAGGTCGACGCGGAGACGGTCCGGCGGGCGCACGCCGTACATCCGATCGCTGATCTTCAGATTGAATATTCGCTGCTGTCGCGGGCGGTTGAGGCCGACGTGCTGCCCACGCTGCGGGAGTTGGGCATCGGGCTGACCGCGTACGGGGTGCTGGGCCGTGGCCTGCTCTCGGGAAACTGGGTGCCGGGGCGGGCGGACGATCCGCGTAACCGCAGTCCCCGCTTCTCCGCCGAGAACGCGTCGCACAACCTCGCCCTGGTGGAGGCGTTGCGCCGGGTCGCCGACGCGAAGGGGTGCACGGTGGCGCAGTTGGCGATCGCGTGGGTGGCGGCGCAGGACCCGTCCATCGTTCCGCTGGTCGGTGCGCGCACCCGGCAGCGGCTGACCGAGGCGTTGCCGGCGCTGGACGTGGAGTTGTCGGCCGATGATCTCGACCAGATCGAGGCGGCCGTGCCGAAGGGTGCCGCGCGCGGTGACCGTTACCCGTCGGCGTTCATGTCGAGCCTCGGCGTCGGCAACTAGGCCGTGTCTGACAGATGGCCTTCGAGGGGCCCGGCTCGTCCTAGCGGGCGAGTTGCTGGAGCCAGTCCTGCAGGAGTGCGGTCTCGACGGGGCGGAGCGGGACGACGGCTGGATCCGCCCCGCCGAGCGCGGCATCGAGCGCGAGGGCGCGAGCGGCGAGGGTGGAGTCCGGGGCTGGGCTCGTGTCGGTGGTCAGCGCGTCGATGAGTGCTTCACGCATGCGCGGTGAGACCTCCGGGTCGCGTTCGCTCTCGGGGATGCCGATCAGGGAGAGGGTGGTGCCGGTTACCGCTGCCAGCGTGAGGTGGGCGGCAAGGACGGGCGGCACCCGTAGGCGGCCGTCGGAGGCGGCGCGGCCGAGGAACGTCATGAGGAGTTCCTGAGCCTCCCGCGCGGCGGGTGGGCGCCGGCCGGGGTGGTCGGTGCCGTACATCAGCAGGTAGAAGGCGGGGTGTTTCAGGCCGAAGTCGACGTGCATGTCCCATCCGCGGCGCATGTCGTCGACCGGGTTGCCGCTCGACGACAAGGTGTGCTTCTGCGCCAGGTAAAGGTCGAAGCCGTGGATGGCCAGCGCCGAAAGGAGCCCGTCCTTGTCGCCGAAGAGCTGGTACAGGGAGGCGGCACGGATGCCTGCCGCCGCTGCGACGGCGCGGGTGGAGAGCGCCTCGGCGCCCTTGCGTTCCAAGAGCTCGGCTGCGACTTCCAGGATCTGCCGGCGACTGCGGGTCTTCGCATCATCCACGGTTGCAATGCTACGGCATAAGGCGTATCACTGGTTCGGTCAGCGATACGGTAAATGCCGTCGCAGTGATACGCCAGGAGAGATCGATGAATCGTGTGGGATACGGCGCCATGCAGCTTGCGGGCCCTCAGGTCTGGGGATTCCCGGACGACCCGGAGGCGGCGCGGCGGGTGTTGCGCCTGGCTGTCGAGCTGGGCGTGACCTTCTTCGACACCGCGAACGCCTACGGGCCACGAACGGTGAACCAGCTGATCGGGCAGGCGCTGGGACCGATCCCCGAGGGCGTGATCGTGGGCAACAAGGTCGGCGCAGAGCGCGGCCCGGACAAGTCCTGGGTCGTCGACGGTCGCCCGGAGACGGTCCGGCGGCAGGTTCACGAGGCCCTTACCGACATGGGAACGGACGCGAGCGAGCTGACCTACCTCCGACTCGTCGGCGACACCCCCGGCGCGCACCACGACGTACCGCTGGAGGAGTCGCTCGGCGCACTCGTCCAGCTGCGAGACCAGGGGCTGATCCGCCGCATCGGCCTGTCCGGCGCGTCCCCGCAGATGCTGGCCCGCGCCCAGCAGATGACGCCCATCGCGGCGGTGCAGAACCGCTTCAACCTGCTTGACCGCAGCGGCGTCCAGGTCCTCGCCGACTGCGAGACCCAGGGCATCCTCTTCATTCCCTACTTCCCGCTGGCCGCCGGACGGCTCAGCGGCCACCAGGAGCTGACCGGCCCGGCAGAGCGCCTAGGTGCCACACCGGCCCAGATCGCACTGGCCTGGCTGCTGCGCCGTTCGCCCTCCATGGTCGTCATCCCCGGCACGAGCAGTACCGACCACCTGCGGTCCAACATCGCAGCTTCCGAAGTCGCCGAACAATTGACCGACACCGAGGTCGCGCGCCTGACCGGACTCGTCGACGAGTCGCAAGCGGTCCTCGGCCAGCCCACGCCCCCCGCTCATGACCACCGCTGAAAGGGCCCCGCGGATGCCGCTTCTACACGTGACGGCTCAGGCGGGAGGTGTCGCTCCCGCAGGGAGGTTTGTGCTGTCCGGCAGGTGGTAGACCACAAGCGTCTGTTCGGGTCGCTCGGCGACGTGGAACGCGGCGTGCGACACGGCGATCACGCCCAGTCGGGGATGCCGGAGACGTTTGCGGCCCGCGTGGCTGAACTGGATGTCGTACTGCGGCCACCACTGGCGTACCTCGGGGCTGATCTCGGTGAGTTCGGCCACGAGCCGGGTTATCCGCGGGTGACCGGGATGCTGTCCGGCGATCGCCCGCAGCCGGGCCAGGATGCTGCGCGCCTCCTGCTCCCAGTCGACCAGGATCTGGCGGGCGGCGGGCTCGGTGAATACCCAGCGTACGACGTTGCCACCCGGCCCCATGCCCTGGAACAGCTCCGCTGCGGCGTGGTTGGTCGCGAGTACGTCGTAGCAGATGCCGGTGACGTACGCGGGGTTGTTGCCGAGCAACGCCGGAACGCCGGCGATCTCGGGTGTCGCCTCCTCGGAGAGGTCCTGCTCGGGCGCGGCTCCTGCGCCGGCGAGGCGGTGCAGGTGTTCCTGCTCGGCATCGGTCAACCGCAGCGCTCGGGCCAGGGCGTCGAGCACCTGGCCGGAGGGGCGTACGTCGCGGCCCTGCTCGAGATAGGTAAGCCAGGTGGCGCTGATGCCGGCCAGCAGGGCCAGTTCCTCCCGGCGTAGCCCTGGTGTGCGGCGGCGGCGCGTGACCGGCAGACCGGCATCCGATGGGGCGATCCGCTCGCGCCGGCTGCGCAGGAACGTGCCCAGCTCCTTGCTCACCCTGGGACCTCCGATACCAGAATAAAGCGGCTCTGGATACCAGCCTATCGAGTCGCCACGCTTGCCTCATGCGTGCTTGGACTGTTGCTTCAGAAGACGACGACGTACGACTTTCCGATGTTGCCGCGCCGACACCGCAGGGTGGTGGCGTGCTCGTGGAGGTGCTCGCCGCGCACCTGCCGGCATACACGAAGATGGTGGTGAAGGGCAACCGCGGCGGCCTGCCCGTGCCGCTCATCCTGGGTCCCTCCTGCGTCGGCCGGGTGACTGACGTGGCACCCGACGTGTTCCACGTCGCCCCGGGCGACGTCGTGCTGGACACGGCGTTGCTCGACGCGGGAGGCGGCGACGAGATCCTTGTGGGCTGGGTCGGCCTTGGCGGTTCCGGGGCAGGCAGCGAGCGGACGGATCGCATGCGTACGGTGTGGCGCGACGGTGTCTTCGCGGAGACGGCGCTCTGTGCCAAGGAAACGCTCGTCAAGCTGCCCGGTGCGGAGAACTACCCGGACCCGGCCCGTCTGTCGTTTCTGCCGTGGCTCTGCATCGCCGCCACGGGTCTGCACTCGGCGGGTCCGCTGACAGGCCGCGACGTTGCGGTGATCGGTGCGACAGGCCAACTCGGCGGCGCGGCGGTGCTGATGGCGCTCGCCGAGGGCGCCGGGACGGTGACAGCGGTGGGCCGCAACAAGGAGGCGCTCGACCGGCTGGCCGAGCTCGACCCCCGCGTGCGCATCCACCGGCTGACCGGCGACCGTACGACGGATGCGGCGGGTATCGGCCCGGTCGACGTCGCCCTCGACGCACTCGGCGCTACGCCGACGGCGGACGCGACCATGGCCGCCTACGACAGCTTGCGGGTGCGCGGCACCCTTGTGCTCATCGGCGGCGTACGCCAAAACCTCACCATCCCGTACGGCGACCTGATGCGCCGCAGGCTCACCCTGCGCGGCTCCTGGATGAGCACCGACGAGACCGTGACCACGGTGTGGAACCTGGTCCGCTCCGGACTGCTGGACCTCTCCGCGATCGAGATGCATACGGTCGGTCTGGACGACCCGGCAGCTGCCCTCGACCTGGCAGAGCACACCACGGGCCTCAGCTTCGTAGCCCTCGTCCCCTGACCGTCGACTGGCGCGACGACCGGAAGCCCCGATCTACCCGCGGTCCACGCCCGGTTCCTCGGCTGGTCGTCCTGGCCCGCCGGCCTCGCCGGCCTGAGCGGTATACCTCAGAGTCATATTTAGACCTCTGAGGTATACCGCTCGGTGTCGCATCCGACCCGACGGGGCTGCCGACGGTCACCGCCGGCTGCGCGGACAGCCCCAGCCAGGTGAGGACCTACTCGTCTAGTGCTTCTTGAACACCGGCATGGTGTCCAGGGTGGTGGTGATGTTCTGCGTGGTGCCGCCCCGGTACGTCTTCCCGGTGAAGATGTCGGTCCAGCTGTTGCCCGGCGGGAACCACACCGCCGTGGTGGCGGTGGTGCCGGGCGTCGTCACGGGTGCCACCAGGTAGTCCGGTCCGTAGAGGTACTGGGATCCGGCGGTGGCGTACGCGGCCTGCTCCTTCGGGTACGCCAGGTACATGGAGCGGACGATTGGCGTACCCGTGCGGGTGGCCTCCTTGGCGGCGGCGTAGGTGTACGGCTGAAGTTCCTTGCGCAGGTTCAGGAACTTCTTGGCCGAAGCGTTCGCCTCCGGGCCGTACTGCCAGGGCAGCCGGTCACTGTGGTTGGAGTGCAGCCTGTCGATCGGCTGGAACGTGCCGAACTGCACCCACCGGGCGTAGAGGTCGTCGGGCAGCTTGGTGCTGCCCGGTTCGGTGCCCGGCTCCTGGAGGCCGCCGGTGTGCCCACCGATGTCGTGGCTGACCGCTGCCAGCCCGGTCGCGGCCGACTCACCAGGCGTGTAGCCGACCTCCATCCGCAGGGTCGACCAGTCGGAGGTGGTGTCGCCGGTGAAGTGCAGCGTGGTGCGCTTGTCGGCCCACGGACCGGTCGCCACCGGGGTGGGGCTGCTGTAGCCGCCGGCCTGCAACGAGCCGTACGCCCGGGAGAAGGCGAAGCCTGTCTTGTCGGCGTACTGCTTGTTGATCCAGGCGTCCCCGGTCACCCCTTCGAGGGAGGACTTCGTGTTGTCGCAGCACCAGTCCAGCCACCACAGGTCCGGGCCCTTGCTGCCCTTCGGGATCATCTGGTCGTGCAGCTGAAGGTACGCCTTGAGCTGGTCCGGGTCGCCGAAGTCGAACGTGTAGCAGTCGGGGCCGCCGTTGCAGCCGACGCGTTGGAGCTTGCCCTTCGCGGTGGCCTGCGCCTGCGCGAACTTCGGGTCCGATCCGAGGATGCTCGGGTGGATGTTGATGCCGGTGTGCAGGCCCTGCTTCCTGGCCCAGTCGAAGAACGCCTTCGGGTCGGGGATGCGGGTGGGGTCGATGCTCCAGCCGTTCCACTTGTCAGGTGCCTTGATGTCCGTGTCAAGAACAAGGACATCCATGGGTACGCCTTCGGCCTTGGCCCGGGCCACCAGGTCCTGGAACTCCGTGGCGGTGCGGTCGTAGTACTCGGAGTACCACACGCCGTACGCCCACTTGGGTAGCAGCTTCGTGGGCCCGGTCAGGGTCGACAGGTCCTTCAGGCCCCGGGTGAAGTCCTGCCCGTACGCGAAGACGTAGCCGTCCTGCTCGGGGGCGGGCCGGGGCTTGGTGTCGCGTAGCGCCGAGGCCGAGTCGTCGAGCAGGTACCAGCCGTCCTGGTAGAGCAGGCCCGGTGCGGTGAGGGCGGAACCGGTCACGCCGTCCAGACCTCGGCGGTAGCCGCCGAGTGGCGCGTGCGGGGCGAGCAGCGGGGAGCCCTTGCTCGTGACGGCGACAGTGTCCACGTTGACGTTGCAGCTGGCGTCGGTGGGGCACCCCAGCGTCACGGTGTTGGTGCCACTGTCGAGGTGGACCGGCACGGAGACGGTGTTCCAGTAGTCCCACCCGCTGGTCGGCGGAAGGGTGGCCGTGACCGGCGCCGCGGTTCCCGCAGTGACCGACATGGTGCGCGTCTGGATCGGTTGGGAACCGGCCTGACCGTTGGCGTACCGGATCTGCACCTGGTAGTCGCCAGCGGCCGGAACGTCGGTCACGGTGAGAGCCACGGCGGAGGTGGTGCTCTCCAGGCCGGCAAGGAATCCCGTACCGGAAGCGCCGTTGTGGTCGTTGGCGGGTTTCGCACCGCCGGTAAGCGCGCCGGTCTCGGCCTCTCCCAGGGTGCCGAACCGCAGGGGCTGCGGCTGGGGCGTGGCCGGCGCGGGGAACGCATCACCCGGGTTGACCACGGCGAGGCTGTCGATGTTCACGTTGCCGGAGTCGTCGGGACCTCGCACGATGCTGATCTCGTGCCGGCCGGGAGTGAGGTCGACAGGCACGGTGGCCAGGCCCCAGGTGTCCCAGTTCGCGGTGGGTGGCAGGGTCAGCGTGCGACCGGCGTCGCCGTCGACCCGGACCGTCAGGGTGCGGGCCACGTTCTGGCCGTCGCCGCCTGTGCTGTTGGCGTAGCGGACGCTGAGCTGCTTCGTGCCGCCCGCCGGGGCGTCGAGCGCGAACGTGACCGAGTCGCCTGACGAGGCGAAGCCGGCCGCGAAGCCGCGCCCGGTGTATCCCCGGTGGTCGGTGGCCACGCCGGGGCCGTTCAGTTGCAGTGATTCGGCCTCGCAGAGCGCGCCGAACGCGCAGGCCGGGGCGGTGTGGCCGGCCCAGGGTCGGCCCTGCACGATCTGCTTGCCGGCCTTGAGCTGGACAGTCAGGTTGTCGGAGGTGAACGCGCCGGAGCCGACCTGATACCGCACCGTCATCGCGCCGGTGTCGATGGTGAGCCAGCCGTGATCGATGCGCTTGGTGAAACGCGTACGGGGGAAGTCGTCGCGCCCGATGGCGTTGAACGTGGCGGCGTCGGTGAAACGGCCGTCCTTCTGGTACTCGGTACGGATCAGGGTGGGGGACAGCACCTCGAACCGTGCGTTGCCCGAGCGTACGGCTCCGTCTTGGGCGTGGTGACGGCTGGCCTGGGCCGGCGCGGAGGGAGCGAGTGTCAGCCCTGTGATGAGAATGCCGACCGCGGCTGCTGCTGTGGCGCTGCGGCGGCGTGAACTCCGATAGAGCAACATGCGCTCCTCGTCTCATATGGAGGAAATGAGTCGATGACAACGCTGTCACCCGCGCGAAACGGATGTCAACGGGCCTCCGAGAGTTTCCCTTCTCTCTTTCGCCTCCGCCGTACTCGTCCAGTTAGGTGGCCGTTGCGCCATGCGCCGCGACCGGTTACTCAGGGTCAAGCGGTCAGCAGCGGGGGCGGTCCAGTGGAGCGGCGGCACCCGCGAGCGCTTCGACTGCCGCCGTCGGCGCGATCGACTCCGTAGGCGTCGGTGCGGGCGCGATGGTGGGGCTCGGCGGGGCAGAGGGTGAACTGCTGGGGGTGGGGGAGACGCTGGCGAGGATGGCCGTGCTGCGTTGCACCTGCTTGGTGACCATGCGGATGCCGGTGGCGGTCGCCTGGCGTCCGTACACGTCGGTGACAGTGATGCTGTACGGCCCGGGGCCGAGCCCGCCCTCGATGGTCCAGTGGTTGTCGCTCTGCCGGGCGGCCTTGCGGAAGCCGCCACCCGGCCCCTTCGCCTCGACCGAGCGCAGCGGGTTGCCGTGGTTGCCGACCTGCACCGCGAACCAGTACTTCGAGGCGCCGCCCTTCATCCGGAAGGTGAGCCCTCCGTCGAGTGCCGGGTTCACCACCGCCCGGTACGTCACTGGCGCGATGCCCTGCGACAGGTCCGCGATCTTGGTGAACGCCTCGGTGGACAGGTCGATCTTGCCGGGTCCGCAGCCACCGCACTGGTCCATCACCATGACCCGGACCGTGCCCTTCGGGCCGCTCACCTCCAGGTAGCTGCCGCAAGCAGCCGATCCGGAGTACTGGGATGCGCCGAGGGCCACGTACAGCCGGTCCGCCGGACGGCCCGGGAAGGAGCAGTTGCCGCCCGAGCGTCCCGCGTCGTAGAAGCTGGCCGTTCCCTTGTGGACGGCGTTGCCCGTGGGCGGCGCGGCGCAGGCCGGGGTGGCGCCGCCGCGCACGGCGAGGGTGATGCCGAGGACGGCGGCCAGGGCGCTGACCCCGGCACCGGCCAACCAGTGCCGGACCCGCCGACTCAACCGGGGCGTGCTGGCCGGGATGTCGTTGTCGGGGGCCGTGCCTGGTGCCGTCACGGCGCCTGATGTTGCCGCAGCACGTCGCGGCGACGCAACAACGCCCGAGCGGACCGTCCCGGTCAGTCCGGTTGCGTGACCTCGCCGTAACGGAGTCCCTAGGATGCGAGTCATGACTGCAGCGCCAGGGAGACAAGCAGCATGACCGACTTCAACAGCGCCACCGCTGGCATCCCGGACGACGACCCGACCCGAAGTCTGACGGTGGTCGACCCCGACGACCCCGCGACCACCCACATCTCCCTCGCTGGGGGCACCTACACCATTCTGATCAGCGGCGAGCAGACAAACGGGCAGTACTGCCTCATCGACATGCTGGTGCCCGACGGCGGCGGCCCACCGCCACACCGGCACGACTTCGAGGAGATGTTCACAATCCTTGAGGGCGAGATCGAGTTCACCTTCCGCGACGAGAAGCGCAGCGTGCGGGCCGGGTCAACCGTGAACATCCCGGCCAACGCCCCGCACAATTTCCGCAACGTCTCCGGCGCTCCCGCGCACATGCTGTGCATGTGCACCCCGGCGGCTCAGGACGAATACTTCATGCGCGTCGGCGACGAGGTCGCGAGCAGGGACGCGCCGCCGCCGCAGCTCACCGACGGGGAGAAAGCGGAGCGCCGGCAGCGCGCAGCCGAGCTGGCTCCCGTGTACCGCTCCGAGCTGCTCTGACAGTTCGACGAGTGCCGGCCCGGCGGCTGCGGCCTGCCGGGTCGGCCGGGCTGGTCACCCGGCAGATCGGCGGGGGCGCAGTCCGTTGAGGGCGGTGGCGACGACGAGGTCGGCGTACTCGGCGGTGAGCGGCCCGCTGCGCTGCAGCCAGCGGCTGAACAACGGGCCCCAGATCAGGTCCACCGCCACGCCGAGGTCGACGTCGTCGGCGATCTGACCCGCCTGCTGGGCGCTGCGCAGGCGCTGCCGTTTGGCCTCCTTCAACGGCCCGTCCAACCGTTCGGCGTACGACGCGGCCAGCTCGGGGTCGAGCGCGATCTCGGTGGCGAGCGCGCGCATCGGTTGCTCGTACCGGGGGTCGTTCATCTCCTCGACAGTGGCGCGCAGCACCACTGTCAGGTCCGCCGCCAGGTCGCCGGTGTCCGGCAGCGTCGGCGGCCCACCCTCGGTGGCCTCGCTGAGCATGAGGAAGGCGTCGAAGATGACAGCGCCCTTCGACGGCCACCAGCGGTAGATGGTCTGTTTGCCGACGCCGGCCCGCGCGGCGATGCCCTCGATGCTGAGCTTCGCGTACCCCGTCTCCTGAAGCAGGTCGAAGGCCGCGGTGAGGATGGCGCGCCGGGAGGTCTCCCGCCGGCGGGCCGTGTTCGGCGTCATGGGCGGCACGGTACCAGCGACGAGACGAACCGTCTCGTCTTGACGGTGGCGGTGTCGCGGCCCTAGTCTCGGCCCATCACGAGACGGACCGTCTCGTCTCGGAATTGGGGGAGAAGCGCATGCGTACCTGGTTCATCACCGGTGCCAGCCGCGGCCTGGGCCGCGCCTTCGCCGACGCCGCACTCGACCGGGGCGACCGGGTGGTCGCCGCCGCCCGGACCATCGCCCGGGCCGACTTCGACGAGAAGTACGCCGACCAGTTGCTGACCCTGACCCTCGACGTGACCGACCGGGCGGCGGTCATCGCCGCAGTGGACCGCGCAGCCGAGCACTTCGGCCGGCTCGACATCGTCGTGAACAACGCCGGCACCCTGTCCATGGGCATGATCGAAGAGTTCACCGAGGCCGAGGCGCGCGCCCAGTTCGAGGTCAACCTCTTCGGCGCGCTCTGGGTCAGTCAGGCAGTGCTGCCGCACCTGCGTGCCCAACGCTGCGGCCACATCGTGCAGGTCTCCAGCATCGCCGCGCTCGGCGGCTTCCCGAGCACCGGCCTGTACAGCGCGAGCAAGTTCGCCCTGGAGGGCATGAGCGAGGCGCTGGCGATGGAGGCGGCGGCCTTCGACATCACTGTCAGCATCGTGCAGCCGGGCGGCTACTGGACCGACCTCTACACCAGCCTGCGCGCCACCACCCCGATGGACGCCTACGCGCCACTGCGCGCCGAACTGGAGCGCCAGTGGGCGGAAGGATCGATCGACAGCGAACCCCGGCTGGCCGCCGAGGCGCTGCTGCGACTGGTCGACAGCGACGACCCGCCGCTGCGGCTCCTGCTCGGGAGCATGGTCTACGACCTGGCGTTCGACATCTCCCGCCGACGGATGGACACCTGGGCGAGCTGGGAGCAGGTCAGCCGCGGCGCCGAGCACGCCGTCGCGGCCCCCGGGCAGACGCGCTGACGAGCCGTATCGCCACGGGCCCGGGTGGGGCGTTCTAGGCTCCGAGATATGGCGGCGGCGTGCCCAATCCTTTGGCACATAAGTCCGGGCAGGCCTTCACTCCATGATTTCTCCTCGCGAGGCGCAAACCTAGACGAGAGGAAACACGCATGGCTGTCACAACCAGGACCCGTCCGGGCACCACGGAGATTCGGCCGTTCTCGGTCGACATTCCCCAGGCCGACCTCGATGACCTGAAGAGGCGCATCAAGGCCACCCGCTGGCCGGACAAGGAAACGGTTGACGACCAGTCGCAGGGCGTGCCGCTCGCGACGATCCAGGCCGTCGCCCGCTACTGGGAAAAGGAGTACGACTGGCGCAAGGTCGAGGCGCGACTGAATGCCGTACCGCAGTTCATGACCACCATCGACGGGGTGGACATCCACTTCATCCACGTGCGCTCGAAGCACGAGGACGCGCTGCCGCTCATCGTCACCCACGGGTGGCCGGGCTCGGTGATCGAGCAAATGAAGATCATCGAGCCGCTCACCGATCCCACCGCACACGGCGGGAGCGCGTCGGACGCCTTCCACCTGGTGATCCCGTCGCTGCCCGGGCACGGTTTCTCCGGCAAGCCGACCGAGTCGGGGTGGAATCCGCAGAAGATCGCGACCGCCTGGACGGAGTTGATGAAGCGGCTCGGCTACGACCGGTTCGTCGCGCAGGGCGGCGACTGGGGTGCGGTGATCGTGGACCAGATGGGCATCCAGGCGCCCCCGGAACTGCTCGGCATCCACACCAACATGCCAGGTGCGATCCCGACCGAGATAGACCTGTTGTTCCAGGGCGACACCACCGGCGCGAACAACGCCATGGGCTCCCTGCCGTCCGGTCTCTCCGACGACGAGATGCGTGCCGCCGAGGAAGCCAACTACGTCTGGAAGCACGTCGCGTACGCCCTCATGATGGCGACGCGTCCGCAGACGCTTACCGGGCTCGCGGATTCCCCTGTCGGTCTGGCGTCGTTCCTGCTCGACCACGACGCGAAGAGTCTGGCCCTGATCGCGCAGGTCTTCGACGGGGCGAAAGCCGGCCTCACCCGCGACGACATCCTGGACAACATCTCGCTCTACTGGCTGACGAACACGGCGATCTCCGCGTCCCGCCTGTACGCGGAGAACAAGCTGTCGTTCTTCGCGGCCAAGGGCGTCAACGTCCCGGTCGCGGTGAGCGTGTTCCCCGACGAGCTGTACGAGGCACCGCAGAGTTGGGCCGAGCAGGCGTACCCCAACCTCATCTACTACAACAAGCTCGACGTGGGCGGGCACTTCGCGGCCTGGGAACAGCCGAAGATCTTCTCGGAGGAGCTTCGGACCGCCTTCCGGTCGCTGCGTTAGATGGCCGTGCACCTGCCCCCGTTCGACGGGGCGGCCGAGTGGCTCAACTCCGAGCCACTCGGCCCCGCCGACCTGCGCGGGCGCGTCGTCCTGGTGAACTTCTGGACGCTGACCTGCATCAACTGGCTACGCCAGGAGCCGTACGTCCGGGCCTGGTCGCGGGCCTACCGCGACGACGGGCTGGTCGTCGTCGGGGTGCACACGCCGGAGTTCTCGTTCGAGCACCACACCGACCAGGTACGGCGGGCGGTGGCGGCGCGCTCCATCGACTACCCGGTCGCGGTCGACAACGACTTCGCGATCTGGCGAGCATTCGCCAACCAGTACTGGCCGGCCCTCTACTTCGCCGGCACCGACGGTGTCATCCGTGACGAACACTTCGGTGAGGGACGTTACGAGCAGTCCGAGCGGGTGCTCCAGCAACTGCTCGGCATCGAGCGGGACCCCGTACCCGTCAACGGGCTCGGCCCGGAGGCGGAGGCCGACTGGACCAACCTGCGCACGCCCGAGACGTACCTCGGTTTCAGTCGCGGCGAACACTTCGCGTCGCCGAACGGCGCCGCGCTCGACGAACGCCGCGCCTACGACCTCCCCGAGCGGCTGGACCTCAACCAGTGGGCGCTGGCGGGGGAGTGGACGATCGGGTCGGAGAACGTCGTGCTGGAGCAGGCCGGCGGTGGCATCGCCTTCCGGTTCCACGCCCGCGACGCTCATCTCGTGCTGGCCCCCGGGGCGGGAGCGCCGATCCCGTTCCGCGTGTTGCTCGACGGTGACGCTCCCGGCCCGTCACACGGCGTCGACGTCGACGAGGACGGCAACGGCGTACTTCAGGACGGCCGGCTCTACCAGCTCGTCCGCCAGGACGGCGCGGTCCGGGAGCGGACCCTGGAGATCACGTTCGGTGAGCCCGGCGCCGAGGCGTACGCCTTCACCTTCGGGTAGGGCGGGTGCCCAGGTCGACGGTGCTGACGGTGCCGGAGACCGGCGAGATGCTGCGCACCCGCGAGCCGGGGCGGAGCCGGGCGTCACTGGCGTACCTGTCGGCGAGTGCCTTCTCCGCGGCCTCGTCGCCGTCGTCGGCGGCGAGCAGCAGCGAGGCGATCTCGTCCACGACGGTGAGGTCGGCTGTGGATACGTCGTCGGTCATCGCGTCCAGACTGTCCCAGAGCAGCAGTTCGTCCTTCTGCCGGTGGGCCAGCTCGAGCAGGACCGAGTTGTGGATGAACCAGTCGCCGCGGATCGGCAGTTCCGGGTTGACGCCGTACACCTCGGGGTCGATCGTCCCGGCCCGGTACGCCGACCACACCCGCGCCGCCGAGTCGAAGAGGCCGGCCTTCGGGTCGATGTCGTAGCCGTCGAAGCCCCAGTCGCCCGTGGGGTCGACCTCCGGGTCGACCCAGACCCACCGGTGGGCGTCCCAGTACTCCACAAGCACGTGGTCGTGGTGCCAGCCGGGCACGAAGTACGAGGCGAAACCGACCCGGCTGCGGCTGGGAACGCCGTGCTGGCGGAGCACCGCCACCGAGAGCAGCGTGTAGTCCCGGCAGCAGCCGGCCACCCGGTCGACGGCCGGACGCTCGGCGGCGAGGGGCAGCGGGAATCGGGACTGGTCGGTGTCGAGGATCCGGTCCACCCAGCGGCCGTTCACCTCCTCCAGCCGGTCGGGTGGCAACTCGACGCCGCCGGCGCGGTAGTGGACGATCACGTTGCGGACGGTCGCCGCCACCGAGGCGATGTCGGCCGGGACGGCGTCGAGCAGCGCGCCATGCCGACCGGGGTCGCTGTACGGGGAGTGCTGCCGATAGTGATCGATGTCCATCAGGCGAGTCTGCCTTCTTCCGCCGGATCACGGCCGTCGCGAGGTCAGAATCGACGCACAATCTCGGGGTAGTGTCGTCTGCTGTGACCACCCCCGAGATCACCATCGCCACCCCAGCGGACCGTGACGCGGTGGTCGGTTCCCTGGTTGCCGCGTTCGTCAAGGACCCCGTCCTGCGGTACCTGTTCCCCGACGAGGACACGTACCCGGTCCACGCCGCCGCCTTCTTCGGGCACCTCTTCGACAAGCGGGTGCACCGGTCCTCGATCTGGACGATCGGCGCCGGCGCCTCCGTCGCCATTTGGGAGCCGCCAGCCGACCCGGCCACGGACGGCCACGATGACCGGGGCGGCGGCTTCGCCGGTCATTTCCCCGCCGATGTGCTGGCCCGCGTGCAGGCCTACGACGACGCCGTGCACGCCGCCCTGCCAACCGTCCCGTTCTGGTACCTCGGCGTCCTCGGCACCCATCCCGACCACGCCGGACGCGGCTGGGGCCGGGCCGTCATGCGCGCCGGTCTGGCCCGCGCCGCCGCCGACGGCCTACCGACCGTCCTGGAGACGAGCAACCCGGCGAACGTCGAGCTGTACCGCCGCGCCGGCTGGGAGGTGGCGGGCCACCTGCCGGAGCCGGTGCCCACCTGGATCATGCGGCAGCAGCCCCTCTGACGGTCGGTGGGCGCGGGCGGTCGACCGGCCGCGCCGGGTCCGGTCGCTCAGGGCGCGTGGCTGTCCGCGAAGATCCGTGCGTAGATCTCGTCGATGACGTCGTTCTTCGCGAGGCTGTAGTCGCGGGGCCGGTGCGCGGTCTCCCGGGCGAGGCGTCGCTTGGCCGTGGCGTACCGCTCACGGTCGTCCGGATGCGCCCGCAACCAGTCGCGGAACAGCAGGTGCCGGACGGGCTCGGGCGCGCCCCTCGGCCAGACGTGCAGATTGACGTCCTCCGCCGCGCCGAGGAGCATCCGGTGCCCGTGCCACCACGGCTCGCGTAGCACCAGTCGGTAGCCGAGCCGTTCCAGGGCGGGAAGGTAGTCGGACTCGTCCGCGGTGTCCTCGACGAGCAGGTCGATGTCGATGACGGGCTTGGCCGCGAGGCCCGGCACGGCAGTCGACCCGACGTGCTCCACACCGATCGCCACGGCGCCGAGCGCCTCGGTGAGCAGCGCACGGACGCTCGCGTACCGCAGTGCCCACGCCGGGTCGTGGTCCTCGACGACGACCGAGCGCCATGTCCGGGGCGGTTCGCCCACCAGGCCCGCGTCCACCTGATCAGGGGTGGCGTGGAATCGGCGTACGACGTCCTGCGGATATTCGGCCACGGCAGACCCTTCCCGGAGAAGCAAAGTCCGCCAGCGTACGCGGACTCAGTCCGGAACGTCGTCCCAGCCGGTGCCCGGCGGCAGGTAGCCGGCCACCTGGTTGTCCCGCAGGGCGTAGGCGAGGACCAGCAGGGCGTGCTTGTCCAACTCGGGCAGCCGGTCCATCGCGAACCACCGGACATCCAGCGACTCGTCGTCGTTGACCCGTGCCGTGCCGGCCACCACCCGGCACAGGAAGCCCAGATTGAGGTATTCGCAACGGTCGCCGTTGGGGTAGGTGTGCGGGTGCGAGACGGCGCTCGACATCCGCACCGGCGCCACGTCGAGGCCTGTCTCCTCGCGTACCTCACGGACCAGCGCGGTGGCCGGCTGCTCACCGGGCTCGACGAACCCGCTGATCACCGACCAGCGCCCGTCGTCGGCGCGTTGACCCAGCAGCAGTTCACCGGCGTCGTTGCGGATCACCGCGCTGACACTGGGCAGCCAGAGCAGGTCATGTCCGACGTGCCTGCGCATCCCCGCGATGTAGTCCGGAATCGCCACCGGCCGATCATAGGCCGCGATCCGACGGCCACCAGTCGGCTGATTGTTCTGGCCGTTTTCTGGTGTTTTGCTCCCGGGGGCGGAAAGCATATCTACTGTGGAGAAGGTCGGTCACTTGCGTGATCCGGTGGCGGCCGGCCGGTAGGCGGTGCACAGTGATTCCCATGACGGACAGTGAGCGTGGTGGGAAGTACTACTGGTGCACTCGGCACCACCGGGTCGAGACCGACGCCGACGTGTGCCCGGCGAAGCACGTCCTCGGTCCGTACGACTCGGCGGCCGACGCGGAGAACGCCCTGCAACGGGTGCAGGAGCGCAACGAAGCGTGGGATGCCGAGGACGCCCGTTGGGCCGGGGAGGACAGGTAGGCGGCGCGGGACGGCCCGCGCCGAGGCATTTCGTGCTCCGCGAGGACGCACGCGAGAGCACGCCCCCAAGGAGGGAACCACGATGGCCGAAGCACAGCAGGCCACCACCCGCCCGGCCGCCCGACGCACCACCGCGAAGAAGACCGCCGCGGCGGAGCGGAACACGGCGGCGAGCCGGACCACCCCCGTGCGCAAGTCCACCACGGGCGCCGCGAAGGCGCCGGCCCGCAAGGCGGCCGGCGGCGCCGGGCGTGCCCCGGCGAAGAAGACCACCACGGCGGCCAAGAAGGCGCCGGCGAAGAAGACCACCACCAAGACCACGACGGCGGCCAAGAAGGCCCCCGCGAAGAAGACCACCACCCGCAAGACGACCACCGCCGCGAAGCGGACCCCGGCGTCCGCGACGCGCAAGACCACCACCGCCGCGGCGAAGACCACGGGTACGGCGAAGAGGACCACCGCCGCGGCGAAGAAGACGGCAGGCGCCGCGAAGAAGACCACCTCGTCGGCGGCGAAGAAGACAACCGCCGCGGCGAAGGCGCCGGCGCGTAAGGCCGCGACCAAAGCGACCGCCGTGAAGAAGACCGCCGCGAAGAAGGCACCAGCCAAGAAGGCGCCCGCGAAGAAGACGACGGCGAAGAAGACGGCCTCCACCCGCCCGAGCGGCGGCGCCCGCAAGGCGCCGGCGAAGAAGGCTCCGGCCGCGAAGTCGACAGGCACCTCGTCGACGGCCGCCCGCAAGGCGGCGGCGAAGAAGGCGCCCGCGAAGAAGACAGCCGCGGCCAAGGCGCCGGCCCGCAAGGTGACCGCCCGCAAGTCGCCGGCCCGCCCGGCCGCCGCGCGGGCCACCACCGGCCGGGGTACGCGCAGCACCGCCCGGAAGGCGACCGGCTGAGCGTACGCCGCCCGTCGAGGTGGGGCTGTCGGAAGATCTCGGCCGGTCACCGGAAGCGGATCACCGGCGGCGCTGTCAGGATTGACACGTGGTCATCCGACGCGTGCTCGCACCCCGCATCGACTTCGGCGCGCTGCGCCGCGAACTCGGCCTGCCCGAGGGCTTCCCGGCCGACGCGCAGCAGGAGGCCGACGAGGCGGCCGCGGCACCACCGCGGCCGCCCGTCGACCGCACCGACGTACCGTTCGTCACTGTCGACCCGGCCAGCTCCCGCGACCTGGACCAGGCGATGCACCTCGCGCGCCGCGCGGGCGGCGGCTACCGGGTGCGGTACGCGATCGCGGACGTCGCCGCGCACGTCGCCCCGGGAGGCGCGTTGGAGGCCGAGACGTGGCGGCGTGGGCAGACCGTCTACCTGCCCGACGGCCACGTGCCGCTGCACCCGCTGACGCTCAGCGAGGGCGCGGCCAGCCTGCTGCCCGACGACGACAGGGCCGCCGTGGTGTGGACCATCGACCTGGACGCCGACGGCGGCACCGTGGCCGTCGAACTGGAACGGGCCCTGGTGCGCAGCCGGGCCAAACTCGCCTACACAGGCGTGCAGGCAGCCGCGGACGCCGGACGGCTGCCCGAGCCGATCGCCCTGCTGCCGGAGATCGGCGACCTGCTGACCGTACGCGGGCTGCGCCGCGGCGCCATCAACCTGCCGCTTCCCGAGCAGGACGTGGAACCCGACGGCGACGGCTGGCGGCTGGTGCTGCGCGGCCCGGCCCCCATGGAGGAGTACAACGCGCAGATCTCCCTGCTGACCGGGATGGCCGCCGCCGACATCATGCTGGCCGGCCGCGTCGGCCTGCTGCGCACCATGCCGGCCCCGAAACCGGAGGCGGTGCAGCGGCTGCGCGCCGCCGCCGCGCCGCTCGGCGTGCACTGGCCCGACGGCGTCGGCCCGGGCGAGGTGATCGCCGGGCTGGACCCCGCCCAGCCGCGCGCCGCCGCGTTCATCGACCAGGCGGCCGAGTTGATGCGCGGCGCCGCGTACACCGCCTTCGACGGCGCGCTTCCCGAGCAGTCGCAGCACGGCGGGGTGGCCGCCGCGTACGCACACGTCACGGCGCCGCTGCGGCGCCTCGCCGACAGGTACGCCACCGAGGTCTGCTTGGCCCTGCACGCGGGCCGGTCAGTGCCCGACTGGGCGCGTGAGGCCCTGACCCGGCTGCCCGAGGTGATGGCCAGCACCGACCGGACCGCCTCGGCGGCCAGCCGGGGAGCTGTCGAGCTGGCCGAGGCGGTGCTGCTGGCGGACCGGGTCGGCGAGATCTTCGACGCGGCGGTCCTGGACGTCGACGCCCCGCCCAACGGCAAGTCCCGCCCCCGTCCGCCGGGCGGCACTGTCGCCCTGGACACCCCACCGGTACGCGCCCGCTGCCTCGGTGACCTGCCGCTCGGCGGACGGGTCCGGGTCCGCCTGGTCACCGCCGACCCCGCGGCCCGCACCGTCCTGTTCGAGCTGGCCTGACCCGGCTCGCGGTTGCGGCCTTCCGGGGCAGCGGGGATTGTCACAGCACACGGCGCTGCTGCCGTGCCTGGTGGTTTGGAAGGATGATCCCATGGCATACGACGCGAGCACGCTGCCCGACGTGTCCGGGCTGACGGTCGGCATCATCGGTGGCACAGGCGACCAGGGGCGGGGCCTCGCCTACCGGTTCGCGCGGGCCGGGCAGACGGTGCTGATCGGCTCCCGTTCCGCGGAGCGGGCCGCCGAGTCCGCCGCCGAGATCGCCGCCCTGCCCGGAATGCCGGCCGACGCCAGCATCGCCGGCGCGGCGAACGACGAGGTGGCCCGGCGCAGCGACATCGTGATCATCGCGGTGCCGTGGGACGGGCACGCCGCAACCGTCGCCTCCCTCGCCGAGCCGCTCGCCGGCCGGATCGTCGTCGACTGCGTCAACCCGCTCGGCTTCGACAAGCAGGGCCCGTACGCGCTCACAGTCGCCGAGGGCAGCGCCGTTCAGCAGGCCGCCGCGCTCCTGCCCGACTCCCGGGTCTGCGCGGCGTTCAACCACGTCAGCGCCCCGCTGCTCGCCGACCCCGACGTCGACCGCATCGACCTGGACGTGCTGATCTGCACCGAGGACCGCGAACTGGTCGACGTGGTCGCCGCGCTCGCCGCCCGGATTCCCGGGATGCGCGGCATCTACGCCGGTCGACTCCGCAACGCCCACCAGATCGAGGCATTCACCGCCAACCTGATCGCCATCAACAAGCGCTACAAGGCCCACGCCGGCATCCGCGTCACCGACCTCTGACCGGACCGCCGCCACCCAGACTCGCTGGCCGGCGATTCGTCGTACCGGGTTTCGGTGTACCGGGTTTCGTCTGTCTGGCGTCGCGCGGTCCGGCGTCGCGCGGTCCGGCGTCGCGCGGTCTGGCGTCGCGCGGTTCGGCGTTTGCGTGGCCCACCGTCGTGCCGCCTAGCGTTTGCGCGGCCCACCTTCGCGCGGCCTAGCGTTTGCGCGGTCCAGCGTTGCGCGGTCCAGCGTCGCGCGGTCCACCTTCGCGCGGTCCAGCGTTGCGCGGTCCAGCGTTTGCGCGGCCCACCGTTGTGCGGCCCGGCGTCGCGGGTGGCCACGGGCACGCCACGGCCGCTACTGCTGCGGCTGTTGGCGCGCGGCGTTGGTCGCCCCGTCCGGCGGTCGTGCGTCGGGCGACGGGTGGGGGGCGGGTCCAGCTCCAATCGTCGGCTCGTCAGCGGCCAGGCCTCGGGGGTGGCCGGGTGTTGTGGCTGGTCGGCGGCCTACGCTCGTCGGTGGTAGTGGTTGCGGCGGGGAACCTGCGTGGGGTCGAGCCAGGCGGGTGGGACGAACTCGGGTTGGCCGTCATGGCCGAGGTGGACGGTCCAGTCGCCGCGGTGGAGATGGCGGTGGTGGTGGCCGCAGAGCAGGACCGCGTTGGCGAGGCTGGTGGGCCCGCCGTCGGCCCAGTGCCGGATGTGGTGGGCGTCGCACCAGCGGGGTGGACGGTCACAGCCGGGGAAGGCGCAGCCTCGGTCGCGTAGGACGAGAGCGCGCCGGAGCGGGCCGGTGAACAGGCGTCGTTGCCGGCCGACGTCGAGGACGTGACCACCGCCGCCGAGGACGGCGGGCAGGATGGCGGCGTCGCAGGCGAGCCGGCGCACCGTGTCGGGGGTGAGTGCGAGGCCGGTGTCCAGGCTGCCCGCGCCCAGCTGGCGGGTCAACGCGTCGTAGCCGGTGGTGACGACGATCTGGGCGGGATCGCCGCCGTTCTCGGGCAGTTGGCCGGTGCGTAGGGCGAGTCGGCAGACGTCGGTGAGGGCGTCGTGGCGGCGTTGCCCGGCGGTGCGCTTGTCGTCGGGGCCCGAGGGCGCGGTGAGTGGGTCGAGGGCGGCACGCAGCACGGCGGCGGCCTCGGTGTCGAGGGTGCCGGTGAGGCGCAGCCGGCCGTCGGTCTGCTCGGAGAGGGTGAGGTGCCGGTCGCGGGTGGCGCGGCGGTCGTCAGCGTCGAGTGCGGCCCCTGGCGGCGTGGTCGGCCAGGTCGGGAGCGACGTGGTCGGGGATGCGGGTGCCGAGTATGCGCAGCCGGACGGGGTCGAACTGGCCGGACCAGTCGATGAGGACGCCTACGGCCTTGTCGGCGGCCTGCGTGCCGGCGACATCCTGCACGGTCGCGACGGTGTCGGCGATGACTCGGGCCTGGTCGATGGTGATGTCCGCGTCGGCGAGGGCGCGTCGTACCCCGGGATTGCCGGTGTCGAGAGTGGCGGCGAGGTCGACCAGCCGGCGGGCGGCGGGCACGGTGAGGCGCAGTCGCTCGCGGAGCCAGACCGCGGTGGAGGACGCACCTTGGGCAATCGGCGTGCCGCGGCCGTCGAGTTCGCGGATCGCCGCCAGTTTCACGGCGGCGAGGCGCTGCTCGATGCGGTGTGCGGCGTCGAGCGTGGCGAGCAGGTCGGGCTCCGCCGCAGCCCAGATTGGTGCGTCGGCGCAGGCGGCGATTGCCTCCTCCGCCTGCGCCAACGACTCCAACATGTCCTGACACTAGAACAAACGTACGACACTTTCAGTTACCAAGATCGATATGCTCCTGACTGGAGGATCCGTCGGCGACCGACCAGCGGCGGATGCCGCGGCTGCCGAGCTTCAGGCCGTGCGGACCCGGCCGTCGCTCCGAGCTACCTGACCGGCAGCGGCCTGACCGGCAACTACCTGACCAGCAGCGGCCGAACATCCGCCGTCCCGGCGGCGTCGCCGACCGGGCGGGGAACACCCCCACTCGGGAGCCGGCCCCGGTCTAGAAGGTGTGTTCGGCGGCCGGGAAGTCGCCGCCGCGCACCTCGTCGGCGAAGCGGCGGGTGGCGTCGGTGAGGGTGCCGGCGAGGTCCGCGTACCGCTTGACGAAACGTGGGGTCTTGCCGGTGCGCAGACCGGCCATGTCCTGCCAGACCAGCACCTGCGCGTCGGTGTCCGGGCCGGCCCCGATGCCCACCGTCGGGATCGGCAGCTCCGCGGTGATCCGCTTGGCCACCTCGCCGGGCACCATCTCCAGCACCACCGCGAAGGCGCCTGCCTCGGCGACCGCCCGCGCGTCGGCGAGCACCTCCTCGGCCGCGTCGCCCCGGCCCTGCACCCGGTAGCCGCCCAGGGTGTGCTCGCTCTGCGGGGTGAAGCCGATGTGCGCCATCACCGGGATGCCGGCGCCGACGATCGCCGCGATCTGCGCGGCGCAGCGACGGCCACCCTCCAGCTTCACCGCGTGGCAGCCACCCTCCTTCATGAACCGCACGGCGGTACGCAGTGCCTGGGCCGGGCCCTCCTCGTATGAGCCGAAGGGCAGGTCGCCGACGATCAGCGACTGCCGGGTGGCCCGCACCACCGCCCGCACCAGCGGCAGCAGCTCGTCGGCGGTGATCGGCAGGGTCGTCTCGTAGCCGAACACGTTGTTCGCTGCCGAGTCGCCGACCAGCAGCACCGGCACGCCGGCCTGGTCGAAGATTCCCGCCGTGTACTGGTCGTACGAGGTGAGCATCGGCCACCGTTCGCCGCGCTCCTTGGCGGCGATCAGGTCGCGGGTACGGACCCGCCTGGTGGCCGGGCCGCCGTACAGGGCGGTCACCTCGTTCGCAGTGGACTCCACCATGACTGTCTCCTTCCTCGAGGCCGCCTGCGCGGTCCCCGGGTTCCACCGCGATCGTCGCACCGCGGGAGCGGGTCGCGGCAGGGCGCAGTGCAGGATGTCACTCCGGACGGTCAGCCCTTCTCGCGCCAGCGGTTGGTGATGGGCAGGCGGCGGTCCCGGCCGAACGCCTTCATCGAGATCTTCGCGCCGGGAGCCGACTGCCGACGCTTGTACTCGGCGGTATCCACCAGGCGGAGCACCTTGTCGACCACCGCCGGGTCGTGGCCCGACTCGACGAGCCCGTCGCGGCCCAGGTCACCGTCGACGTAGCCGATCAGGATCGGGTCCAGTACGTCGTAGTCGGGCAGGCTGTCGCTGTCCAACTGGCCGGGGCTCAGCTCGGCGCTCGGCGGCTTGCCGATCGAGTTCTCCGGGATCGGCGGGGTCTCGCCCCGGCGGGCGGCGTCCGCGTTGCGCCACTTCGCGAGCCGCCACACAAGCGTCTTCCACACGTCCTTGATCGGGTTGAAGCCGCCCACCGAGTCGCCGTACAGGGTGGAGTAGCCCACCGCCAGCTCACTCTTGTTGCCTGTGGTCAGTACCAGGTGCCCCTCCTGGTTCGACAACGCCATCAGGATGACGCCGCGGACCCGGGCCTGGAGGTTCTCCACCGCCACCCCGGACAGCGACAGGTTGGCCAGGAAACCGTCCACCATCGGCTGGATCGGCTCGACGCGGTAGTCCAGTCCGGTGCGCTTGGCCAGGTCGGCCGCGTCCTCGCGGGAGTGTTCGGAGGAGTGCTGGCTGGGCAGCGACACCCCGACGACCCGGTCTCCGCCGAGGGCGTCGACGGCCAGGGCGGCCACCACCGCCGAGTCGATGCCGCCGGAGAGGCCGAGCACCACCGACGGGAAGCGGTTCTTGTTGACGTAGTCGCGCAGGCCCAGCACCAGCGCCTGCCACACCTCGGCCTCGTCGGCCACCGGCTCGATCAGCCCGCCGACGGCGGGCGGACCCGAGGGGGTGGGCGGAACGCCGTCCAGCGCGCCGCGTACGACCCGCAGGCCGGCGGCGGTCTGCGCGGCCGGCGGCTCGGTCGCGGCCGGCAGATCGACGTCGTGGACGAGGAGGTGCTCGACGAACTGCGGGGCGCGGGTGAGCAGCTCCCCGTCGGCGGTCACGATCAACGAGTCGCCCTCGAAGACCAGCTCGTCCTGCCCGCCGATCATGTTGACGTACGCGATTGTGGCGTTCGCCTCGGCGGCCCGGCGGCGGACCAGCGGCAACCGGATGTCGTCCTTGTTCAGCTCGTACGGCGAGCCGTTGATGTTGACGACCAGGCCGACGCCCGCCTCCCGGGCGGCGGCGAACGGACCGCCGGCCTGCCACAGGTCCTCGCAGATCGTCAACGCCACGTCCACCCCGGCGATGCGCACCACGGTGAGCGTGTCGCCGGGGATGAAGTAGCGGTCCTCGTCGAACACGCCGTAGTTGGGCAGGTGGTGCTTGAAGTAGCGGGCGGCCACCGTGCCGCCGTACAGGAGCGCGGCGGCGTTGCGGGCACCGTGGCCGGGCTCCGCGTCCCCGCTGACCTGCGGCGGCCCGTCGGCGTCGAGGTAGCCGACCACCACCGGCACCTCGCCGAGGCCGTCCGCGGCGAGGTCGGCGGCGAGCCGCTCCAGGGCCGCCCGGGACGCGGCGACGAAGGACCGCCGGAACACCAGGTCCTCGACCGGGTAGCCGGTGAGCATCATCTCCGGGAAGAGCACCAGCTGGGCACCGGCATCGGCGGCCTGGCGAGTCCAGCTGCGGACCAGGTCGGCGTTGCCGGCGAGGTCGCCGACGCTCGGGTTGACCTGGGACAGGGCGAGACGCAGGGTGGGCATGTCCTCATCTTGCCCCAGTCGCGTCGGAGTCATTCGGCGGTAGCGGCGCGTTCGACGGCGGCGCCTGCGACCGTCGGGCGGGACACGAGGGGACGGCGGGCGGCGGTTCGCGTAACGTCTGCGTAACCGGGCCCGGGAACACTGGGCGGTCAGGTCGGGTAGAGCCCGGCCAAGGCGGACAAAAGAGTGTCGCGAGGGGTTGGGGAAGTGGACCGTCAGCAGGAGTTCGTCCTCCGTACGCTGGAAGAGCGGGACATCCGGTTCGTCCGGCTGTGGTTCACCGACGTGCTGGGCACGCTCAAGAGCGTCTCGGTGGCCCCCGCCGAGCTGGAGTCGGCCTTCGAGGAGGGCATCGGCTTCGACGGCTCGGCGATCGAGGGCTTCGCCCGGGTCTTCGAATCGGACATGGTGGCCATGCCCGACCCGACCACCTTCCAGGTCTTCCCGTTCGAGGGCGGGGTCAGCGGCGAGAGCGCCAGGATGTTCTGCGACATCCTGCTGCCCGACGGCAGCCCCTCCTGGGCCGACCCGCGGCACGTGCTGCGCCGCGGGCTGTCCAAGGCCGCCGAGAAGGGCTTCACCTTCTACACCCACCCCGAGATCGAGTTCTTCCTGCTGGAGAACGGCCCGCAGGACGGGTCCGTGCCGACGCCCGTCGACACCGGCGGCTACTTCGAGCACACCACCCACGCCGTGGCCCGGGACTTCCGCCGCCAGGGCGTGCTGGCCCTGGAGCGCATCGGCATCTCGGTGGAGTTCAGCCACCACGAGGTCGCGCCCGGGCAGCAGGAGATCGACCTGCGGTACGCCGACGCGCTCACCACCGCCGACAACATCATGACCTTCCGGCACGTGGTCAAGGAGGTGGCGCTCTCCACGGGCGTGCAGGCCAGCTTCATGCCCAAGCCGTTCACCGACCAGCCGGGCAGCGGGATGCACACCCACCTGTCGCTGTTCGAGGGCGAACGCAACGCGTTCCACGACTCGGGCGACCCGATGAAGCTGTCCAAGGTGGCGAAGTCGTTCATCGCCGGCCTGCTGATGCACGCCCGCGAGTACACGGCCGTCACCAACCAGTGGGTCAACTCGTACAAGCGGCTGTTCCCGCAGCACCTGCCGGACCGCATCACGGAGAGCCCGGCGTATGTCTGCTGGGGTCACCTGAACCGCTCCGCGCTGGTCCGCGTGCCCGCGTACGGCAAGCCGAACTCGGCAAGGGTCGAGGTCCGCTCGCCGGACTCGGCGGCCAACCCGTACCTGGCGTTCGCGGTGCTGCTCGGTGCCGGCATGAAGGGCATCGAGGAGGGGTACGAGCTGCCGCCGGGCGCGGAGGACGACGTCTGGTCGTTGACCAGCGCCGAGCGCCGCGCCATGGGGTACGAGGCGCTGCCGGAGAACCTGGCCGAGGCGATCGACGTGATGGCCGAGTCCGAGCTGGTCGCCGAGGTGCTCGGCGAGCACGTCTTCGACTTCTTCCTGCGCAACAAGCGGGCCGAGTGGGAGCAGTACCGCCGCGAGGTCACCCCGTACGAGCGGCAGCGCTACCTGGCGCTGTAACGCCGGGGCTGACGCGGTTGCGCGCTGCCGCTATCGTCTCGATCACCGCGCCGGTACCCCTTCCGGGCGGAGAGTCGGGAGGCAGTCGGTGCTGGAGGATCTGCTCAGCGGTGCCTGGCAGAGCGTCGTGTTCGGGATCGTCGGCGTGGGGCTGATGGCGGCCGGGTTCGGCCTGGTCGACCTGCTCACGCCGGGGCGGTTGCGGGACCTGATCTGGGTGGACCGCAACACCAACGCGGGGCTGCTGCTCGCCGCCAACCAGCTCGGCATCGCCGGGATCGTCTTCACGGCGATCCTGACCAGCTACAGCGACTTCGGTAAGGGGCTCGCCTCCACCGTGGTGTTCGGCCTGCTCGGGCTGGGCATCATGGCGCTGGCCTTCTTCGTGCTCGACCTGCTCACGCCCGGCAAGCTCGGTGAGGTCATCTGCTCGCCCGAGCCGCATCCGGCGGCCCGGGTCAGCGCCGCCACCCATTTCGGCGCAGCGCTCATCGTCTGCGCCTGCATCGCCTGAGCGCGTTCGTCGTACCCCGGCCGTAGCGTGCCGGGCATGAACCGTACGGACCGGCTCTACGCCCTGGTCGAGGAGTTGCGGGCGGTGTCGCCGCGTCCGCGCAGCGCCCGCTGGCTGGCGGCCCGCTTCGAGGTGAGCAGCCGGACCATCGAACGGGACCTCGGCGCCCTCCAGGAGGCCGGGGTGCCGATCTGGGCCGAGCCGGGGCGCACCGGCGGCTACACGCTGGACCGCGCCCGCACCCTGCCACCGGTCAACCTCACCCCGGCCGAGGCGGTGGCGATGGCTGTCGCGCTGCACCGGCTCGCGGGCACGCCGTTCGCCGGGCCGGGTGGCACCGCGCTGCGCAAGCTGGTGGCGGTGCTTCCGGCCGCCGAGGCCGCCGAGGCGCACCGCCTCGCCGGCCGGGTGCACCTGGTCGGCGACGGGCCGGCCACGCCCGTCCCGGCCATCGTCGCCGACGCGGTGTCCGCGCGGCGGGTGCTGCGCATCGGGTACGCCGACCGCGACGGCGCGGGTTCGGTCCGCGACGTCGAGCCGGTGGGCTACCTCGGCAACCACCGGCACTGGTATCTGGTGGCCTGGTGTCGGCTCCGCGGCGAGCTGCGCTGTTTCCGGACCGACCGGATCCGGATGGTTCGGGCGCTGTCCGAGGTGGTGTCCCGGGATTGGCGCCCGAGCGATCTCGACATTCCGCACGAGCGGGTCCGGTCGGTGAGCCTGGTCTGACCCCTGTCAGGTGATCGGGAAACACCGACAGGACGGTGTCGCGCACGGGCCCGAGACTGCTCCAGACGACGGCCGAACGGCCGGCTTTGGAAACACTGGAGGCAGTACATGTCCACGACGCCCATCACCTGGTTCGAGTTCGGCACGGACCGGCCGGAAGAGGCGCAACGGTTCTACGGAGAGCTGTTCGGCTGGACCTTCGAGCAGCAGGGCCCGTCGTACCGTGTGACAGGCGCCGGTGGCGACACCGGGATCGGCGGGGCGATCCGGACCATCAGCGATGACGCACCGAACTACGCGGCGTTCTACGCCGAGGTGGCCGACGTCGCGGAGACCTGCCGTCGGGCCGAGGCGGCCGGCGGGACGGTGCTGGTGCCGCCGGCGACGACGCCGAGCGGCCTGGTCCGCGCCCAACTGCTCGACCCGGTCGGGAACCGGGTGGGACTGTTCACGCCCCCACCCGCGCAGGCCTGAGCCCCGGCCCGGCGGCCCGCTGTGGCCGACGAGCCACGCAGGCCGTCGGCGCCGGTCCGCCGCGCTGATCGACTCCGGTCGCCGAGCGGTGTCCAGCGAGCTGATCGACTCCAGATCGCCGATGTGGCGGTGTCCAGGCGTACGGACACCGCCACATCGGCGAAACGGTGTGGATCAAGCCGGGATCACGCGCCGGGCGTGGCCTCCGGGGCGTCCTGCTGGCCGGAGCCCTCCGGGGCGCCGGCGGGGCCGCCCTTGTCGCCCTGCCCGTCCTTGGCACCAGGCCCGCTCCTGTCGCCGTGGCCAGCCGGACCGCCCCGGTGACCCGGGCCGCCCTTCTCGCCGGGGCCGGGGAAGACGCCGGCCTCGACGGCCTTGGTGATGGCGTCGGCCTGCTCCTGGGTGATCTTGCCGTCCTTGACTGCCTGGTCCAGCCGCTCCTTCAGGGCGGCCTGGCGGTCCTCGGCGGACGGGCGCTGCGGCCGGTCAGCCGGCTTGTGCTCCTCGCGCAGCTTCTCCAGCGCGGCGGTCACCTTCTCGGTGGGCACACCCAGCTCCTGCGCGAGCTTCTCGGCGAACTCACCATGCCGGTCCTGCTTCTGCTCGGCGCTGCTGGCGCTCGGCGTCGGGGTGCCCCCGTCAGCGGCGAACGCCATCGTGGGGGCGGCGATCCCCACGCCGAGCACACCGGCGGCGGCCACGCTGGCCAGCAGGTGCTTCTTCGACATCGTGCGGAACATCAGTCCTCCAGATTGTCGTTTGGTGCTGCGATGACGTCACCGACAGTGACCGGGCAGGCTGGGCGCAACCCATGGCGACCCTGTCAGCGGGCTGGCAATCCGGCTTCGGCAGCCGGACAAACCGGTTGCGACGTCGCCGTCCGTACGGTCAGGGTGGGAAAGCCCCGACGAAAGGATCACGCCTCGTGACGACCGCCGAGATTCGGGAGATCCCGCTCGCCGAGCCGGGCGCCGGCCCGTACGGCATCACGCCCGGCCCCGACGGCGCGCTCTGGCTGACGCTCGCCCACGGTGGCGCGATCGCCCGCCTGGGGGTCGACGGCGCGGTACGGACCCACCCGCTGGACCCGGCAGGTGGCCGACCGCTGATCATCACCGCCGGTCCGGACGGCGCGCTCTGGTTCACCCGCTCCGGTGATGACCGGATCGGCCGGATCAGCGTCGACGGCGACCAGCGCACGGTCGCCCTGCCGGCCGGCACGGGGCCGGGCGGTATCGCCACCGGCCCGGACGGCGCGCTCTGGTACGCAGGCATGACCTCCGACACGATCGGCCGGGTGGACACCGACGGCGGCGTCGAGGTGTTCCCGCTACCCGCGACTGGCGCGTTCGCCTCGATGATCACCGCCGGGCCGGACGACGCGCTCTGGTTCACCCTCAACCAGGCGAACGCGATCGGTCGGATCGACCTCGACGGCAGGGTCACCCTGCACCCACTGCCCACCGGAAACGCCGGCCCGGTCGGTATCGCCGCCGGTGGCGACGGCGCCATCTGGTTCGTGGAGATCACCGCCGGTCAGCTCGGCCGGGTCACCCCGGACGGCGAGGTGACCGAGATCCCGCTGCCGGACCGGGCGGCCCGGCCACACGCCATCGTGGCCGACCCGGCCGGCGGCGCCTGGTTCACCGAGTGGGGGGCCAACCGGATCGGCCACCTCGACTCCACCGGACGGATCGAGAGCTACCCCCTGCCAACCCCCAACGCGGAACCCCACGGCATCACGGTCACCCCCGACGGCGTCTGGGCCGCCCTGGAGATCGGCGCGGTGGCCCACCTGACCCCAACCGCATGATCAAGAGGTTCGCGTCAGAATCCGGGCCGGAACTGACGCGAACCTCTCGATCACCGGGGTCAGCGGACGGCGGGGGAGACGGTCAGAGTTCCGGTTTCGGTGTCCAGGGTCGCACTGGTGCCCACCGGGACGGTCAGTTGGTCGGGGCCGTGGCCGATCGGTAGGCCGCCGAGGACCGGTACGCCCAGGTCGCCGAGGCGTTCGGTGAGGACGTCCACGATCGTGGTGTCCCAGCCGTCCCCGCAGTCGGTGAACTGCCCGAGCGCCACCCCGGCCAGCCCGTCCAGCGCGCCGGCCCGGCGCAGCTGGGTGAGCATCCGGTCGACCTTGTACGGAGGCTCCTGCACGTCCTCGATCAACAGCACCGCACCGGTCAGGTCGGGCAGGTCCGGGGTGCCGACCGACGCGACGATCATGCAGAGGTTGCCGCCGAGCAGAGTGCCGGTGGCCCGACCCGGGACGCGCACGGCGAAGGTGTCCTCGCCCGGGACGGCGCTTACCGACACGTCCCCGGTGGTCATCAGGGCGGCGTGCAACGACTCGGCCGAGCGCAGTGGAGTGCGCTCGTCCCGCCAGGCGGCGCCCGGGCCGTGGACGCCGGCCAGCCGGGCGCCCCGCCACAGCGCGAACTGCAACGCCGTGATGTCGGAGAAGCCGGCCACCACCTTCGGGTCGCGGCGCACGGCCGCCATGTCGATGGCGTCGACGATCCGCTGGACGCCGTAGCCGCCCCGGGTGCAGATCACTCCCCGGATCTCCGGGTCGGCGAAGGCCGCGTTCAGGTCGGCGGCGCGTACGTCGTCAGTACCGGCCAGGTAGCCGTGCCGGGCGTACGCGTTCGGCGCCGGCACCGGCCGCAGACCCCAACCGGTGAGCAGTTCCACCCCTCGTGCCACCCGCTCCGGCGACGTCGGTCCGGACGGTGACACGAGTGCCACCGCGTCACCCGGGCGCAGCACCGGTGGGCGGACGACTGCCGAATCCTCGCTGATCACAACCGCAGAGCCTAGCCACACCCTCAGCGGGCGGCGGCGCCCGGCGGCCGGACCCGTGGCGGGGCGTGGCCCTGCGCGGCGAACCCGCTAGCCTCGACGGGTGGCAACCGCGCTGGTGATCGAGAACGACCCGACGGATGACGCCCGCCGGCTGGGTGAGTGGCTGACCGAGGCCGGGCTGGAGCTGTGGGTCGTACGCCCACACGCCGGCGACGAGCTGCCCGCCGACCTGGAGGGGTACGCGGCGCTCGTGGTGCTCGGCGGCGACCAGCAGGCGTACCCGCTGCCGGACGGCTCGCCCGGCGCGCCGTGGTTCCCCGCCGTGGAGGGCCTGCTGCGCAAGGCGGTCCGCTACCGGGTGCCCACCCTGGCCGTCTGCCTGGGCGCGCAGCTGCTCGCCACCGCGCACGCCGGCCTGGTCGAGCGGAGCCCGTCCGGACCGGAGATCGGCCCCGGCGTGGTCGGCCGGCGCGACGCCGCCGAGAACGACCCGCTGTTCCGGTACGTGCCGCTGATCCCGGACGTCCTGCAGTGGCACTCCGACGAGATCACCGAACTGCCCCGGGGCGCCACCCTGCTGGCCGCCTCCACCCGCTACCCCCATCAGGCGTTCCGGCTCGGTGACCGGGCGTGGGGTCTGCAGTTCCACATCGAGTGCGACACCGCGATGATCGCCGACTGGGCCACCGACTCGGCCCAACTCGCCGAACTGGGGTACGACCCCGAACTTGTCGTCGCGGCGTGCGACTCGGTGATGGTGGACGTCGAGGAGGTCTGGCAGCCGTTCGCCGCCCGGTTCGCCGCCCTCGCGCTCGGCGAGCTGGACGACAGTACGGTGCGGCGGGGCCTGCCGCTGCTCGGGCACTGATGAGCCGGCCGACCAGGGCGCCGGGCCGGCTCGCCCGCTACGGGTTCGGCACCGCCGACGGCGACGGCGGGGCGCGTGCCGCCGACCTGCTCGGCCCCGACGGGCTGGGGCTGTGGCGACCGGACGAGCAGGAGCCGGTCGACGAGCCGGCCGCCGAACTGCTGGCCGCGCTGTCCCGGGCCGCCGACCCGGACCTGGCGCTGCGCCAACTGCACCGCATCGTCGAGACCGAACGACGCACGACAGGCGACACCGCGTCGCCGCTGCTCGCGGACCTGCACGCCGATCCCGGCCTGCGGCGGCGGTTGATCGCGGTGCTCGGCGCCTCGTCGGCGCTCGGCGACCACCTGGTGGCGCACCCCGAGCACTACCAGGCGCTGCGTACCGCCCCGGACGGGCTCGCGCCCACCGCCGAGGGCCGGCTGGAACCCGCAGGAGACGGCAACCCGGTGGCGGTGCTGCGGGCCGCGTACCGGCTGGCGTTGCTGCGCATCGCGGCGGCCGACCTCACCGGCGGGCGCGGGCTGGAACAGACCATGGCCGCGCTGTCCGCGCTTGCCGACGCGACGCTTGCCGCGGCGTACGAGATCGCCGTCGACGAGCTGGCCGAGGGCACCGAACGGCCCCGGCTGGCGGTCGTGGCGATGGGCAAGTGTGGCGGCGGCGAACTGAACTACGTCTCCGACGTGGACGTCATCTTCGTGGCGGCCGAGGACGCCGACCTGCCCGCCGCCACCCTCGTGGCGACCCGGCTGATCCAGATCTGTGGGCTTGTCGCCTGGCCCGTGGACGCCGCGCTGCGCCCGGAGGGCAACCGGGGCCCGCTGGTGCGTACCCTCGCCAGCCACCTCGCCTACTACCGCCGGTGGGCGCGTACCTGGGAATTCCAGGCGCTGCTCAAGGCCCGCCCGGCGGCCGGTGACCTGCCGCTGGCCCAGGAGTGGATCGACCAGCTCGCGCCGCTGGTGTGGCGGGCGGCCGAACGGCCCGAGGCGGTCGAGGACGTCCGCGCGATGCGTCGGCGGATCATCGACCACATCCCGCCCAAGGAGCTGGAACGCGAGATCAAGCGCGGTCCCGGCGGACTGCGCGACATCGAGTTCGCCGTCCAGTTGCTGCAACTGGTGCACGGGCGCGGCGACGAGACGCTGCGGGCGCCGGGCACCCTCCCGGCGCTGCGGGCGCTCGTCGCCGGAGGCTACGTCGGTCGCGCCGACGGCGAGGCCCTGCTGCGCGGCTACCGCTTCCTGCGCAGCGTCGAGCACCGGCTGCAACTACAGGGCCTGCGGCGTACGCACACCGTGCCCACCGAGCCGGCCGCGCTGCGCTGGCTGGCCGCCGCGCTGGGTTTCACCGCCACGCCGGGGCGCAGCGCCGTGGAGAGCTTCCGGGCCGAGTGGGTCACCCACGCCGCCGAGGTACGCCGACTGCACGCCAAACTGCTCTACCGGCCGCTGCTGGAGTCGGTGGCCCGGGTCCCGGCCGACGGGCTGCGGCTCACCCCGGAAGCGGCACGGCACCGCCTGGAGATCCTCGGGTTCGCCGACCCGGCCGGGGCGCTGCGCCACCTCCAGGCGCTCACCGGCGGGGTGAGCCGTACGGCGGCCATCCAGCGGACCCTGCTGCCGGTGCTGCTCAGCGAGTTCGCCGACGCGCCGGAACCGGACCGGGGGCTGCTCAACTACCGCAAGGTCTCCGACAAGCTGGGCAGCACACCCTGGTACCTGCGGCTGCTGCGCGACGGCGGCCCGGTGGCCCGGCGGCTGGCCCGCGTCCTCGCCCTGTCCCGGTACGTCGCCGACCTGCTCGCCCGCGACCCGGAGGCGCTGCGGCTGCTGGCCGAGGAGAACGAACTGGCACCGCGCTCCCGCGAGGTGCTGCGCGAGGGGTTCCTGGCGGCGGCGGCCCGGCACACCGATCCGGTGGAGGCGACAAGCGCGGTGCGGGCACTGCGGCGTCGGGAACTCGTCCGGGTGGCGTGCGCCGACGTGCTCTGCCGTGCGGGGGCGCTCGCACCCGCACCCACCCGCGCGGACGGCGCGAAGCGGGCACCCGGGCTGTCCGACATCACCGAGGTCGGCACGGCGCTCTCCGACGTCACCGACGCCACACTGGCCGCCGCGCTGCGGGCCGCCCAGGCCAGCCAACCGGCACCGGAAGGGCTGCGGTTCGCCGTCATCGGCATGGGCCGGCTCGGCGGGTACGAGTCGAACTACCTCTCCGACGCCGACGTCCTCTTCGTCTACGACCCGCCCGCCGGCGGCAACGAGAGCGCCGCCAGCGCCGCCGCGCACGGCATCGCCGAGGAACTGCGCCGGCTGCTCGGCGTACCCGCCCCCGACCCGCCGCTCGGCGTCGACGCCGACCTGCGTCCGGAGGGCCGGCAGGGTCCGCTGGTGCGCAGTCTCGCCGCGTACGCGCAGTACTACGCCCGCTGGTCCCGCGTGTGGGAGGCGCAGGCGCTGCTGCGTGCCCGGTTCGTCTGCGGCGACGCCGACCTGGGCGCCGAGTTCGAGGCGATGATCGACCCGGTGCGCTACCCCGCCGACGGGCTGACCCGCGAGCAGGTCGTCGAGATCCGCCGGATCAAGGCCCGCGTGGAGACCGAGCGGCTGCCCCGGGGCGCCGACCCGGCCACCCACACCAAGCTGGGCCGGGGCGGGCTCGCCGACGTGGAGTGGGCGGTGCAGCTCGTCCAGCTCCGGCACGCCGGCGCGAATCCGGCGCTGCGCGGCACGCGTACCCTCGATGCTCTCGCGGCCGCCGCCGAGGCGGGCCTGGTCGACCCGGCGGACGCCGCGGAGATGGCCGCCGGCTGGTCCCTGGCCGCGCAGGTCCGCAACGCGTTGATGCTGGTCCGGGGTCGGGCCGGTGACCAACTGCCCCGGCACGGGGTGGAGCTGGCCGGGGTGGTCCGGCTGCTCGGCCGCGACGACCCGGGGGAGTTCCTCGACGAGTACCTGCGCACCGCCCGCCGCTCCCGAGCCGCCACGGCACGTGTCCTCGATGCCTGACGCGTCGACGCGCCCGGCCGGGCGGTACGCCGGCTGGGCGGCGACCGCTGTCGCGGTGGTGCTCGCCGTCGCGTTCCTGCTCGCGCCGCCGATGGGCACCGACCTCGCCGCTCAGGTGGCCCGCGCCGGGTTCGCCGACCGGTACGGTGCCAGGCCGATCGACCTCGGCTGGTACGGCGGTGTCAACCAGTACGGCTACAGCCTCTTCACGGCCAGGTGGGGTGCGCTGGTCGGGGTGCGCCCGCTGGGGGCTCTCGCCGCCGTGCTCGGCGCCGCCGCGCTGGCGTGGCTGTTCGCCCGCAACCGGGCCCGCCGGCCCCTGCTGGCAGGCGTCCTCGGCGCCGTGGTGCTTGTCGGCAATCTGGCCAGCGGTCGGATCACCTTCGCCGTCGGACTGACGTTCGGTCTGCTGGCGCTCTGCGCGGTAAGCGCGGAACGCCCGCCACGCTGGCTGAGGCTGGTACTCGCCGCCGGATGCGCCGCCCTGGCCACGGCGGCGAGCCCGGTCGCCGGTCTGTTCACCGGCCTGGCCGGCGCGGCGCTGCTGCTGTCCGCCCTGCGCACCGGCGCCGGGCCGGGCCGCCCGCTGCCCGGCGGCTGGCGGATCGACCGCCCCGTCGCCGAGGGGCTCGTCCTGGCCGTGGCGCCCGCCGTCACGCTGGCACCTGTCGCGGTCCTCTTCGGCAACGGCGGCACCCAGCCGTACTCGGCCGAGTCGATGCGGATCAACGTCGCGCTCGCGGTGCTGGTGGCGGTCGTGCTGCCGCGCCGCCGCCGGGTGCTGCGCATCGGCGCGGCGCTCACCGTGCTGCTCCTGGTCGGCGCGTACTACGTGCCCAGCCCGATCGGCTCCAACGCGCTGCGACTGCCGATGCTGTTCGCGCTGCCCGTGCTCGCCGGTTACGCCGCGCTACCCGGCCCGTGGCTGGCCGGGCTGCTCGCCGCCACCGTGTGGTGGCAGTCGCCGGTGATGACGAGCGACGTGACCCGCGCCGGCTCGCCGGAGAGCGCCGCGGGCTTCTACCGGCCGCTCGTCGCCGAACTCGACAGGCGGCAGCCGGTCGGGCGGGTCGAGGTGGTGCCACTGCGGGACCACTGGGAGTCCGCGTACCTGCCGCCGACCGTCCCCCTGGCCCGCGGCTGGGAACGCCAGGTCGACAGCGACCGCAACGCGCTGTTCTACGACGGCAGCCTGGACGCGCGGACGTACGAGACGTGGCTCCGCCGCGAGGCGGTGACCTACGTGGTGCTCGCCCTCGACGCTCCCACCGACAGGTGGGGCCGCGACGAGGCAGCCCTGATCCGCGCCGGCCTGCCCTACCTGCGGGAGGTCTGGAGCGACCCGACCTGGCGGATGTACGCAGTGGTCGACCCGACACCGCTGGTCGGCGCCCCGGGGCAGCTCGTCACCGCCGACCGCGGCTCGGTCCACCTGACCGCCGCGCCCGGCGCCGTGCCGGTGCGGGTGCGCTGGTCACGCTGGCTGTCGCTGACCGGCCCGGACGGCTGCGTACGCCCCGGCGCGGACGGGTGGACCGAGGTGCGGGTCCGTGCGGCAGGCGACTACACGGTGTCCAGCGGACTCACGCCGGCGAACCACTGCTGACGGTGCTGCCGTCGCCCCCCGACCGAGGTGCTGGCAGCATGTCGGGCGTGCCTTCCCACCTCGCGCGCTGGACCGGCCTGGCCGGCTCGACGCTGCTCGCGATCTCCGCCTACCTCGGAGGCGCGTTCCCCGGCGGCCCGCTGCGCAGCACCCCGGTCAGCATCTGGCAGGGGCCCCACGGCCCGCTGATCCTCGCCGCCTGGGCGGTAGGCACCGGCCTCATGGCGTACGCCTGGTGGGCTCTGCGCGACGGAGGCCCGTCGACGCGGTGGGCGCTGGTCACCGTGGGGCTCTGGCTGCTGCCGTTGCTCGTCGCGCCGCCGTTCGGCAGCCGCGACGTGTACGCGTACGCCTGCCAGGGCGCCAGCTTCGTCGGCGGCGTCAGCCCGTACGAGCAGGGCGTCTCCGCGCTACCCTGCCCCTGGCTGGACAGCGTGTCGGTGATCTGGCGCGACACCCCCGCGCCGTACGGGCCGCTCTTCGTGCTCATCGCGGGCGCGGTGGTCAAGATCACCGGCTCGTTGACCGCCAGCATCGTGCTGTTCCGGGCACTGTCGCTGATCGGCGTGGTGCTGACCGCGTGGGCGCTGCCCGCCCTGGCCCGCCGGGCCGGTGTGCCGCCCCAGCGGGCGGTGTGGCTGGCACTGGGATCCCCGCTCGTCGCCGCGCACCTGATCGGCGGCCCCCACAACGACGTGCTGATGCTCGCCGCGCTCGTCGGTGGGCTGGCCGTTGTGGCGTCACACCCGGGCCGTCGCGCCATGCTGCTCCTCGGCGGGCTGCTGCTCGGCCTCGCCGTCGCCATCAAGGTGACCGCCGTGGTGGTGGTGCCGTTCGCCGCGCTGGCGGCCACCGCCGGACCGTACCGGCTCCGGACGCTGATCCGCGACGGCGGCTGGGTGGTCGCCGGCACGATCGCCACCGTGGTGGGAGTGACAGTTCTCGGCGGACTCGACTTCGGTTGGGTCGGCGGACTGTCCCAGGGCGGCGCCGCCGTCGCCTGGACCTCCCCGTCGACAGCCGTCGGGCAGACAATCGGCTATGTCGCGGCGATGTTCGGCGGGCACATCGACGCGCTGCCGGTGACGCGCGGCATCGCCGTCGTGCTCCTCGCCGTACTGCTGGTCTGGCTCTGGTGGCGGGCCCGCACCCGCGACCCCCTGCACCACGCCGGCCTCGCGCTCGCCCTCACCGTCGCGCTCGCCCCAGTCGTGCACCCCTGGTACTGGACGTGGCCGCTGTTCGTCCTGGCGGCCACCGCCCGCCGGACCGGCTGGTTCATCGTCGTCGCGCTCGTCGCCTCGTTCCTGGTGCTGCCCGACGGCACCGGCCTGCCCCGCTACACCAAGACCGTCGGGGCGCCACTGATGACGCTGTTGGTGATCGTGCTTGTCGTCCGATTGGTACGGTCGGCTCGGGCGGCCCGCCAGCCGGTCGCCGTCGACTGAGGGAAGGTGCGCCGGTGACCGCTCCCGGCGCGACCCTCTCCCGGTACGCGGGCCTGCTCGGCGCCGTCCTGCTCGCCGTGGCCGGCCGTCTCGGCGGGGCCCTGCCCGACGCCGTCCCGCTGGGCGTGACACCCCTGTCGACCTGGCGAGCCCCGAACGGCCCGGCCACGCTCACCTGCTGGCTGGCCGGCACCGCGCTGCTGGTCGGCGCATGGTGGTCGCTGCGCGGGGGAGCGCCGTCGACCCGGTGGGCGTACGTCACCGCCGGACTGTGGGCACTGCCACTGCTCGTCGCGCCACCGCTGGGCAGCCGGGACGTCTACTCGTACGCCTGCCAGGGCTGGACGTACGCACACGGCGCCGACCCGTACGCCGTCGGGGTGGCCGCGGCCGGCTGCCCGTGGGTGGAGACGGTGGCGCCGATCTGGCGGGACACCCCGGCACCGTACGGGCCGGTGTTCGTGCTGCTCGCCGCACTCGCGGTGCACCTCGGCGGCGGGCTCACCGGGACGCTGGTGCTGCTACGGGTCACCGCCGTGGCAGGGCTGCTGCTGGCCGCGCTCTGTCTGCCCCAACTGGCCCGGGCGGCCGGAGTGCCGCCCCGACGGGCGGTCTGGCTGCTGCTGGCCTGCCCGCTTGTCGGCGTACACCTGGTGGCCGGCGCGCACAACGACGCCGTGATGCTGGGCCTGCTGCTGTGCGGACTGCTGGTGGTGGTCCGTCGGCCCGGCCGGCCGGCGGCGCTGCTGCTCGCCGGGGCGCTGCTCGGTCTGGCGGTGACGGTGAAGGCAAGCGCCGTGGTGGTGGTGCCGTTCGCCGTGCTGGCCGGAGTGCGGGGCCGCTGCACCGTACGGGCGCTGCTGCGCGCCGGCGGCTGGCTCACCGGCGGGCTGCTCGGCGCGGTGCTTGCCGCGTCGGCGCTGTCCGGTCTCGGGTTCGGCTGGGTAGGCGGGCTCACCCGCAGCGGCGGCTCCGAGCAGTGGACGTCGCCGCCCACCGCCGTCGGCTTCGTCGTGGACTACGCCGGCGAGCTGATCGGCCGGAACCCGCAGGCGGTGCCGGTGGTTCGGGCTGCCGCGTTGCTGCTGCTCGCGATCCTGCTGATGGTGCTCTGGTGGCGGGCCTGGCAGGCGCTGCACGGATCCAACGACGCCCGGCGGGTCGATGGGGCGGGTGTCGACGGGGCGCGGCTCGATGGGGCGCGGCTCGACGGGGCGTGTGTCGCCGGGGAGCGGGTGGAGGTGGTGCGCTCCCGGGTGGCGCTGCGCGGCGCGGCGCTGGCACTGGTCGCCGCAGTGGTCCTGTCCCCGGTCTTCCACCCCTGGTACGCGACCTGGCCGCTGGCGCTGCTCGCGCTCACCGCCACCCGAACGACATGGTTCGTGCTGCCGGTCGCGGTGGCCGCCTTCCTGGTGCTGCCCGACGGCACCAACCTGGCCCGCTTCACCAAGGCCCCCGGCGCGCTGGCGATGACCGCTCTGCTCCTGGCCGTGCTCGTCCTGCGCGTGTCCCGCCTCCGGCATACGTCGCGCGCGGCCCGCACCCCGCCCACCCCGCCCACCCCCATGGCCCCCGGGACCCGTCCTGGTGATCATGAGGTTGACCGGTGACAAATCGGACGGAACGCCCCGCAGGCGGCATGATCACCGCGCGGGAGTGATCAAGGTCGTGCGGTGAGATCGGGAATTGAAGATCCGGGCAATATCGGGGATGTTGCTGCCTCCCGGACGTCTGAGGCAGCAACATCAGGGAAGTTGAGCTGATCTTGGGCGCGGGCGCGGGCGCGGGCGCGGGCGCGGGCGCGTGGCGCGTGGCGCGGAGGCGTGGGGCGTGGGCGCGTGGGGCGTGGGGCGGGGCGCGTGCAGGCGTGGGGCGTGGGCGCGTGGGGGAGCGGGGTGTGGAGACGGGCCGGGCCGGCTCCGCGTTTGCGAAGCCGGCCCGGGCCGTTCGAGCGGGTGACTGATCAGCAGTCGTAGGCAGCTCAGCAGTCGTAGTACATGGCGAACTCGTGCGGGGTCGGGCGCAGGCGCACCGGGTCGACCTCGTTGGCGCGCTTCCAGTCGACCCAGGTGGAGATCAGGTCGGGGGTGAAGACGCCACCGTCGAGCAGGTAGTCGTGGTCGGCCTCCAGCGAGTCGAGCACTGCCGACAGGGAGCCCGGCACCTGCTTGACGTCGCCCCACTCCTCCGGCGGGAGGTCGTAGAGGTCCTTGTCGATCGGCGTCGGCGGCTCGATCTTGCTCTTGATGCCGTCCAGGCCGGCCATCATCATCGCCGAGAAGGCCAGGTAGACGTTCGCCGACGGGTCCGGGACGCGGAACTCGACGCGCTTGGCCTTCGGGTTGCTGCCGGTCACCGGGATGCGGGTGCAGGCGGAGCGGTTGCGCTGCGAGTAGACCAGGTTGACAGGCGCCTCGAAGCCCGGCACCAGACGACGGTACGAGTTGATCGTCGGGTTGGTGAAGGCGAGCAGCGACGGTGCGTGGTGCAGCAGACCGCCGATGTACCAGCGGGCCATGTCGGACAGGCCGGCGTAGCCGGTCTCGTCGTAGAAGAGCGGCTCACCGTTGAGCCAGAGGCTCTGGTGGGTGTGCATGCCGGAGCCGTTGTCGCCGAACAGCGGCTTGGGCATGAAGGTGGCGGTCTTGCCGTTGGCCCAGGCCTCGTTCTTCACGATGTACTTGAAGAGCTGGAGCTGGTCACCGGCGTGCAGCAGGGTGGAGAACCGGTAGTTGATCTCAGACTGACCGGCGGTGCCCACCTCGTGGTGCGAACGCTCGACGCTGAAGCCGGTGTCGACGAGCCGGCGCACGATCGAGTCGCGCAGGTCGGCGTAGTGGTCGACCGGCGGCACCGGGAAGTAGCCGCCCTTGTACGCGGTCTTGTAACCGCGGTTGCCGCCCGGCTCCTCGCGGCCGGTGTTCCACGCGCCCTCGATCGAGTCGATGTAGTAGAACGACTGGTGGGCCGAGGTCTCGTGGCGGATCGAGTCGAAGATGTAGAACTCCGCCTCGGCGCCGAAGTAGGCGGTGTCGGCGATGCCGCTCGCCGCCAGGTACGCCTCGGCCTTCTTCGCCACGTTGCGGGGGTCGCGGCTGTACGCCTCGCGGGTGAACGGGTCGTGGATGAAGAAGTTGAGCGCGAGAGTCTTCTGCGCGCGGAACGGGTCGATGAAAGCGGTGGCGACGTCCGGGAGCAGGAGCATGTCCGACTCGTGGATCGCCTGGAAACCGCGGATCGACGAACCGTCGAACGCGAGGCCGTCGGTGAAGAGGTCGTCGTTGACGGACTCGACCGGCAGGTTGAAGTGCTGCATCACGCCGGGCAGGTCACAGAAACGAACGTCGACGAACTTCACGTCCTCGTTCTTGAGGTATCGCAGCAGTTCCTCGGGGTTGGCGAACACACATCCTCCTGGCACGTCCACGGGGTGGCTAGGCTTCTGGCGACGCTATGGCCGGGGGGTTGCCCGGCCATGTCTCCTGTGTTTCTGCCGTGTTACGTCCCTCGCGGAGCGTCAGCGACGCCCCGTCCACGCTTCCGGCCCGCCGCGAGCGTCGTACCGGCTGTACCAGTGTAGTGACATCTGATGCCTTTGGTCCTGATCGGCACGGAGTGGTGGTGACGCCCTCGGGTCCGTCGTCAGGGGCGCGGATACCCTTGACCGCTGTGACCATTCCGCACGTCCCGGCAGCACCGGCCACCGATCCCACCTTCACCCCGCCGAGCCTCGGCAAGCGGTTCGGGGCGCTGATCATCGACTGGGTGCTCTGCCTGCTGGTGTCGAACATCTTCGCCGACCCGGTACGCGACGGCTGGGCCCCCGTGCTGGTGCTGGTCGTCGTGTACGGCCTCTTCCTCGGCCTGTTCGCCCAGACCCCGGGCATGTACATCACGAAGATCCGCTGCGTGAACTGGCACGACGGTGGCCGCATCGGGGTGCTCCGGGGACTGATCCGGGGCCTCCTGCTGGCCCTCGTCGTCCCCGCGCTGATCATGGACGAGCACCGTCGCGGCCTGCACGACAGGCTCGCCAACTCGGTCATCGCCGACGCGCCGCGCGGCTGAGCCTGCCTCGACGACCCCAAGATCGCGCTCGATCACCGATGTAGTGGCATCGCCACGTCGCTGAGGCCACTACATCCTGGTTCGAGCACGATCTTGGGGTCGTCGAGCCCTCGCGGCTACCCGCCCTGGGCGCACGTCATCAAGATCCGCGCAACATCAGGGATGTTGGTGCCTCCCGCGCGTCGGAGACAGCAACATCGGGGAAGTTGCGGAGATCTTGACGCGAGGACGCGAGGACGCGAGGACGCGAGGACGCGAGGACGCGGAGGCGCGAAGCGCGCGGGGCGTGAGGCGCGAGGCGCGAAGGGCGCGGGGCGTGAGGCGAGGCGCGAAGGACGCGAGGCAAGAAGGGCGCGAGGGCGGCGGGACCGTCCGCGTTCGACGTCACGACGAGAAGAGCCGGACCCGCACGGGTCCGGCTCTTTCGCGTACACCTGGGGGTCAGCGGCCCCGCGACTGGCGGAACGCGCCAGGCGGCCGCATGTTCTTCGGGATCGCGCCCTTGGGCATCTGCGGGCGGGCGGTGAGGGCCTTGAGCCGCTTGTCCAGCGAGTTGACGTCCTTGCCGGAGAGGGCGCGGGGCAGGCGCAGCAGCGTCGTGCGCAGCTTGCGGATGGGCAGCTCGCCCTCGTCCTGGCCGATCACGTAGTCGTGCAGGGGCGCCGAGCCGATCACCTTGGACAGCCGCCGCTTCTCCTGCCCGAGCAGACCCCGCACCCGCTGCGGGTTGCCCTCGGCGAGCAGGATCACGCCCGGCCGGCCGATCACCAGGTGGACCATGTCCATCTGGGTGGTGGAGCTGACCGCCGGGGTCACCCGCCAGTCGCCGCGCATGTTCTCCATGATCTGCGCCGCCGCGCCGGGCTGCCCCTCGGCGGCGTTCATCATCGCCCGGTTGGACCGCAGGTTGAGCACGATCAGCACCGCGAGCAGGATGAACAGGATGCCGATCGGCAGCCAGATCCAGCTCCAGAGGATGACCGCGACCACGGTGAGGGCGAGCGGGATGAGCACCGCGGCGGCGACCAGCGGCGCGAACCACCGGTCCTGCTTGGCGGTGAACTGGAACACCATCCCGATCTGCTTCAGCCGCTGGCCGAACGAGACCTTCTCCTGGGGCTTTGCCATGCCGCAGAGTCTAGTGGTCGCCGTCCGCCCCGTTGATCCGCGTCCGGGTGCCGGGCGACTGAGTACCTTACGTCGCCTCAGCCGCCCGGGCAGGGCGGGTAAGGAGGGTGGCGCCGGGGAAGATGAGGCGCTGTGCCCATGCCCGGGTGGGGCCTTCGCGCGGAGAGTCATCGGCAGAAGATGACAACGCCACGAAGGAGCCTGACATGTTCGGCAACGACGCGGAATTCCTGCTCTCCCTGCACCGTACGCACGCCGCCGAGCTACGCGCCGAGGTGGCCGCGGACCGGCTCGCCCGCGCGGTGTCGCAGCGGCCCGGCCGTACCTGGCTGGGTCGCCGCCAGCAGGCCCGCCGCACCGACGCCCGCCGGTGACCGCGCCCGCCCCGGCCGCCGCTCCTGCCGTGCCGGCCGGTCCACCGCAGTCCACCCCGCCGCTCGGCCACCCGCCGAGCGGCGGGGCCGTTGATGGCGGCCGTTCTGGCATGCTCGTTCCCGTGACCGTACGCGCCGCCAGCTCCGTCCTCGTCGGCCGCCACCGCGAGTTGGCGGCGCTGCGCGACGCGCTGGCCCGGGTACGCGCGGGTGAGCCGAGCACCGTGCTGGTCGGCGGCGAGGCGGGCGTGGGCAAGACCCGGCTGCTGGAGGAGTTCGCCGGCGGGGCCACCGGCGGCGGGGCGCGGGTTCTGGTCGGCCAGTGCCTGGAGCTGGGCGAGGCGGGTCTGCCGTTCGCCCCGTTCGCCGCCGCCCTGCGGACGGTGCTGCGCGTCGACGGCCCGGAGGTCTTCGCCGGGTACGAGGCTGAGTTCGCCCGGCTGCTGCCGGAGCTGGGCCGGGTGACGGCCGAGCGTGCCGCGCCGAACGTCACGTCGCTCGGCGACGCCCCGCGCGGCTACCTGTTCGACCTGGTCGCCGAGCTGTTTCAGCGGCTCGCCGACGCCCGGCCGCTGGTGCTGCTGATCGAGGACCTGCACTGGGCGGACCGCTCCACCCGCGACCTGATCGGCTTCCTGGTCCGGGCGGCCCGGCCGGGGCGGCTGCTGCTGGTCTGCACCTACCGCACCGACGAGTTGCAGCGCGGCCACCCGTTGCGACCGTTCCTCGCCGAACTGGACCGCGTCCGGGGCGTGCAGCGGATCGACCTGGGCCGGCTGGACCGCGACGGCACCGGCGCGATCCTCGCCGACCTGCTCGGCGCCGAGCCGCTCGCCCGCGCCGTCGACGACGTCCACGAACGCACCCAGGGCAACCCGTTCTTCATCGAGGAGCTGGCGGTGGCCGGCGACCCGGTCGGCTGCGCGGCGCTGCCCGAGACACTGCGGGACCTGCTGCTCGCGCGGGTGGACCGGCTTCCCGAACCGGCCCAGCGGGTGCTGCGGATCGCCGCGGCCGGCGGCACCCGGTTCGCCCACGACCTGCTCGCCGAGGTCGCCGGGCTGCCCGAGACCGAGCTGGAGGACGCGCTGCGCGCCGCCGTCGCCGCCCAGCTGGTGGTGGCGAACCCCGACGGCGACTACGAGTTCCGGCACGCCCTGGTCCGCGAGGCCGTACACGACGAGTTGCTGCCCGGCGAGCACGCCCGGCTGCACGCCCGGTTCGCGGCAGCCATCGAGGCCCAGCCGCAGCTGGTCGCCGCCGGCCGCGCGCCGGCCGAGATCGCCCACCACTGGTACGCCGCGCACGACCACCCGCGTGCCCTGGTCGCCGCGTTGGCCGCGGCGGGCGCGGCCGCCGACAGGTACGCGTACGCCGAGCAACGCCGGCTGCTGGAACGGGCGCTGGAGTTGTGGGAGCTGGTGCCCGACGCCGCCGACCTGCTCGGCATGGACCACCTGGCGCTGCTGGAGCAGACGGTGGACGCCGCGGTCATCGCGGGCGACTTCAGCCGGGCGATCACGCTGACCCGGGCCGGACTGGCCGAGGTGGACGCCGACGCCGCGCCGCTGCGTGCCGCCCGACTGCTGGACCAGCGGGGCCGGATGCTGGCTCTGCTCGGCAAGAGCGACGGCAGGCGCGAGCTCGATGAGGCGTACCGGCTGGCGGCCGGTGGCCCGGAGGGCATCGAGCGGGTCCGGCTGCTCGCCGACATCGCCACCCACCTGGTCAAGATCGATCCTGAGCAGGCGGCCCGGGTGGCCGCCGAGGCCGCTACGGACGCCGAGGCGCTCGGCGCGGAACCGGCGCTGCTGGCGACCCGGATCGCCCTGCTCTGCCACGGTGAACGGGACCTGGAGCAGGGGCTCACCGAGCTGACCCGCGCCGAGGCGGCCGCCCGTGCGTCAGGTGACGCGCCGACCCTGGTGCTCGCCAAGGTGTTCCAGTCGGACATGCTCTGCGAGCTGGGCCGCTACGGCGAGTCCGCCGAGGCGGCCGAGGCCGGGGTGGCCGAGGCCCGCCGGGTGGGGATCAGCCGCTCGACCGGGGCGTACCTGCTGTCCAACCGGGCCGAGGCGCTTATCGCGTTGGGCAGGTGGGACGAGGCCGAGGCGGTGTGTGCGGAGGCCGCCCGGATCGACCTGTCCGGCGTCACCGGGCTGCACTGGCTCCAGTTGGGCGCCGGGCTGCGGCTGGCCCGGGCGCACCCGGCCGCCGACGAGCTGGTCGACCGGGCGCTGGCCTTCCTCGGCCGGGCCTACCTGTGGCCGAACCACCGGCTGCCGCTGCACGAGCTGGCGATCGAGTCGGCGCTCGCCACCGACGACAAGATCGAGGCGGTCCGGGCGGCCCGCGTCGCGGTGGCCGACGAGCGACTGCCGCAACTGCCGCGCGAGGGCTGGCCGGTGCTCAGCGCCGTCGCCCGTACCGCCGCCCGGGTCGGTGACCGGGAACTGGCAGGCGCCGTCGCCGCCCTCGCCGCCGACCTGCCCGCCAGGCATCCGGCGGCACGGGCGCACGCAGCCCAGGTCACCGCCCTGCTGGCGGCCGGCGACCAGGTGCTGCCGGCCTGGCGGACGGCGGTGCGGGCGTGGCGGGCCGATGGGCAGCCGTATCCGCTCGGCCGGGCGTTGCTCGCCCTCGCCGAGGCGGCCGCCGGCGCGGGGGAGCGGGACGAGGCGGCGGCGGCCGTCACCGAGGCCGCGGACATCGCCCGGCGGCTGGACGCCGCGCCGCTGGCCGAAGCGGCAGCGACCCTGGCCCGGCGGGTCGGCCTACGCGGAACCGGTCAGGGCGGCGCCGGCGCCGATCTGCTGACGGCCCGGGAGCGGGAGGTGCTGCGGCTGGTCGCCGAGGGGCACAGCAACAGCCGGATCGCCGAACGGCTGTTCATCTCCCCGAAGACGGCGAGCGTGCACGTCTCGCGGATCATCGCGAAACTCGACGTGACCAACCGGACGGAGGCCGCCGCCCTGGCCCACCGCCTCGGCCTGCTCGTCGAGCCGCACTGACGCCGGGCCGCACACGCCGGGCCGCACACGCTGGGCCGCACACGCTGGGCCGCACACGCTGGGCCGCACACGCTGACACCGGGTCGCGCGCTGACGCCCGGCGGGGTCAGCGCGGCAGGTAGATCCGCCAGCCGTCGACGGTGACCAGCTCCAGGCTGCCCGCTGCCGTGCCGAGCCGCTGGTCCAGCCGGGCCGCCAACGGGGATCCGGTGGGAGCGACAAAGGCCGGGGCCGGCGCGGCATCCACCTCCCGCCGGTACGCCGGGTAGCGGTCGAAGCCCTGCCGCAGCGTGTCGTCGACGACCGCGCAGACGATCCGTTCGTCGCTGGCGAAGGTGAGCCGGTTGCACGTCCAGTAGCCGGCGCGTACGTGCCGTACGCCGAGGTCGCCCAGGGTCGCCACCAGCTCGTCGTGTCGGGCCTCGGCGGCCCGGCTCGCCGGTGCGGTCCGCGCCTCCTGCCAGGTGGCGTACGTGGCGGTGCCCAGCGTGGCGGCGAGCAGGACGACGGCGACCGGTCGGGCGATCCTCGGGCCGTCGCGTAGAGCCGTCCACACCGGCCAGAGCAGCGCCGGCAGGGAGAGGAGCAGGCAGGACAGGTAGCGGGAACTCTCCACAGGGGTCCGTCCAGCGGCGCTGCTCACCGTGTACGCGACAAGGGTGGCCACCGCGGCCAGCACCAGCGCCAACCGGATCGCCCCCGCCACCCGGAATTCGGTGCCGGTCCGGCGGCGCATCGTCCACCAGGCCGTCACGGCGGCGACGACCAGCAGCACCGGCAGGGCGTACGACCACCACAGTTGCCAGGTGGCGCACCGCCCTGGAGCGCAGAAGCCCATGCCCAGCGACGGTCCCAGCAGCAGGCCGCCGTGCAGCCGGTCCGCCCAGCCGGCGGAGGCGTCCGCACCGCCGGCGGTGAGGACCGCGTGCACCGGGTTCCGCCCGGTCGACAGGCTGTGCAGCAGCAGCGGGGCCGCCCCCAGCACGGCAGCCGCCCCGAGCAGCGCCCCGGCCGCACCGCGCAGCTCCCGGCGGCAGAACCCGACAAGCACCACCCCGGTCGCCACGACGTACGGCAGCACGAGCGGATCCACCCAGAGCATCAGACCGGCCAGGAACCCCCACGCCGCCCAGCGGGCCGGCCGCCACCCGGGCCGGCCGGCGGCCAGGTCCACGGCGAGTACGGCGAGCGCCGCCCCAGCCGCGTTCATCTCGGGATAGCCGCCCCCGGCGATCAGCTGGTTCTTGACCACCCGGTCGGACCCGAGCGCGAGCAGCACCACCACCAGCAGCCCGAACCAGCGGTCCCCGGTCAGCCGCAGCGTCAACCGCCACGTCAACAACAGGAACAGCACGTACAGCGCGAGGGTGGGCAGCCGCAGGCCGAACAGCGACGGGCCGCCGGCCAGCGCGAACACCGGCGCGGCCAGGTACGCCTCGAGCGTGCCCATGTACTGCTGGCCGTAGAACCAGACAGGGAAACCCTCGCCCCGGGAGATGTGCAGCGCGGCCAGCCCCATGGTGGCCTCGTCGCTGTTCGTCGGCGGCGCGGCGTTGACAAGCAACCAGAGCCGGTAGCCCAACCCGGCGAGCACGGCCAACGCGGTGAGCCAGCCGACCGGTCCGAGGCGAACGCCGTGCCGCGGGCGCGGTCGGTCCGCGCCGCGCGGCTGTTCGCGTACCCCGGCGGTCATCGCACGATCATGGCACTCGGACGCCGCACGGCCCGTGCGGCGCTGCCGGCGGGTCAGCCGGCGGTGGTGACGGCAACCCCGGCGCGGGCGTCGAGCGCCTGCCGGTAGAGCCGGCCCGCCCGGTACGACGAGCGCACCAGCGGCCCGCTCATCACCCCGGCGAAGCCGATCTCCTCGGCCTCCTCGCGCAGCTCCACGAACTCCTCCGGCTTGACCCAGCGGGTCACCGGGTGGTGCCGGGGCGACGGGCGCAGGTACTGCGTGATGGTGATCAGCTCGCAGCCGGCCTCGTGCAGGTCGCGCAGCGCCTGCGACACCTCGGCCCGCTCCTCGCCCATGCCCAGGATCAGGTTGCTCTTGGTGACCAGGCCGTCGGCACGGGCCTGCCGGATGACGTCCAGCGAGCGGTCGTAGCGGAACGCCGGCCGGATGCGCTTGAAGATGCGCGGCACGGTCTCCACGTTGTGCGCCAGCACCTCCGGGCGGGAGCCGAAGACCTCGGCCAACTGCTCGGGGACGGCGTTGAAGTCGGGGATCAGCAGCTCGACGCCGCAGCCGGGCTGCAGGGCGTGGATCTGCCGGACGGTCTCGGCGTACAGCCACGCGCCGCCGTCGGGCAGGTCGTCGCGGGCGACACCGGTGATGGTGGCGTACCGCAGGCCCATCGAGACCACCGACTCGGCGACCCGGCGCGGCTCGTCGGCGTCGAACTCGGCGGGCTTGCCGGTGTCGATCTGGCAGAAGTCGCAGCGCCTGGTGCACTGGTCGCCACCGATGAGGAAGGTGGCCTCGCGGTCTTCCCAGCACTCGTAGATGTTGGGGCAGCCGGCCTCCTGGCAGACGGTGTGCAGCCCCTCGCGCGAGACGAGCCCGCGCAGCTGGGTGTACTCCGGCCCCATCTTGGCCTTGACCTTGATCCATGGAGGTTTGCGCTCGATCGGCGTCTCGGCGTTGCGCGCCTCGATGCGCAGCAGCCGGCGCCCCTCGGGGGCGGCTGTTGCGGTACGCGCTGCCTGGCCGGTCGTCGGCGCGGAGTGCTCGATCGTCACGAAAACGAGCCTACGCCGGACGGCCGTCGTCTATGTGCGTCAGGCGACCGGCGTCACGCCGTGAGCCTTGTGACGCCGGACACCGCGCTGCCGAAAATCCGCGTCACACGCGCCGGCTCCGGTGCTACGGTCACCGGCAACAGCGACGACGGAGCCGAGTAGCGCCCGGACCCGCCAGTGCAGAGAGCCGCCGGTGCTGAGAGGCGGTCTGGCACCGGCGCGCGAAGACCCTCCCGAGCTGCGGGTAGAACGGCGGAGACGCCCAGTAGAGCCCGCCCGGCTGGCCCCGGTCATCAGGCGACCAACGAGGCTCCCGCTCCGGCGGGGGCGAAGGTGTGGTGGCACCGCGAGGTTCCCGCTCGCCCACACCTCCCTGGGTCGCGTTGCGATGATCAAGGAGGTCCCACCGTGCAACGCATCCACTCCGACCACCTGTCCACCCACGTCGGCGACACCGTACGGATCGCCGGATGGGTGCACCGCCGCCGCCTGCTCAAGTCGGTGGCGTTCCTCATCGTCCGGGACGCCGCAGGCCTCGCCCAGGTGGTCGTCACCGACCCGGCCGTCCGCGCCGACCTGGAGAAACTTCCCGAGGAGACGGTCGTCGAGGTCACCGCCACGGTGACCGCGAACGACACGGCGCCCGCCGGGGTCGAGCTGACCGACCCGACGGTACGACCACTCGGCCCACCCGCCGTGCCGCCACCGTTCGACCTGTACCGCCCGGCGCTGACCGCGAGCCTGCCCACCCAGCTCGACAACGCGCCCACCGCGCTGCGCCACCCGACCCGCTCGGCCGCGCTGCGCGTCTCGGCGGCGGCGGTGGCCGGATTCCGGGCCACCCTCGACGCCCTGGACTTCGTGGAGGTCCACACCCCGAAGGTGGTCAGCTCGTCGACGGAGAGCGGAGCGAACGTGTTCGCGCTCGACTGGTTCGGCAGGCCCGCGTACCTGGCCCAGTCACCGCAGTTCTACAAGCAACTGATGGTCGGCGTCTTCGAACGTGTCTACGAGATCGGGCCGGTCTTCCGGGCCGAGCCGCACGACACCGTCCGGCACCTCGCGCAGTACACGTCGCTCGACGCGGAACTGGGTTTCGTAGCCGACCACCGGGACGTGATGCGGGTGCTGCGCGACACCCTCGACGGGATGCTCGGCACGGTGGGTGAGCGGGCCGGGGCCGCCCTGGCGACGCTCGGCGTCACGCCACCGCGGGTGCCCGCGCAGATCCCGGCGGTGCACTTCACCGAGGCGCTGACGATCGCCGGCGCGCCCGCCGACGAGCCGGACCTGGCGCCCGCCCACGAACGGGCGCTGGGCGAGTGGGCCCGCCGCGAACACGGCTCGGACTTCCTCTACGTCACCGGCTACCCGATGGCGAAGCGCCCCTTCTACACCCACCCGGACCCGGCGCGGCCGGCGTACTCGAACGGTTTCGACCTGCTCTTTCGCGGCGTCGAGCTGGTCACCGGCGGGCAGCGGCTGCACCGGCACGCCGACTACCTGGCGGCGTTGGCCGCGCGAGGTGAACCGGTCGAGCCGGTCGCCGCGTATGTGGAGGCGTTCCGCCACGGCATGCCGCCGCACGGGGGTTTCGCCATCGGCCTGGAACGGTTCGTGGCCCGCCTGGTCGGCGCGGCGAACGTCCGGGAGGTCACCGCGTTCCCGCGCGACCTGCACCGGCTGACGCCGTAGAGCGAGCCGCCGGCTGTGCGCTCAGACCTCGGTCAGGGTGGACAGCCGGCGCTCGACAACCGGGAGCACGTCGGCGACCGTGATCGGGCGGCCCAGCTCGGCGGTGAGCGAGGTGACGCCCGCGTCGCGGATGCCGCACGGCACGATCCGGTCGAACTGCGTCAGGTCGCAGTCGCAGTTGATGGAGAAGCCGTGCAGGGTGACGCCCCGGGCGACCCGGATGCCGATGGCTGCCACCTTGCGGGCCGGCCCCCTGTCGTCCTCGGGCACCCAGACGCCGCTGCGGCCCTCGACCCGGCCGGCGGTCAGCCCGAACTCGGCGCACACGTCGATGAGCAGCTCTTCGGTGCGGCGTACGTAGGCGACCACGTCCACCGGGTCGGGCAGCCGCAGGATCGGGTAGCCGACGAGCTGACCCGGCCCGTGCCAGGTGATCTTGCCGCCGCGGTCCACGTCGACGACCGGAGTGCCGTCCATCGGCCGGTCCCACGGCTCGGTGCGCTTGCCCGCGGTGTAGACGCTCGGGTGCTCCAGCAGCAGCACGGTGTCGCCGCGCTCGCCGGCCACCACCGACTCGTGCAGGCGTCGCTGCTCGTCCCAGGCGGCCTGGTAGTCCAGCAGGCCGGCACGAACGGCCGTCAGGCCGGGGGTCGTCGTCGTCACGGCGTCAAGCCTAGTCCCGCTGGAAGCGGTCATCCCTGGTGAGCCGCCTCACCGGGGAATGCGCCAGAGCCAGACGTCGTCGACGCGCTGCGGTTCGCCGAACAGGGCGGTGGCCGTACGCCGGACGGCGTCCTCGTCGACGGGGAACTTCGCGCCGTGCACCTCGTCGGCGAGCACCACCGTCTCGATGCGCCAGTGCCGCAGGTCCGACTCGACCTCCCGCCGGGTGCCGTCGGTGACGATCGGCACCAGCCCGGTGCGGCCGGCCTGGTCCATGAGAGCGCTCAGGGTGCGTGGCACCGGGCCGATCCGGCCGCGCCCGTCGGGGCCGCCGGGGCCGAGGAAGAACCCGCCCGGGATGGCGAACTCGCCCTGCCGGTGCGACAGCGCGTACGCCTGCCAGCGCTGACCGTCCGGGTAGATGTCCACGGTCAGCGGCACCGGCGTGAGCACGCCGTCCGGCGACACGTACTGCCGCCAGGTGCCGGACGTGATGAACTGCGGGATGGGCTCCCGCTCGTGGGTCAACAGCGGGGTGGGCAGCAGCGGCAGCAGGGCCACCGCGAACCCGAGCGCCCAGGCCAGCTCCGTGGAGCGGTGCCGTGGCGGCGCGGCGCGCAACTGGTCGACCGTGTACGCCAGCAGCACCCCGATCACCGGTGCGACCACCAGGGCCAGCCGGGCGGGCAGCGCGGCGTTCACCACCGGCAGCTGCCCGAGCACGTCGAACGGCATCGGCAGGTCGGTGCGCCGCCCGTCGATCTTCGCGACCGGCCCGAAGGAGAGCACCGTGAAGACCAGCGCGAGGATACCCAGCGCCCAGAGGGTGGCGCGCCGGCCGGGGTCGGCGCGTCGCCACAGGACCACGAAGCAGACCACTGTGAGGACGAGCAGCCCGATGCCGAAGAAGGAGTTCTCCTCGGTCGGGTTCGGTGCCAGCGAGGTGCCCAGTCCGACCTCGCCGGCCAGCGAGCGGCGCGGGTAGGCGGCGAACGCCGCGATGTCCTCGGAGTGGATCACCGGGTCGAAGCCGGTGCCGTGGAACCGCTGCGGCCCGGCGAAGTGCAGCCACAGCGGGTACGACAGCAGCACCCCGGCCACCACTGCCGTCACCGCGAGCCCGCGCAGGAAATCGGGCAGGGCGGCACGGGCCTCGGCCCGACGGGCGGGGTGCAGCGACCAGACGGCGACGAAGATGCCGAGCGCGAGCGCGGTGAAGAAGAGGCCCTCGGCGGCGATCGAGAAGGCCACCGCCACCAGCAGGCCGAGGATCACCCCGTCGCGGAGCCAGTGCCCGGGGCGACGCAGCGCGAACAGCCGCCAGATCAGCAGCGGCACCAGCCAGCCGGCCGTCCAGTTCAGGTGGGCGTTGGCGTGCGACACCATGCCGGGGGAGTAGGCGATGAACAGGCCGCCCACCCCGGCCGCCAGTCGGCTGCGGACCAGGTGCCGCGAGAGCAGCCAATACCAGGCCAGCGCCGTGGCGAACAGGTTCAGGGTGAGGATCACCAGGAACGTCGCGGGCGCCCCGATCAGGTACGTGAGCGGGGCGAAGACCACCGCGTACACCGTGATCGAGGTGTTGACCGCGAGGTTGACGCCGTCCGGGACGTTGATCAGGTACGTGAAGAGGGGGTTCTCCCCGTGGGTGACCGCGTGCCCGCCGAAGGCCAGCAGCCACTCGAAGAGCGCCTGGTCGCTGGAGTTGACGGTGATGGTGCGCACGTTCGGGTCCCGCCACAGGCCGCTGGTCACCCAGACGGCGAGCGCGAGCGCCACCAGCACGACGATCAGGTCGGCCCGGCGGTCCCGGACGGCACGCGGCGGTGACGCGGGTGCGGGCCCGGTGGCCAGCGACGGGGAGGACGGCACGCAGCGGACGTTACCAACCGGACCTGGACGGGCCGGTCAGACCTGCGAGGAGGGGACCCCTGTTGTTGATGAGGGAACATCCGGGTCTCTCGTACACACCGGCAGTCGTGAATGTGTGCGCGTGCGCCATGTCATGCCGACGACACATGGACGTAACGTCGCGGCAATTCGACAGTGACCCAGTTCACAGTCCGCCCCCACAGGAGGCCGCCGTGCGCCGCTCCTCGTCCACCCTCCACCGCCTGATCGGCGCGGTCGCCGGGCTCGTCCTCGCCGCGGCGGGCGCGATCACCCTCGGCACCCCCGCCCAGGCCGCCACCCTCACCCAGGTCACCGGCTTCGGCTCCAACCCGGGCAACCTCGCCATGTACGCCTACCGTCCGGACAACCTGCCGGCCAACTCCCCGGCGGTGGTGCTGCTGCACGGCTGCACCCAGAACGCCTCCGGGTACTTCGCCAACTCCGGCTGGCAGAAGTACGCCGACCAGTGGAAGTTCGCCCTGATCGTCGCCCAGCAACCCTCCGGCAACAACGCCAACTCCTGCTTCAACTTCTTCGAGGCGGGGGACACCACGCGGGGTCAGGGCGAGGCGCTGTCGATCAAGCAGATGGTCGATCACGCCAAGACGAACTTCGGCGTGAACGGCTCCCGGGTCTACGTCAGCGGCCTCTCCGCGGGCGGGGCGATGAGCGCGGTCATGCTCGCCACCTACCCGGACGTCTTCGCCGCCGGATCGATCATCGCGGGCATCCCGTACCGCTGCGCCACCAGCACTGTCAACGCGTTCAGTTGCATGAACCCGGGCGCGGACAAGACCCCTGCCGCCTGGGGCGACCTGGTCCGTGGCGCGTACTCCGGCTACACCGGCCCACGGCCCCGGGTGGCCATCTGGCACGGCACCTCGGACACCACTGTCACCCCGCTCAACGGCACCGAGTCCCGGGACCAGTGGACCAACGTGCGGGGCATCTCGCAGACCCCGACCAGCACCTCGTCGCTGCCCGGCAACACGAGCCTGGAGGTGTACGGCAACGACGAGGTACGCCTGTACCGGGTCTCCGGAATGGGGCACGGCACCCCTGTCGATCCGGGTTCCGCGGCCGAGCAGTGCGGCACCGCCGGCGTGTACTTCCTGGACACCATCTGCTCGACGTACCGGGACGCGCTCTTCTTCGGCCTGAACGGGGGCGGCACCACCCCGACCCCGACCCCCACGGTCACGGCCACCCCGACGCCCACCCCCACGGCCACGCCGACCCCCACCCCGAGCACGCCGGCGACCTGCGTGACGGCGAGCAACTACGCCCACGTCACCGCCGGGAGGGCGTACCAGTCCGGTGGCTACGCCTACGCGAACGGCTCCAACCAGCGGATGGGCCTCTACAACACCTTCTACACGAGCGCCCTCAAGCAGACCGGCCCCAACTACTGGGTGATCGGCTGCTGACCCCCTCTGGCCTGTTGATCAAGAGGTTTGCGTCAGATTCCGGCGTCCGGATGACGCAAACCTCTTGATCAACGCGAGGGGTGGGGGGTGGGTGTCAGGGCTGCGTGGAGCGCGCTGGGTAGGTCGGGGTGTTGGTACGGGAAGGCCGCTCGGGTGAGGACGCCGGGGAGGACGCGGGTGCTGGTGAGGGCCTCGTGGGAGAAGCCGCCGAGGGCCACCTTGAGCGCCAGGGCGGGAATCGGGATGATCGCCGGCCGGTGCAGCTGGCGGGCCAGCTCGCGGGTGAACTCGGCGTTGGTCACCGGGTTCGGGCCCACCACGTTGACCGGGCCGGCGATGTCGGCGCGGGCCAGCAGGAAGAGCGTCGCGTCCAGCCAGTCGTCCATCGAGATCCACGGCAGCCACTGCCGACCGCTGCCCAACCGGCCGGCGATCCCCAGCCTGAACGGCAGCAACTGCGGCTTGAGTAGCCCTCCGTCGCGGTGCAGCGGCAGGCCGGTCCGCAGCCGCACCACCCGTACCCCGGCGTCCTCGGCCGGTCGGGTCGCGGCCTCCCAGACCCGGCAGACGTCGGCCAGGAAACCCTCGCCGGCAGGCGCGTCCTCCTCGACCGCCCGGTCGCCGGTGTTGCCGTACCAGCCGACGGCCGAGGAGTTGAGCAGCACCGCGGGACGGTCGGCGGCGGGCAGCCCGGCCACTGTGGTCGCCAGTGTGGTGGTGCTGTCCACCCGGCTGGTGCGGATCAACCGCCGGTAGTCGTCGTTCCAGCGCTTGTCACCGACACCCGCGCCGGCCAGGTTGACCACCGCGTCCGCCCCGGCAACCGCGACGGGGTCGAGCTGCCCGGCGGCCGGGTTCCACTGCCGCTCCTGCGGCCCGCCTGGCGCCCGCCGGACGAGCCGGGTGACCTGGTGCCCGTCCACGGCGAGCCGGTCGGCCAGCCGGGTGCCGAGAAAGCCGGACGCGCCGGCCAGAAGGATCCGCATGCCCACATCTTCGTCGAAAACACCGGCCACGGACGCGCCCCGGCCCCACTCCTCGCCGATCTTGCACTTCGTGTCGCCGTTTCGCGGAGAAAGGTGCGGTTCGCCGGGACCGGAAGTGCAAGATCGGCAAGGCGGTGGGGGATCAGGGTTTGCGCAGGTCGGCCAGGAGGCGCTCCACTTCGGCGTACGCGTCGGGGCTCAGCGGGCCCCGCGCCAGCGTCGCCAGGTTCTCGTCGGCCTGGGCCACCGTGCGCAGGCCGGGAATCGGCACCGTACGAGGGCTGCGGGCCAGCAGCCAGCCGAGCGCGCCCTGGGCGAGGGTCCGCCCGTCGGCGGTGAGCGCCGCGCGTACCTCGTCGACCCGTGCCGCCCAGTGCGGGGTCGGCTTTCCGTCGGTGAACCAGTGCAGCCACTCGGGTGCCCGCCCACGGACGTCGTCCGCGCCGAGCGCCCGGGTCGAGCCGGCGAGCAGCCCCATCGCCAGCGGCCCACGGCTGAGGCTGGCCAGGTCGTACCTGTCGCAGACGGCAAGCACCGCAGCGTTGTCGCTGAGCACCGACTCGTCGTGCTGGATGGCGACGCAGCGCGCCCCGGCCGCCGCGAACGCCTCGGCCGAGGCCGGGTTGTCGGTGCTCCAGCCGTACGCCCGGATCTTGCCCTGGTCGACCAGGTCCTCCAGGGTGCCGACCAGCTCGAGCGCGGCGGGCACCGGCAGGTCGTTGATGTGCAGCTGGTAGAGGTCGACGTGGTCGGTGCCGAGGCGGCGCAGCGAGTCCTCCAGGCTGCGGACCGCGAAGGCGGGACTGGCGTCGGTGCCCAGCGCCCGTCGGGTCGCCTCGTCGCTGACGTTGCCGAACTTGGTGGCGATCACCGCGCTGTCGCGCCGGCCGGCGAGTGCCCGGCCGAGGATCCGTTCGCTGTGCCCGGCGCCGTAGTTGCTGGCGGTGTCGAACAGGGTCACCCCGAGGTCGAGGGCCCGGTGGATGGTGCGGATCGACTCGTCGTCGTCCACCTCGCCCCAGCCGAACGGCTGCCCGTCGTCACCCCAGAGCGGGCCACCGATCGCCCAGCAGCCCATCCCGATTGCGCTCACCTCGATGCCGCTGCGTCCCAGCGTCCGTGTCATGGTCATGCGGCCCAGCCTCCAACCTGGAGTGCACTCCAGGTCAAGGGCTACCATCGGCGGCCATGACCGGTTACGCCCCCGCGGAGGCCGCTCGGCGCAGCGGCTTCAGTCTGGACACCCTGCGGTACTACGAGAAGATCGGTCTGCTCGCCGACGTGGAACGCACGGCGGGCGGGCAGCGGGTCTTCACCGACGACGATCTCGGGTGGCTGGTGCTGTTCCGCTGCCTGCGGGACACCGGGATGCCGATCGCCCAGATGCGCCGCTACGCGCAGCTGGCCCGCGACGGCGAGCACACCGTGGACGAGCGCCTGGAGCTGCTGCGCCGGCATGCCGAGCAGGTGGAGGAGCAGATGCGGCTGCTCCAGCGCCAGTACGACCACCTGCGGGAGAAGATCCGCTTCTACGAGCGCCTGCCGGGCCGGTGACCGTCAGCCGGCCGGCCGGGGTGGCGCGGTCAGGCCGAGCAGTTCCTCGGCCGTCCCGGGCTGGCCGCTGAGGGCGTTCAGGGCGCTCACGAGCCGCTTCTCCTCGTACCGGAAGTGGGACTCCAGCAGCGCGGCCAACCCGTCCAGCTCGGCGCGCACCTGGGTCGCCGGCAGGGACGTGTCGGTGCCCAGCAGCGCCTCGACCCGGTGCAGGACCCCCGCCACCACCTCGTGGTCGGTGATCAGGTTCGCGATGACCGGGCGTAGCTCGGGGACCTGGTCGGCCAGCAGCCGGAACGCGCCGTCGTCCTCGCCCGTGTGGTGCCTGCCGAGTGCGGCGCAGAAGCTCAGACAGTGTGCCCGCAGGTCCCGTGAGCTGACCCCGCCGTCGGGGTCGTCGAGGCTCTCCCGCAGGCGGGCCAACTCCGCGCTGAGCCAGAGGTGGATCTCGATCATCTGGTTGCCGACGGCGGCGAGCCGGTCGGCGGGTGAACTCTTCGGGTGCACGTTCGTCCCATGCTGTCCCCGCGCCTCCATGCCCACGGCGGCCTTCGTGCCGGGTGCACCGCGACGCTGGGCCGGAGCCTACCCGGACGGCTCACGGCGTGGTGGGCTCGTCCGGCTCCGGGAGGTCGTGCCAGCGGGCCCGCCAGGCGGCCTCGTGGGCCTCGTGGCTGATCCGCTCGTGGAAGACGGCGGCACGCAGCGCGTGCCGGGACTTCGACATCACCAGCACCTCCACCGCCACGAGCGCCACGCAGATCACCGTCGCCAGGGTGAGCGCCCCCAGCGCGGGCAGGTGTTTACCGATCGGCAGGGCCGCTGTCAACACCACGATGACGCCCACCCGGGTCCAGGAGAGGGTGTGCAGGGTCCGGAGCTGGAACAGGATGTTGACGGCGTAGTAGCAGATCAGCCCGCCGAAGAGCATCAGTACGGCAGGCCCCTCGACCTTCTCGGCGATTCCACCGGCCGGGTCGGTGATCTTGTGCAGGACCTCCTCGTTGCCGATGGAGAAGAGGATGATCCCGGCGATCATCGGCAGGTAGAGGTACGCGTACGCGTCGCGGGCCATCGCCACCCGGGGAGCGCCCTCGGCCGCGTGCAGGGCGATCCGGGCGGCCGGGCCGATGAAGTCGAAGTGCGCCCACCAGAGGGCGGCGGTGACCACGATGCTGAGCGTGGCGGCCGTCACCGCCGGCCAGGTCGCCGGCTTGCCGAGCAGGTTGCCGCCCACGCCCGTGGAGATGACGGACTCGCCCAGCGCGATGATCAGGATGAGGTCGTACCGTTCGGTCCAGTGCTCGGCGCTTGTCACCCCCCAGCCCCAGGTGCCGACGATGAAGCCGGTGGCGAACTGGACCACCACCACGGCGATCCACAGGCCGTCCCGGATCATCGCCGCCTCGTCCGTGTCGGCGATCTGCGACGGGATCAGCGCGGCGGCCAGCAGCAGGATGATGCTCGCCGCCAGCTCGGGGGCGAACCGGCGCAGTTGCCGGCGCTCCTGCGGGCTGTCCCGCACGACATGCTGGTAGAGGACCCAGTGGATGCCGCGGACCACCACGTAGCTGACGGCCACCAGCATCGGGCCGGCGGCGCTGCCCTTCGGGTCGCTGAACGCCTGCGGCAGCGCCAGCGCGAACGCGAACAGGGCGGCCATCGCCACCACCATGAGCACCGGGACGTAACCCTCGCCGAGCCGTACCCGGGTGGCGACCAGGCTGTGCACCACCCAGCACCACCAGAGCACCGCCAGCACCAGGGCCGCGTGCAGCAACTGTCGGCCGGAGACGTTCGCGGCGGTGGCCCGGGTGATGATGAAGAACGAGAAGACGAACACCAGGTCGAAGAAGACCTCGAACTTGTCCACCCGCGCTCCGGGGGCGATCGGGACGGCCGGGCCCAGCTGCCCACCCCGCCGGTAGCCGCCCACTGTCTCACTCTGGCAGCGTCCGGCCTGGCCGGAGGCCGGAACGGGCTCAGTCCGTCCGGCGGTGTCGCAGGCCGTCCATGAGCAGGTCGAGCAGCCGGTCGGCCTGGTCGCGCTCGCCTGTGGCGAGGCTGATCCCGCTCACGCCGGCCAGCACGTCGGCGACGTCGACGTCGGCCCGGACGGCGCCGGCCGTGACGCTGGCGTCGAGGAGCCGGCCGAGTGCCTCCAGCAGTCGGTCGCGGCTGTGCGCGTACGGGTTGGCGCCGGAGGCGATCACCAGGCGCAGGGCGTCGGCCATGCCGCGCTTGGTGGCCAGGTAGTCGACGAACAGGGACATCCAGGCGCGCAGCGCCTGATCGGGGGGCGACCGGTCGAGCAGGTCCGGTGCGGCGTCGCAGAGTTTGCCCAGCTCGTTGCGGTAGGCCGCCTCGACCAGGGCCTCCCGGGTGGGGAAGTGGCGGTACAGGGTGCCGATGCCCACACCGGCCTGCCGGGCGATGGCGTCGAGCGTTACCTCCGGGCCGGGGTGGGAAAACGCCTGGACCGCGGCTTCCAGCAGCCGCTCGCGGTTGCGCAGCGCGTCCGCCCGCAGGGGGCGGGGGCTGGTCTCCGGCACGTCTCCTCCTTGGCTGTGCGGGCCGACGGTTTCCCCGTCGGGTGGTAACCGGAGGAAACTCCGGTTAGTCTCGGCCATAGCGGAGGATCCTCCGCTTCCATCGTACGGCGGGCCGACCGGCCCGCCCTCCCCGAACAAGGATGGATCATGACGACGAGCAACCCGATCACCACCCCGTTCGCCCATCACTCCACGGCCATGGACGTGATCAAGGGCGTGGACCTCGTCGGGCGGCGGGCGGTCGTCACCGGCGGATCGTCAGGCATCGGCGTGGAGACCGCCCGTGCCCTCGCCAGCGCCGGCGCCGAGGTCACACTTGCCGTGCGCAACCCCGACGCCGGCCAGAAGGCCGCCGACGACATCACCGCCACCACCGGCAACGAGCGCATCCTGGTGGCCCCGCTCGACCTCGCCGACCAGGGCTCGGTCGCCGACTTCGTGGCCAACTGGGACGGCCCGCTGCACATCCTGGTCAACAACGCCGGGATCATGGCCGCGCCGCTGAGCCGCACCCCGCAGGGCTGGGAGATGCAGTTCGCCACCAACCACCTCGGGCACTTCGCGCTCGCCACCGGGCTGCGCCCGGCGCTCGCCGCGGCCGGCGGGGCCCGCATCGTCTCGGTCAGCTCCGCCGCCCACCTGCGCTCCCCGGTGGTCTTCGAGGACATCCAGTACGACCGCCGGGAGTACGACCCCTGGCAGGCGTACGGGCAGTCGAAGACGGCGAACGTGCTGTTCGCCGTGGAGGCGACCCGCCGCTGGGCCGACGACGGCATCTTCACCAACTCGTTGATGCCCGGCGCGATCCGGACCAACCTCCAGCGGTACGTCAGCGACGAGGAGCTGACCCGGATGCGCGCCGGCAACGCGGCCGTCTGGAAGACCGTCGAGCAGGGTGCCGCCACCTCGGTGCTGGTCGCCGCGTCGCCGCTGCTGGACGGTGTCGGTGGGCGCTACTTCGAGGACTGCCAGCAGGCCGCCCCGGCCCAGCCAGGCGGGCGCACCGGCGTCGCCGAGTACGCGCTGGACCCGCAGGCCGCCGCACAACTCTGGGAGGTCTCCGAGACCCTGCTCAAGGGCTGAGTTCCCCGCAGACGAAAAGGGCGCCCCGGTCGACGACCGGGGCGCCCTTTCGGCGTTGGCGCGGGGATCAGGCCAGGCCCAGCTCCGACTCGAAGTTGCCGGCCTCCAGCCGCTCCTTGACCGAGGTCAGGAAGCGGGCCGCGTCGGCGCCGTCGATCAGGCGGTGGTCGTAGGACATGGCCAGGTAGACCATCGACCGGACCGCGATGACCTCGCCCAGCTCCGGGTCGTTCACCACGACCGGACGCTTCACCACGGCACCCGTACCGAGCATCGCCGACTGCGGCGACGGCACGATCGGAGTGTCGAACAGAGCGCCCCGGCTGCCCGTGTTGGTGAGCGTGAAGGTCGCCCCGGCCATCTCGTCCGGGGTGATCTTGTTGGCCCGGGTGCGCTCGGCCAGGTCGGCGATCCGCTTGGCGATGCCGCCCATGTTCAGGTCACCGGCGTTGTGGATGACCGGCACGAGCAGGCCGCGCTCGGTGTCCACGGCGATGCCGAGGTGCTCGGCGGCCGGGTAGGTGATCGTGCCGCCCTCCAGGTCCATGCTGGCCTGGATGATCGGGTGGGTCTGGAGCGCCTCGATGGCGGCGAGGGCGAAGAACGGCAGGAAGGACAGCTTCACGCCGTGCTTGGCCTGGAACGAGTCCTTGGCCTTCACCCGCAGCTTGGCGACCTTGGTGACGTCCACCTCGACGACAGTGGTCAGCTGCGCCGTCTCGTGCAGCGACTGCTGCATCCGCTTGGCGATGGTCGCCCGGATCCTCGGCAGCTTCTCCGTGGTGCCCCGCTTGGCGCTGGGCTGCGGCTTGGCGGCCGGCTTCGGCGCGGCGGCCGACGGCGCGGCGGTCGGCTCAGCCGCCGGAGCCGGTGCGGCCTGGGCGGTCTTCGCCTTCTCGGCCGCGTCGAGGACGTCCTGCTTGCGGATCCGGCCACCCACGCCGGTGCCGTTGAGCGTGGACAGGTCGACGCCGTGCTCGCTGGCCAGCTTCCGCACCAGCGGGGTCACGTAGCCTGCCGCCTCCTCGCCATCACCCTGGGCCGGGGCGGACGGGCGCTGCGGTGCCGCGGCCGGCGCGGACGGCTGCGCCGCCTGCTCGGCCTTCGCCGGCTCCGCCGACGTCTCGGCCTCCGCGGACGGCTCGTTGTAGGACATGCCCGGGGTCGGCTCCTCGACCTTCGGCTCCGGCTTCGGCTCGGCCTTCGGGGCCGGGATGGCCTCCGCCTTCGGCTCGGGCTTCGGCTCGGACTTCGCCGGGGCCGCGCCGGCGACGCCGATGATGGCCAGGTCGGCGCCGACCGCGGCGGTCTCGTCCTCGGCGACCTTGATCTCCAGCACGGTGCCGGCGACCGGCGACGGGATCTCGGTGTCCACCTTGTCGGTGGAGACCTCCAGCAGCGGCTCGTCCACCTCGATGGTCTCGCCGACCTGCTTGAGCCAGCGTGTGACCGTACCCTCGGTGACGCTCTCACCCAGGGCGGGCATCTTCACCGGGGTGCCCTCGCCGGACGGCGCGGCGGCCGGGGCCGGGGTCTCGGCCGGCGCCTCGTCCTGGGCCACCTGGTCGGCGGTGCCCTCGGCGGCGGCGGTCGGCTCGGCGGCCGGCTCGACCTCCTCGGCCGGGGCCTGCTCCTGCGGGGCGGCCTCGCCACCGCCGGTCGACTCGCCCTCACCGGAGATGACAGCCAGCTCGCTGCCGACCTCGGCGGTCTCGTCCTCACCGACAACGATCCGGCTCAGCACGCCGGCAGCTGGGGACGGGATCTCGGTGTCGACCTTGTCGGTCGAGACCTCGAGCAGGGGCTCGTCGACCTCGACCGTGTCGCCCTCCTGCTTGAGCCAGCGCGTGACGGTGCCCTCGGTGACGCTCTCGCCGAGCCGGGGCATGGTGACCGATACCGGCATGTTCTCCAGACTCCTTCATTCCCCTAGGGGATCTTCGCCCGTCGCCGGACGCCGCGGTTTGGGTGATCAGGCGTGCGCGTGCAGCGGCTTGCCGGCGAGGGCCAGGTGCGCCTCGCCCAGGGCCTCGTTCTGGGTCGGGTGGGCGTGCACGAGCTGGGCGACCTCGGCCGGGTAGGCCTCCCAGTTGTAGATGAGCTGCGCCTCACCGATCAGCTCACCCACCCGGGCGCCGACCATGTGCACGCCGACCACCGGGCCGTCCTCCACCCGGACCAGCTTCACGAAGCCGGTGGTCTTGAGGATCTGGCTCTTGCCGTTGCCGCCGAGCGGGTAGTTGTACGACGAGACCTTGTCGGCGCCGTACTGCTCCTTGGCCTTGGCCTCGGTCAGCCCCACCGACGCCAGCTCCGGGTCGCAGTAGGTGACGCGCGGGATGCCCACCTCGTCGATCACGGCCGGGGTCTGACCGGCGATCTCCTCGGCGACGAAGATGCCCTGCTGGAAGCCCCGGTGCGCGAGCTGCAGGCCGGGCACGATGTCGCCCACCGCGTAGACGTTCGGCACGCTGGTGCGCAGCCGCTCGTCGGTCAGCACGTAGCCGCGGTCCATCTTGACGCCCTGCTCCTCGTACCCGAGGTTGGCGGTGTTCGGGCCGCGACCCACGGCGACCAGCAGCAGCTCGGCCTCGACGGTCTCGCCACCGGAGATCGTCAGCTTGACGCCGTTCTCGGTCTTCTCGACCTTCTCGAACGGCTTGCCGACCTTGAAGTTGATCTTGCGTTTACGGAATGCCCGCTCCAACGCCTTGGACGACTCCTCGTCCTCGGCGGCGACCAGCCGGGGCAGCGCCTCGACGATCGTCACGTCCGCACCGAAGGACTTCCACACGCTGGCGAACTCGACGCCGATCACGCCACCGCCGAGCACGATCACCGACGACGGGACCCGGTCCAGGGTCAGCGCATGGTCGCTCGTGATGATCCGCTCACCGTCGACCTCCAGGCCGGGCAGGCTCTTCGCGTACGAGCCGGAGGCCAGGACGATGTTCCGGCCGGTGTAGCGCTTGCCGTCCACCTCGACCACGTTCTTGTCGACCAGCTTGCCGGCGCCCGCGACGAAGGTGATCTTCTTCGAGCCGCCCACCAGGCCCTGCAGGCCCTTGTACAGGCGGGAGATCACACCGTCCTTGTACGAGTTGACCCCTGCCATGTCGACGCCGACCAGCTCGGCCTTCACACCGAACTGCTCCGACTCGCGGGTCTGGTCGGCGATCTCGGCCGCGTGCAGAAGCGCCTTGGTGGGGATGCAGCCGTTGTGCAGGCAGGTGCCGCCGAGCTTGCCCTTTTCGATCAGCGCGACGGAGAGGTCAAGCTGGGCGGCACGCAGCGCCGCCGCGTAGCCGCCGCTGCCACCTCCGAGGATGACGATGTCGAAGGTCGCTTCGTTCGGCTCGCTCACGTCCAACTCCCAGGTCGCGTCGCTGCATCGGGGGTCACGGGGTTGTAACACGGACACACCCCACCTCGGTCATCTTGTCACCACCGGGCACAGGGTGCGTACCGAGGTGCCCAACGACACGTCATCGACACGTACCCTTGGCACCGTTGTCGATGACGCAGCATGGGGGAGACGTTCGGTGGGGTTGTTCCGACGCCGCAAGCAGGCGCGTGTGCCGAGCCACGACCGCGCGGCCGACCGAGGCGATCTGGCCCATCTGGAGAACTTCATCCGGAGTCGCCGCGGCGTCGAGGCGTTCATCGAGCCACGGACGACCGTGACGGAGACCACCGTCATCCTGATCGCCGACGACGGCGAGTGGACCCGACGGCGGATCGACGGCCCCGACGGCGCCAGGCGCTTCGCGTACCGGATGGGCATCCCGGTGTACGACGTCCGGCTGATGGGCTACCCGCAGCGGATGCGCGACTTCAACGAACGTCGCAAGCGCCGCCCCGAGCTGTACTGAGCGAGGGGCCCCCGGCATCGACCGGGGGCCCCTCGCTCAGTTCCGTCAGCCGTTTGCGGCGACGTCCTCGACGAGCTGCACCAGGGTGCGGACCGGAACGCCGGTGCCACCCTTGGTCCAGTAGCCCACCGGCTCGCCCGAGTGGTAACCCGGCCCGGCGATGTCGATGTGCGCCCAGGCCACGTCGTCGGTCACGAACTCGCGCAGGAACACGCCGCCCTGCAACATGTGACCGGCCCGGTCCATCCCGGCGTTGACCTGCGAGATGTCCGCCACGTCCGAGTCCATGCCCTTGCGTACGTCGTCGGGCAGCGGCATCGGCCACGCCGGCTCGCCGACGGCGTCGCCGATCACCCGGACCCGCTCGCAGAGCTCCGGGGTGCCCATCACGCCGGCCATCCGCTTGCCCAGCGAGATCACCTGACCGCCGGTCAGGGTGGAGGTCTCGAACAGGTAGTCGGTGCCGTCGGCGCAGGCGCGGGCCATGGCGTCACCCAGGACCATCCGGCCCTCGGCGTCGGTGTTGAGCACCTCCACCTTCTTGCCGTTGAACATGCTGATCACGTCACCCGGCCGGTAGCTGGTGCCCGACGGCATGTTCTCCGCCATCGGCAGGTACCCGCTGACCGCCACCGACGGCTTGAGCGCCGCGATCGCCAGCATGGCCGCGCCCACCGCGGCGGCGCCCGCCATGTCGGACTTCATCTCCCACATGCCCTGCGCAGGCTTGATCGAGATGCCGCCGGTGTCGAAGGTGATGCCCTTGCCGACGAGCGCGACCCGCTTGCCGTTGCCGCCGCCCTGCGGGGTGTAGGTGAGCTTCACCAGCCGGGGCGGCGCCTCCGAGCCCTGCCCGACGGCGATGATGCCGCCGTACCCGCCGGCGGCCAGCGCCGCCTCGTCGAGCACCTCGACCTCGAGGCCTGCCTCGCGCGCCGCGCCGGCCACGGCGTCGGCGAACGACGGCGGACGCAGCTCGTTCGGCGCGGTGTTCACCCAGTCCCGGCTGAGCCGGACCGCGCCGGCCACCGCCTGCGCCCGGGTGATCTCCGCCTGGGCGCCCTCGTCGGCGGCGTCCGGCACCGCGATGACCACCTCGGCCACCGGCTCCCGCCGGGCCGGCTGCGGCCGGGTCTTGTAGCCGGCGAACCGGTACCCGCCCAGCAGCGCGCCCTCGGCTACCGCGCGCAGCGCGGCCGGGGCGTCCGCGTCGTCGGGCAGCGGCATGGCCAGCGCCACCTTCGGCGCGCCCGCCAGGGCCCGGACGGCCGAGCCGGCGGCACGACGCAGCGTCTCCGGCGCCGGGGCGGCACCGGACGGCTCCGGGCCGAGCCCGACGGCGACGACGAGTGGGGCGGTGACCGTGCCCAACGTGGCCAGCTTGATCACCTCGCCGGGGCCACCTGTCGCGCCGAGCAGCGCCAGCGTCTCGGTCAGCTTGCCGTCGAACGCGGCGGCGATGCTCTCCGCGCCGCTGGCGAGCAGGAGGGTGCCGGCGAGGCCGCTGGTGGCGCCCTGCTCTCCGGTCTGGCTGTGCACGCCGATCACGATCGCGTCGACGGCGAGCTCCGCGGGGTCGGTGTCGACCAGGCTCAGGGTGGTGGTGCGGGGCGATGTCACTGAAGCTACTCCGGGCGGGCCGGGCCGGCCGCGGCGTCGCGTACCGGCGATGAAGGTCTCCGGCGGAACCTACCCGCCGGACGTCGGGGTTGTCCCGCCGATCGTGCCGGCAGGGATCCCGCCGATGCTAACCAGCCACGTTGCCCCCGGTAAGTTCCCACCCATGACCGACGTGACCTCCGACGCCGCCGCGACCCGGCTGCGCCGTTCCCCGCTGCACGAGCGGCACACCGCCGCCGGCGCCAAATTCGCCCCGTTCGGGGGCTGGGAGATGCCGCTGGAGTACGCCGGCGGCGGGGTGCTCAAGGAGCACACCGCGGTGCGTACGGCGGTGGGGGTCTTCGACGTCTCGCACCTCGGCAAGGCCCGGGTGAGCGGCCCCGGCGCGGCCGACTTCGTCAACGCCTGCCTCAGCAACGACCTGCGCCGGATCGGGCCCGGTCGGGCGCAGTACACGCTCTGCTGCGACGACGCCACCGGCGGCGTGGTGGACGACATCATCGCCTACCTGTACGCCGACGACCACGTCTTCCTCATCCCGAACGCCGCGAACACCGCCGAGGTGGTGCGCCGGCTGCGCGCCGCCGCGCCGGAGTCGGTCACCGTCACCGACGAGCACGAGGCGTACGCGGTGCTGGCCGTGCAGGGCCCCCGCTCGGGTGAGCTGCTGGCCGCCCTCGGCCTGCCCACCGAGCACGGCTACATGAGCTTCTCGGCGGCGACCCTGGCCGGGGTGGAGCTGACCGTCTGCCGCACCGGCTACACGGGCGAGCTGGGTTACGAACTGGTCGTGCCGGCGGAGCACGCGGTGGCCGTCTGGGACGCGCTCTTCGCCGCCGGTGAGGCGTTCGAGTTGCGCGCCTGCGGGTTGGCGGCCCGGGACACGCTGCGCACCGAGATGGGTTACCCGCTGCACGGGCAGGACCTGTCGCTCGACATCACCCCGGTGCAGGCCCGCTCCGGCTGGGCGGTCGGCTGGGACAAGCAGGCCTTCTGGGGCCGCGACGCGCTGCTCGCCGAGAAGGCCGCCGGCCCCCGGCGTACGCTGCGCGGCCTGGTGGCAGTCGACCGCGCCATCCCGCGGCCGGGGATGACCCTGCACGTCGGCGACGAGCAGGTGGGCGTGGTGACCAGCGGCACCTTCAGCCCGACGAGGAAGCAGGGCATCGCGCTGGCCCTGCTGGACACCGACGCCAAGCTCGCGGACGGCGACGAGGTCGAGATCGACATCCGAGGCCGTCGAGCCCCCCTGACGCTGACGAAGCCCCCCTTCGTAACCCCCTCAGTCCGCTAACCCCGGCCTAACCCCGGCCTAACCCCGGCCAGACCCTCGTTGATCATGGAGTTGTTGCCACGACACGCCGATGGCGGCGGCAACAACTTCATGATCAACGAGGACGGGGGTGGGGGCCTCAGGGGGTGGGTGGGGTGGGGGGTTCGCCCGAGTCCAGGACCGCCTGGGTCCAGCCGCCCTCGATGACACCCGTCGCGTCCAGGACGGCCCAGTCGACCACCTCGCTCGCCTCCACCACCACCGGGGCGCCGATGCGCACGCTCGGGTCGGTGCTGGCGTCGCTGGCGCTCACGCCGACGATCCGCTCCGGAGCCTCCCACGAGGTGACACCCGCCCAGACGTACTCCGGGCCGTCGTCGCCGGGGAGGCCGTACTTCACCACCAGCTGCGACTCGGCGGGCAACCGGCCGGCCACGAAGCGTGCCCGCGCGTCGCCCAGCGCCGCGCGGGCCGTGGCGACCGCCCGGCTCATCGCGTCACCGGACCGGGCGTAGCGCACGTCCGGCTGGATCCCGGAGAACAGCGTCGCGCACGCGGCGGCGTAGTAACGCCCGTCCGGGCCGGGATGCCCGGCCGGCGGGCGCAGGCTCAGGAACGAGTCGGCCTCCGGATCGGTCGCCGGGTCCAGCTCCAGGCGCAGCAGCACAGGCGCCGTCGCGCCGTGCTGCTCCGGGTTGCCGTACGCCACCGCGATGTCGTGCCCGGTGACGGTGGCCAGCACCGGCAGTTGCACGAACGCCGGCACCTCGTCGCCGGTGAGCCCGTCGGTCCAGTCCCGCAGGAGCCGACGCGCCGCGCCGGTCATCACCGCACCCCAGGCCCGGGTCAGATGGTCGGGCACCCCCTGGGTCTGCAACTCCAGCAGTCCGAAGCGGCGCAGCCCCTTGGTGGTGAACCACAGCCCCTCGGTGTCCGAGGAGTACGGCACCAGCACCCAGTCGACAAGCCGGATCCGGCCCTGCTCGTCGGGGAGCGAGCGCAGCGCGGTGGCCGGGTCGAGGAACTGGAGGCCGAACACGTCCACCACGTCGCCGTCGACGGACTCGGCGACCGCCGCCGCGACCGCCCGGGCCGCCCACTCGTGCGCCGGGGGCCAGCCCGGCCGGTACTCGGCCTGCACCACGACGAGGTGCGTCGCCGCCGCCAGCCGCGCCAGCTGCTCCTCGGTGGCGCCGAACGCGGTGAGCAGGTCCGGTGGCAGCTCGGGGAACTCCGAGATCGGCCTGGTGTCCACGCTCATCAGCGGGCTGTCCAGCATCTGCCGGGCGAGCCCGTGCACAGGCTCGGCGAGCCGGCCGGTGAGCGCCGCCACCGCCGTCTTCGCGCTGACCTTCGGCAGCCCCACCATCGGCACCAGGTAGGTCGCGCTGAGCGACTCCGGCACCGGTACGGGCAGGAAGTCGTCAGTGATGAGCATGTGGGTTCCCCCGGTTGCCGTGCCGGTGCTGTCGAGCCGAACGCTACCCGGCCCGCCGCGCCCGCTTCAGGCGGACAGCACCAGACCCAGGTAGACCAGCGTGGTGACCACCTCGACCGTCGCACCGAGCACGTCGCCGGTGATGCCGCCGAACCGGCGTACCACGTGGTGGAGCAGCGCGAGCGCGACGGCGAGCGCGACGACGACGGCCAGTGGCCCCTGCCACGGACGGCCCGGCACCGCGGGCACCGCCAGCAGCGCGACGGTGACCGCGCCGGCGGCCAGTGCCAGCGGGCCGACAGTGCCGGCCACCAGCGCGCCGAGCCCGTCGGGTCGGGCCGCCGGTACGCCCCGACGGCAGGCGACTGTCACGCCCAGCCGCCCGGCGGCCGTCGCCGCGACCACCGCCGCGAGGCACGCCGGCCAGGGGCGGCCGGCCAGCTCGGTGAGCGCCGCCGCCTGCACCAGCAGGACGACCACCAGGGCGACCACACCGAACGGGCCGACGTCCGGCTTCTTCATGATCTCCAGTGCCGCCGCGCCCCGCCGGTACGAGCCGAGGGCGTCCACGGTGTCGGCCAGCCCGTCGAGGTGCAGCCCCCGGGTGAGCAGGGCCGCGGCCCCCAGCGTCACCCCGGCGGCCACCAGCGGTGCGGCGAGCGCGCCGACGAGCAGCAGCACCCCGGCCAGCAGCGCCCCGAGCAGCGCGCCGACCACCGGGGCGAGCGCCATCGCGGTGCCGGCCACCGGGCGGTCGATCCGCCCGGCGCGCACCGGCAGGGTGCTGAACGTGGTGACCGCCAGTCGGGCGCCCGCGACGAGCCGCGACTCAGCCGGCACGCCAGCCCGACGCGGGCTGCTCGTCGGCGCCGGTGCTGCCCGGGCCTGGCCCGTCCGGCTCCGGCTCGGCGAAGTCCGGTTCGGTGTACTCCTCGTCGGTGTACTCCGGCTCCTCGGACGCCGGCTCGTCGCCGCCCAGTGACGGGTGGGTCGGCAGCGCGGCGGCAAGCGCCAGCACCGAGCGCAGCAGCGGCAACGCGACAAGCGCGTTGGCGCCCTCGCCCAGATCCAGCCGAAGATCCAGCAGCGGGGTGAGGCCGAGCACGTCGGCGGCGAGCCGCACCGCGGGGTGCCCGCCGTGGTCGGCGAGCAGGCACCAGTGACGGGCCTGCCCGGCCAGGTCACGGCTGACCATTCCGGCGGCCAACCCGACCGGCCCGTCCAGCAGCACCGGCACCCGCCGGGCGGTCGCGCCCAGCAGCACACCGGTGGCCACCGCCACGTCGCCGCCGCCCAGTTCCGCAAGCACGTCCTTGGCGCCTCGCGGCGAACGACGGGTGCGGTGCAACGCGTCGCGTACCGCCGCGCAGCGGACCATCCAGGCCGCGTCGTCGATCTCGCCGGAGTCGGTGATCACCCGACCGAGCACGGCCGGGGGTTCCGCGCCAGCCGTGGCCGCGAGCACCGCCGCGGCCGCCGCTTCGGTGCCGGCCCCGCACGCCCCCAGCACCAGCAGTTGTACGCCGGCGTCGGCGGCCTGCTCGGCCAGCCGCCAGCCGTACCGCAGCGCCGACTCGACCTGCTCGGGGGTGAGCGCCGGCTCGTCCTCCATGGCCGCCGCCGTGGGGGCGTCCACCACCTGAAGGCTCGCGCCGCTCTCGGCGGCCAGCCGGGCCAACGCGCCCTGACCGGCGCCGGCCTGCCGGGCCCGGCGCGCCGACTCACCGGGGACGGCGCCGGCCGACGCCCCGCCGGAGTGGTCGCCGTGCAGCAGCAGCACCCGTACCGAGCCCCAGGGGGCCGGCGTCGAGGTGGCCTGGGTGGCGGCCGCGAAGCCGACCACCCGGTCCAGGACGCCCAGCCCGGCGCCGGGTACGTCCAACGTGGCCAGACGGTCGACGGCCTGCGGGCCGGCGTACTCGTCGGGCATCGGAAGCTCCATGCCCGGCTGGATGACCAGGCCGGTGGCGACCATCGGTAGCGCCATCGTGGGCGCGGCCCACGGGTTGCCGGGCTCCTGGTTCGGGGCGGGCGGCGCCGGATGGGTCAGCACCTCCGGCAGCTGCACCTCGGGGGTGGGCTCGGTGTCGGTGTCGACCGGGACCTGCTGGGGGGCGACACGTGCGGTGGCCGTCGCGGTCGCGGGCACCGCCGGCACCGCGTGGTCGGTCGGCTTCAGCCACACCGGCTGGCCGGCGACCACCAGCGCCACCGCGTCGCAGGCGTCCGCCACCGCGCGGTTCGCCGCGCCGAGCGCGTCGGTGAACGCCCGACCCAGCGGCGTGGTCGGCACCAGCGACAACCCCACCTCGGGGCTGACCAGCACCACCTTCGCCGAGCAGGTGCGGACAGCCTCGGCCAGCTCGGCAATCGTCGCCACGTCGTCGGCCGGCTGGTGCTCGGGGTCGAGCAGCACCGTCACCCAGCCGCCCAGGTCGTCCACGAGCAGCGTCTCGTTGGGCTCGGCGGACGCGAGCACGTCCGCCAGCCGGCGTGGATCCGCGGCGGTCTCCTCGGTCGTCCAGCTGCCGGGCCGGCGGGCGCGGTGCGACGCCAGCCGCGTCGCCCACTCGGTGTCCTCCGGGTCGCCCTCCGGCGCGGTGGCGAGGTAGCGGACCACCGGCGCGTCGATGACCAGGGACTCGGCGAACTCCGACTTGCCGGACCGGGTGCCGCCGAGCACCAGGACCGTGTTCCACCCGTCAACGGACATGCCCGTACCTTAAGGCCGGCCGGGGTCGCGCTGCCTGCCGGCCCGGCGTCGTGGCGGACCGGGATTGATCAACCCACCGGTCGCGGGGGAGGCGAGCGAGCGGCCGTCGGGCGCGGGGCCGACTACGCTGGCGGGGGTTCGTCCCACGGGGACTTCAGCGGCGAGGGGAGACGCGGCATGGCGTGGAGCTGGCGGTACGAGGGCACGGACGGGCAGACGGTCGAGGGACCTGCGGAGTCGTTCGGCAGTCAGGCCGACGCCGAATCCTGGATCGGTCAGACCTGGCGGGAGCTCGCGGCGTCCGGCGTCACATCGGTCGCGCTCGTGGAGGACGACCGGGTGGACTACCGGATGAGCCTGCTGCCCACGGCCGAGTGATGAGCTACGACCGGCCGGGCGCCGACGGGCTGGTGCTCGGCGTGCCGAAGGCGGCGTTCCGGCCCAGCCCGGTCTTCCTCGGCCTGGTCGCGCTCTTCGCCGTCAGCGGCGTGCTGAGCTGGAACGGGTACGGCAACGCCCGTTTCAACGTGTTCCTGTTCGTGGTCTCCGGCTGGCTGGTCTCGCTCTGCCTGCACGAGTACGCCCACGCGGTGGTCGCCTACCGGGCCGGTGACCGGGACATCGCCCACCGCGGCTACCTGACGCTCAACCCGTTCAAGTACACCCACCCGCTGCTGTCGATCGTGCTGCCGGTGGTGGTGGTGCTGCTCGGCGGCATCGGCCTGCCCGGCGGCGCGGTGTGGGTGGACCGGCACTCCATCCCGGGGCGGCTGCGGCACACACTTGTCAGCCTCGCCGGCCCGGCGACGAACGTGCTGTTCACGCTGCTGCTGGTGCTGGCGGTACGACTCGGTACGTCCTCGGGTGGCCCTGTGGAGTTCTGGGCCGGGGTGGCGCTGCTGGCGTTCCTCCAGCTCACCGCGAGCGTGCTCAACCTGCTGCCGGTGCCCGGCCTGGACGGCGGCAACATGATCCAACCGTGGCTCAACCCGCAGTGGCGGCGGATGTACGACCTGTTCGCCCCGTACGGCTTCATCCTGCTCTTCGCGCTGCTGTGGAACCCGCGCATCGGAGGATGGTTCTTCGACGCGGTCTTCGCGGTCGGTGACCTGCTCGGCCTGCCGTCGTGGCTCTACGCCACCGGCCTGGATCTGATCCGCTTCTGGCAGAGCTGACCCGGCCCGGTCGGCGCGACAGGTGACGTGACGCGCCGACCGGACCGGACCGGCATCAGGGACGCTGCGCGGGAGACTCGGTCTTCGCCGGGTCCCGTTCGGTGACCGGCTCGACGATCTCGTCGATCGCCTTGAGCAGGTCGGCGTCGAGCTTCACCCCGGCCGCCTTCACGTTGTCGTGCACCTGGTCGGGGCGGGACGCGCCGACGATCGCCGAGGAGACGTTCGGGTTCTGCAGGACCCACGCCACGGCGAGCTGGGCCATGCTCAGCCCGGCCTCCTCGGCGAGGGGCTTGAGCCGCTGCACCCGGGTCAGCACGTCGTCGTTCATGAACGGGGAGATGAAGCCCGCGCCGGACTTCTCGTCGGTGGCGCGGGAACCGGCCGGCGGCGGCTCGCCCGGCAGGTACTTGCCGGAGAGCACACCCTGCGCCATCGGCGACCAGACGATCTGCCCGATGCCCAGCTCCTCGCTGGCCGGCACCACCTCGGCCTCGATGACCCGCCACAGCATCGAGTACTGCGGCTGGTTGGAGACGAGCGGAACGTGCAGCTCCCGGGCGAGCGGGTGCGCGGCGCGCAGCTGCTCGGCGGTCCACTCGGAGACCCCGATGTAGTGCGCCTTACCGGAGTGCACGACGTCGGCGAAGGCCTCCATCGTCTCCTCCAGCGGTGTGCTGTAGTCGTACCTGTGGGCCTGGTAGAGGTCCACGTAGTCGGTACGCAGCCGGCGCAGCGAGCCGTTGATCGACTCCATGATGTGCTTGCGGGACAGGCCACGGTCGTTGCGACCCGGCCCGGTCGGCCAGTAGACCTTCGTGAAGATCTCCAGGCCCTCCCGGCGTTCGTTCTCCAGCGCCCGGCCGAGCACGCCCTCCGCGCGGGTGCCGGCGTACACGTCCGCGGTGTCGAAGGTCGTGATCCCCGCGTCCAGGGCAGCCCGCACGCAGGCGAACGCGGCGTCCTCCTCGACCTGCGAGCCGTGGGTAATCCAGTTGCCGTACGAGATCTCGCTGACCATCAGGCCGGAACGGCCCAGGTGTCGGAATTCCATTCCCCGACCCTAGACCCGCCAGGTGAACACCGCCGACCGGCGTTCAGAGCACCGGATTCGCGTCGGCGAGCAACCTGTCGATCTCGTCGAGCACCGCCGCGCGGTCGGGGTGCACCGGGTCGATCAGCGGCTCGGCGCGCCGGTCCAGCGCGCCCCACCGCCCGCCGGGAGTCTCGACGAGGAACGCCACCGGGTGGATGACAAGCATCGGGTACGCCGGCGGCACCAGCACCGCCCCCGTGCGGTCCACCACACCGCGCCGACCCGCCACGTCCACGACTGCCAGCCCCTCGTCGGTGAACCCGTCGATCTGCTCCCCACCGGCGAGTTCGGTGTGGAATCCGTGGTAGCGGGTCGCCACAACGATCCGGCCGGTCCGGTCGACGGCACCCCACCCCTCCCGCCGTACCGCCGCCACGCCCTTGCGGAACGGGCGCACCTCGGCGAAGTTCGGCGGCACCTGCACCGAGCCGGTGGCGTCGATGGCCGTCCAGCCGCCCTCGCCGACCACCCACGCCAGGCCGTCGCTGAACGGACGCGCCATCCGGTACGACGGAGGGATCACCGTCGTACCGAGCAGGTTGATCAGCGACCACCTGTCGGTGTCGGGGCGGCGTACCCAGGCCAGCCCGTCGTGGAACTGCTGCACCTCCGCGTACCGGGCGGGGATGACCAGGTCACCGTCCGCGTCGGTGTACCCCCACAGGGCTCCGTCCTGCCCCGGCACCGGGGGTCGGTCGCGGTCGAGGATGTCGTCCCGGCTCCTGGGGTACGGCCCGAAGCCGTCCGCCGACGCGCGGGCGGCGACCGCGTCCAGGGCCACCCGGATCCGGTCGAGCAGTTCGGCGTCGCCGGCGCCGCGCAGGTCGAGTGCCCGCTCGAAGTGGTGGCAGGCCTCCATCAGCCGGCCCTGGTCGTAGCAGGACCGTCCGGCGTGCTCGTGCAGCGCGGCCCGCAACCGGTCGGGCAGCTCGATCGAGTTCGCCCGGGCGAACAACAGGTCGGCCTCGGCGAAGTCGCCGCGCCACCGCAGCACGTGGGCGAGCCGGGCCTGGGCCAGCGCGGTCCGGCGCAGCTCGCCGGTGGCCTCGGCGTAGGTGAGGGCGAGCCGGCCGTCGGCCAGCGCGTCGTCCAGTTCGCCGAGGATCCGGGAGGCCACCGCCCGCAGGCTGAGCAGCCGCGCCCGCGCCCGGTTGTCGACGGCCGAGCCCAACTTCCCGGTCAACCGCCGCCGGATGGCCCGCAGATCGTCCGGCTCGGTCAACTCCTCCCGCAGGGTGACCGGGTCCAGCCGCCAGCGGTACGCCCCCAGGACCTGCTCCGGGTCACCCTCGTCGGCAAGCGACGGTCGTGCGGGCTCCGGCGGCGCGGCCGGCGGCGCGGACACCGGTGCGCTCTCGGCGGGAGACCCGGTCCGCGGCCCCGGAACGGCCGCGGCCGGCACATCCGACACGGGTACGTCGATTGCGGGCGGCGCGGAGACGGGCGGCGCGGAGACGGGTACGTCGATTGCGGGCGGCCCGGACACGGGTGTCGTCGGGGCGGGCGGCCCGGATGCGGGCGGCGCGGATACCGGCGTGGCCGGGGCGGGTGGTGCGGAGACCGGTCCGGACGGGAACGGCGGCGCGGACATCGGCGCTGCGGACACCGGCGCTGCCGAATCGGACCGCTCGGGGTCCTCGTCGGGCCGCGCGGAGGTCACCTCCACCGCCGGGTCGTGCTCGTCCCACGCCGGCGGCGCGGGTGGCTGGGCCGCTGCCTCGGGGTCGGCGACCTCCGTCCAGGAGCTGAAAACGTCGGGGATGGAACCGGGACGCTCGGCGTCAGGCTCGCTGCGCGGGTCGGACGGCGTGACATCCGTTGACCCGGAGACCGGGCGTGCCGGTGGGCCGGAGACCGGGTCGAGCGCCGCCGGACCGTACGCGGGTTCCCCGTCCTCGGCGACATCGTCAGCCCAGGGATCGCGGACCCAGCGTGCGTCGTCCTCATCTGTGGCCGGCGGCGCGGAGACCGGCCCGGCCGAGGTTGCCGCGGCGGGAGGCGCGGAGACGGGGCGCGCTGACGGTGTGGAGATCTGGGCCGCCGGTGGTGCGGAGACGGGCCGTGTCGGCGGGTCCGAGACGGGCGGCGCGGAGACGGGACGCTCCTGCGGTGCCGAGTCCTGGGCCGCCGGTGGTGCGGAGACGGGCCGTGTCGGCGGGTCCGAGACGGGCGGCGCGGAGACCGGGCGCACCTGCGGTGCCGAGTCCTGGGCCGCCGGTGGTGACGAGATGGGCGGCGCGGAGACCGGCGGCGCGGAGACCGGGTGTGCGGCCGGCTCGACGATCGGGTCGTCTCGTCGGCCGGTCGCCGCGCTGGCGGGCGGCTGGGCGGGCGGTGTCGACCGCTCGGGCCGGTCTCCGGTCCGTGGGGCCGCGTCGCTCGGGTCGTCGAGGATCGGCCGTCCCGCTGTGGGCGGCTGGTCCGCCGTCGTACCGTCCCGGTCGGACTCCGCCGTCTGGGCGGGGCTGAACCAGGCGTCCGGCCCCCGCACCGGTGCCTCGGCCGACTCGGTGGCGGGCGGTACCGACGGTTCCGAGGGCGGTGGTGGGACGTAGCGACGCGGCACGCCCGGGGCGATCGGGAGCGCCGGTTCGGCGTCCGCCGACGGCGCGGTGGCCTCCGGGGGCGCCGACGGCGTGGTTCGGTCCGGCTGCTGCCAGGCGGGCGGGGCCGGTTCACCGACCGGCCGCGCCTCGGGTGCCCGCTCCGCGCTGCGCCGTTCGTCGTCGGCCTGGCGGTTCGCCTGGCTCACACCTGGGTAGCGCGGCGGCGCGGCCGGCGGGGCCGAGGCCGTCGGCGCCGGGCCGGACGGCGTCCGACGCTCGCCCGACGGCGGCGACGACGGCGGCGACGACTGGGGCTGCGGAGGCGTCTGCGGCTGCTCGTCGGGCAGCGGTGGATCCACGGGCGCGGGCAGGAACTCCAGCCGGAGGCGGGCGGCCGGTGGACCGGAGACGGGTCCGTCGGTCGCCGGCGAGACGGGGGCAGCCGAGACCGGCCGGTCCCGGTCGGGGCGAGCGGGTGGGAGGTGCTCGGCCGGCCGGTGCCCGTAATCCGTCGACGCGGGGGAGACCGGTGCGGCCGAGACCGGTCGGTCCCATCCGGGTGTCGCGGCCGGCGGGACGGGCGCGGGGGACACCTGCCGTTCCGGGCGCGCGGGAGTGGCCCGGCCCGGCGTGGCGGGGGACACGGGTGCCGACGGCGTCGGAGCGGCCCGACCGTGGCTGGGCGGCGGTGGCGGGGCGGCCGCCGGACGTGCCTGTCGTTCGTCGTACCGGGGCGGTGGGGCCGGCGCGCGCTCGGAACGGGCGGCGGGTCGCGCCGCGACGCCGGGTTCGGCGGGCCTGTGCGGCTCGGGGCGGGGACCGGTCTCGCGGGCGCGGTCCTGACGCACCGGGCCCGGGGGCGGCCACGGCAGGTCGCCGTCCGGCCGGTGACCGGGCCGTGGGCGGGCCTCGTGGTAGGTGTCCGGCCGTACCTCCTCGCGGGGACGCCGGTCCGGGTACGTCTCGGCGCGGGCCGCCGCCTCGCGTGGCTGCTGCCGGTGCGGGTCGGTGTCGGGGCGCCGACGCTCGTCGTCCCTGCGCGGCTGGCCCGTCGTCTCCGGGTCGGGCCGGCGGCGGCGTCCCTCGTCGGGTGTCCGCGGTGCGCCGGCGCCCTCGTCCGGGCGGTGACGCGAGCGGCTGTCCACGGGCGCCCACTGGCCCGCGCCCTCGGCGGCCCAGCCTTCGACCGGGCGACCGTCGTGACCCCGGGCGGGGCGGGGTCCGTACCCGTCGGAGGGGTGCCGGTCGTAGCCGGCGGCCGGGCGGTCCTGCGTGCCACGGCGGCGCGGCGGCTCCTCGGGTTCCGGCACCCAGCCGGAATCGACGCGGGGAGCGGGGGAGACCGGCTGCGTGCCCGGGTATCCCCGGTCCCGTTCGGCCGGCTCGTGCCGGGACCGGCGACTGTCGTACCGCTCGGTGGCGGGCTGGTCGCGGTGCCAGGCGGCTTCGCGGGCCGGTGCGCGCTCGTCGCCGGGGCGTCGGTCGGACCAGGCGGTCCGCCGGTCCGGCTCGGAACGGCGGTCGTCGCGGCGGGGTGGCTCGGGAAGTGGCCGCCGGTACGGCTCGTGGTCGTAGTGGCGGGTGTCGGTGGAGTGGCCGTGGCCGGACGCCTCGGCCGGACGTTCGTCGCCGCGCAGGCGGCCGTAGCCGTTGTCGTCGTCAACCCGCGATCGGCCGTGGGGCTGCTCCTCGTCGGGCCAGGACCGGCCGTACGGGTCCTGCTCGGCCGGGGGTTCGTCGGCCCACGACCGGCCCAGGTAGGTGCCGTCGGGGCGGGTGGGCGCCAGTGGTGGCACGTCGGTACGGCCGACCACTGTCGCCCGGCCACGGGACGGCGGGGGTGGCTGGTGGGACATCCCGATGTCGCCGGGGTAGCGCTGGCCGGGGAACTGGGGATGCCACTCGGTGGTCGGTTCGAGCACCCAGGACGGTTCGTTCGGGTCCCGCCACCGGTCGGTGTAGCGGCCGCTCATCCGTCGAGCCCGTCGCCGCACCCGACCGCTCGGTCGATCCCCGCCGGTGGTGGGCCGTCCGCGTTCGTACGCCGGTGACCGCCGGGCGTCCGGTCGCCGCCTGCCACGCCCCGGTGGCCGGCTCGCGTCCGCTCGCTCACGGCGTTGTCACCTCGTTGCAAATTGTCGCGCTGGGGCCTCGCGTACCGGTTCCGGTTCGCCCGTCCCGGCAGGGTGTGGCTGCGGATGGAGGGTAACGGCGTGGGCTCTCCCACCGCCACTGTGGCACCGCCCACGGGCGCAAACGTTATCCCATAGTTTCGGACATTTGGGTCTATAACCGAATCTGGCTTTCGACGATACTCCCACCGTCGAGCCGGGGCCGGGGCGGTACGCCCGCCCGAGGCTCAGGGATGCTCCATGACGAGGACCGCGACGGTGCCGGGCGCCAGCGCCTCGTAGCGGTGCGGCGCGTCGCCGGGAAACGCCGCGTAGTCGCCGGGCTCGATCTCGACCGGGCCCGACTCGGGGCCCACCCGCAGCCGTCCGGCGGCCAGCACCACATGCTCGACGCTGCGCGGTGTGTGCGCGTCGGCGGTCCGGATCGCGCCCGGCTCCAGCTTGATCAGATAGATGTCCCGGCGCAGGTGCGCCGCGCCGGCGCTGAGCAGGCTGCCGGTGAAGTCGGCCTGCTCGGAGCCGACCTGCGGCCCGTCGCCGGCCCTGATCACCCGCACGCCGCCCGTGGCCGGCTCGACCAGTTGGCCGAGCGGCACGTTGAGCGCCCTGCTGAGCGCCCACAGCGTCTCCATGCTCGGGTTGCCGGTGCCCGACTCCAGTTGGGAGAGTGTGGACTTCGCGACCCCGGCCCGGCGAGCGAGCTCGGTAAGCGAGATGCCCACCCGTTCGCGTTCCCGACGCAGGGCCCCGGCGATGGTGGCGAGGGGGCCGTCCGGCTCAGCGGGCATGGCTGCGCTCCAGGGATCAGTGTTCGTCGGCCGACCAGCGACAACCTGTTCACCAGGGTGAACTACGCGTACGGTACAACGAACATCCGGGCCCCGGATGCTTCGTGACGGGCTTGGGCCGATGCCGCTCGCGCGGCGCGGGCGCTCAGACCTTGTCGCCCAGATTCACCTGGGGAGCCGGCGCGCGCATCCGCCGGAACGTGATCGACCGCATCACCGCGTACAGGTAGAGCGAACCCATCCGCTGGTCGGTCTTCGGGAAGCGCTCGCGGACCAGCTTGCCGATCTTGCGGCAGATCAGCACGGAGTCGATCACCACGCCCAGCGCCAACGCGCCCCAGAGCAGGTTGGAGATCAGCCGCACCGGGGCCGGCATCGCCGCGTTCGACCCGATCAGCACGATCAGCGCGCCGCCGAAGAACCAGGTGCCCACGGTACGACGGGAGTCGACCACGTTGCGCGCCAGCAGCCGCTCCGGGCCCCTGTCGCGGGGGCCACCCTCGCGGCGGAACTCCGACGCGGCCTCGGCACGCAGCTGGCGGCGGCGCTCCCGCTCCTCCTCCTTGGTCAGAGGACGGCTGGGGCCGGCCGGGCGACGGCCGACGGTGGGCCGCTTCGGAGTCTCGCGACCCTTGGCCGGGGTGTAACCCCGGGGACGGTCGGCGGTCTCCTCGGGGGTCACCGAGGTGACGGCCTCGTCGACGAGGTCGGTGGACTTGCGGCGAAAGAGCGACGGCACGCGGCAAGGGTAGCCAACGACAGGAGCCCGGTGCACATCGCGGTACAGCGGCCGACGGCTCCAGGCCGCGGTGCGACCTGGAGCCGTCGTCGTCGAACGATTGGTGCTCGGCGTTACGGACGCTCGGCGTGCGCGCCCAGGTCGGCGAGCTTGGCCTCGAAGTCCTCGTAGCCCCGGTTGATCAGGTCGACGCCGTACACCCGGGAGGTGCCCTCGGCCGCGAGCGCCGCGATCAGGTGGCTGAACCCGGCCCGCAGGTCGGGGATGATCAGCTCGGCGGCGTGCAGCTTGCTCGGCCCGGCGATGACCGCCGAGTGCTTGAAGTTGCGCCGGCCGAAGCGGCACGGGGTGCCACCGAGGCAGTCCCGGTAGACCTGGATGTTGGCGCCCATCGAGTTCAGTGCCTCGGTGTAGCCCAGCCGCTGCTCGTACACCGTCTCGTGGACGATCGACAGGCCGCGGGCCTGGGTCAGCGCCACGACCAGCGGCTGCTGCCAGTCGGTCATGAAGCCGGGGTGCACGTCGGTCTCCAGCGCCACCGCGTTCAGCTCGCCACCGGGGTGCCAGAAGCGGATGCCGCCCTCCTGGCCCGGGTCGCCCAGCTTCGGAGCGCGGGCGTCGGTGACCTCGTACTCGCCGCCGACCGACCGGAAGATGTTCAGGAAGGTCATCATGTCGGCCTGCTGCGCGCCGAGCACCTCGACGTGGCCACGGGTGGCCAGCGCGGCGGCGGCCCAGCTCGCCGCCTCGATCCGGTCCGGGATCGGCCGGTGCGTGTAGCCGTGCAGCTTCGGCACGCCCTGGATCTCGATCACCCGGTCGGTGTGCACCTTGATGATCGCGCCCATCTTCTGCAGGATGCAGATCAGGTCGATGATCTCCGGCTCCACCGCGGCGTTACGCAGCTCGGTGACACCCTCGGCCATCACCGCGGTCAGCAGCACCTGCTCGGTGGCGCCGACACTCGGGTATGGCAGGGCGAACTTGGTGCCGTGCAGCCCGTTCGGCGCGGACAGGTGCAGGCCCTCGGGCCGCTTGTCGACAGTCGCGCCGAACTCGCGCAGCGCCTGCAGGTGGAAGTCGATCGGACGCGGGCCGATGTGACAGCCGCCCAGGTCCGGAATGAACGCGTGCCCGAGCCGGTGCAGCAGCGGACCGCAGAACAGGATCGGGATCCGGCTCGACCCCGCGTGAACGTTGATCTGGTCGGTGCTCGCGCTCTCCACGTTCGCGGGGTCGAAGACGAGCTCGCCGTCCTCGACGCCGTCGGTCACCTTGACGCCGTGCAGACCGAGCAGACCCCGGACCACCTCGACGTCACGGATCTTGGGCACGTCGAACAGCCGGCTCGGGGTGTCGCCGAGCAGCGCGGCGACCATCGCCTTCGAAACCAGGTTCTTCGCGCCGCGCACGCGGATCCGCCCTTCAAGCGGAGTGCCTCCGTGCACGATCAGGACGTCGTCGGTCAACGCAACCTCCAGCGCTTCGGTGCTGCTGTGTTGATGGTGGGGAGCGTGAACCTTGTCGCTACCCCGGATGCGGCCATATCGAAACGGCCCGCTCGCGTCGTCGCTCCGGCAGCATAGCCCTCGGTGACGAAAAAGGACTCGGTCAGACCGGCGTGTGTGGCATTAATCGGTGATCCGGCACTTTTGCGTACCAACGGCGCTACGGAAAGTGATCAGCCGGCGCTCGGTGGCGGAGTGTCCGCGCCGGGCAGGGCGAGCATCTGGTCCAGTGCCACCCGGGCGTGGTGGGCGGTGTCGGCGTCCACCGTGATCTGGTTGACCACCCGGCCCGCGACCAGCTCCTCCAAGGCCCAGACCAGGTGCGGCAGGTCGATCCGGTTCATCGTCGAGCAGTAGCAGACGGCCTTGTCCAGGAACATGATCTGCTTGTCCGGGTGCGCCAGCGCGAGCCGGCGGACCAGGTTCAGCTCGGTCCCCAACGCCCACGCCGAGCCGGCCGGCGCCGCCTCGATCGTCTTGATGATGTATTCCGTGGAACCGACGTAGTCGGACGCGGTGACCACCTCGTGCCGGCACTCCGGGTGGACCAGCACGTTGACGCCGGGCACCCGCGCCCGTACGTCGTTGACGCTGTCGAGCGTGAACCGGCCGTGCACCGAGCAGTGCCCCCGCCAGAGGATCATCTTGGCGTCGCGCAGCTGCTCCGGGGTCAGCCCGCCACCGGGCTTGTGCGGGTCGTAGAGCACGCAGTCGTCAAGCGACAGGCCCATCTCCAGCACCGCCGTGTTGCGGCCCAGGTGCTGGTCGGGCAGGAAGAGCACCTTCTGCCCCTGCTCGAACGCCCAGTCCAGGGCGCGCTTGGCGTTGGAGGAGGTGCAGACCACGCCTCCGTTGCGGCCGACGAAGCCCTTGATGTCGGCCGAGGAGTTCATGTACGTCACCGGGACCGTCTCGCCGGCGATGCCCAGCTCGGTCAGCGTGTCCCAGGCGGCCTCGACCTGCCCCAGCACGGCCATGTCCGCCATCGAACAGCCCGCCGCGAGGTCGGGCAGGATCACCCGCTGGGTGTCGGTGGTGAGGATGTCGGCGCTCTCGGCCATGAAGTGCACGCCGCAGAAGACGATGTACTCCGCGTCCGGACGGGCCGCCGCCTCCCGGGCCAGCTTGAACGAGTCGCCTGTCACGTCCGCGAACTGGATCACCTCGTCGCGCTGGTAGTGGTGCCCCAGCACGAAGACCTTGCTGCCCAGCTTCGCCTTCGCGGCAGTGGCGCGGGCCACCAGATCCGGATCGCTGGGCGCCGGCAGATCGCCCGGACACTCGACGCCGCGCTCGGTGTCGGGGTCGCTGCCCCGGCCGAGCAGCAGCAGAGCCGTCGCCGTGTTGGAGGGTTCCACCCAGGTCGAAGTCACGTAGCCCATGGTCCCACAGCGCGAGCGCGGCGCAGCTTCGCTCGGTGTGGGCTGCCACACTGCTCGGCATGCGCGTGCTGCTCTGCCCGGACAAGTTCGCCGGCACCCTGTCCGCACCGGAGGTGGCCGACGCGGTGGCCGCCGGTTGGCGCTCCGTCGCCGACGGCGATGACCTGCTGATCCGGCCCCTCGCCGACGGCGGGCCGGGCTTCGTGGAGGTGCTCGCCGACGCCCTCGACGGGCGGCGCGTGCCGGTGCCGACCGTCGACCCGCTGGGACGTCCGGCGGCAGGTGAGATCCTGCTCACCGCCGACGGCTCGACCGCCTACCTGGAGAGCGCCCAGGCGTGCGGGCTGCACCTGCTGTCGGTGGCCGAACGCGACCCGAAGACCACCACCTCGTACGGGCTGGGTCTGCTGGTGGCCGCCGCGGTGGAGAGCGGGGCGCGGACGGTGGTGATCGGGCTGGGCGGCTCGGCCACCAACGACGCCGGCGCCGGGATGCTCGCCGCGCTGGGCGTGACGCCACTGGACGCCGCGGGCGCCGCGCTGCCGTACGGCGGGGCGGCCCTGGCCCTGGTCGACGCCCTCGACGGCGCGCCCCGGCTGCGTGACGCCCGTCTGGTCGCCGCCACCGACGTGGACAACCCGCTGCTCGGCCTGCACGGCGCGAGCAACGTGTTCGGCCCGCAGAAGGGCGCCGACCGCGCCGACGTGCTGCTGCTCGACGCCGCCCTGGAACGTTTCGCGGCGGTCCTGGAGCGGGACCTGCCCGGCTGTCCCGCCGGGCTCGGCGCCCTGCCCGGCGGCGGTGCCGCGGGTGGGCTCGGCGCGGCGATCCTCGCCCTGGGCGGCGGCTGCGAGTCGGGCATCGGCCTGGTCACCAGGGCCACCGCGCTGGACGCCGCGCTGGACGCCGCCGACCTGGTGATCACCGGGGAGGGGTCCTTCGACCACCAGTCGCTGCGCGGCAAGGTGGTCGCCGGGGTGGCCGGCGCGGCCCGCGACCGGGGTGTGCCCTGCGTGGTGGTGGCCGGCCAGGTCAGCACCGGCCGTCGCGAGGCCGCGTCCGCCGGGGTCACCGACGCGTACAGCCTGGTGGACCACTTCGGCGGGGAACAGGCCGGCGGGCTCGACGCCGCGCTGAGCCGCCCCGCGGACGGACTGCGCGAGATGGGCGCCCGACTGGCCCGGCAGTGGAGCCGCTGAGCGCCGCCTGTCGCCCCGTCGACCGGGCCGACCTGCGGCGGCGATCACGCCACGCGGGTGCACCAGGCCGAGGCGGCGTACGATCGGGAGAGGACCACAACCGGGAATCATTGGTCGGCGCGTGACGTTGGCCAGTGCGTCCGGACCCAAACCGCGCAGGGAGACTTCCACGTGACCACGCCAGCGCAGACCGAGTCGACCGAGGCCCAGGCCCCTACTTCCGTCGTCCTCACCGACGTCGCGGCGCAGAAGGTCAAGGCCCTGATCGAGCAGGAGGGCCGCGACGACCTGCGGCTCCGCGTCGCGGTGCAGCCGGGTGGCTGCTCCGGCCTGCGGTACCAGCTGTTCTTCGACGAGCGTTCGCTCGACGGTGATGTCGTCACCGATTTCGGTGGTGTCGAGGTCGTCGTCGACCGGATGAGCGCCCCGTACCTGTCCGGCGCGACGATCGACTTCGCCGACCGGATCGACGCCCAGGGCTTCACCATCGACAACCCCAACGCGGGCAACTCCTGCGCCTGCGGCGACTCGTTCAACTGAGTCACGCGCCACGCACCAGCGACGACGGGGCCGTCCTTCGGGGCGACCCCGTCGTCGTGCCGGGGAGCGGTCCCGACCGGTAGTCGTTGTCCGACCGACCGGACACCACCGGTTCACGGGGCCGGTAGGCTGACCGCGCCCTGCTCCCGACCCCGAGGGTTGACATGAAGATCGCCGTGACCGGCTCGATCGCCACCGATCATCTGATGAGCTTCCCCGGTCGCTTCGCCGACCAGCTCATCGCCGATCAGCTGCACAAGGTGTCCCTCTCCTTCCTGGTGGACGATCTGGTGCTCCGCCGTGGCGGTGTGGCGGCGAACATCTCCTTCGGCATGGGGCAGCTGGGCCTGCGCCCGGTGCTGCTCGGGGCGGTCGGCGCCGACTTCGCCGACTACCGCTCCTGGCTGGAGCGGCACGGCGTCGACTGTGATTCGGTGCACGTCAGCGAGGTGGCGCACACCGCGCGGTTCGTCTGCACCACCGACACCGACATGTGCCAGATCGCCTCGTTCTACGCGGGCGCGATGAGTGAGGCCCGCAACATCGAGCTGGCCCCGGTAGCCGACCGCCTCGGCGGTCTGGACCTGGTGCTGGTCAGCGCCAACGACCCCGAGGCGATGCTGCGCCACTCGGCCGAGTGCCGCACCCGCGGGTACGCGTTCGCCGCCGACCCGTCGCAGCAGCTCGCCCGGATGGGCGGCGAGGACGTGGTGGCCCTGATCGAGGGTGCCGAGTACCTGATGACCAACGACTACGAGAAGTCGCTGTTGCAGAGCAAGGCGCAGCTCAGCGACGACCAGCTGCTGGACCTGGTCAAGGTGCGGGTCACCACGCTGGGCAAGCACGGCGTGGAGATCGCTGGACGTGGCATCGACCCGATCCACGTGCCGATCGCGCGGGAGATCCGGGCTGTCGACCCGACCGGGGTGGGGGACGGCTTCCGGGCCGGCTTCTTCACCGCGCTGTCCTGGGGCGTCGGCCTGGAGCGCGCCGCCCAGGTCGGCTCCCTGCTGGCCACGCTGGTCCTGGAGACGGTGGGAACCCAGGAGTACGACATCCGCCGCGACCTGTTCGTCAAGCGCCTGGCCGAGTCCTACGGCGACACCGCAGCCGACGAGATCCGCCCCCACCTGATCCCGTAACCCCGCCCACACCCTCGGCGATCTTGCACTTTCTGCGGGGACAAAAGCCCGCAGAAGCCGCGAAATGGCAACCGCAAACGCAAGATCGCCGGGGGAGTGCCGGGGTCGGGGCCGGGGTCAGTGCAGGCGGCGGACGTCGTAGGCGGGGCCTTCGGGGCCGCTTATGGCTCCCAGGAACTCCTGGCCGCGCATCCGGCACCAGGCGGGGATGTCGACAGCCGCGGCCGGGTCGTCGGCGAGCACCCGCACGACAGCCCCGATGGGCACCTGGGGCATCCGCCGGGCCGCCGCGATCACCGGCAGTGGGCAGCGCTGGCCCCGGCAGTCGAGCACCTCGTCGGGCATCGTCACAGCCCCACCACCCCGGCCTCGGCGCGCAGCCCCGCGACGATCCCGGGCAGCTCGGCGAGGAACCGCTCCACGTCCGCCTCGGTCGTCTCCCGGTGCAGGCTGACCCGGACGTTGCCGTGCGAGAGCACCCCCATCGCCTCCAGCACGTGTGAGGGCCGCAGCGTGGACGACGTGCAGGACGAGCCGGACGACACCGCGAAGCCCCGCCGGTCCAGCGCGTGCAGCAGCGTCTCGCCGTCGACGTACAGGCAGGAGAACGTCACCAGGTGGGGGAGCCGCAGCACCGGGTCGCCGACCACCTCCACGTCGGGCACCTCCGCCGCGACCCTCGCCCGGATCCGATCCACAAGCGGCGCCAACCTGGCCTCCTCGGCCGCGGCGTCGGCCGCCGCCGCGCGCAGGCTCGCCGCCGCCGCCACCACCGCGGGCAGATTCACCACCCCGGGGGTACGACCACCCTCCCGCTCGTCGGCCGGCCACGGTGACTCCCAGCGGGTGCCCTTGCGCACCGCCAGCACACCCACCCCGGGCGGGCCGCCCCACTTGTGCGCGCTGGCGGTGAGCACCGACCAGCCGGCGGGAAGCGGCACCCGGCCGACCGACTGCGCCGCGTCGACGTACAGCGGCACCCCGGCGTCGGCGCAGGCGGCGGCGGCCTCGGCGACCGGTTGCACGGTGCCCACCTCGTGGCTGGCGCTGATCAGGGCGGCCAGCGCGACACCTGGAGCGCCGACGGCAGCCGACCAGGCGTCCAGGTCCAGCCGGCCCAGCCGGTCGACAGGCACCTCGTCGGCGGCACCACCCGCCGCGACGTGCCGTTCGGCGGCGTGCAGCACAGCGGAGTGCTCGATCGCCGAGTGCACGAGCGTCGACCCGACCCGGCGCCGCCCGGCCAGGCCACCGAGCACCGCGCCGTGCGCGGCAGTCGTACCGCTGGACGTGAAGGACACCTCGTCGGCGCGGACGCCGAGCGTCTGCGCGGTGGCCTCGCGGGCCGCGTCGAGCAGCTGCCGGGCGCGGCGGGCCTGGGTGTAGAGCTTCCCGGGGTCGGCCCAGCCGTCGTCGAGGGCGGCCAGCAGCGCCTGCCGGGCGACCGGATGCGCCGGCGCGGCGGTCGCCGCGTCCAGGTAGACCGGGGATGCGCTCACGGGACCTCTGCTCCTCGCGCTCACGGGGCTTCCATTGTTCGCGGCTGTGGGGCTCGCAAACCCGGCTCACTCCTCGCGCTCACGGGGCTTCCTTTGTTCGCGGCTGCGGGGCTCGCAAACCCGGCTCACTCCTCGCGCTCACGGATCCCCACGCTATCGCGGCGGTATGCCCAGGATCCCCCCGATGGGGGCGGACAGTGACCCCACCACGGCCGAGTCCGTCATGGTCGAGTAATCTGCGACCGTCGGTGACGCCTTTGCCGTCGGTGCCGAGGAAAGACGCACCGCGGCGCGCTAGGGAGGCAGGACCAGGTGGTCGCAAGGAGTTCGGAGGTACGGCCGTCGGCCGTACGGCACAGCGCTTCCCCAGGGGCCGGTGGGCGCCGGCGGCGCGGTGCTGGTCGGCTGGCCGGGCTCGGTCTCGGTGGCGTCGCGCTGCTGGTCCTGCTCACGGGCTGTGACGTCGGTGCGGCGTTCGACGGCTTCGGCTGGCCGCAGGGGGGCATCTCGGCGGAGTCCCGGCGGATGTACGACCTGTGGATCGCCTCCTGCATCGCCGCCCTGGCGGTAGGTGTGTTCGTGTGGGGCCTGATCTTCTGGTGCGTCGTGCGCTACCGCAAGCGCGGCAACGCGCTGCCGGTGCAGACCCGCTACAACATGCCGATGGAGTTCCTCTACACCATCGCGCCGATCCTGATCGTCTCGGTGCTCTTCTACTACACGGCGATCGTGCAGACCGACGTGGACAAGCTGTCGAAGAACCCGGACGTCACGGTCGAGGTCGTCGCGTTCAAGTGGAACTGGCAGTTCAACTACCGCGACGGTCAGGGCGTGGACGCCAAGACCACCGCGTCGACGCTCGGCACCAGCGAGGTCATCCCGGTGCTGGTGCTGCCGACGAACCGGTCGATCCGGTTCGAGGAGACCAGCCGCGACGTCATCCACTCCTTCTGGGTGCCGGAGATGCTCTTCAAGCGGGACGTCATGCCGGGCAAGATCCGCAACGTGTTCGAGGTCTCCAGCCTGGAGACCGAGGGCGCCTACGTCGGGCGCTGCGCCGAACTGTGCGGCAGCTACCACGCGTTCATGAACTTCGAGCTGCGTGTCGTCTCGCCGGAGAAGTACGACCAGTTCCTGGCGGCCAAGCAGAGCGGTAAGTCGACGCAGGACGCGCTCTCCGCGATCGGCGAGGAGCCGTACGCGGAGACCACGCGGCCGTTCGACACCCGGCGGACGCAGAGCAACTTCAACCCGGACGACGCTCCGGCCTTCCCGGGAAGCTGAGGGCAGCCGCATGAAGACCGAGTGGCGTATCTTCCTGATCATCGCCGGGTTCCTCTTCGGCGCCACCATCCTCTACGCCGCGTGGACCAACGGTGCGTCCGGTGGCATCGAGTGGGTGGGCACCGTCGCCCTGCTGCTGTCGTTCCTGCTCTGCACGATGTGCGGTGGCTTCTTCTGGTTCGTCTCCCGCCGGATCGACCTGCGTCCGGAGGACCGCCCGGACGCCGAGATCGCCGACGGCGCCGGTGAGGTCGGCTTCTTCAGCCCGGGCAGCTACTGGCCGTTCGGTCTGGCGCTGGCCGCCGCGATCGCCGCGCTCGGCCTGGTGTTCTGGCAGTACTGGCTGATCGGCGCCGGCCTGGTGGCTGTCGTCTTCGCCGCCTGCGGGCTGCTGTTCGAGTACTACACAGGCACCCGCCGCACCGCCGAGCACTGATCCACCCGGTCGCCGTCGCGGCCGGCCCTGAACGCCACGAAGGCCCGTTCCCCGGTGGGGGAGCGGGCCTTCGTCATACCCCCGGCCCGGACGGGTCAGGCGGCGCGGCGACGGGCCGGCGGACGGTGTCGACGGTCGGCCAGCCGGGTGACCGGGGACGCGAACGTGGCGACCACCACCGCGGCACCGCAGCCGGTGCAGATCAGCTCGGGACAGTCGGTGCCGTGGCCGTCGACGCAGGGCGGCGCCTCGAACGCTGCCACGCCCTCGCAGACGTCGCAGTAGAGCTCGCGGTGCGACACGGGCGTCTCCTCTCACTCCGGGCGAACCGCTCCCGGGATGCGACAGCAGCGCACGGACGGGAGCGGAGAACTACTCGGCTGTACTTTCCCACCCGGGTCCGACAATTCCCCGCCCGGGACCCCGGCCGCGGGGTCAGACGGCGGTGGCGGTGCCGATCCAGCGGTCCAGGCTCGCCGCAGCCGCCCCGGAGTCGATCGACTCGGCGGCCCGGTCCAGGCCGGCGCGCAGCGCCTCGGTCAGGTCACCGTCCAACGGCCCCTGGGTGGCCAGCGCCGCCGCCGCGTTGACAAGCACCGCGTCCCGGACCGGACCGGTCTCACCGGCCAGCAGACGACGGGCCACGCCGGCGTTGTAGGCGGCGTCACCGCCGCGCAGGTCCGCGAGGGTGGACCGGGGCACCCCGAGGTCCGTGGCATCCAGCACGGCCTCGCGTACGGTGCCGCCCTGCGCCACCCACACCCGGGTCGGCGCGGCGGTGGTGAACTCGTCAAGCCCGTCCTCGCCGCGCATCACGATCGCCGAGTCGCCACGGGCGGCGAACACGCTTGCCATCACCGGGGCCATCCGGGAGTCGAAACAACCGACCGCGCCGGCCCGGGGGCGGGCCGGGTTGGTCAGCGGGCCGAGGAAGTTGAAGAAGGTGGGCACGCCCACCTCACGGCGGACCGGACCGGCGTGCCGCATCCCGGGGTGGAACCGGGCCGCGAAGCAGAACCCGATGCCTGCCTCCTCGACACAGCGGGCCACCTGCTCCGGGCCGAGGTCCAGTGGGATGCCGAGGAACTCCAGCAGGTCGGCGGTGCCGCACAGCGAGGAGGCGGCCCGGTTGCCGTGCTTGACGACGCGTACGCCCGCGCCGGCCACCACCAGCGCCGTCATCGTGGAGATGTTCACCGTGTGGGCGAGGTCACCGCCGGTGCCGACCACGTCGAGCGCGGTACGGCGCAGATCCTCGGAGAGCACCACCGGGACCGAGCGGCCCAGCATCGCCTCCACCAGACCGGCCAGCTCGGCTGGCGTCTCACCCTTGGCCCGCAGCGCCACGGCGAACGCGGCGATCTGCGCCGGACTTGCCGAACCGGTCATGATCTCGTCCATCGCCCAGGCGGTGTCGGCGGTGGTCAGCTCCTCGCCGCGCAGCAGCGCGTTGAGCAGGTGCGGCCAGGTCCGATCGCCCATGGCGGGCCTCCCGAGCGTACGAAGTGCGGGTGGGCTGGAACCGGCGCCGACTCGTCCGGCGCCGGGGTGACGGTGCCGGAGGGCGGGGGACGTCAGGCGGGTGCGTGCGTCCGCAGCAGCTCGGCCACCGTGCCTCCGGTGGTCACCGGGTCGAGCGGGTGCACCAGCGTGGCGTCGACCTCGGCGTACGCGGCCAGCCATCGGTCGGCGGCGCGGGCGATCACGAGGCAGGTCGGGGGAGCGTCCTCCCGGTCGTCCTTGATCTGCCGGGCGATGCCGATGCCGCCGCCGGGGCTGGCCTCACCGTCGAGCAGCAGCAGGTCGATCTCGTAGTCGTCGACCAGCCGGATGGTCTCGGCGTACGTCGACGCGTCGACGAACTCGATGCGCAGCCCTGGCGCGGGCCGGGTGCCGACGGCGAGCCGCATCCGGTCCCGGACCTGCGGGTCGTCGCTGTAGAGCAAAACGGTGCAAAGACGATCGCTCATGCCGGCACTCCGCTTCCACCTCGTAGCTGCCCGCCGATCGTACCGGTCGACGTGACGCAGTCGACACCGCGCCCGACGCCGTCCGGTCGGCGTACCGTCTGCGCAGCTCAGACGGCCGCGGGCCCGGCGGCGCGCTCGCGGGCCTCCTGGCGGTCCAACTCGCGGTCGACCCGGCGGGCCTCCCGTTCGGACTGCTTGACCCACTGCACGACAAGCACGGCGAGCATGGTGACGCTGACGAACTCGCCGCCGGCCCACAGGATGCCGCCGGCGACCACCTGGTCGTCCCAGGGGTCGGACCAGCTCAGGTTGAGCGACGGGTACCAGTCGCCGCCGAAAAGGGTGCTGCTCTGCATGATGGTGAGCCCGAGCACTGTGTGGAACGGCACGGAGAGAAGCATCAGCAGCGCCCGCGCCGGGTAGGGCCAGCGGCCGGGCAGCGGGTCGAGGCCGAGCAGCGGCCAGAAGAACACGCAGCCGGTCAGGATGAAGTGCGCGTGCACCAGCTCGTGCGCCCACGCGTGCTCCAGGGTGAAGCGGTACAGATCACTGAAGTACAGCGCGAACGGGTTGACCACGAAGATGGCGAACGCCACAAGCGGGAAGCTGTAAACCCGGGCGACGCGGCTGTGCACGATCGCCAGCAGCCGCTTGCGCGGCCCGACCGGCAGGGTGCGCAGGGCAAGCGTCATCGGCGCGCCGAGCGCCAGGAAGATCGGCGCCACCATGGAGAGCACCATGTGCTGGATCATGTGCACCGACAGCAGCGCGGTGTCGTACGCGTGCAGTCCGCTGATCGTGACCACCGCGATGCCGCCCAGGCCGGGGCCGAGGAAGAACACCGTCCGGGCGACCGGCCAGCGGTCGCCGCGTACGCGCAGCCGGTGCACTCCGTAGAGGTACAGACCGGCGGCGAGCACCAGGCCCAGGGCCAGCCAGCTGTCCAGCCTGGTCTCGGTCAGCACCCGACCGACGGTGAACGGCGGCGGAGCCGAGGTGGCGGCGAAGATCGGATCGACGTGCAGCACGCTTTTCAGGCTAGGCCAGGCGAACCGGACCTCGACGCCGGGGCCACGGAAGGCGCAGGTTTGCCACCCCGCTGATCGCCGGCCCCGGTCAGGGGCAATAATGACGGCGTGACTGCGGCCCCAGCCATTGACAAGAGCCGGATCCACTCTCTGACCCGACCGAACATGGTCAGCGTCGGGACGATCGTGTGGCTCTCCAGCGAACTCATGTTCTTCGCGGCGCTGTTCGCGATGTACTTCTCGATCCGCGCTGCGGCGCCGGAGCAATGGGAGAAGCACACCGAGCACCTGAACATCCCGTACGCGACCACCTTCACCGTGATCCTGGTGCTCTCGTCGGTGACGTGCCAGCTCGGTGTCTTCGCGGCGGAGAAGGGTGACGTGCACGCGCTGCGGCGCTGGTTCACCGTCACGTTCGTGATGGGCCTGATCTTCGTGCTCGGCCAGCTGAACGAGTACCGCGAGCTGGTGCACGAGGGTGTCAAGATCAACGAAGACGGTTACGGGTCGATGTTCTACCTGACCACCGGCTTCCACGGTCTGCACGTGACCGGCGGTCTGATCGCCTTCATCATCTTCATGGTCCGTACGACCATGGGCCGGTTCACCCCGGCGCAGGCGACCTCGGCGATCGTCGTGTCGTACTACTGGCACTTCGTCGACGTGGTGTGGATCGGGCTGTACGCCATGATCTACTGGCTTCAGTGATCTTGCGCGTCACACTCCGCACTGCTGCTCCGTCCCCTGAGACAGGTCCAACCGGTTAAGGACACCGCTCATGACTTCTGACAACGACCGCCGACGCGGCCTGCTCGCGCGGTTGCGCGGGCGGCCCGCCGCGCGCAGCAGGGGCCGCCGCCGGCTGGGCGCCGCGGTCCGGCTGTTCGCCGCGCTGATGCTCGCCGGCGGCGCCTACACCGTCTTCGCCCCCGGTGCGCAGGCACAGGACAACCCGCCGCTGACCGGCGCCGCCGCCGAGGGCAAGGCGCTGTTCGACGTGAGCTGTGTGACCTGTCACGGACGCAACGCCCAGGGCGTCGAGGGTCGCGGACCGAGCCTGGTCGGCGTCGGCGCGGCCTCTGTCGAGTTCCAGGTCAGCTCCGGCCGCATGCCGATGGCCCGGCAGGAGGCCCAGGCCCACCGCAAGCCCCCGGTCTTCACCGACGAGCAGACCCGCCAGCTGGCCCAGTACATCCAGGAGCTCGGCGGCGGCCCGGTCGTCCCCGAGGGCGACGAGCTGCGTGACGGCGGCAACGTCGCGGCCGGCGGTGAGCTGTTCCGGATCAACTGCTCGCAGTGCCACGCCTTCGGCGGCGGTGGCGGCGCGCTCTCCTCGGGCAAGTTCGCACCCAGCCTGCACCCGGCGACCGACCGGCAGATCTACGCGGCGATGCTGAGCGGCCCGCAGAACATGCCGGTGTTCGGCGACAACCAGCTCCGGCCGGAGCAGAAGGCCGACATCATCGCGTACATCCAGGAGACGCTGAAGCACGACCAGGACCCGGGCGGGTTCAACCTCGGTCGGTACGGGCCGTCCACCGAGGGCCTGGCGATCTTCCTGGTTGGCATCGTGGCGCTCGTCTTCGCCAGCCTGTGGATTGCGGGCAAGTCGTGACCGAGCGGATCATCCGATTCAGTGCTGTGGTGCCGAGCGGCGCCACCCGTAGCGAGGTGACGGCATGAGCACCCACACCGAGCACCAGGCCCCGCAGGGCCGGGAGCCGCTCGACGTGAACGACCCCAAGCTGACCCGGTTCGACGTCGTCCGCGAGGGCGCGCGCCGGGACGACATCGAGATCGTGCACTACGAGCCGCAGGTGCTGCCCGGCACGAAGGCCGAGCGTCGGCTGACCCGTGTCGTGGCCGGGTTCTTCCTGATCACCGGTCTGGCGGCGACCGCCTTCCTGGCCATCTACATCTGGTGGCCGTGGCAGTACGAGCCGGGCCGTGGCGGCGACAAGTTCTACACGCCGCTGCTCGGCGCCACCCTCGGCGTGGCCCTGCTCGCCGTCGGCTTCGGCATCCTGACCTGGGGCAAGAAGTTGCTGCCCAAGGAGGTCTCGATCCAGGACCGGCACGAGGGGCAGGTGGACTCCGAGGGCCGTACGATCACCGGCCAGACGATGCTCTACATGGCCGACGAGCTGGGTGTGAAGCGCCGCCCGCTGCTCGGCATCTCGCTGCTGGCCGGTCTCGCGCCGGTCGGCGCGGTCGCCGCGGCGCCCCTGGTCGGCGGTCTGATCTCGCAGCCGCACAAGAACAACCAGATGTTCACCACCGGGTTCGCCGCCGCCGAGGGTGGCGAACGGATCCGCCTGGTCCGTGAGGACGGTCGCCCGATCCGCCCGGCCGACATCAGCGCCGGCGGCCAGCTGACCGTCTTCCCCGGCATCGACCACGGCGTGAGCAACAGGCACGCCGACTCGCCGACGCTCCTGATCCACCTTCGGGACTCCGACGCGCAGGAGTCGCGCCGGGCCAACGAGCGGATCGGCCACGGCGACTACATGTGGGGCAACTACGCGGCGTTCTCCAAGATCTGCACGCACGCGGGTTGCCCGGCCAGCCTGTACGAGCAGCAGACCAACCGTCTGCTCTGCCCGTGCCACCAGTCCCAGTTCCTGATCACCGACAACGCCAAGCCCGTCTTCGGCCCTGCCAGCCGGCGGCTGCCGCAGTTGCCCATCGAGGTCGACTCCGAGGGCTTCTTCGTGGCGAAGTCCGACTACACCGAGACCGTCGGGCCTGATTTCTGGGAGCGGCCATGAAGCGTCGAAAGTTTGACCTGGCAGCCACGCCGGGCAAGGCCGCGGTGGGAGTGGACGACCGCTTCGCGGTGGCCACGCCGCTGCGCAAGCTGCTGAACAAGGTCTTCCCGGACCACTGGTCCTTCCTGCTCGGCGAGATCGCGCTGTTCTCGTTCGTCGTGCTGCTGCTGACGGGTGTGTTCCTCACCTTCTTCTTCGAGCCGGCGATGACCGAGGTGGTCTACGACGGCAGCTACGCGCCGTTGCAGGGCACCCCGATGTCCGCCGCGTACGCCTCCAGCCTGGACATCTCGTTCGACGTCCGCGGTGGTCTGGTGATGCGGCAGATGCACCACTGGGCGGCGCTGCTGTTCATGGCCGCCATCGTCGTGCACATGCTGCGGGTGTTCTTCACCGGTGCCTTCCGCAAGCCGCGTGAGACCAACTGGATCATCGGTTCGCTGCTGTTCTGGGTCGGCTTCCTGGCCGGCTTCACCGGCTACTCGCTGCCGGACGACGGCCTGTCCGGCACCGGCCTGCGGATCGCCTCGGCGATCATGCTGTCCATCCCGGTGATCGGCTCCTGGGTCACGTCGTCGATCTTCGGTGGCGAGTTCCCGGGCACGATCATCATCAGCCGGTTCTTCATCGCCCACGTGCTGCTCATCCCGGGTCTGCTGGTCGCGCTGATCAGCGTCCACCTGGGGCTGGTCTTCAAGCAGAAGCACACCCAGTGGCCCGGCCCCGGCCGGACCAACAACAACGTGGTCGGCGAGCGGATGTTCCCGCGGTACGCGTTGAAGCAGGGCGGCTTCTTCATGGTCGTCTTCGGCGTCATCGCGCTGATGGGTGGTCTGTTCCAGATCAACCCCATCTGGCTGTTCGGCCCGTACGAGGCGTGGGTGGTCTCGGCCGCCAGCCAGCCCGACTGGTACGTCATGTTCCTCGACGGCTCGACCCGACTCATGCCGGCCTGGGAGATCAACATCCCGATCGGCGACGGGTACGTCATCCCGCCGCTGTTCTGGCCGACTGTCGTCCTGCCCGGCATCCTGGTCGGCCTGTCGACGATGTACCCGTTCCTGGAGGCCCGGCAGCTCAAGGACCGCAAGAGCCACAACCTGCTCCAGCGTCCCCGGGACGTTCCGGCCCGTACCGCCGTCGGCGCCATGGCCGTCGCCTTCTACATCGTCCTGACGCTCTCCGGCGCCAACGACGTGATCGCGGACAAGTTCCAGATCAGCCTGAACGCGATGACCTGGGCGGGCCGGATCGGCCTGCTCGTGGTCCCGCCGATCGCGTACTACATCACCTACCGGCTCTGCCTCGGTCTCCAACAGCACGACCGGGAGGTGCTCGCGCACGGCGTCGAGACCGGCATCATCAGGCGCCTGCCGGACGGCCGGTTCGTCGAGGTGCACCAGCCGCTCAGCGCGTCCGACGGGCACGCGGACGGCCACGGTGAGCTGGAGTACGTCGGCTGGGTGGTGCCCAAGAAGATGAACCGGCTCGGTGCACTCGGCCCGGCCATCAGGGGCTTCTTCTACCCGATCGAGAAGCCGGTCGAGGCGCCTGTCTCGCCGGGGCACCCGCCGGTCGAGGCCCGGCCCGAGCGCGAGGAGATCGGCAGCGGCGAGAGCCGACGCTGATCGCCTGATCGCACGCTTACGGGGCGCCCGTCGGAATTCCGGCGGGCGCCCCGTCGTGTCCGCGTCCACCGCCCATCCGACCAGGAGTCGGACGGCCACGGCGGGACCGGTCGACCCCGCGCGTCGGGGGATCGCAGGAATAACCCCGGTGAGCCGGGTATCCGTGCGGTCCAACGTCTCAAGGGGGGGAACATGTTGGGTATCAAACGCCTCGGCCTGTTGGCCGCGCTGGTACTGGTCGGCGTCGCGCCGGCTGCGGCCGCGCAGGCCGCGGCACAGCCGTCAACGCAGGACACCCAGTATCTGCAGGCGGTGCACCAGGTGAACCTGTTCGAGATCACCGCTGGTGACCTGGCCCAGCAGAAGGGCCAGAACCAGGGGGTCAAGGACCTCGGTGCGATGTTGAAGACCGACCACACCCAGCTGGACCAGACGGTGCAGCAGACCGCGTCCCAGCTCAACGTGGAACTGCCGAACGAGCCCAGCGCCGATCAGCAGGCGGTCCTCGACAAGCTGAACAACGCCAGCGGCGCGGAGTTCGACAGGCTCTGGGTGACAAGTGAGCTGGCCGGCCACGTCCAGGCCATCCAGGCCACCCAGACGGAGATCTCGCAGGGCTCCGAGCAGTCGGTGGTCCAGCTGGCCCAGACCGCCCTGCCGATGCTCCAGGCGCACTACGACGAGCTGGTGCAGCTCGCCAACCAGCTCGGCATCCCGGTCCCGCAGACCAGCGCCAGCGGTACGCCCAGCCCGGGTGGCACCGGCACTGAGTCGCCGGCTCCGGGTGGCACGGGCACCGAGTCGCCGGCTCCGGGCGGCACCACCGAGTCGCCGGCTCCGGGCGGCGGCACCACCGAGACGCCGGCTCCCAGCGAGAGCTGACGTAGCGGCAAGCAGACGGCCGGTCCACCCCGCACGGGGTGGACCGGCCGCGGTGCGTCAGGCGGTGGTCAGTCCGTGCCGGCGAGGCCGATCGCGAACGCTTCCTCCAGGTCGTGCTGGGAGTACGCCCGGAACGCGATGTGCGACTCGGTGTTCAGCACGCCCGGCACCTTCGAGATGCTGCCCGCGATGACCTGGGCGATCTGGTCGAACTCGCGGACCCGGACGATGGCGATGAGGTCGACGTGCCCGGCCACCGAGTAGACCTCGCTGACGCCGGGAAGGTTGGCCAGGGTCTCCGCCACCTCGGGAATCGCGTCGGTGGCGCAGTCGATCAGCACGATCGCGGTGATCACGGGGCATTTCTCCGTTCGTCGGCGTCGTCGCCCATGCTAGATGTTCCCGGTCGCCCCCGGAGCCGGGAGCCGTCGCGGCTCAGTCCCGGGCGGCGGGCACGGTGCGACGGTCCCCGAACCGGATCACGTCGTGCAGCCGTTCCCCGGCCCGGACGACCGCTCCCGGCCACACGACGGTGCGGCACACGTCGCCGTCCACCCGCGCGCCGGCGCCGACGACCGACTCCACGCACCGACCGGTCACCGTCGCCGACGGGTCGACCAGGACCCCGCCCTCGGCGGCGTGCAGGTTGGCCGCCAGGTAGTCGGCCGGGGTGCCGGTGTCGAAGAAGGTGCCCGGGTAGGGCACCACCTCCAGCTCGCCGGCCGCCTCGGCGGGCCGCCAGAGCGCGCGGACCAGGTCGGAGAAGACCACCGGCAGGTCGCGGACCAGCCGCCAGGGCAGCAACGAGAACCCGGTGAAGCAGTGCCCGTCGAAGGTGCCCGGCGCCGTCGGGTCCGCGGCGGGCTGGCCGAGCAGGCGTACGGTGCGCCCGTCCCACCCGTCGACCAACGCGGCCACGTCGGGGCCCGGGGGAGCGGCCGGGTCGGCGAGGTACGCGTCGGCGTTGCCCACCAGCACCGCCCGGCCGTCGATCCAGTCCAGCAGGTTGGCCACCCCGCCCGCGGTGCCCAGCGGCTCGCCGGGCTCCACCGACAGGTGGGCGCGGTCCCCGACGTGGGCGACCACCTGGTCGGCGAGATAGCACGCGTTCACCGCGACGCGGCCCGGCCCGGCCAGGCCGAGCCCGGTCAGCCGGGCCAGCGCCCGGTCCAGCAGCGGCACGTTGCCCACCGGGCACAACGCCTTGGGGACCCGTTCGGTGAGCGGACGTAGCCGGGTGCCCTCGCCGGCGGCGAGCACCACCGCGCACAGGTCCTCCGGCAGGCCCGCCCCGGTCATGGCGTGGTGTCGGGAACCGGTGGCGGAAACTGCCCGGCCAGCGGCCCGATGTCGTAGTAGGCGAGCAGCCGGGCGGTCGACCAGCTCAGCTTGGGCAGGTCGTCCAGCGGATGCCAGGCCGCCTCGAAGACCTCCGCGCCGTCGACCACCAGCTCGGTGCTGGACGCCGGCACCTCCGCCTCGAAGACCACGTCCACCCAGCCCTTGGCGTGCACTATCGCGTTCGGTACGGCGGGGCGCAGCCGGGACGGGGCAAGCCGGATGCCGGACTCCTCGAACAGCTCCCGGGCCGCGCCCACCACCGGCGCCTCGCCCCTGTTCAGCAGGCCGGCGGGGAGCGACCAACCCTTGCCGGGCGGCTGGCGCAGCATCAGCAGCCGGCCCGCGCCCGTCGCCTCGGAATCGCGGACCAGGGTGACCGCGCCGACGATGTACTTGGGTACGGCCAGCTTGACCAGGCGCCGACGTACCGGCAGAGGCAGCCGGTAGAAGGCCTGGTAGAAGATGGCCCGACCGGTGGCGCGGGAGCGGGGGATCATGACTCCAGGCTAGTGGTCACGAATGTCCTTCGGACGTGCTGGGGCCGGCCCGGTCACTGCCGATGGTCGACCAGGTCGATGAGCTGGCGTACCACGGTGTCCGGTTCGATCACCCGGTCGAAGACCGCGACGAGCAGCGTCTCCAGGTCGGGGTAGCCCAACTCCTCGGAGAGGCGCAGCAGCGGCAGGTCACTGGCCAGGCCCCGGTTGTGCTGGCGCAGGGCCAGCCCGATGGTGGCCCGGCCGAGCCGTACCTTGTCGCTGATCGTGATGCCCGGCTCGGTGTGCTCGGCGAACCACCTGTTGATCTGCATCTGCGCGTGCGGCGACTTGACGAAGCTGAGCCACTCCCGGCGTGGGCCGCGCGGCGCCACGCCCGCCTCGAAACCGTTGTCGCCGTCGTTCTCGGTGAAGATCTCCACCACGTCGCCCTCGTCCAGCTCCGAGCTCAGCGGCGCCAACCGGCCGTTGATCCGGGCGGCGAGGCAGTGGTCGCCACGCTCGTTCCCCAGCTCGTACGCGAGGTCGACGGGCGTGGCGCCGGCCGGCAGCACCACCTGCCGCCCGTCGGCGAAGACCTGGATCTGCCCCTCGGCCAGGTCGCAGCGCAGCGACTCGTAGAACTGCGCCGGGTCGGCGGCCTCCGGCTCCCAGTCGAGCACCCGGCGCAGCCAGTCCAGCTGTTCGGCGCGGGCCGATGCGCTGCTGCTGCCCGAACGCGGGAAGCGGAAGTCGGCGGCGATGCCGTACTCGGCCGAGCGGTGCATCTCCTCGGTGCGGATCAGCACCTCCACCGTGCGGTCCTGCGGGCCGCAGACGCTTGTGTGCAGCGAGCGGTAGAGGTTGTTCTTCGGTGAGGCGATGAAGTCCTTGAAGCGGCCGGGGACGGGCCGCCACGTGCCGTGGATCGCGCCCAGGGCGGCGTAACAGTCGGTGGCCGGGCCGTCGACGACCACCACGATGCGCGGCAGATCGTACGGAGCGGTGTGGCCGCCGGCGATTGTGTCCTTCCAGATCGAGTAGAGGTGCCGGGGGCGAGGGCTGACCTCGGCGTCGACCCGGCTGCGCTTCAGGGCCGCCCGGGCCCGGGCAACCACCGATTCCAGGTACGCGTCCCAGCCCGGCCGGTCGTGCACGTGCCGGGCCAGCCGGGCGTGCTCGTCGGGCTCCAGGTGCAGCAGCACCACGTCGTCCAGCTCGCGCTTGAGGGTCTGGATGCCCAGCCGGTCACAGAGCGGGACCAGCACCTCCTGCGTCTTGCGGGCGATCCGCTCCCGCGACGACGCGGAGCGCACCCCGAGGGTGCGCATGTTGTGCAGCCGGTCGGCCAGCTTGATGATCAGCACCCGGACGTCCTTGGCGGCCGCGACGATCATCTTGCGGACCGTCTCCGCCTCGGCGGCCTTGCCGTAGAACGCCTTGTCGAACTTGGTCACCCCGTCGACCAGGTGGGCCACCTCGCCGCCGAAGTCCTCCGAGAGCGCCTGGAGCGTGTAGCGGGTGTCCTCCACCGTGTCGTGCAGCAGCGCCGCGACCAGGGTGGTGGTGTCCATCCCCAGCTCCGCGCAGATCTGGGCCACCGCGAGAGGGTGGGTGATGTACGGCTCCCCGCTCTTGCGGAACTGCCCGCGGTGCATGTTCTCCGCGATGGTGTACGCCCGGCGCAGCACCGCGGGGTCGGTGCCGGCGTGGATGCCCCGGTGGGTGCGGACCAGCTGCGTGACCGGGTCGGAGTCGGTTGTCGGCCAGGTGAGCAGTGACCGCAGCCGGCGGGCGAGCGGCAGCTCACCCGGCTGGGTCGGAAGGGCGCCCCCCAGGGCGGCGCCGTGTCCGGCGTCGACGTCCACGAGGGACACCTCCTCACCCCGGCTCCACGACGCCGGAGACCGGCGGCCGGGAGCAGGCCCACGAATCGGGCAGGACTGCACTTCTCCAACAGCCTAAGCGAGTCGACGTAGTCCGATCGGTCACTTGGTCATGAGCGTTCGGTCGAGAGTTGGTGGGACGGAGCGTTCTCGGCCTTCGCCAGCAGGTCACGGAAGCGCCCCGCGCCACCCACCGGCGACGACCAACCGGACGACATCTCCACCAGTCGCGTCTCCGGTCGTTCCAACCAGGACAGGATGCGCTCGGACTCCTCGGCGGTGGCCGCCGGCACCGGCCCGTGCCCGCCCGCCACCGTCTCGGCGGTGGCCCGGATGGCGGTCAGGGTGGGTCGCGGGTGGACGCCGGGCGGGGACACCCCCGCGCCGGCCAGCCGGCCGTGCCGGATCAGCGCCAGCTCCCAGCCACCCCGGGCCGCCGGGCGGGCCGCCGCCAGCTCGACGATCCCGGTCAGCGCGGCCAGTCGCTGCATCCGCACGGTGGCGCGCAGCACCGCGGCCAGCCGGGACCGCACCACGGCGGCCTCCTCGTAGCGCTGGTCGCCCGAGAGCACGTCGATCCGGGCCAGCAGCGCGTCCACCACCCGCTGCGGGTCGCTCGCGGTGGCGGTGCGGAACGGCAGGACGGCCCTGTCGTCGTACTCCTCCGGGGTGATCCGGTGCTCGCAGGGCGCCGCGCAGCGACCCAGCTCGGCCAGCGCGCAGGCCGGCGTGACGGTGCGCAGCGAGAGCCGGTGCGTGCACTGGCGCAGCGGCACCGCGTCGTGGAAGCCGGCGGCGGCCAGCTCCGCGGCCCGCCGGGAGGTGAACGGCCCGAGGTACGCGGTGTCGGTGGGGGCCAGGTCGCGGACGATCGACAACCGAGGGTACGGACCGTCGGTGAGCTTCAGCCAGACCATCCGCTCCGGGTACTTCGACCGCCTGTTGTACGGCGGGGCGTGCGCGGCGATCAGGCGCAGCTCGCGGACCTCCGCCTCCAGCGAGTGGGCGCACTCCACCGCCTCGACCCGCTCGGCCGCCGCCAGCATCTCGGAGATCCGGGCGCGCTTCTCGCCGGCGGTGAAGTAGCTGCGCACCCGGGTGGCGATGTCGACGGAGGTGCCCACGTAGAGCGGGCGCTCGTCGGCGGCCCGGAAGATGTAGACGCCCGGGACCTTGGGCAGCCCCTCGGCCAGGTGCCGTTTGCGGCGCTGGGTCGGAGTGACCGCCCGGGCGAACTCGATGGCGTCGCCGATCGTGTCCACCCGGTGCCCACCGAGCCGGCCGATCAGCCCGTGCAGCACGTCGACAGTGGCCTTCGCGTCGTCGAGCGCGCGGTGGGTGGGTTGCGTGGCGGTGCGGAAGTACGCGGCGAGGGTGCCGAGCTTGCGGTTGGGCACCTCGTCGCGGGTCAGCACCCGGCGGGCCAGCGCCGCGGTGTCCAGCACCCGGGGGTTGGGCCAGCGGTAACCGTGCTTGGCGCAGGCCGCCTTGAGGAACCCCACGTCGTACGGGGCGTTGTGGGCCACCAGCACGGCGTCGGCGATGAACTCCAGGAAGCTCGGCAGCACCTGCTCGATCGGTGGCGCGGGCAGCAGCATGGCCTGGGTGATCCCGGTCAGCACGGTGATGAACGGGGGGATCGGCTGCCCGGGGTTGACCAGGGTGGCCAGCACGCCCAACTGCTCGCCGCCGCGCACCTTGACCGCGCCGATCTCGGTGATGCCGCCGCCGTCCGGCGCGCCGCCGGTGGTCTCCAGGTCGACCACCACGAAGGTGGTCGCGTAGAGCGGCAGCGCCGGGTCCACCCCGCCCGTCGCCGGGTCGAGACCGGCAAGTGACTCCTGGACGTACTCCGCCTGTGCCATCGGCGGCACGCTAGCGCCACGGTCCGACACTCCTGTCGCAACGTCCCCACCAGTCACCATGGGGGTAGGATGAGAGATCGGCTCACTCACCGGGCGGTGGGCCCGGTCGCGGTGGGAGACTTGCCACATGCCCCTCACCGAGCCGTACGACGACCACCTCCCGCAGGAGGATCCGGTCGCGCGCGACGGTGCGGGCAACCCGGACGACAACGTAGTCACGGACCCATCGGGCGCATCCGCCCCCACGACGCCTGACGACGGTGCGGGCGTCGAGCCGGAGCCGACACTGCCGGAGGCGGTGCGCCAGCGGATCGTGACGCTCACCGCGGCGGTGCTGCCCACCCTGCCCGCCGACGAGGTGCCGGTGCCGCTGCGCCGGGTGGCCAAGTTCGCCCCGAACCGGCGGGCCCGGCTCGGCGCGCCTGCCATCGCCGCCCAGCTCACCGCCGACCCGCTGTTCCGGCAGCGGGTCACCGCCCGCGTGCTGGCCGACGCCGGTGACCTCGGCGCGGCAGTCGTGGAGGGCACCGCGCCCGCCGCCGCCGACCCGGTCGAGGTCGCCGCCCTGGCCTACCTGGCCCGTCCGCGCGGCTGGCGGGAGCTGATCGACGCCAGCGGCGCGGCCGTGCGCGCCGAGGCGGACAGCGCGGTCGTCGCCGAGCTGGTCCGCGAGGCCGAGCAGCGGGCCACCCGCGCCGAGCACGACCGGGCGGTGGCCCGGGTCGAGGCGGAGAAGCTGCGCGACGAGCTGGCCCGCGTCCGTGAGGAGTTGGGTCAGCTCCGCGAGGAGTCCCGACAACTGGCCCGAACCCTGCGGGAGACCCAGGCCCGCGAGCGCAGGGCCACCGAGTTGCTGGCCACCGAACGCGGCCGGGCGGCCCGCGCCAGCGCCGACGTGGACGCCGAGCTGCGCCGCGCCCGGGCTCGACTGGCCGAGGCGGAGGCCGCCGCAGGGGTGGCCCGGGCCAGCGCCAAGGAGGCCCGTTCGGTCGACGACGCCCGGCTCTGGCTGCTGCTGGAGACCATCGGCCAGGCGGCCGTCGGTCTGCGCCGCGAGCTGGCGCTCGACCCGGTCGACAAGCTCCCCGCCGATTTCGTGGCCGACGCGTTCGCCGAGCAGCCGGGCAGCGCCCCGGCCAGCCCCGCCGCCCGCGCCCGGGACACCGATGACCCGGCCCGGCTCGATCAGCTGCTCGCCCTGCCCCGGGCGCACCTCGTGGTAGACGGCTACAACGTCACCAAGCGGGGCTTCGGTGAGATGTCCCTGGAACAGCAGCGCAAGCGTCTGATCACCGGCCTGGGCGGGATCGCCGCGCAGACCGGCGACGAGGTCACAGTGGTCTTCGACGGCGCCGAGCGGATGCACGGGCTGCCACCCGCGCCGCGCGGCGTACGGGTGCTCTTCTCCCGCAAGGGCGAGACCGCCGACGAGCTGATCCGGCGGCTGGTCCGCGCCGAGCCGGCCGGCCGTCCGGTGGTGGTGGTCTCCTCCGACCGCGAGGTCGCCGACGGGGTGCGCCGGCACGGGGCGTACCCGCTGGGCGCGGACTCGCTGCTGCGGCGCCTCGCCCGCTCCTGACCGCGCCCGCTGCCCGCCCTGACCCGGCCAAATCGTGAGTGCCCGCCGGCCCCCGCGTGTCGGTCCGGGGCGCTAGCATCGCCGCACCGTCGAGGAGGGGAGTCACGATGGGTCAGGACGACGTGGCAGCACCTCCGCTACGCCCTGCGTGACCTGGACGCCCAGGGCTGACGACGCCGGTCGTCCCGGTGTGCCGGGGTCGCCGCATGACAGGCGCGAGGGGCCGGCGACGTGGGGTTGCCGGGCGGTCGGGATACCCGATTTCGTTGATCTGGAGTGGATCTCTTCCGCAACGGGCGGTCGGGCGGGGTTTCTGTCGTACCCGGTGGTTAGCGTCGATGTGACCGACGGTGCTCGGGTGGCGACGACAAGCGTCGACCGGGCTCCGCCAACGATCAGGAGGCGTGATGCTCATCGACTGCGACGGGTGCGCGAGGCGGGGTGACGGCTGTTCCGGCTGCCTGCTGGCCGCCCTGTTCGACGACACGTCCCCGGCTGCGGGGCTGGTCGCCGCCGAGGTCCAGGCGATCGAGGTGCTCGCACGTGCCGGCTTCGAGGTGGAGGTGCTTGCCGCGCCCGAGCGACGCGGCGACACCGGCCGCGACGCGGCCCGACGGGTCGCCTGACGCGACACCGCCTCCAGAGAGGGCTTTCCGCGGGCCATAGGATGAGCGGTCACGGCGGGAGGAGCGGGCGGGATGAGCGGGCTACCAAGAGGCGTCGCCGGCACGGCGGTGTCCGCGTGACCCCGCGCGGCTGGGCGTTGCTGACCCTGGCCGGGTTGACCGTCGCGCTGGTGGTGGTCGCCGCGCTGCTCATCCCGTGGCACCGGCCACCCGCGCCCCGGGCCGACCAGCTCGCCGCGCTGCGTGACCTGCCCGCCGAGCAGGTGGCCAGGGGGCGGGAGTTCCGCTCGGCGCTGCGCCCCGGCGCCTACACCGCGCTCGCCGTCGGCCTGCTGATCGCGCTCGCGCTCGGGCTCACCCCGCTGGGCAGCCGCCTGGTCGAGCTGGTGGGCCGACCCTTCGGCGGGCACTGGGCCGCGCAGGCCGTCCTCGGCGGGCTGGCCGTGGTGCTCGTCGCCGACCTGGTCACCCTCCCGTTCGCCGCCTGGCGGCAGAGCGTCCTCACCCGCTACGGGCTGAGCACCAACGGCTGGAGCGGCTGGGCCGTCGACCTGCTCAAGTCGTACGCGGTGAGCGCGGTGATCGGCGCGGTGGCGTTGTTCGGCTTCTACGCGGTCATCCGGCTCGCGCCGCGCTGGTGGTGGGCGTTCGGCGCGGCGGGCGCCGCCCTCCTAGTGGTGCTGCTGTCGTTCGTGCTGCCGGTGCTCGTGGAGCCGGTGTTCAACAGGTTCACGCCGATGGAGCAGGGTCCGCTGCGCACCGAGCTGATGAGCATGGCCGCCCGCGACGGGGTGCCGGTGCGCGACGTGCTCGTCGCCGACGCCTCCCGCCGCACCAGGGCGGTGAACGCGTACGTCTCCGGTCTCGGCCCGACCCGGCGGGTGGTCGTCTACGACACGCTGCTGACCGAGGGGACCCCGGCCGAGGTGACAGCCGTGGTGGCGCACGAGCTGGGGCACGCGAAGGATTCCGACGTGGCCGTCGGCACGCTCACCGGGGCGCTGGGCGCCGCCGCGGCGGTGGTGGCGCTCTACCTGCTCGGCTCGTGGGGGCCGCTGCTGCGGCTGGCCGGCGTCGACTCGGTGGCCCACCCACGCGCGTTCCCGCTGCTGCTCGCCCTCGTCACGGTGGCCGGGCTGGTCGCCGCGCCGGTGCAGGCGCTGATGTCGCGCCGGGTGGAGGCGCGCGCCGACGCGCACGCGCTCGCGCTCACCGGCGACCCGGTGGCCTTCGAGTCGATGCAGCGTCGGCTCGGCTCGGTCAACCTGGGTGACCCCGACCCGCCGCGCTGGGAATACCTCTACTCCGCCTCGCATCCGTCCACCGTGGAGCGGATGGCCGCCGCCCGCGCGTACGCCCGGGAGGCTGGCCGATGAGCCGTACGCTGCTGATCACCAACGACTTCCCGCCCCGGCCCGGGGGCATCCAGTCCTTCGTGCACAACCTCGCCCTGCGCCAGCCGGCCGGTTCGGTTGTCGTGTACGCGTCGAGCTGGCGGGGTGCCGCGAAGTTCGACGCCGACCAGCCGTTCGAGGTGATCCGGGAACGCACCCGGGTGCTGCTGCCGACCCCGCTGATCGCCCGCCGGGCGGCCCGGCTGGCCCGCGCGTACGACTGCGACACGGTGTGGTTCGGCGCGGCGGCACCACTGGGGCTGCTCGCCGCGGGTCTGCGCCGGCGGGCGGGCGTACGCCGGGTGGTGGCGCAGACCCACGGTCACGAGGTCGGCTGGGCGGCGGTGCCGGCGGCCCGGCCGGCGCTGCGCCGCATCGGTAGGGGTGTGGACGTCACGACGTACCTGGGTGAGTACACCCGTACCCGGCTCGCCCGCGTGCTGGACGGGGTGACCGAGCTGCGCCGCCTGGCGCCGGGGGTGGATGTGGACACCTACCACCCCACTGTGGACGGTGAACAGGTCCGGGCCCGGCTGGGGCTCACCGACCGGCCGGTGGTGGTCTGTGTGTCCCGGCTGGTGCCCCGCAAGGGACAGGACATGCTGATCCGGGCGCTTCCGGAGATTCGTCGCCGGGTGCCCGACGCGGCGCTGCTGATCGTCGGCGGTGGCCCGTACCGGGCAACGTTGGAGAAACTGGCCCGGCAGACCGACGTGGAACGCGACGTGGTCTTCACCGGCTCGGTGCCGTCGGCGGAGTTGCCGGCTCACTACGCGGCAGGCGACGTGTACGCCATGCCGTGCCGCACCCGTAACCGGGGCCTCGACGTGGAGGGGCTGGGCATCGTCTACCTGGAGGCGTCCGCCACGGGTCTTCCGGTGGTGGCCGGCGACTCCGGGGGCGCGCCGGACGCGGTCCGCGAGGGCGAGACCGGTTACGTGGTCGGTGGGCGGGACGTCGCCCAGCTCGCCGACCGGGTCGCCCGGCTGCTCGCCGACCGGGACCTGGCCCGTCAGCTGGGTGCGGCGGGCCGGGCCTGGGTGGAGCGGGAGTGGCGCTGGGAGGCGCAGGCGCAGCGGATGGCGGAGCTGCTCGCCGGCTGACCACCTGTCCCGCTCAGGTGGTGCCCACCCGGGGTGGCGCGTAGCGCGGCACGTACTCCTGGCCGGTCAGCCGTTGGATCGCGGCCATGACCTCGTCGGTGACGACCCGGATGTCGCGTGGCCCGTTGATCCGACCGGCGACGGGGATCGGCGGACCGAACCGCAGGGTGACCGGGTGCCGGCGGGGCAGTCGCGCGTCGACGGGCAGCACCTCGGCGGTGCCGAGAACGCCCACCGGGACGATCGGCACCCCGGCGTCGCGGGCCAGCCTGGTCATGCCGGTGCGGCCCCGGTAGAGCCGGCCGTCGGGGGAGCGGGTGCCCTCCGGGTAGATGGCGACCAGACCGCCGCCGCGCAGCACCGGACCGGCGGCGTCGAGGGCCGTGAGGGCGGCCCGTCCGCCGGCGCGCTCGACCCGGATCGCGCCCATGCCGGCGACGATCCCCCGGCTGACCCAGCCGCCCGGTCCCCGCCCGGTGAAGTACTCGGACTTGGCCCAGAAGGTGACGTGTCGCGGTGTCAGGCAGGCGAGGAACACCTCGTCGGCGACGGACAGGTGGTTGCCCGCGAGGATCGCGCCGCCGCGTCGCGGCAGATGCTCCAGCCCTTCCACGCGGGGCCGCCAGCCCGCCCGCAGGACGGTGCCGACTGTCAGTTTGCTGAGGTCGTACAGCAGGGGCACGTGTCCTCCGGTTCAGTGCGGGGCGGGGCCGAGGTGGGCGTCGAGCGTGGCGCGCAGCAGGGCGTCGTCGTCGGTGACGCCGGTGGCCAGCGGCAGGCTGCCCCAGGCCCAGAGTTGGGCGATGCCGTGCAGGTTGGCCCAGAGCGCGCCGGCCAGCACCGAGGCGGGGACGTCGTCGGGCCGGCGTACCTGGGCCACCAGGTCGGCCAGGACGGCGAACAGCGGCAGGCTCGTCTCGCGCAGCCGCAGCCGGCCGCTGTCCAGCAGGTCGTGCCGGAACATCAGCTCGAACATGCCGCGATGCGCCGCCGCGAAGTCCAGGTACGTCCGGGCCAGCGCGGTCAGTTGGGTACGCGGGTCCGGGTCGGCGTCGCGCATCGTCTTCTGGACCCGTGTGGTGAGGTCGGCGAAGCCTTCGCGGGCGATGGCGGAGAGCAGGTCGACGTGGGTGGGGAAGTATCGGCGCGGCGCGCCGTGGGAGACGCCGGCCCGGCGGGCGATCTCCCGCAGCGACACGGCCGACTGACCCTCGCGGAGCACCAGGTCCACCCCGGCGGCAACCAGTCGGGCCCGGACGCCCGCGTCCCCGTCGTTCATAGACACTGTCTACCAGGATGGCGTAGACGGTGTCTACTCCCCGTCCTTCCCCGCGCCGATCAGCGGATGCGGGCCAGGATCCGGTCGGCCGGCGCCGGCTTGCCGAAGTGCCAGCCCTGGGCGGCGTCGCAGCCGATCGCCCGCAGCCGTTCGGCCTGCCCGGCGGTCTCCACACCCTCGGCCGTCACCGTCAGATCCAGGGCGTGCGCCAACGAGACGAGCGAGGCCAGGATCCGCTCGTCGGTACGCCCGACCGCCGGGGACCGCAGCCCGGCCACGAACTCCCCGGCCACCTTCAACTCGGTCACCGGAAGGTCCCGCAGGTACGCCAGATTGCTGTAGCCGGTGCCGAAGTCGTCGATGGCGATCCGCACACCGAGGTCGGCGAGCACCCGCAGGGCGCGTACCGGCTCCTCGGCGGTGCTCATCATCGTGCTCTCGGTGATCTCCAGCTGGAGCCGTTCCGGCGGCAACCCGGTCTGCCGCAGCAGGGCGAGCACGTCCTGCACGAGACCGGGCCGGTGCACCTGCCGGACTGCCAGGTTGACGCTCACGAACGGCGCCTGGACCCCGCCGGCCGACCACGCCTCCGCCTCCCGGCACGCCTCGGCCAGCACCCACCCGCCCAACTGCACGATCAGGCCGGTCTCCTCCGCCAGCCCGATGAAGCTGTCCGGACGCAGCACACCCAGCTCCGGGTGGCGCCACCGCACCAGCGCCTCCACACCCAGCAGCCGGCCGTCGCGCAGCGACGTCAGCGGCTGGTAGTCGAGATAGAACTCGCCCCGCTCCAGAGCGGCGGGAATCGCCGCGGAGAGCGCGTACCGGGCCAGCTCCCGCCGGCTGCGTTCGGCGTCGTAGAGCGCCCAACGGTCCCCGCCGGCCGACTTCGCCCAGTGCAGGGTCGCGTCGGCCGCCCGCATCAGATCAGTGGGATTGGCGCCGGCCACCTGCCGCTCGACGATGCCGATGCTCGCCGAGACCTGCAACTCGTGCCCGTCCACGAGCGCCGGGGTGCGCACCGCGGCCAGCGCCGTCTCGGCCACCTTCACCATGTCGTCGGTGCCGCCGGTCTGTTCGACGAGGATGACGAACTCGTCGCCGCCCAGCCGGGCCACCAGATGCTCGCCCAGGTCCTGGCACAGCCGCTCGGCCACCATGGTCAACAGTCGGTCGCCCACCTGGTGGCCCAGGGTGTCGTTGACGACCTTGAACCGGTCCAGGTCGAGGAAGCACACCCCGACCCGCTGCGCGCCCCGACCCGGCTCGTTGAGGGCGGCGGCCAGCCGCTCGGTGAACAGCGTCCGGTTGGGCAGGCCGGTGAGCGGGTCGTGCGTCGCCTGGTGCCGGAACCGCGCCTCGCTGGCCCGCAGGGCCCGCTCCGCCTGCGTACGCGCCATCATGGCGGCCCGACGGATCGACTCCTGCTCGTCGAGCGTCCGGTCGCGAAGCGCGCGGGCGTAACCCGTCGCCACGGCGGCCAGCAGCCGGGCCATCCGGTCCTCGACGTCCTCGGCCACCAGGCCCAGGTCGCGTACCAGCCGGAGCTGGATCACCTCGACGGTACGGCCCAACCCCTCCGCCGAGGCGATGTGCGCGGCGACCAGCTCGGCGCCGACCCGGTGCCCGGCGCGCAGGTCGAACGGCTCGGCGAGCAACGCGCCTGCCAACTGGCCGGTGAGCCGGTGCAGCAGCGCCTCGAGCTGCGCCTGCGTCATCGGCAGGTAGCTGGTGCCGGAGACGGCTTTCGCCCAGGCCCGCGCGAACGTGCTCGGACGGGACGCCGCCTCGGGCGATTCAGCCACCGAGTCGCCCGACGCCGCCCATGAAGACCGCGCGCTCGGCGTCCTCCGCGCTGTCCGGAGTGTCCGGTCGCCACTGCGGCACCCACACCACACCCGGGTCGAGCAGCTCGAACCCGTCGAACAACGCGGTCAGCTCGGCCCGGCTGCGGACCCAGAGGGGACTGTCGGTACGCCTGTAGACGCGTTCCGCCTCGGCCCGCTCGTCCGCTCTGTGCCCGTCGTCGCTGGCCTGCGACAACACCAGGTAGCTGCCGGGGGCCAGGGCGTCGCGCAGGGTCGCCAGCAGCTCCGCCGGCCGGTCGTCGTCGGGGACGAAGTGCAGCACCGCCACGATCATCACGGCCACCGGCTGGCTCAGGTCGAGCAGCTTGCGCACGTCCGGGTGGCTCAGGATGGCCTCCGGGTGCCGCAGGTCCTCCTGGACGACCACGGCCAGGTCGTTGCCGGACAGGATCTCCCGGCTGTGCGCCACCGCCACCGGGTCGACGTCCACATAGACCACCCGCGACGCCGGGTCGATCCGTTGGGCGATCTCGTGCACGTTGCCGACAGTGGGGATGCCCGAGCCGATGTCCAGGAACTGCCGGATCCCGGCCTCGGCCAGGTGGTGCACCGCCCGGCGCAGGAACGCGCGATTGGCCTGAGCCATCAGCGGCGCCTCCGGCACCGCGGCCACCATCGCCTGCGCCGCGGCCCGGTCGGCCGCGAAGTTGTGCGAGCCGCCGAGGTAGTAGTCGTACATCCGCGCGACGCTCGGGCGCTCGATGTCGATGGTGTCGGGCGCCCAGTCCGGCCGCTGCATGCGCTCACCCCTTCCGAGTCGGCGTCGTGGGCATCGTCGCCCGCGCGGGTATTGTGCCCCCGACACGCCCGCCAGACCATAGCCTGCCGCCAGGTCTCCCGCCGACGTCGGTCGATATGCGAAAGTCCGCGCCGGCGGTGAGGCTGGCGCGGACTTCGGTCGCGGTGTCCCGCTCGACGAGCGGGGGCGGGTCAGAACTTCGGGGCGTCCGGCGCTTCGAGAAGGCCGAGCCGCAGCGCCGTCATCAGCGCCTGAGCCCGGTTGGCCGCTCCGAGCTTCTCGTAGAGCTTGGAGATGTGGGTCTTGGCCGTGGACTCGCTGACGAACAGCTGCTTGGCGATGCCCGCCACGCTCATGCCGTCGGCGAGCAGCCGCAGCACCTGCCCCTCGCGGGGGGAGAGCTGCGGACCGGACGGGGCGAGGCGACGCTTCATCGCCTCGGCCAGGTCGGCGGCCGTGAACGCGCTGGGGGAGGAGGCGGCGTGCCGGGCGGCGGCCACCACCTCGTCGGCCGGGGCGGTCTTCGGTACGAAGGCGCTCGCACCGGCCTCCAGGGCGCCGAAGAGCTGGTCGTCGCCTGCGTACATGGTCAGCACCACGATGCCCATGGACGCGCTGGACTTGCGCAGCGCGCGGGTGGCCTCCAGGCCGCTGCCGTCGGGCAGGCGCAGATCCATGATCACCACGTCCGGCTGCAGCGCGCCGGCCTGACGTACACCCTCTGCCGCCGTGGCGGCCTCACCGACGACCTCGAACTGCCTGTCGCGCTCGAACGCGTGCCGCAGGCCCTTGCGAATCAGGTCGTGATCGTCGACAAGGAGGACCTTGGTGCGGGTGGCCGGTGTCGGACTTGTGGTCATCCTCGGGTTACTCCCCTTCTGGTGCTGCGCTGTCGCGCACGTTATCTCGCCGGGACGAGGTGCCGAGAACCACCGCCACGGTCGTGCCGCTGGGTTGCCGCGGCCTGATCTCCAACCGGCCCCGGATACGTTCCGCCCTCTCGGCCATGATCGCAAGACCGTACCGTCCGTCGGGGCGCTGGTCAGCCATCCCCTGACCGTCATCCGACACTTCTATTTGCGCATACGGGGGGTCCACCTCACACGTGACCCACAGATTGGACGCGCCGGCGTGCTTGCGCGCGTTGGTGACCGCCTCCTGTGCGATGCGCAGCAACTCGGCCTCGGTGGCCGCCGGCAGCCGCGCCGTGGACTCGTCGAGCGACAGGTGCACGCGCAGCCCGCCGGAGGCGCCCACCGTGCGCGCGTACTCGGCGATCGCGGCGGCCAGCCCGCCCTGCCGGTCCACCTCGCTGCGCAGCTCGAAGAGGCTCAACCGCAGCTCGGTGATCACGCGGGTCACCTCGCCGCGCAGCGTCCGCAGCGCCTCGGCGGTCTCGTCGGCGTCGTCGAAGACGGTGGCCAGGGCGTTGTCGATGCCGTAGCCGACCATCACCAGCTCCTGCGCCACCCCGTCGTGGATCTCCCGGGCCAGCCGCTGCCGCTCCTCGTTGGTGGCCAGCGAGCGGACCTCGTCGAAGAGCAGCGCCGCCTCCAGCCGCAGCGCGGCCGGCCGGGTCAGCGCGGTCACCCGGTCCACCACCGGCGGCGGGTACGCCTGCGCGACGTCCGCCTCCAGCACCACAAGCCCGACCGTGCGGACGCCGGCGACCAGCGGCACGATCAGCGCGGACACGTCCCCGCCGCGGTGCGTCCGGGACTGCGACCGGGCGGCGGTGGTGGCCTGCTGGCTGGCCCAGGCGTCGGCGATCGCCGAGTCCGCGTCGACTGTCGTCTCCCAGTCCACCCGGTCGACACCGGCCTGGGCGAGCACCACGAGCCGGCCGCCCCCACTGGCCGACAGCACCGCGCCCCGGTCGGCCCGGGCCACCGTGCGCAGCTCCTCGATCAGGTGCTCGGAGATACCGCCCGGGTCCAGGGTGGCGCCGGGCAGTTGCCGGGCCACCGTGCGCAGCTGGGTCAACAGCCGGGTCGCCTCGGCGTACGGCTGGGGCTTGCCCTCGCCGCGTACCGCCATCACCCGGTGCAGGGTGCCGGCGGCGTACAGCCCCAGGGCGGCCAGGATCAGCCACTGCGCGCACACCGCCAGGTAGCCCGGCTGGCCGAGCTGGCGCCCCCCGCCGACCTCGGTCAGCGCGCCGCTGACCAGCAGGGTGGCGGCGGTGACGGCGAGCAGGGCGGCGCCCTCGGAGAAGCGGCGGCGCAGCGCGGTGACTGTCACCGGGACCGCCAGGTACGGCAGCACGGCCGACGCGCCCAGGCCGGCGACCGCGCCCCCGATCGCCGCGTCCGCGGCGACCTGGCTCGCGGCCAGCCCCAGCACCACGACCTCGGCAACCCGGCTCAGCGGGCCGATCAGCCGGTGCTGCGGGGCGAGCAGCGACGGCAGCCCGGCGACGGCCAGCAGCGCGATCCACCACAGCTGGGCGACGTCGCGGGTGGCGAACAGGGTCAGGACGGCGACCAGCGCCAGCATCACCAGGCGGGCGGCCGCGGCGAGGGGATGCGGGTGCGGTGCGGCGGATGTCGATGCGGGCACGTGACGGATGGTAGTCAGCCTTGGTAGATGTCGGCGATTTCCGCCGCGTACGTCTTGTGGACGACCTGCCGCTTGACCTTGAGCGACGGGGTCAGCTCGCCGGTGCTCTCGGTGAAGTCGCGGGGCAGGATCCGGAACACCTTGATCGCCTCGGCCTTGGAGACGGCCCGGTTCGCGGCGTCGACCGCGGACTGGATCTCCGCGCGTAGACCCTCGTGCTCCCGCAGCTGCTCGACAGTGGTGTCGGCGGGCAGCCCGGCGCCGGCCAGCCAGGCGGGCAGCGCCTCCTCGTCGAGGGTGACGAGCGCCGCGATGAACGGCTGCCGGTCGCCGACGACGACGCACTGGCTGATCAGCGGGTGCGCCCTGACCTGGTCCTCCAGCACCGCCGGGGCGACGTTCTTGCCGCCGGAGGTCACGATCAGCTCCTTCTTGCGGCCGGTGATGCTCAGGTACCCGTCGTTGTCGAGCTGGCCCAGGTCGCCGGTGCGGAACCAGCCGTCGGCGCTGAGCGTCTCGGCGGTCGCCTCGTCGTTGTGCCAGTAGCCCTGGAAGATCAGCTCTCCGGAGATCAGGATCTCGCCGTCGTCGTCGATCCGCACTGTCACGCCGGGCAGCGGGCGGCCGACGGTGCCGATCCGGGTGCCGGTGGGCAGGTTCGCCGCGGCGGCGGGCGAGGTCTCGGTGAGGCCGTAGCCCTCCAGGATCGGCACGCCGATGCCCCGGAAGAAGTGGCCGAGCCGGGCGCCGAGCGGCGCGCCGCCGGAGATCGCGTCGCGGCACCGTCCGCCGAGCGCCGCGCGCAGCTTGCGGTACACCAGCCGGTCGAAGACCGCGTGCTGCGCCCGCAACGCCAGGCCCGGCCCGCCCGGCGTCTCCAGCGCCTCGCTGTACGAGATGGCGACCTGCTCGGCCCGGGCGAAGATGCGGCCCTTGCCGTCTGCCTCGGCCTTCTGCTTGGCCGCGTTGTAGACCTTCTCGAACACCCGGGGTACGGAGAGCACGAACGTCGGCCGGAACTCCTGGAGCTCGGCGACGAGGTTCTTGGGGTCGGCGCAGTGCGCCATGGTGGCCCGGGCCTGCACCACGCCGATCTGGATGAGCCGGGCGAAGGCGTGCGCCAGGGGCAGGAAGAGCAGGGTGCTCGCGCCGGCGTTGAACAGGTTCGGAAGCACCGGCACCGCGTTGGCGATGTCGGCGTACATGTTGCGGTGGGTGAGCACGCAGCCCTTGGGCCGGCCGGTGGTGCCGCTGGTGTAGATGATGGTGGCGACGTCGCCGGAGCGGACCCCCCTGCGGCGCTGCTCGACCTCGACCAGCTCGACCGAGGCGCCGGCGGTGACCAGGTCGTCGACCCCGCCGAGCTCGATCTGCCAGAGGTGCTTCAGCTCGGGCAGCCGGTCGCGCACATCGGCGATCAGCTCGGCGTGCCTGTCGGTCTCCACCATGACGGCGACCGCGCCGGAGTCGGCGAGGATCCACGCGGCCTGCTCGGCGCTGGACGTCTCGTAGATCGGCACGGTGATCGCGCCTGTCGTCCAGATGGCGTAGTCCAGCAGGGTCCACTCGTAGCGGGTGCGGCTCATCAACCCGACCCGGTCACCCGGCTGGACGCCGGAGGCGATCAGCCCGCGTGCCACAGCCACGACCTCGTCGCGGAACTGCAGGCAGGTCACCTCTGCCCAGGTCGTGCCGTCGGCGGTGCGGGTGCGGCGGGCGAACTGGACCGTGTCCGGTGCGACCTCGGCGTTTTCCCAGACCGGATCGGTGAGGTTGGCCGCGTCGCCAACGGTGACGATCGGCGGAACGGAGAACTCGCGCACCTGCACTCCTTCGTGCTCGCACTGGTCAGACCGGTCGCCACCACGGCGTCCGTCCCGTCGAAACCTACCCGGCGGGTGGTTACGGTGCCGTAGGCAGGGCGCGGCGGGGGCGGCGCGCCGCGGGGGCGGCACCCGCCGGGTAGCCTCCCCCCATGGCGGACTCCTCCACCCAGTCGATCATCATCGGCGCGTCACCGGACCTGGTGGCGGCGGTCATCTGCGACTTCCCGCGCTACCCGGAGTGGACCGAGGCGGTGCGCCGGGTCGAGGTCGTCGAGGAGTACGAGGACGGTTACGCCAGCCAGGTGCGGTTCACCATCGACGCCGGGGTGATGGCCGACGAGTACGTCCTGGCCTACGAGTACGCCGAGGACCTGTCGCGGATCGAGTGGCACCTGGTCGCGCCGTCGAAGATGCAGAAGAGCCAGCGCGGTTCGTACGACCTGGTGGCTAACCCGGACGCCAGCACCACTGTGACGTACACCCTCGAGGTCGAACTGTCGGTGGGCATGCTCGGCATGTTCCGGCGCAAGGCCGAAAAAATGATCATGGACACCGCGTTGAAGCAGCTCAAGCGCCGGGTAGAAGCATCCGGTGCGGCGCAGTGACGCGTCCGGCAGGGCGGAGGAGCCGAGATTGAGCGGCACAGATCCGGGCTCGGCCCGGCACGAGGCGGAGCGGCTTGTCGCCACCCTGCTCGCGGGGGCGCGACTGGCCGCCGCCGGGTCGGCGGGTGGCGCGTCCGGCCCGCTCGGTGGCCTGCTGGCGGGTGTCCTCGGTCACAGCCAGACCCCCGCCGAACGGCCCGGTGGGACCGGAGGTTTCGCCACCGGTTCACCCGAATGCTGCGTCTGTCCGGTCTGTCGGGGCATCGCCGCGTTGCGGGATCCGAGTCCGGAATTCGCCGAACGGCTCGCCACCGGCGCCGGTGACCTCGCGGCAGGTGTGGCCAGCCTGCTGCGGGCGTTCTCCCCGCCGGAGCCGCCCCCGGCGCACACCTCCGACTCCGCCGCGCCGGCCGCGCCCACACCCGCTCCGACCAGCGACGGCGAGGCCCCGCGGCCCGCGCCGACCGACCGGCTGTCCGACGCCGGCGACGACCACGTGTGGCGCGATGCCACCCGCACCGGGCATGATTCTCAGCCGGCGCCGGAACGGGATGTCTGGTCGGCCGCCACCCGGACGGCGGACCCACTCGCCCCGCCCACCGCACCACCCGTCGACGACGCCGGGGCGGTGGCCGCACCGGTGCCGACCAACCGACCCGTGGTGCCCGCGTCGCGGGTGCCCGACGACGCCGGCGCGGACGCACCGGGCGACGAGGCCTGACCGCGGGACATCCCGACCCGGACCGACGTTTCGTCGGCGCGCGGGCCGGACAGCACAGCAGAGGGGAGCGGCAGCGGTGACGCTGACCATCGGAGTCGACGTCGGAGGCACGAAGGTGGCCGGCGGTGTCGTGGACGACACCGGCGCGGTACTCGTGCAGACCCGACGGGACACTCCCGCCGATGACGTCGGCAAGACCCGCGACGTCATCATCGATCTGGTCGGCGAACTCGCTGCCGGGCGGACGATCGAGGCCGTCGGGATCGGCGCGGCCGGCTGGATCGACGCCACCCGGTCCACCGTGCTCTTCGCCCCGAACCTCGCCTGGCGCGACGAGCCGCTGCGCGAGTACGTCAGCGCCGCGGTGGGTCTGCCGGTCATCGTCGAGAACGACGCGAACGTCGCAGCCTGGGCGGAGTTCCGCTACGGCGCGGCCCGCGACGCCGACGACTCCATGATCATGTTCACCATCGGCACCGGCGTCGGCGGCGGCATCGTCCTCGGTGGCGAGCTGATGCGCGGCGCGCACGGCGTCGCCGCGGAGCTGGGTCACATGCTTGCCGTGCCGGACGGGCACCAGTGCGGCTGCGGACGGCTGGGCTGCATCGAGCAGTACGCCAGCGGCAGCGCCCTGGTCCGTTTCGCCCGCGCCGGCGCCCGACAGGAACCGAACCGGGCGACCGCGCTGCTGGAGCTGGCAGGTGGCGAGGCCGAGGCGATCACCGGTCACATGGTGACCGCCGCCGCGCAGGACGGCGACCCGATCTCCGCCGAGGCGTTCGCGCAGATCGGCAGGTGGTTGGGCACCAGCCTCGCCGACATGGCGCAGATCCTCGACCCGCAGACCCTGGTGGTCGGCGGCGGTGTGGTCGAGGCCGGCGACCTGCTGCTCGGCCCGACCCGCCGTTCGTACCTCGACGCGCTCGCGCAGCGCGGCCGCCTGCCGGTGGCCGAGGTGCTCCCCGCCGAGCTGGGCAACAGCGCCGGGGTGATCGGCGCCGCCGACCTGGCCCGCCGGATCTGAGGCGGGGACCGATGGGCGAGGCTGCCGGCGTACCACTGCGCGTGGTGTCGTACAACATTCACAGCCAGCGCGACGACACGGCCGCGCTGGCGGCGGTGGTCCGGGCCGCGCGCCCGGACGTGGTGATCGTGCAGGAGGGGCCGCGCCGGTTCCGGTGGCGGCAGAAGTCCGCCACGCTTGCCGAGTCGTTCGGCCTGGTGGTGGCCGCAGGTGGGCTGCCCGCGCTGGGCAACCTGCTGCTGACCAGCCTGCGCGTCCAGGTGACGGGCACCAGGTGCCAGCGCTTCCCGCTGACTCCCGGCCGGCACCTGCGGGGCGCCGCGTACGCCGACTGCCGGGTCGCCGGCGCCCGGTTCACCCTCGCCGGCTCGCACCTGTCCACCGACCCGGCGGAGCGCCCCGCGCAGGCCGCCGAGTTCAAGCGCGGGCTGGACGCGGCGACCAGCCCGGTGCTCGCCGGCGCCGACCTCAACGAGGGCCCGGACGGTCCGGCGTGGGCCGCCGTGGCGCGCGGGCTCACCGACGCCGCGGTGGCGGCCGACGCGGCGGACCGGCTCACCTACTCCTGCGCCGACCCGCGTCGGCGCATCGATGCGCTCTTCGTCGACCCGCGGATCACAGTTGTCGACTACGACGTGGTGGACACCCCGCAGACCCGCCGGGCCAGCGACCACTTCCCGGTCCTGGTCGACCTGCTGCTGCCCACCACCGGCTGACCCCCACCGGCCGGGACCCGCCGATCGGTCCGCGCCGGCGCTGGACATCCGGCTCCGATGTGGAGAGGATTTCGCGGCGACCGGCACGCGTGCCGTACAAAAGGAGATGTCCCGGTGTCCACCTCCACCGACCACGGCCGGCCCGATCCGTCCGCGCAGGGCCGCGACGCCGCCCCCGTCTCCGACCGGGGCGACACGGTCTGCGTCATCGGGGCCGGGGCCAGCGGCCTGACGGCCATCAAGAATCTGCGCGAGCACGGGTTCGGCGTGGACTGCTACGAGCGGGAGACCGGCGTCGGCGGCGCCTGGAACTGGCGCCACGACCGCAGCCCGGTGTACGCCAGCACCCACCTGCTGTCGTCGAAGCCGTTCACCCAGTTCCCCGACTTCCCGATGCCGGACTCGTGGCCGGACTACCCGCACCACAGTCAGCTGCTCTCCTACTTCGAGCGGTACGCCGACCACTTCGACCTGCGGTCGCACATCTGGTTCGGCACCGAGGTGGTCCGGGTCGAACCCGCCGAGGGGGACCGCTGGGACGTCACGACCCGCTCCACCGGCGGGTACGGTCCGGAGCGCACCTCCCGGTACGCCGCCGTGCTGATCGCCAACGGCCACAACTGGTCGCCGAAACTGCCCCGCTACGAGGGCCTCGAAGAGTTCCGTGGCGAGATCATGCACGCCTCGTCCTACAAGGACCCGGCGCAGCTGCGCGGCAAGCGGGTGCTGGTGGTCGGTGCCGGCAACACCGGCTGCGACATCGCCGTCGAGGCCGCCCAGCAGGCGTCGCGCTGCTGGCACTCCAGCCGGCGCGGCTACTGGTACGCCCCGAAGTACGTGTTCGGCCGCCCGGCCGACCAGGTGAACGACTCGCTGCTGGCCCTGCGGGTGCCGTTGCGCCTGCGGCAGTGGCTCTACCACTGGACGCTGCGCCTGACCGTCGGTGACCTGACCCGTTTCGGCCTGCCCAAGCCCGACCACCGGGTGTACGAGACGCACCCCATTGCGAACAGCCAGCTCGTCTACTACGTGGGCCACGGCGCCATCGGCCCGGTGCCGGACATCGCCCGGTTCCACACGTACGCGGTGGAGCTGACCGACGGGCGTGAGATCGACCCCGAGGTGGTCATCTTCGCCACCGGGTACCTGCCGCGGTTCGAGTTCCTCGACGCGTCGGTGTTCGCCGACAGCGCCGGCGCGGGTCGGCCCACGCTGTGGCTCAACGCGTTCACCCCGGGCCATCCGACGTTGGCGGTGGCCGGTCTGTTGCAGCCGGACTCCGGGATGTTCACCCTTGCGCACTGGCAGACGGTGCTCTTCGCGCGTGTGTTGCAGGCCCGCCGGGACCGCCCGGAGCGTGCCGCGGCGTTCGCGCAGCGGGTGCGGGAGCGGGCCGGCGAGCGGTACTCCGGTCAGGTCAAGGAGAGCAGCCGGCACTGGTTCGAGGTCGGCCACGCCGACTATCTGCGCGCTGTCCAGCGCGCCCTGCACGACCTGGAGGCCAAGTGAGCGCGAGGAGTGAGCTTGCGAGCCCCGCAGTCGCGAACGAAAGGTCGCACAGGTGAGCGCGAGGAGTGAGCTTGCGAGCCCCGCAGTCGCGAACGAAAGGTCGCACAGGTGAGTGAGCTGCGGATCATGCGGGGGCGGGAGTGGGCCCGACCGGTCCGGCCGGCGCGTCGTGAGGTGCTGAGCGCCGTACCGGAGGTGGAGCAGGGGCGGCCGCCGCTGCTGTTCGTTCCCGGGTTCGGGCACGGCGCGTGGGCGTTCGCCGAGCACTGGTTGGGGCACGCGGCGTCGCGGGGCTTCCCGGCGTACGCGATGAGTCTGCGCGGGCACGGTGCCAGCGAGCCGGCGCCGGAGGCGACGTTGCGGGCGTACGCCCACGACGTGGTCCAGGTGGCGGCGGGCCTGCCGCGGCAGGCGGTGCTTGTGGGGCACGGCGCCGGGGCGCTTGTCGTGGCGCACGCGTTGGCGCGTTACCCGGCGCGGGACGCGGTGCTTGTGGCACCGGTCTTCGGTGGCTGGGGGGTGCTGGGGGCGGCGCTGCGCCGCAATCCGGCCGGGACGCTGCCTGCGGTGTTCGGTGGGCCGCTGCGCCTCAGCCGGGGGCAGTTGTTCAGCCGGGAGCTGCCCGACGAGGAGGCCCGGCGGTATGTCGGTCGGCTCGGTCGGGCCGGTCGGCGGGCGCAGTGGGCCCTGCTGGGCGAGCCGGCGGCCGAACCGGCAGTGGGCGCGCCGCCGGTGCTGGTGATGGGCAGCCCGGACGACCGGGTGGTGCCGGCGTCGACGTTGACCCGGGTGGCCCGCAGGTACGGTTCGGCGCCGCTGCTCTTCCCCGGTATGGGGCACGACCTGATGCTTGACGCGCGGTGGGTGGAGCCGATCGACGCGATCCTGGACTGGTTGGAGAAGGAACCCGCCGCGCACTGAGCTGGCGGCCGACGGCCGGTCAGCCGCCGCTGTGGTGTGCGGCCGGGGTGGCCCGGGTCGCCGGGCGGGGCACCCGGACCGCGTCGTCGGTGCTGGTCAGGAGGCTGACCAGGGCGCCGGTCTCGTCGAGCGCGCCGAGGTAGGAGCGCGCCCAGGCCCGGATGTCGTGTTCGTGCAGGTGGGCGCGCATCGCCCGCATCCGTTCGGTGACGTCGGCCGGGCTGGCCCGCAGCGCAGCGCGCAGGCCCTGCTTGAGCCCCTCCAGGTCGTGCGGGTTGACCAGGTACGCCTGCGACAGTTCCGCGGCTGTGCCGGCGAACTCGCTGAGCAGCAGCGCACCGTCGTCGTCCACCCGGGCGGCGACGTACTCCTTGGCGACCAGGTTCATCCCGTCGCGCAGTGGGGTCACCGCCATCACGTCGGCGACCCGGTAGAGCGCGGCCAGCTCGGCCCGGTCGAAGGGCTGGGTGAGGTAGTGGATGGCGGGTTCGCCGACCCGGCCGAACTCGCCGTTGATCCGGCCGACCTCACGCTCGATCCGTTCGCGCAGGATCTGGTACTGGCCGACGCGTTCCCGGCTCGGCATGGCCACCTGCACGAGCACGGTGTCGCGGACCTTGACGTCGCCGCTGGCCAGCAGTTCGCTGTACGCCTTGAGTCGCTGCTCGATGCCCTTGGTGTAGTCCATCCGGTCGACGCTGAGGATGACCTGTCGGGGGTCGCCGAGGTCCTGGCGGAGTCGGCGGGCCCGGGCGGTGACGTCGGGGCGGGAGGCGAGCGCGGCCATCTCGGCGGTGTCGATGGAGACGGGGAACGCGCCGATGCGCACCACCCGGTCGTCGATGCCGATCCGCCGGTCGGTGGCCGGCAGCTCCAAGACCCTCGTCACGAGCTGGGCGAAGTTGTGCGCCGCCTGGATCCGCTGGAAGCCGACGAGGTCGGCGCCGAGCATCCCGCGCAGCAGTTCGGCGCGCCGGGGCAGCTGCATGAACAGCTCCGGGGGTGGGAACGGCACGTGCAGGAAGAACCCGATGCGCAGATCCGGCCGGAGCGCGCGGAGCTGGCCGGGGACCAGATGCAGGTGGTAGTCCTGTACCCAGACGACGGCACCCTGCTCGGCCACCTCGGCTGTTGCCTCGGCGAAGCGCTGGTTGACCCGCTGGTACGCCTCCCACCACCGGCGGTGGTGCTGCGGTTGTTCGACGGAGTCGTGGTAGAGGGGCCAGAGGGTGGCGTTGGCGAATCCCTCGTAGTGGTCGCGGAGGTCGTCCTGGCTGAGCGCGACGGCGTGCATGCGGACGCCGTCCACGTCGGGCAGGGTGGGGGCGGGCCCGGTGCCGCCGGCCCAGCCGACCCAGGTCGCCGGGGTGTGCTTCAGCAGTGGGTGCAGCGCGCTGACCAGGCCCCCTGGACTGCGTCGCCACTCGCAGGCCCCGTCGGGCGCCTGGTTGTCGTCGATGGGGAGGCGGTTGGCCACCACCACGAGGGAACTCTGTCGCATCTCGGGCATTCCGATCAGCAGAGGACTGACCGCCACGAGCAGGAGAAAACCGGTCAGTCAGCGGGGGAAGTGACGTACAGCGGTATTCCTACTGACAGTAAGTTACACCACTGTTACGCGCCGGGCGGGGCGGCGTCGTCCCGCGATGCGGGCCGGAGGTCAGACGACGGCGCCGTTGTCCGGGTCGTCGTCTTCCTCGTCGCCGGGGCGCAGACGCCAGATCAGCGTGACGAAACCGGCAAGGATGCCGGTGAACCCGAACAGGGTGACCGCCGAACGGTCCACCGGGACCAGGGACGGGAAGAGGAAGAGCACGAACCCGACCACCACCGCGAGGATGCCCACCACCGCGTACTTCGAGATCCGGGGCAGCGGCGGTGGGGGTGGCGGGTGGTAGCCCTCGTCGTCCTCGTCGTCGGGCAGGTCCGCACCGAACGTGTCCAACCCGTCGAGCAGCGACGGCTCGTCCGGACGGGCGCCCCGTCCGACCGAGATGCCGGAGATGTCGGTGGCGGACGGCAGCCGCCGGACGTCGGTGGCAGTCGGGCCGGGCTCGTCGACGCCGGAGCGGGCCAGGGGGCCGGCCGCCGGCTTGTCCCGGGTGTCCGGTTCATCCACGTTTTCCGAGGCCGGCCACGGGTGCTCGCCGACCGTCGACGTGGTGTGGAAGCCCGCCACGATCCGCGCCCACTCGGCGTCGATGTCCGGTTCGTCATGCGCTGGAGGCTGCTCCGGGGACGTCTCGTCGGCGAGCTGGGTCAGATAGTCCCGTGCCGTGGTCAGGTGCGAACGGTCGACGTACAGCCGGTCGACCGGACGGGCCGGAACGGTGGTGGTGCGGGTGACCGGGTTGAGGTCGGCCGAGGGTTGCAGGTACGCGGCGATGCCACCGGCGGCCAGCACGTCGAGCAGGTGCTCGCCGACGCGCGGATCGACGTCGCCGACGACGGCGTACTCGCTCGCGTCGAGCCCGTTGTCCCGCCGTCCCCGGCGGGCCCCACCCGCTGACACCCGGACATCCTCCTCAACGCGCCGTGCGGCGCGGCCACCCTGCCCCCTCGACGCCCGTACGCACGCCGTGCTCTGAATCGTGACACGTCAGGGGTCGGTTCCGGGAGTGCGTTGTGTCGCGTCTTCCAAAGTCACGGCTGCCATCGCAGGTCGCGGCGGTGCTCCGATGTCCGTTCTTGCGCGACACGTGCGATCTCGATGATCGTCAGGCGGCGGGTCCGCCAGGGGTCGGGGTGGCCGGTTCGCGGCGGCCAGATGGTCCCGGTGTCCCCCCTCGCCGCCGCCTCGCGGCCGGGGTCGCCCGCGCGGCGGTGGTGAGCCTCCGTCCGTTGTGGTGAGAGCGCTCGCTTCGTAGGCTCGTCGGCGACGGCGGCGCTCCCGGGCACGGCGCCGTCGCGGGGCACACCACGGGAAAGGACGCCGGTGCTCTACTGGCTGCTGAAGTACGTTCTCCTCGGTCCGCTGCTCAAGCTGATCTTCCGCCCGCAGGTGGAGGGCCTGCGTCACGTGCCGGCGACCGGCCCGGTGATCCTGGCCAGCAACCACCTCTCCTTCTCCGACTCGATCTTCACACCGTTGATCATTTCGCGGAGGGTCACCTTCGTGGCCAAGGCCGAGTACTTCACCGGCAAGGGCATCAAGGGCTGGCTGACCAGGATGTTCTTCGTCGGCACCGGCACCGTTCCGGTGGACCGCTCAGGTGGCCGGGCAGCCCGCGCCGCGCTGGACACCCAGTTGCGGGTGCTGCGCGCCGGGGGAGTGGCAGGCATCTACCCCGAGGGCACCCGATCCCCCGACGGGCGGCTCTACCGGGGCAAGACCGGGGTGGCCCGGCTCGCCCTGGAGAGCGGTGCCGTGGTGGTGCCGGTGGCGATGCTCAACGCCGACGAGATCCAGCCGCCCGGCAAGCTCATCCCCAGGATCGACCGGGTCCGGATCCGCTTCGGCACGCCGCTGGACTTCTCCCGCTACGCGGGCATGGCCGGCGACCGGTTCGTCGAACGGGCGGTCACCGACGAGATCATGTACGAGTTGATGGAGCTGTCCGGCCGCGAGTACGTCGACGTCTACGCGCAGAAGCTCAAACTGGTGGCCGCCTGAGCCGGCTCAGCAGGCCACGGCCGGTCCGGCCGGGCTGATCGGCCGCCCCGCGAGCGCCAGCAGGCCGGGAGCGTCGTTGCGCAGCGCGAAGGTGCGGACCTCGGCGCGCGGCGCCCGGGCTGCCGCCGGGTCACCGGCACGGGTCAGCTCGGCCGCCGCCAGCGCCAGCGCCAGCACCCGGTCACTGACGTCCGGGATCCGCCCGTACGTCTCGGCGGCGGCCAGGTGCAGCTCGGCCGAGCGCCGGTGGTCGCCGTCGGCCGCGGCCAGCGCCGCCGTCACGGTCCGCAACGCCGCCTCCGACCAGGGCGTGCGATGCCCGACCCGGCCCAGCATCGCCCGGACCCGCACCGCCGTGTCCCGGCCGGCAAGCGCGGCGGCGTACGCGGCTGCCGCGATCCACTCCCCGCTGGCCAGGGCCGGCACCTCCGACCAGGACCTGTCCAACTCGTCGATCAGCTCCGCCGCCTCGTCGGCGCGACCCTGCAACGCCCGGCACAGGGCGGCCATGCCCACCATCGTCCAGCGCAGCCGGTGGAACCCGCTGCGCCGCGCGGTGTCCAGGGCGTCGCCCAGGTCGTCCGGGTCGTCGTCGTCACGCAGCACCAGCAGGCAGCAGCGCAGGCCCCGCACCTGCATGTCCCAACTGCCGGTGGGCGTGTCCACGAACGCCTCGGCGGCGGTGAGCAGCCGCCCGAAGTCGCCCTCGAACCAGGCGCGCATCGCCTCCGCCGAGTAGCTGGTGGTCAACGTCTGGCCGCTGGCCGTCCGCGCCGGCGCGGCCGAGAGCAGGGCGTCCGAGCGCAGCCAGTCGCCCTCCTCCCGGATCGCCCAGGCGAGGTTCTGGGTGGCGCGGGGCAGCGCCAGCAACTGACCGGCCCGGCTGAACTCCACTATCGCGTGCAGCTCGTCCAGGCCGACCCGGTCCCCGGCCTGGTAGCGGGCGGTCGCGGCGGTGATCCGGGCGTTGGTGCGGGTCTCGGTCAGGCCCAGCCGCTCGGCGATCTCCGCGGCGATCTCCGCCGCCGCGACTGCCGCGTCCCGCTCGTAGTTGAGCATGTGCAGCCGGCCCAGCTCCGCGTAGGCGTCCGCCTTCTGCGGGGTGTCCGGCAGCGACTCGAACAACTGCACGGCCCGGTCCAGGCAGACCAGGGCGTCGGCCCGGTCGGCGCGCAGCCAGGCGGCCTGGCCGAGGAGCGTCCACGCTCGGGCCGCGCACGCGTCGTCGCCGTGCGCCGACAGCCGCCCGGCCAGCGCGTGCACCTGCTCCGGCCCGCCACCGGAGAGGAACGCGTTGCCGTCGCGGTAGAACGAGATCTCGGTGCTCAGCAACTCCAGTTGGAGGCGGCCGACCGGGTCGCTGTCGTCGGCCAGGCCGAGCGCCCGGCCCGCGTGGGCGGCCGCCGCGTCCAGCCCGTGCAGGGCGTACGCCCGGCGGGCCGCGCGGTGCAGCGCCTGCCGGGCCGGCGCCGCGTACCGGCGGACCTCCATGCCGAGGGAGCGGGCGATCTCGTGCGCCGCCCAGCGGTGGTGCGCGAGCACCTCGGCCAGGTCGGTGTCCCGGCTGTGCGACAACGCGTCGAGCCAGTCCGCGGCCCGTTCGTGCCGGGCCACCCGCTCGGTACGCGGAAGCCGCTGATAGCAGACGTCGCGCACGAGCACGTGCCGGAACCGGAACTCCGCCTGCCCGGCCATCGTGGAGGCAGCCTGCTCGTGCACGAAGTCACGCTGCTCCAGCCGGCGCAGCGAGCGCTCGACCGACTCGACCTGCTGGCCGAGGGCGGCGGCCACCGCGCCCGGCCAGAACTGCACTCCGACCACCGAGGCGGCCAGCAGCACGGCGCGGTCCTTCGCGTCGAGCAGGTCCACCCGGTTGGCGATCACGGCGTGCACGCTCTCCGGCATGGTCAGTTCGAGGTGCTTGTCCAGTGACCAGCCCCGCCCGGACTGGCGCAGCGCGCCCTGCTCGATGAGCATCCGGACGTACTCGTGGGCGTAGAGGGGGTTGCCTCCGGCCACCTCGATCAGCGGGCTCAGCATGTCGGCGGAGAACGCCGCCTGGCCGAACAGGTGCGCGTACAGCGCGGCGATCCCGGTGTCCCGCAGCGGCGGCAGGGTGATGGTCACCGAGCCGGTGATGGTGCCGGCCCAGCTCGGGTCGCGGTCGACAAGCTCCGGACGGGCGGTGCACAGCAGCAGCAACGGCACCTCGCGGGCCGCCGACCCGAGCAGCTCCACGAAGCGCAGCATGGCGTCGTCGGCCCAGTGCAGGTCCTCGAAGACCAGCACGGTGGGGCGGCGGGCGGCCAGCGCCAGCAGGAAACGCCGCCACGCCGACTCCGCCTCCTCGGCGGGCAGCGGCGTGCCGGGCAACCCGACCAGTGGGCGCAGCGCGTCGACGACCCGGTCCCGTTCGCCAGGACCGATCAGCTCGGCGACGGCGGCGGCCAGCCGCTGCGCCGCGCTGGCCGCCGGGTCCGTGTCCAGGATGCCGGCCTCGGACTTCACGATGTCGGCAAGCGCGGCGTACGTGACGTTCTCCCCGAACGGCGGGCAGCGCCCGATCCGCCAGGTCAGCGGCTCGTCGACCAGCCGGCCGGTGTGCCGGTACAACTCGCGCAGCAGGCGGCTCTTGCCGATGCCGGCCCGACCGAAGATCGTCACCACCTGCGGCAGCCGGTCCCGCAGAGACCGGTGCAGGGCGTTGACCAGCATGCCCAGCTCGTGCTCCCGGTCCACGAGCGGCGTGGTGTCCGGTTCCCGGTCGGTGGGCTGGCGCCGCAGCGGGGACAGGGCGAGCCACACCTCGGTCGGCGAGGACCGGCCACGCAGGGTGACCGGTGGCTGCTCCTCGTACCGGACCGCGTCCTTGGTCAACGCGTGCGTGGTGCCGCACACCAGCACCCCGCCCGGCGGTGCGACGGACTGCATCCGGGAGGCGGTGTTCACCACGTCCCCGGCCACGATCGCCTGCCCGCCGTCGCGGGCGGCTGCCACGTCGACGAGCGCCTCACCGGTGGCCACCCCCACCCGGAACCGCAGCTCGGTGCTGCCGGTCGGCGCGAACCGGGTGAGCACCCGTTGCAGCTCCAGGCCGGCCCGTACGCAGCGCAGCGCGTCCGTCTCGGTGGCGATCGGCGCGCCGAAGAGCGCCATCACCGCGTCGCCGATGTACTTCTCCACCACCCCGCCGTACTGGCCGACGACCCGGCGGGCGGCGGAGAAGAACCCGGTCTGCATGCCGCGCACCTGCTCCGGGTCGGCCCGCTCGACGTACGGCGTGAAGTCGATCAGGTCGACGAACAGGACGCTCACCCGGCGGCGGTCCTCCTGCGGGGTGACCGCGGCGGGCCGGTCCGCGCCCGGCCGGGGTGAGCCGCACGAGGTGCAGAACGTGACGTCGGAGGCGAGCGGACGCAGGCAGTGCGGGCAGACCGCACCCAGTTCGGCGCCGCAGCCACCGCAGAAGCGGTCGCCGTCGGCGGCCGTCCTTCCACAGCGCTCACACTGAGCGGCGATGACACCCTCCACTGGCGGAACCGGTCGACGCCCACAACGTCGCCTGGTAGGAGTATCACCGTCGGCGACCCTGTCAGGTACCGGCCTGTTGGCTTGTGGACAGTCCATCAGGGCAGATGCGGACTACATTCAGTCAGCCACATGTCGATCAGCGACCAGAGGGGGACAGGTCAATGGTGTACGTCAAGCTGGAGAGCGACTGGACCGACGGCAACGGGGTCAGCCACTCCGCGGGCGAGTCGGTGGACGTCGACGCCGCCACGCTCGCCACGCTCCAGGCCGAGGGCATCGTCAGCGAGCAGTCCCACGGCCCGGGCGGCGACGGCAAGGGCCCGGACAAGTGGGCCGGCCCGGGCAGTTCCGGGGTCTGATCCCGCGCTCAGTGACGCGTCGACGCGGCCGGGTCGCCCACGGGTGACCCGGCCGCGTCGTGCGCGTACCCGTGGATCAGCGGTCGTTCATGCCGGCGCGTCGGCGCAGCGCGGCCACGTCGGTCACCACGATCCGGCGGCCCTCGGTGCGCAGCCAGCCCCGGCTGGCGAACGACCCGATCGCCTGGTTGACGCTCTGCCGGGAACCGCCGGCCATCTCGGCCAACTGGCTCTGGTTGAGCTCGATCGTGATCATCGGGGCCTGGCTCTCGCCAGCCAACCGGACAAGCGTCTTGGCCACCCGGCCGGGCAGGTCGAGGAAGACGTGGTCGGCGTTCTGCTCGGTGAGCCGGCGGATCAGCCCACCCAGCGAGCGCATCACCGCGTCCAGGATGCGGGGGTTGGAGTGCACCAGTTCCATGAACGCCCCCCGGGAGAGCGCGAGCGCCGCGCAGTCCTCGATGGCCTCGGCCGAGGCGGACCGGGTGGACGCGTCGAGCAGGGAGACCTCGCCGAGCACGTCGGGCGGACGGATAACCGACAGCACGGCCCGTTCGCCGGTCGGCGCGGTCCGGAAGACGGCGACCGCGCCGCGGCGCAGCACGATCAGCGACTCGCCCGGGTCGTTCTCGACGAAGAGCAGTTGGCCCTTGCGGTAGGTGCGCGGAACGGCGGCGGCGATGACACGCTGGCGCACCTCGGGCTCCAGCCCGGCGAACATCTCGACACCCGTGAGCGCGTCACCCGGCTCCGGCAGGCGCATCTCCACGGTCCAACCCCTCCCCGGTCATGGACCACAAACTCGCTCACCGGGTGAACCTGATGGCCCTGACAAGGTGAACTGACACCGGTTCGGCGTCCGGTAGCGGTACACATCAGATCATGACGGTCCGGTCGCTTGCTGTACACCCCTCGAAGCACTTCCGTGACCGTCGCCAGCTGCGGCGTACCCCCTCGTCGCCGGCTTCCGGCGGCCACCGGTCGCCCCCCGCCGGGCACCGCCGCGAGCCGGTGGGCGAGGATGGCCGGAATGGTCTACCGCTACTTCTACGACTGCGAGTTCATCGAGGACGGCCGGCTCGTCGACCTCGTGTCGATAGGTGTCGTCGACGAGTACGGCCGCGAGTTCTACGCGGTCTCCACCGAGTACGACGATTCCCGCGCCGTGCCCTGGGTGCGGCGCAACGTGCTGGACAAGCTGCCCTCGCCTGCCGACCGGGCCTGGCGCTCGCGTGAGCGCATCCGCGACGACCTGTACGACTTCCTCATGGAGCCGATCCGGGACCGGCCGGGGGAGCAGTTGGAGTTGTGGGCCTGGTACGCCGCGTACGACCACGTGGTGCTCGCCCAGCTCTGGGGTGCGATGCCGGCGCTGCCCCGGGAGATCCCCCGGTTCACCAAGGAGTTGCGGCAGCTCTGGGACGACCGTGGCCGGCCGACCCTGCCGGACGCCGACGCGGCCCGGCACGACGCCCTGGTCGACGCCCGGCACAACCTGGCCCGCTGGCGGGCGATGACGTCCCGCTGACAGTCGTCGTACCTTTGCAGGTTTGACCGGTTCTGTCCCGGGCATCGGTTCGACCAGTCGAGCCGAGGGAGACTGCCATGAGCAAGGAACCGACCAGCGCCACCGAGGCCCGCGCCCGGGTCACCGAGCTGGTCCGGGACGCGCGGATCTGCATGTTCACCACCATCGCCCTGGACGGGCGGCAGGTGAGCCGGCCGATGGGGCTTCAGGAGGCCGAGTTCGACGGGGACCTCTGGTTCTTCGCCTCCGCCGACTCGGCCAAGGTCCGCCAGATCCGGGTGAATCCGGAGGTCAACGTCTCGTTCTCGGACCAGAAGCACAACGTCTGGGTTTCCGTCTCCGGCACCGCCAGGGACGAGTTCGACAGGGCTCGCGCCGAGCGGCTGTGGAACCCGCTGCTCAAGACGTGGTTCCCGGACGGGCTGGACACCCCCGGCCTGACCTTGATCAAGGTGCACGCCAGCTCCGCCGAGTACTGGGACTCGCCGAGCAGCAGCGTGGTCAACCTGCTGGGGTTCGCCAGGGCCGCCGTCACCGGCCAGCCGCCGGAGGTCGGCGAGAACCACGAGGTGAGCTACTGACCTGCAGCCGTCCCGGGGCGCGCTGTCATCGCACAGGCAGGCCGACTACAGTGCGCAGTGACGGCCCGCCCCGGGCCGGCAACGGCGCCGATGGTCTGACCTGACACATATCCTGGGGCAAATCGGGCTTTACCCTGATGCTCCAGGAGGATGAGCGGATCATGCGTATCGGCGTGCTCACCGGCGGCGGCGACTGCCCGGGTCTCAACGCGGTCATCCGGGCGGTGGTCCGCAAGGGCGTCGCCACCTACGGTCACGAGTTCGTGGGCTTCCGGGACGGTTGGAAGGGCCCGCTCGAGGGTCTCTCCCGTCCGCTGGACATCGCGGACGTCCGGGGCATCCTGCCCCGAGGCGGCACCATCCTCGGCTCGTCCCGCACCAACCCGTTCAAGATCGAGAACGGCGTCGAGCGGATCAAGGACAACCTCGCCGAACAGGGCGTGGACGCGCTCATCGCGATCGGCGGCGAGGACACCCTCGGCGTCGCCACCAAGCTCTACGAGCTGGGCGTGCACGTGGTCGGCGTGCCGAAGACGATCGACAACGACCTGGGCGCCACCGACTACACCTTCGGCTTCGACACCGCTGTCAACATCGCGATGGAGGCCATCGACCGGCTGCACACCACCGCCGAGAGCCACCACCGCACCCTCGTCGTCGAGGTGATGGGCCGGCACGCCGGCTGGATCGCCCTGCACGCCGGCCTGGCCGGTGGCGCCAACGTCATCCTGCTGCCGGAGCGGCAGTTCGACGTCGACCAGGTGGCCGGCTACGTCGAGAAGCGCTTCCAGCACCAGTACGCCCCGATCGTCGTGGTCGCCGAGGGCGCCCAGCCGCTGGACGGCCAGATGGTGCTCGCCAACCAGGAGCTCGACTCGTTCGGCCACGTCCGCCTCGGCGGCATCGGCCAGTGGCTGGCCGAGCAGCTGGAGGCCAAGACCGGCAAGGAGGCCCGCACCGTGGTGCTGGGTCACATCCAGCGCGGCGGCACCCCTACCGCGTTCGACCGGGTGCTCGCCACCCGCCTGGGCCTGCAGGCCATCGACGCGGTCAACGACGGCGACTGGGGCAAGATGGTCGCGATGCAGAGCACCGACATCGTCCGGGTGCCCCTCGCCGAGGCCACCCGCGAGCTGAAGACCGTGCCGCTGGAGCGGTACGCCGAGGCCGAGGTCTTCTTCGGCAGCTGATCGACCGGTAGGGCGGCGCGGCGGGCCTGCGGGTCCGCCGCGCCGCGATCCGACGCGAGGGGGTACGGCCCAGATGTCACCCGGTGTGCACACGGTCGCGGTGATCGGCGCGGGCAAGATCGGCGAGTTGATGCTCTCCGGGCTGCTGCGCTCGGGATGGCCCGTGGACCGGCTGCTGGCCACCGCCCGTCGCCCGGCGCGGGCCGAGGAGCTGACCGCCCGCTACGGCGTACGGGTGGTCGACAACCTGACCGCCGTCGACGAGGCGGCGGTGCTCGCCGTGTCGGTGAAGCCGCAGGACGCCGCCGCGCTGCTCGACGAGATCGGCCCCAAGGTGCCTGCCGACAAGCTCGTCATCTCGCTCTGCGCCGGGCTTCCCACCAGCTTCTTCAACCGCCGGCTGCCCGAGGGCACCCCGGTGGTCCGGGTCATGACCAACACTCCGGCGCTCGTCGACGAGGCGATGACCGCGATCTCCGCCGGCGCGTACGCCACCGGGGCGCACCTGGCGTTGGCCGAGGAGATGTTCAAGCCTCTCGGGCAGACCATCCGGGTGCCCGAATCGCAGCAGGACGCGGTCACCGCGCTCTCCGGGTCCGGCCCGGCCTACTTCTACCTGCTCGTCGAAGCCATGATCGACGCGGGGATCCTGCTCGGGCTGCCCCGGCAGGTGGCGCACGAGTTGATCGTGCAGACCGCCATCGGCTCCGCGGTGATGCTCCGTGACTCCGGTGAGCACCCGGTCAAGTTGCGCGAGGCGGTCACCTCGCCGGCCGGCACCACCATCTCCGCGATCCGCGAGTTGGAGAAGCACGGCGTCCGGGCGGCGCTGCTCGCCGCGCTGGAGGCCGCCCGGGACCGCGCCCGCGAGCTGGCCGCCCAGTCCGACTGACGGTTGCGGGCACGTCGCGGAGCCGGGCGTGGCGCATACTGGCGCGGTGTTCACACTCGCCCAGGCCCGGCACCTGGTGGCCACCCTGCAACCACGCGTCGACGAGTTGATCCGGGTCCGGGCCGACCTGGCCGAGCTGCGCGCCGACCTGGCCGACCACGGGGTGAGCGTCCTCGGCGGTCTGGCCGAGGTCAAGGGACTGGAAGCACGCCTGCACGCCGTCGTCGACGAGCTGCACCAGCACGACATCCAGGTCAAGGGCATCGCGCCGGTGCTGCTCGACTTCGCCGGTGAGCGGGCCGGCCGTTCGGTGCTGTGGTGCTGGCTGGAGGGCGACTCCGACGTGCGCTGGTACCACCGGGCCGAGTGCGGCTTCGCCGGCCGCCGCCCGGTCTGACCTGCCGGTCAGAGCTCGGCCACCGCGAAAACCACCACGTTGTCGGTGTAGTGCCCGCGTCGCCTGTCGAAGTCGCCCCCGCAGGTGACCAGGCGCAGCTCCGCGCCGGGCGTCGGCCCGTAGACCGCCGCCGTGGGGAAGCGGTCCTTGCCGGTCCGCAGTGACCCGGTCACCCGGAACGACAACCACTGCCCGCCGCGCCACACCTGCACCCGGTCACCGGGCCGCAGCTCGCCGAGCCGGGCGAACACCGCCGGGCCGCGCCGCGAGTCCAGATGCCCGGCGAGCACGGCCGGACCGGTGTCGCCGGGGGCCGGCCCGCCGCCGTACCAGCCGGCGGTGTCGAAGTCGTCAGGCGGGGCCAGCGCGCCCGCGCGGTCCAGGCCCAGCACGGTGAGCGGGGAGTCGACGCCGATGCGCGGCACGCGTACCCGGGTGGGTGGACCCTGCGGCGCGGACACGGCGGCCACCGGCGGGCAGTCGTCGACGCAGCCGGGGTGCCAGCTCGCGGCCGGAGGCGGTGGACCGGTGCCGGCCAACCCGACGCCGGTGCCGGCGGCCAGGCAGACGGCCGCGCCGGCCGCGACGAGCGCGGCCAGCGGCACCCGCCGGTCGCGGTGCCGCCGGATCGACAGGCCCGGCCCGACGCTCACCAGGTGGTGCGCCGCCACCGGCGCCAGAACAGCAGCGCCGCTGCGACGGCCGCCGCGGTCAATCCGCCGGCCACCAGGGGGTACGCGTCGAGCCCGTTCCCGGAGGTGCCACCGGCGCCGGTGTCCACCCCGCCCGCCGGGACGACAGTTCCGCCCTCGGCGTCGCGGCGCAGCTCGGCAGTGAGCCCGCCCTGCTTGGAGTCGAGCACCAGCAACGAGTAGACCGCGCCACCGGTGAGCCGCACCTCGGCGTCGGTGCTCGGCCCGCCCGCGCCGGTCAGCTTCAGCCGCCAGCTGCCCGGCTCGACCTGCTGGTAGTCGGTGGTCGTGGCGAACTGCACCCCGTTGGCGATCATCGGACCGTCGGCGGCCGCCACGTCCAGCACCGGCGTGCGCACCGAGGCCTGCACGACACGGACCTTGGCGCGGCCGTCGGTGGGTGCGCTGAGGTCGTCGGTGAGCACCCGCAGACCGAGGTCGGCGTGTCGGCCGACACCCGCCACCGTGTAGGCGTCGCCGCTGGTCACCGCCACCTCGGTGGTGAGCACCGGAGGATCGGTGGCGGGCGCGCCGGCCTCGCGCATCGCCACGGCGTAGCGGCCGGGAGACAGCGACAGGTAGTCCGAGACGACCCCGTAGCCCACGCCGGGGAAGACCTGCGGTTTCGGGGCGTCAGGCGCGGACAGGTAGACGTCGACGGCAGGCGTGTCGGGGGAGAGATGGGCGAGCCGGACATAGCCGACGGTGTCCGCCCCGGCGGCGCTGACCGACGCCTGAGCGCCAGCACCGACGGGCACGGACGTGCCGGCGGCGCTGACCGGCACCGGCGTGCCGGCGGCGGCGAGGGTGGTGCCGAGCAGGAGCGCGCCAGCGCCGGCCAGGAGCCGGCGGTGCGCGGTATGAAGCGTGTGCATGTCGCCTCCGGGGAGCACGTTCGGTGAGCGGGCGGCAACACCCAGGGATCAGAGTCCCGTGAGCAGGACTTCAGCGCAAGTTGCCGCGGCAAGTTTTCTGCTCGCAGCCCCGCCGCCCCGCCCCCCAGCCGCTCCGCCGCCCCGCTGCACGGGGCTGGTGCCGCTACCGGCGCCGCTGACCTGCGCCGCGGACGACCCGACGCCGAATCCACGGGCGGGGGGACGCCGAAGGCACTCCTGTTCGCCTATTCTCGGTCGATGCGGGATCGCCGGGTGGCATTGGCGTGGGCGGCCTTCGTCGTCGTCGCGCTGGTGTCCTGTCTGTTCGTCCTGGACCGTCCGGATCGTCTCTCCGACCTGCACATCTACTACGGCGCGCTGTCCGACCTGCACGCCGGCAGGCCGCTGTACGGGTATGTGGCCCAGAACGGGGGGCCGTTCACCTACCCGCCGTTCGCCGCCCTCGTGCTGGGGCCGATGACCGCCGTCAGCGAGGGCGTGGTGCAGGGGTTCTGGCTGGTGGCGACGTGCGCCGCGGTTGTCGCCATCGCCGCGTCGGTAGGTGTCGCGCTGAGCACCCGGCCGTCCCGGCGGCCGCTGGTCGTGGCGGTGGCGGCCACGGTGCTGATGCTCTCCGCGCCGGTGCAGAGCAACCTGCGGTTCGGTCAGGTAAGCATCTTCATCGTGCTGATGGCCCTGCTGGACGGGATGGGCGTCCTGCCGCCCCGGCTGCGCGGGACCCTCGTCGGGGTGGCCGCGGCCATCAAGCTCACCCCCCTGCTGTTCGTGGTCTACTTCCTCGCCGTCGGCCGTTACCGCGACGCCGCCCGGGCCGCCGGGACGTTCGTGGCCTGCGCCGCGCTCGCCGCGATCGTGCTGCCCGGCGAGAGCTGGACGTACTGGACCGAGGCCGTCCGGCAGACCTCCCGAATCGGCAACCTGGCCTCGCTGGGCAACCAGTCCCTGCACGGGATGCTGCTGCGGGTCGGCGTCGAGGAGTCCACACTGCCCCTGCTCTGGGCCGGCCTTGTCGCGGTGATCTGCGCGGCGGCGCTGCTGCGGTCCCGGCAGTTGACCCGGCAGGGCCGCCCCGGGCACGCCGCGGTGCTCGTCGGCTGCGCCACGGTGGCCGCGTCGCCGGTGTCCTGGACCCACCACCAGGTGTGGCCGGTGCTCGCCGCGATGCTGCTGATCGGTGCGTCAGGTGTCGCCCAACGGGCCGCCGGCGCGGCGCTGCTCGCCGCCATGGTCGTCTCACTGGGCGCGGTGCTCAGCCCGGTCTCGACGCGGCCGGGCGTGCAGTTCCTGTTCGAGAACGCCCGCGCCGTCGGCGTGTGCCTGCTGTGCCTGGTCGGCTTCGGCGGTGTCGCAGTCGCCGCCCGGCGGACGAGCAGACGACCGGCCGCCGGGCGGGCGTGGCTGCGGGTGGGCGTCACGGCGACCGTGGCTGTCGCGTTCTTCGCCGTGCAGCCGCTGCCGGCCGGCGCCGACCCGACCTTCAAGGCGTACACCCTCGACGACGTGGTCAACCCCAGGTACTTCTTCGTCTGCCGGGGAGCTGCCGAGTGCGCCGCGTACGGCACCGACGCGCCTGTCACCTTCGGCACCCGTGCGGAGAAGACCAAGGTCCGGGTCAACGGCGTGGTCTCACCGCAGGTGACCCGCCTGGAGTACTACTCCGCCCCGGGCGGGGCGCCCCGGACCATTCCGCTGCTCGCCGCCTACCCGGGGACGCGGACCTTCTCGTTCCGCTCGGCGACGATGGCCCAGGGGCGGCTCGTGGCGTACGCCTCGGACGGCCAGCCGATCGCCAGCTACGACGACGAACTCGCCGCCGCCCTCCGTACGGCCACCAGGTAGGCGGTCGCCGGAGGGCGGCGGCGGTGGATCAGCGGGTGGCGGCGGCCAGGGCGGTGCGCAGCTTCTCGGCGTCGCCGGGCACCGGGTGCTCCCAGTCGGTGGGGCTGGCGGCGTAGAGGAGGCCGTACGCCGGGGTGTCGGGCTGGTAGCGCCACCCCTCGGCGAGCGGGCCGACGTCGACCGCGTCGTAGCCGATCCGGTCCAGGAAGGCTGTCACCTCGGCCTTCGCGGCGGCGTCGTCACCGGCGATGGCGAGGGCGCTGCGGTCGGCGGCGCCGGACGGCCGGGCAAGCGTGGCCAGGCCCTTGAAGTAGATGTTGTTGAAGACCTTCACCACCCGCGAGTCGGGCAGGTGGCGCTGGAGCAGCTCGCTGCTGGTGGTCTCGCCGGAGTCCAGCTCGGGGAGGTTCCCGTCGCGCTGCGGGTAGTAGTTGTTGGTGTCGATGACAACCTTGCCGGCCAGCGGCTCGACGGGCACCGCGCGGTACGCCTTCAGCGGCACACTGACCACGACGAGGTCACCGACCTGGGCCGCGTCCCGGGCGGTGCCGGCGCTGGCCTGCTTGCCCAGCTCGTCGACGAGACCCTGGAGGGTTTCCGGCCCCCGCGAGTTGCTCAGCACCACGTCGTAGCCGGCGTCCACCGCCAGCCGGGCCACGGTGCCGCCGATGTTGCCGCTGCCGATCAATCCCACTGTTGTCATGCTCGTTCCCAACTCCGTCCACCGGCGACGCATTCCCGACCGGGCTGGTGGGTTATCCGGTTGCCGCACCGCCGTCCGGCTGCGCACACTGCCGGGCATGCGCTGTCTCGTCGAGGATCTCGCGGCCTTCGCCGGAACGGCGGGCGCCTGGTTGCGCCGCGAGCCCGTCCTGCACAACGTACTGCTCACGCTCGTCGCCGACCGGCTCTCCGGGGACGTGCCACTCTCCGGTGCCGAGCGGTTCGTGCGGGTGGTCGACGGCGGGGTGACTGTGGGTGCGGCGGTGTGGACGCCGCCGCGCGGGCCGCTGCTCGGCGCGGTGCCGGTGGCGGCCGCGCGGGCGCTCGCCGAGCACTTCGTCCGGGCGGCGCCGCCGCTTGCCGAGGTGCACGGCCCGGTCCCGGCCGTCGTGGAGTTCGCCAGGCGGTACGCCGATCGCGCCGGCCTGCTGGCCGTACCCGGAACCGCGCAGCGGATCTTCCGGCTGGACGCGGTCCGGCCGCCGACGGGCGTACCCGGGCAGGCCCGGCCGGCGACCGTCGCGGACCGGGACCTGCTGGTGGCCTGGGCCGAGGCGTTCGGCGCGGAGACCACGCCCGGCCTGCGGCGCGTCGACCTGCTGCGGCAGGTGGACGCCCGGCTGCCGTACGGGGATCTGCTCTGGCTCTGGGAGGTCGCCGGCACCCCGGTCTCGATGGCCTGGCTGAGCAGGCAGGTGTCGGGCGTGGCCCGGGTCAGCGGTGTCTACACGCCACCGGAGCACCGGGGGCGAGGCTTCGCCGGGGGCTGCGTGGCGCACGCCAGCCGGTACGCGCTGAGCGCCGGCGCGACGACCTGCACCCTCCACACCGACCTGGCCAACCCCACGAGCAACCACATCTACCAGGCCCTCGGCTACACGCCGGTCGCCGACGCGGCCCAGTGGCGCTTCCGCCCGCCGAACCCAGAGCGGTGATCAAGAGGCCTGCTCTGACGCGGACCTCTTGATCATCGGCGCTCAGGCGGGGAGGACCTTCTCGATGGCGGCGCGCAGGTCGTCGGAGTCGGGGGTGACAGTGGGGGCGAAGCGGGCGGCGACCGTCCCGTCTGGGGCCACCAGGAACTTCTCGAAGTTCCACCGCACGTCGCCGGTGTGCCCGTCGGCATCCGGGGTCTCGACCAACGCGCTGTAGAGCGGGTGCCGCTCGGGGCCGTTGACGTCGACCTTCTCGGTAAGCGGGAAGGTCACGCCGTAGTTGACCTGGCAGAAGTCGCTGATCTCGGCGGCGCTGCCCGGCTCCTGACCAGCGAACTGGTTGCACGGCACGCCGAGCACCACGAGACCGCGCGCGGCGTACGAGTCGGCGAGCGCCTGGAGGCCCGCGTACTGGGGGGTGAGGCCACAGCGGGAGGCCACGTTGACGACCAGGAGCGCCTTGCCGCGGTAGCGGTCCAGGTCCGCGGGGCCGCCGTTGAGGGCGTCGATCGGGATGTCGAAGACGGTCATGGTCCGAGGCTACGCGTCAGGCGTCCGGGGGCTCGGAACGGGCGCGGGGGGACTCCACGCATCGGGCAATCGAAACATGCGCATCTTGACGAAGTGATGACGCTGTGAGTACCGTCTCACCAATCTCTTTTGGAAAGTTTCCTAACAGTTCGGGAGACGCCTCATGCAAAGATCGCTCCGCCGGGCCCTCTGGGCCGGTGCCGTGGTCGCCGTGACCGTCGCAGCGGTGCCGATGACCACCGCGTTCGGCGCCGGCACGGTCACCACCACGTTCACCAAGGCGCAGGACTGGGGGACCGGTCACGAGACGAAGGTGACAATCACCAACGGCTCCGGCGCCACCGTCAGCACCTGGCGCATCGAATTCGACCTGCCGTCGGGGACCACCATCAGCAGCGCCTGGGACGCCGACGTCACGAGCAGCGGCAACCACTACGTCGCGGTCAAGAAGAGCTGGGCCGGCGGCCTGGCCCCCGGCGCCTCGTTCAGTTGGGGCTACAACGGCACCGGCGCGTACAAGGCGCCGCTGAACTGCACTGTGAACGGCGCCGCGTGCGGCGGCGGGACCACCCCGCCGACCACGACGCCGCCGACCACCACCCCGCCCACCACGACGCCACCCACCACCCCGCCGCCCACGACGCCACCGCCGACCACCCCACCGCCGAACACGGGTGGCAAGAAGGTCGTCGGCTACTTCGCCGAGTGGGGCGTCTACGCCCGCAACTACCACGTCAAGAACATCCAGACCAGCGGCTCGGCCGCCAAGCTGACCCACATCCTGTACGCCTTCGGCAACACCACAGGCGGTCGCTGCTCCATCGGTGACAGCTACGCCGACTACGAGAAGGCGTACACGGCGGCGGACAGCGTCGACGGTGTCGCCGACACGTGGGACCAGCCGCTGCGGGGCAGCTTCAACCAGCTGCGCAAGCTCAAGCAGATGAACCCGCACCTGAAGGTGATCTGGTCGTTCGGTGGCTGGACCTGGTCCGGTGGCTTCACGCAGGCCGCGCAGAACCCGGCCGCCTTCGCCGAGAGCTGCTACAACCTGGTCGAGGACCCGCGCTGGGCGGACGTCTTCGACGGCATCGACGTCGACTGGGAGTACCCGAACGCCTGCGGTCTGAGCTGCGACAGCAGCGGCCCCAACGCGTTCAAGAACGTCATCGGCGCGCTGCGGTCGAAGTTCGGCTCCAACGCCCTGGTCACCGCCGCCATCACGGCGGACGGCAGCAACGGCGGCAAGATCGACGCGACCGACTACGCAGGCGCCATCGGCAACCTCAACTGGCTCATGCCGATGACGTACGACTACTTCGGCGCATTCAACGCCCAGGGCCCCACCGCCCCGCACTCGCCGCTGACCTCGTACACAGGCATCCCGCAGCAGGGCTTCAACTCCGACGCGGCGATCCAGAAGCTCAAGAGCAAGGGCATCCCGGCCAACAAGCTGCTGCTCGGCATCGGCTTCTACGGACGGGGCTGGACCGGTGTCACCCAGGCGGCACCTGGCGGCAGCGCCACCGGCGCGGCACCTGGCACGTACGAGGCGGGCATCGAGGACTACAAGGTCCTCAAGAACACCTGCCCGACCACCGGCACGATCGCCGGCACCGCGTACGCCAAGTGCGGCAGCAACTGGTGGAGCTACGACACCCCGTCGACAATCAACGGCAAGATGACGTACGCGAACAACCAGGGCCTCGGTGGCGCGTTCTTCTGGGAACTCTCCGGTGACACCAGCAACGGGGAGCTCATCGGCGCCATCAAGGGCGGTCTCGGCTGAGCCGAGGGCGACGCAGTACCCACACGGCGGGGAGGGTCCGCACCGTCCCTCCCCGCCCGTGACGCACCGGCCCGGTCGACGCCCCGCGTCGGCCGGGCCGACGGCGTTGGGCGGGACTGCCGGGATGTGGCAGACTCGCGGCTCGGCACGTCTCGATGGCACGGTCGACGGAGGTGATCATGCGCCCGACCCACCGCAGGCTGGCGGCGACCGCCGCCGGGCTTGTGCTGCTGCCGGTCTCCCTGGTCGGCTGCGGCATCGGCGGCGGTGACGAGCAGGAGGCGGCCAAGCCCGAGCGGGCACCCGCCGAGGAGGCCGCCACCCGCTCCCGTGAACGGGTGCAGGCGTACCTCGACGCGATGACCGCCAAGGACGTCGCCGCCGGCCGCAGCCAGCTCTGCGCGCTGCTCCAGGAGGGTTTCGACCTGAGCGCCACCGGCCCGAACGGCGACTTCGCCGACCACTTCGAGGTGCCCGGGGCGACGATCGACGCCGTCGAACCAGGCCCGCGCGGGCAGGAGGTAAGCGTCTCGGTCACGGTGGCCGCCGGCAAGCGCACGATCACCCGGCCGTTGGTGTTCACAGTCACCCGCGACGGCGGTGACTGGTGCATCGCCGGCGAGGCACCCGGCGACGCCTCCGCACCCGCTGGCCCTCCGCCGCCGGCTGGCGCCCCGGCACCCGGTGACGGGGCCCCGGGCGGCGCACCGTCGCCGCCCGCGTCCTGACCCACCGGATCGATCTCCCATCTGCCGGAACCATCCCCCTCGCCGACCAGGCACGCCGAGCGTCGCCGTACGCTTTCTCTCATGCGCCATGAGTGGCATCAGCTGAGCCATCCCGCGGTGGGTAGCCCGGGCCTGCAGACCAGCCGACCGACAGTCGACTCCGCCGAGGACGCCGCCCTCGGCCTGGACCGATGGCGGGAGCTGCCCCGCGAGCAGACCCCGCCGTGGTCCGATCCGGCGACCGTCGCCGAGGTGTGCAAGGTGCTCGACACCGTGCCGTCGGTCGTCGCGCCCTACGAGGTGGACCAGCTGCGGCAGAAGCTGGCCCTGGTCTGCGAGGGCAAGGCGTTCCTGCTCCAGGGCGGTGACTGCGCCGAGACGTTCGTCGACAACACCGAGAGCCACCTGCTGGCCAACGCCCGCACCCTGCTCCAGATGGCGATCGTGCTCACCTACGGCGCGTCGCTGCCGGTGGTCAAGGTCGCCCGGGTGGCCGGCCAGTACACCAAGCCCCGTTCGCTGCCCACCGACGCGCGCGGCCTGCCCGCCTACCGCGGCGACATGATCAATTCGCTGGAGGCCGACCCGGCCGCCCGGGTCGCCGACCCGCAGCGCATGATCCGGGCGTACGCCAACTCGGCGGCGGCCATGAACATGCTCCGGGCGTACCTCGCCGGTGGGCTCGCCGACCTGCACGCCGTGCACGACTGGAACAAGGGGTTCGTGAAGAACTCCCCGGCGGGGGAGCGCTACGAGGCGATCGCCCGGGAGATCGACCGCGCGTTGGCCTTCATCCGGGCCTGCGGGATGACCGACGACGAGGCGTTGCGGACCGTCACGCTCTACTGCTCCCACGAGGCCCTCGCCCTGGAGTACGACAGGGCGCTGACCCGGGTCTCCGACCGCCGGGCGTACGGGCTCTCCGGGCACTTCCTCTGGGTCGGCGAGCGCACCCGGCAGATCACCGGCGCGCACATCGACTTCATCTCCCGCATCGCCAACCCGATAGGCGTGAAGCTCGGCCCCACCACGTCCCCGGACGAGGCGATCGAGCTGTGCGAGAAGCTCAACCCGGACAACGTCCCCGGCCGGCTCACCCTGATCAGCCGGATGGGCAACCACCGCGTACGCGACGCCCTCCCGCCGATCGTGGCCAAGGTCACCGCCGCCGGCGCGAAGGTCGTCTGGCAGTGCGACCCGATGCACGGCAACACCCACGAGTCGTCGAACGGGTACAAGACCCGGCACTTCGACCGGATCGTCGACGAGGTGCTTGGCTACTTCGAGGTGCACCGGGGCCTGGACACCCACCCCGGTGGCCTGCACGTCGAGTTGACCGGCGAGGACGTCACCGAGTGCCTCGGTGGCGCCCAGGGCATCGAGGACCTCGACCTGCCCGACCGGTACGAAACCGCCTGCGACCCGCGACTGAACACCCAGCAGTCGCTGGAGCTGGCCTTCCTGGTAGCGGAGATGTTGCGTGGCTGATCTTGTTGACCTGCGGTCCGACACGGTGACCCGGCCCACCGCCGGGATGCGGGAGGCGATGGCCACCGCCGAGGTCGGCGACGACGTCTACGGCGAGGACCCGACGGTCAACGCCCTCGAAGCCGAGGTCGCCGCGCTGTTCGGCCACGAGGCGGCGTTGTTCGCCCCGAGCGGGTCGATGGCCAACCAGATCGCCCTGCAACTGCTGGTGCCGCCCGGTGACGAGCTGCTCTGCGACGCCGACGCGCACGTGGTGACGTACGAGATCGGCGCCGCAGCCGCGTACGGCGGGATCTCCTCGCGGACCTGGCCGGCGGTCGGCGCGGACATCGACCCGGAGACGGTCGCCCGGATGATCCGTCCGGACGGCTACTTCGCCGTCCCCACCCGCGCCGTCGCCGTCGAGCAGACCCACAACCGGGGTGGCGGTGGGGTGATCCCCCTCGCCACGCTGCGGGACCTGCGCGCCGTCGCCGACGAGGCGCAGGTCGCGCTGCACTGCGACGGCGCCCGGATCTGGCACGCGCACGTCGCGGACGGGGTTCCCCTGATCGAGTACGGCCAGCTCTTCGACACCGTGTCGGTCTGCCTGTCCAAGGGGCTCGGCGCGCCCGTCGGGTCGCTCGTGGTCGGCAGCGCCGAAAAGATCGGCCGGGCCCGAACGATCCGCAAGCGGATGGGCGGCGGTATGCGTCAGGCAGGTGTTCTCGCCGCCGCCGGCAGGTACGCGCTCGCGCACCACATCGACAGGCTGGCCGACGACCACGCGCGGGCGGCCCGGCTCGCCGAGGTGATCGCGCCGTTCGGGGTGCTCGCCACCCCGGCCCGCACCAACCTCGTCGCACTGGATCTGACGAAGCACGCGCTTGACGCGCGTGCCCTGGCCGCCGCCGCGCGGGCCGAGGGCATCCTGATCTCGGTGCTCGGCCCCCGTACCGCACGCCTGGTCACCCACCTGGGCGTCGACGACGCGGACATCGACCGCGCGGTCGAAGCCCTGCCGCGGATCCTGTCCGCCTGACCGGAACCTGGTGATCAAGAGGTTCGCGTCGGACTCCGGCTTCCGGATGGCGCGAACCTCTTGATCAGCCCGGTGGTGACGGGCGCAGGCGGATGAGCGTTTCGATGTCGGCGGCGTGGCCCTCGTGCTTGTCGCCGCTGGGGGTCTCCACGACGATCGGGACGCCCGCAGTGGCCGGGTGGGCCATCAGCTCGGCGAAGGCCGGCTCGCCGATGGTGCCCTTGCCGATGTTCTCGTGCCGGTCCCGGGTGGAGCCGCACAGGTCCTTCGAGTCGTTTGCGTGCACCAGCCGCAGCCGGTCCGCGCCCACTGTTGCCACGAGTGTGTCCAGGGTGGCCGTCATGCCGCCCTCGGCAGCCAGGTCGTGCCCGGCCGCCCACGCGTGGCAGGTGTCGAAGCAGACCCCGAGCATGGGGTGCCGGTCCACCGCGTCCAGGTACGGTCCGAGTTGCTCCACCCGGGAGGCGAGCGACCGGCCGCCGCCCGCGCTCGGCTCGACAAGCAGCATCGGCCCACCGGTCTCGGCGGCCCAATCGAGCAGCGGCAGCAGCTCCCGGCGGACCTGCCGCATCGCCTCCTCGGCGTGCCCCTCGTCCACCGAACTGCCCGCGTGGAACACCACCGCCCGGGCGCCGATCGCCACGCCCCGGCGCAGCGCGTGCGCCAGCGTCTGCGCCGACTTCTCCACAGTGGCCGGGGTGGGTGAGCCCAGGTTCACAAGCAGCGACGCGTGGATGTACGCGGTGATGCCCCGCTCGACGCAGCCCTGCCGGAACAGCGCGTCCTGTGCCGGGTCACCGGCGGGCAGCGCCCAGCCCCGCGAGTTGGAGACGTAGACCTGCACCACCTGCGCGCCCGTCACGTCGGCGTACGGCAGGGCTGCCTTCGCCAGCCCGCCGGAGGTGGAGGTGTGCGCGCCCACCGGACGCGAGTGGACCGTCGGCATCAGAAGCACGTGATGACGACAGGGGTGCCCGGCGGCACCTGCGAATTCTCACCGGGGGCCTGGATCCGGACAACCGCGTTCGGGTTGAGCGCGATGGTCACCGGGTAGCCCTGGCTCTCCAGCACCTGCTTGGCCTGCTGGCAGGGCAGGTCGATGACCCGGGGCACGACCGCCAGCGGTGGACCCTTGCTGACCTCCAGCTTGACCTGGGTGCCCTTCTCCACGCCGGCGCCGTCGGCCGGGCTCTGCCCCAGGATCTCGTCCTTGGGCTTGTCGGAGTCCTTGTACGTCTCCACCGCCACCAGGCCGAGCCCGGCCAGGGCGGTACGGGCCTCGGTGAGGCTCTTGCCGACCAGGTTCGGCACCGACACCGGGGCGCGGCCCCGGCTCACGATCAGCGTGATCTTCGCGCCCGGTGCGACCTCGGCGCCCACCTTCGGGTTGCTGTCCAGGACGACGCCGGCCGGGAGTGTGTCGTCGTAGCGGGAGGCGCCCTTGGCCACCACCAGCTTCGCGTTGACCAGATCGGCCTCGGCCAGCTCGTACTCCTTGCCGATCACGTCGGGCACGGGAAAGCGCTCCGGGCCCAGCGAGAGGGTCAGGGTGATCGTGCCACCCTTGACGATCTTGGCGGAGGATCCCGGGCTCTGCCCCAGCACGCTGTCCTTCGGGACCTTCTCGTCGAAACGCGGCTCGCCGTACGCCAGGGTGAGCCCGGCCCGGTCGGCCTGCGCCTGCGCCTCGGCCTTGGTCAGGCTGACCAGCTGCGGGGCGGACGTGTACCGCCCGACGCCGAACCACCAACCACCCAGTGCGACCACCAGGCCCAACGCCACCACCACTGCCGCGACGGCCCGCCGGCCACGCGGGTCGCCCATCACGCTCGTCCGCAACTCGGCCAGCCGGGCCCACAGCCCCTCCGCCGGCTCCGGCGCGGCCCGCCTCCGGCCCGGCCCCTGACCGCCCTCCGGCAGCCTGGCCCAGGCCGGGCGCTCGGCCGGCCGGACCGTGGCGACCATCATTGTCGGCTGGGAGACCGACGGCTCGTCGGTGACCCGGCTCAACACAGTGGTGCGGCTGTTGGCGTCACCCAGGTTGTCCCGCGCCACCTGCACGTCGGCCAGTAGCGCACCGGCGTCGGCCGGCCGGGCGGCCGGGTCGCGTCGGGTGGCCCGCCGCACCAGGTCGTCGAGGACCGACGGCAGGCCCGGCACCAGCGTCGAAGGTGCCGGCACGTCACGGTCGACGTGCTGCCAGGCCACATCCACCGGGCGGTCACCGTCGTAGGGCACCCGACCGGTGAGCATCTCGAACAGCACGATCCCGGCCGAGTAGACGTCGGTGCGCGGATCGGCGCGGCCCTCGGTGACCAGCTCCGGGGCGACGTACGCCACGGTGGCCATCAGCTGGTTGCCCTGCTCGTCGTCGGCGCTCGCCTCGACGGCCCGGGCCAACCCGAAGTCGGCCACCTTGACCACGCTGTCGACCAGGTTGGCGACGCCGCCGGTGGGTGCCTCGGCGACCAGCACGTTCTCCGGCTTGACGTCGCGGTGCACCAGGCCGGCCCGATGCGCGGCGGCGATCGCGGCGAGCATCTGCTCGGCGATCGCCAACGCCTCGTCCGGGTTGAGGCGGCGCCGTTCGGCCAGCACGTCGCGCAGCGTACGACCGCGCACGTACTCCATCACCAGGTACGGCAGGCCGGCGTGGGTGCCCTGGTCGTAGACCGCCACCACGTTCGGGTGGGTCAGCCGGGCGATGGTCTTCGCCTCGTCGGTGAACCGGGCCACGAAGTTGGCGATCCGGGCCCGAGCCTCGGGCGCCTGGGTCGGATGAATGATCTTGACTGCGACGGTGCGCTCGAGGCGTTCGTCGGTGGCGGTGTACACGGTCGCCATGCCGCCACGGGCCACGCGACCGCGAATGCGGTAGCGCCCGTCGATAAGCGAGCCCAGCAACGTGTCGGCGACCTGTGTGTCCATCGGCAGGGAGTCTATGTGTCCAGGGGGTGAAGGTTGAACAGGATGCTACAGCCGGCGGCCGACACGGTCCGTCCCGCCGCACTCGCGGGCCCTCGTCCCCTGGTCAGCGGCGTACGCGGGACGAAGCTCCACCAGGTCGTCCGGGGTGCCGGTGGCTCGACGCGGCGGCGGCGTGACAGGGTGTCCGGGTGACCGAACCCGTACCCGACCAGGCCGTGCCCGGCCCCGAGCTCGCCGGACCCGCCGACCCGGCCGGCTGGCTCACCCTGCCCGACGTCGCCGAGCGCCTCGACGTGTCGATCAGCAAGGTGCACCAGATGATCCGCGACCGGGAGCTGTTGGCGGTCCGCCGCGACGGCGTCCGCCGGATCCCGGCCGACCTGGTGGCCAACGAGACCGTACTCAAGCACCTGCCCGGCGTGCTCAACCTGCTCTCCGACAACGGCTACGACGACGAGGCCGCGCTGCGCTGGCTCTACGAGCCCGACGACACGCTCCCCGGCAACACCCCGGCGGCGGCCCTGTCCGGCGACCAGGCCCGCGAGGTGAAGCGCCGAGCCCAAGCCGTCGGCTTCTAACCCCCACCCCACCCCCACCCGCGCCCCCCCGGGCCTCCGGCCCCCGCGCTCTCCGTTGATCATGAAGTTGGCGGCGCGACACGCCGAGGCGAGTGCCGCTAACTTCATGATCAACCCAGCGGGAGCGGGTGCGGGGAGCCGGGGGGGGGTTAGTCGGTTCGGCGGGTTGCCGCTATCGCCAGGTCGACCAGGGCCTGGCGGGCCTCGGTGTCGAGGTCCACGGCGCTCAGGGCCGCCAGCGCGGTGTCGGTGAGCGTGACGATCCGCTGCTCGGTACGGGCCAGAGCGCCACTCGCGGTGATCAGCTCGCGCAGCCGGGCCACCCCCCGCTCGTCCAGCTCGGGGTCGCCGAGCCGGCTGAGCAGCAGCTCCCGCCCGGCGTCGTCGGTGGTCTCCACGGCCGCCGCCACCAGATAGGTGCGCTTGCCCTCGCGCAGGTCGTCACCGGCCGGCTTGCCGGTCAGCGCCGGGTCACCGAAGACCCCCAGCACGTCGTCGCGGAGCTGGAACGCCTCGCCCAGCGGCAGCCCGTACGCCGAGTAGGCGGTGCACACCTCCGGCGGCGCGTCGGCCAGCGCGGCGCCCAGCAGCAACGGCCGCTCGACCGTGTACTTCGCCGACTTGTACCTGGCGACCTTGCTGGCCCGCTCCACCGACGTGTCCCCGGTGACCTGGGTCAACACGTCGAGGTACTGCCCGACGGTGACCTCCGTGCGCATCTCGTCGAAGACCGGCCGCGCCCGGGCCACCGCCCGCAGGTCCAGCCCGGCGGAGTGCAGCAGCTCGTCCGACCAGACCAGGCACAGGTCGCCGAGCAGGATCGCGGCGGCGTCGCCGAACCCGTCCGGGTCACCACCCCAGCCGGCCGTCCGGTGCTGCTCGGCGAACCGACGATGCACCGCCGGATCACCGCGGCGGGTGTCGGAGCGGTCCATCAGGTCGTCGTGGATCAGGGCGCTGGCCTGCACGAACTCCAGCGAGGCGAGGGCGGTGAGCACCTGGTCGCCGTCCACCCCGCCGGCGCCCCGGAAACCCCAGTAGGCGAAGGCCGGACGCAGCCGCTTGCCTCCGCCGAGCACGAACGCCTCGATCGCCTCCGCCACCTCGACCAGGGCGTCGTCCACCTGGATCAGCCGGGTCCGCTGGCCGGCCAGGAACTCGGTGAGAGCCTTGTCGACACGCTGTCGCAGGCCGGCGCGGTCGACGGGAGAAACGGGAGCAGCGTGGGTCACGCCACGACGCTAGCCGGTCGCCGACGTTCGCGCTCCACCGCCACGCGTACTCCCGCCAGGGCGGCCGGGGCCCTTCCGCCCGGCCGGCCGGGCGCCGGGCCCGGCGGCACGCCGCCCCGGACCACCGGCGCCCGTCGGGGTGGCCCGCCGGGTGGCGGCCGCGGCCGCGGCGAGCACCACCAGGGGTACGTCAAGCACGACGGCCAGCCAGCCGAGCCAGAAGCCGCCGGGCACCCGCCGCTGTCTCTCCCACCTCGACACCTCGTGCCGGCTCAACGTCGGCACCCCGGCGGCGGCGCACAACTCGGCGGCGGTGCGCCGCTGGCTCCAGCCCAGGGCCAGCCGACGGCGGGCCAGCAGCGGCCCGAGCTGCGCGGGGCGCGGTGGTGGGTGCGGGGTCATCGGTCCTCCCGGCGGTGCGTCGGCGCGGTGACGACCACCCCGCCCGACCGGACGGAACCGGACCGCCACCACGCGGCTGCCGACCCCCGCGCGAGCCCGGTCGGCCCCCGTCGACCCGTACGCGCCACCCATTCCTACCCCGGGGGTACGACGCCTTCGCGCCCGCCGGACCGCCCCGCGCGGCGGTGCCACGCCCCCGCTGTGGGAAGCGCCTGGGTCGCGGTGGCGTCGCCCGCTAGAGTCGGTTCGTGGCGCTCGGTCTTCCCTCGGTACTCCCCAATCCCCAACCGGCGATCGGGGAGCTCATCCGTGACCGCCAGCCGACCTTCTCGTTCGAGTTCTTCCCGCCCAAGACCGAGGCGGGGGAGCGGCTGCTGTGGCAGGCCATCCGCGAGCTGGAGTCGCTGCGCCCGTCGTTCGTGTCGATCACCTACGGAGCGGGCGGCTCGACCCGGGACACCACCGTGGCCGTCACCGAACGGATCGCCACCGACACCACCCTGCTGCCGATGGCCCACCTCACCGCCGTCAACCACTCCGTCGCCGAGCTGCGGCACGTCATCGGCCGGCTCGCCGGGGTGGGGGTACGCAACGTGCTGGCGGTGCGCGGCGACCCCCCGGGCAACCCGGGCGGTGAGTGGGTCCGCCATCCCGAGGGCGTGGACTACGCCGAGGACCTGGTCCGCCTGGTCCGCGACTCCGGCGACTTCAGCGTGGGCGTCGCGGCCTTCCCGTACAAGCACCCCCGCTCGCCCGACGTGGCGAGCGACACCGCGCACTTCGTCCGCAAGTGCCGGGCCGGCGCCGAGTTCGCGATCACGCAGATGTTCTTCGACGCCGACGACTACCTGCGCCTGCGTGACCGGGTGGCCGCCGCCGGCTGTGCCACGCCGATCCTGGCCGGGGTGATGCCGGTGACCCAGATCGGCACCATCGAGCGGTCCGTGCAGCTGTCCGGGGCGCCCTTCCCGCCGGCGCTGGCGGCCCGTTTCGAGCGCGTCGCCGACGACCCGGAGGCGGTCCGTCAGCTCGGCATCGAGCAGGCCAGCGAGATGAGTCGCCGACTGCTGGACGAGGGCGTGCCGGGGATCCACTTCATCACCCTCAACCGCTCCACGGCCACCCGTGAGGTCTGGCAGAACCTGAAGGTTGGCGCACGGGTGTGAACTGTGGCTCCGCGACACCTCATGCCCGGCACGACGGTTGATCCCGAGGTGGGCACACAGCTGAACTGGGATCAGTACGCCACGGCGTGGGCACGGTTGCACGGCGGGTTCGACCCCCGTGCCGCCGCGCCTGTGGTCCGCGCGTGGCTGCGGTTCGCGTACCACGTCGGGTACGTGCTGGGCCGGCTGCGGGTCGGTCCCACGGCCGTCACCGTGGCCGGGGTGGTGCTCTGCTTCTGCGTACCGCTGCTGGTGGGCCGGCCGGGCGACGGGCCGTTCCTCGGCGCGCTGTTCGTCCTGCTCGCCGCCGTGGCCGACAGCGTGGACGGCGCGGTGGCCGTCGCCACCGGCCGCACCACACGCCTCGGCTACGTCTACGACTCGCTCGCCGACCGGCTCGGTGAGGTGGCGTGGCTGTTGGCGTTCTGGCTGCTCGGCGCCCCGGGCGCGCTGGTCGCGGCGGGCGGGGCGCTGTCCTGGCTGCACGAGTACGTGCGGGCCCGCGCGGTCTCGGCAGGCATGCGCGAGATCGGTGCGGTGACAGTGGGCGAGCGCCCCACCCGGGTCTCGGTGGCGCTCGTCGGGTTGCTGGTCGCCGGGCTGGCCGGGCTCATCGAGACGGACCTGGCCGCCGGCACCATCACCATGGCGACAGCGGTGTGGGTGCTGCTGGCCGCCTTCGGCCTGGGGCAGCTGCTGTCCACCGTCCGTCGCGCGCTGCTCGACGCCGGCTGAGCGGCCGGCCCTACCAGGCGGGGCCGATCTCGTCGGCGACGATCTGCGCGGAGAGGGTCACCATCGGCAGCCCGCCGCCGGGGTGGCTGGAGCCGCCCACCAGCCACAGCCCGTGCGCCGGGCCCCGGTTGGCCGGGCGGAGCAGCCCGCCGGCGGTGCCGTAGATCGAGCCGCCCGGGGCGCCTGTCGCCGCGTCCAGGTCGGCAGGCGTACGGACCTCACGGAACAGCAACCGGTCCCGGACGTCGACGCCGCGCTCGGCCAGCACCTCCAGGATCCGGTCGGCGTACGCGTCGGCAAGCCCGGGGCGGCGCCAGTCGACCGCGCCCGCGGCGGTGCCCTGCCGTGCGGCGTTCACCAGCACGAACCACGCCTCGTGCCCGGCCGGACGGGCCGTCGGGTCGTCGGCCACCGTGACGAACACCGTCGGGTCGACGGCCGGTCGGGCCCGTACGCCCCGCCCCGGGTCGCCGAAGACGGCGTCGAACTCGGCGTCGTAGTCGTGCGGGAAGAAGACGTTGTGGTGGGCCAGCCCGGTGCTGCCGGAGACGCCGAGCAGCAGCACGAAGCCGGCGAGGCTACGGTCGGTCAGCGTGGCCAGCCGGCGCGGATGCGGCAGCAGGTCGCGGTAGACGGTGATCGCGTCCACATTGGCCACCACCACGTCGGCGGGCACCGGCGCGGTGACGCCGGCGAGGCGTACCCCGTGCACCCGGCCGCCTGTCGCGTCGATCCGGGTCACCGGGGTGCCGGTCCGCACGACCACGCCGAGGTCCAGGCAGCGGGTCAGCAGCGCGTCGGCGAGGGTGCCCAGCCCACCCCGCAGGTACCAGCCGCCGAAGGCCAGCTCCGCGTACGGGACGGCGACCAGCGCCGCCGGAGCCCGACGCGGGTCGGCGCCGGTGTAGGTGGCGTACCGGTCCAGCAGCATCCGCAGCCGGGGATCGGACAGGTGCCGGCGGCCCAGCCCGCGCAGGGTGCGGCCCGGTGCGATGGCGGCCAGGTCGCCGATCCGCCAGGCCAGCGACGCGAGGTCGCGTGGCGAGTCGACGGTACGGCGCAGGATGTCCCGCTCGGAGGCGTTCCACACCCGCGCGGCCCGGCGCCACAGCCGCTGCCAGTCGGCGGCCGCCCGGTCACCGAAGGCGGCTCCGATCCGGGCGGCGAACTCCACCGGGTCGGCGCACGAGTCGAGCGCCGGACCGCCGCCGGGGAAGACGTGCCTGACGATCGGGTCCAGCGGGACCAGGTCCAGGTACTCGTCGAGCTTCGCCCCGGTCGCCTCGAACAGGTCGTGGAAGACCCCGGGCAGGGTGAGCAGGCTCGGCCCGGTGTCGAAGTGGAACGACCCGGCCGGGGTGTCGTGCGCGTACCTGCCGAGTTTGCCCCCGACCGTGTCGGCGGCCTCGAAGACCGTCACCTGGTGCCCGGTGGCGGCCAGCCGGGCGGCGGTGGCGAGGCCACCCACCCCGGCGCCGACGACCACGATCCGCGCCATGCCGCGCCCTCCTAGCTGACCGGGCGGCCCCGCCAGGTCAGGCGGCGCCGCTTCCGCAGATGGTACGACCGTACGGTCAACCAACCGAGGACCACGACCGACACGGGGTGTGCGAGCGCGTCGGGCCACCACCGGCCCCCGGTGGCCCGCGCGGTCAGGACCCGCCCGGTCACCCCGAGCAGGTATGCGATGAGCGCAACCACTGACACCCGGGGAGCCGTCGTGGCGAACCCCACCGCGACAAGCGGCGGGACGGTGTAGAGCAGCAGCAGCGCCGCGACCACGGCCGCCGCCGCGCCCGGGTGCCCGAACGACGCCCAGAGCGACTTCGAGTACCCGTCGCGCAGCTGCGGCCAGTCGTCGTACATCCGGCAGGCGGCCAGCCGGGAGCCGTCGGCCAGGGCGATCCGCCCGCCGGCCCGCTTGACCGCCCGGGCCAGCTCGACGTCCTCCAGGATCTTGTCGGCGACCGCGGCGTGCCCGCCGGCGGCGGTGTAGCCGGCCCGGTCCACCACCAGGAACTGCCCGCCCGCCGCGGCCAGCGACGGCCGCGGCGAGCGCTCCATCGCGCGCAGCGGCAGGAACGTCAGCCAGAGCCACTGCAACAGCGGCTGGACCAGCCGGTCGGCCGCCGTCGCCACCACGATCCGGGGGTACGGCGACAGCAGGGTCGCGCGGGCGGCGCGCAGCTCGGTGACGGCGGCCGCCACGGCGTGCGGGGCGAGCACCACGTCGGCGTCGACGAAGACCAGCGCGGTGGCGGCCGGGTCGGCCCGGGTGGCCAGCTGCCAGCAGGCGTGCGGCTTGCCCAGCCAGCCCGGCGGCGGGGCGACCCCGGTGAGCAGTGTCACCCGCGGGTCGTCGCCAACCACCGCGCGCACCACGTCGGCGGTGCCGTCGGTGGACCCGTCGTCGAGGACCACGACGCGCAGCCCGGGTACGCCGCGTTGGGCGAGCAGGGCACGCAGGCAGGGCGTGACCCGGGCGGCCTCGTCGCGAAGCGGCAGCAGCACGGCCACCGGCTCGTCGACCTCGCCGGGCCGGTCGGTGGGCCGGCGCAGCCAGCGGGCGGCGTTGAGCCACGTGTGCCCGGTCAACGCGGCGACGGCGAGCAGCAGGGCGAGCAGAACGGTCATCGGGTGGCGTCGACGCCGGTGCGGCGCGGCTCGTGGGTCTCCCGGTCCGCGTCGCGGCTCCGGCGGTCGCGCAGCAGGGTGACCACCAGCGGCACGGCGGTCACCGACATGCCGGCGGCGCCCCACAGCGCCGAGGCGGGCAGGTCGAGGAAGACCGCGTGGGCCAGGATGCTGGAGAAGTACGTCCACAGGTACAGCGCGACCATCGGGTGGTCCCGCCGGTCGGTGTGCTCCACGGCCGGGCCGGCCAGCGGGCGCAGCGCGCTCATCATCAGCACCGCGAAGAGCAGCCAGCCCAGGTAGTTGCTGACCGGGATGCCGGGCAGGCCGGGCAGCGCCGGGACGGCGTCCCGCCACACCCAGTAGCCCTCGGCCACCATCTGCGGGTCGAGGAAGAGATCCCAGGCGGCCAGCCCCACAGTGGCCAGCGCGATCCGCCCCACCCACCGGCCGGCCGTCGTCCCGGCGCCGCCGGCCGTCGAACCGCCGCCGGTCAGCCGGACCGCCGCCAGCCAGGCCGGCCAGGCCATCCAGGTCCAGGCCAGCGGGATGATCAGCGGAACCCCGGCCAGTTTGGGGCCCAGCTCACCCGAGTAGTCGTAGCTGCCGAACGGCACACCGGTGGCCACCCCGATCGCCTCGATCGCGAACCCGCCACCGGTGGCCACCGCGACAAGCGCCGCCGCGACCCGGGGACCCCGGCTGAGCAGGGCGTGGCCCACCGAGAGCAGCCAGCCGATCACCACCGTGGCCACGGTCAGCCCGGCCCGGGTGGCGCCTGTGGTCAGCGGGTAGCAGATCTGGGCGAGCACCAGGACGGCGAGCAGCGCCCAGGAGATCCGTCGGGTCATGCCGCGGGGGGCTCGAGCGGCAGGTCCCGACCGAGTACGCCGAACGGCCGCTCGTCGCCGGGGAAGTGGAAGTCGCGCAGCACGTCGACGAAGCCGAACCGCCGGTACAGCCGCCAGGCCCGGGAGGTCTGCTCCACGGCCTCCGGGGTGGACAGCAGCGTCGTGTCGCCCTCGGCCATGCCGAGCAGCGCCCGCAGTTGGCCGGCGCCCAGGCCGTGCCCCTGCGCCGGTGGCCTGACGTGCAGTTCGACCACCTCGAAGCAGTGGGTGAGCCACCGCTTGCGGGCCGGCGCGTCCAACGCCCGGTGCACCTGGTCGTGCCACCACTGACCGGCGGCGCCCAGGTAGCCGTAGCCGAAGCCGGCCAGGTGACCCTCGCTGGTCAGGCTCGCCACGGCCCGGAACCCGGGGCGGCGGACGTGGGTGGCGATGTAGCCGCGCCGGGCTTCCAGCAGGTCGGTGCGGTATCCCATCGCCTCGCCGTAGACGGCCACCACGTCGTCCAGCCGCCGGACCAGATCGTCCGGCGTCCAGCGCACCAACCTCATGCCCGTCCACCCTTCACCGTTCCAGGATCGCCGTCGGCGACCCACCCGAGCACCGTCCGGTCGCCGACCACCTCGCGCACCTCGAACCGGGCGAACAGTTCCTCGGCGTACCAGCCCGCGGTGGGGGTACGCATGATCGCCGCCCGGTGCTCCGGGTGACGGTACGCGAACGCCACCAGGTCCGTCGGGTCGCGCCACACGCTCACCGTGCCCTGCCATCCCAGCGGCGCCTCGCCGACGCCGAACCGGGCCAGCAGTCCGGGTGCCTCGTGCAGGGCCGCCGCCACCGGCGGGACCGCCCGCCAGAAGGTGGCCGCACGGCGGGCCCGCAGGCGCGCCCGGGTCAGCGCCAGCACCGGCCCGGTGACCCGTCCGCCCGGTGGGTCGCCGAACGGCCGCTGACCGGACCACTCGCCCCGGCTGCTCAGCGGTCGCAGGTCGACCCGGGCGGCGGCGTGGGCGATGCGTGCCCAGGAGCGTCCGACAGGTGAGTCGTCGAAGCCGGCCGCCGCCGCGGGGGAGTCCCAGACGGTGAGCGCCGCCCAGCGGGTGAGGTCGGCGTCACCCGGCCCGAAGGTGGTGCCGTTCCCGGTGCCCAGCAGCTTGCCGAACCGGACGCCCGGCAGGGCGCGCAGGCGGCGCGGGTCCACCGCCATCCGGGTCAGCGCCCGGGGCAGCGCGCCGCGGGGCACCCGCCACACGTGCAGGGTGACCAGCTCCGGAGTGATGCTCACGCCACCTCGGCCGGGGTGCCGGAGGTGACCCGCAGCAGCTCGGTGTAGGTGGTCGGGAAGACCGCCTGCGGTACGCCGCCGGCGGCCCAGATCTCCGGGTACGCCGCCAGGGCCGTGTCCACCAGGGTGCGCAGTGCTCGCGGGTGCCCGAGCGGGGCGACCCCGCCGATCGGCTGCCCGGTGTGCGTCCGGACGAACTCCGGGGTGGCCCGGCGCAGCCGGGTGACCCCTATCGACGCGGCCAGGCCGGCGGTGTCCACCCGGTGCGCGCCGGAGGTGAGCACGAGCAGGGGCTCGTCGTCCGCGTCGAAGATCAGCGAGTTGGCGATCTGGCCGACCTCGACGCCGAGCGCCTCGGCGGCGGCCGCCGCGGTGTGCACCGCGTCCGGTAGCAGGCGGACGGTGCTGGGCTCGCCGACGCCGTTGCGCGTGCCGGCGGCGGTGAGCGCGTCCTGCACCGCCCGTACGTTCGGGTGTGGCTGCATGGGGACATTCTTCCCGGTCGTCCGGTGCCCGTTCACCTCGGTGCGCCCGGACGGCGAGCCGCGGCGCGTCACACGTTGCATTTTCGTCGGAGGGGAGGTGTACTGTCAGCAGCAGTTAGAACGAGTGTTCGATTGCCTCGAACGCCCGTTCCAACCAGCCGGAGCGAGGTGTTTCGCGGCGCCAGCTCCGGGCGGTGCGGCTCCGCGGGCCGCACCTGGGTTTCCGGGCAGTCGCGAGCCCGGTCCCATCAGGCAGGAGCGTCGCCCGCCGCCCACGACCCCCGGGCGGCGGGCGACGAACCCGCCGGTACGCCGGCCGGGTGTGGTGTGGGGAAGCATCCACACCCGGCCGGCCACACCCGGTGCGTCTTCCTCCGCACCACACCGACTCGGCGTCTCATCGGCGGCTCCACCGCGCCGGAGGCGACGCCCGGCCACGTGGAGGAGACAGTCCATGCCGACCAACCCGGCTCAGGCACCGACGGTGCCGGCGCACGTGCTGCCGCACCGCACCCCTGCCCAGCTCCTCACGTTGGCCCGGCGCGGGCTGGTCGAGGCTGGCCAGACCCGCCCCGACGGCCTGCGTTACGCGGCCGCCCACCTGGCGGCGCTGCGTGCGGCGGCCGCCCTGCTCGCCGCCCGCGCCCGGCCCGCGCCGAGCCGCCGTAACCGGATCACCAGCGTCTGGGTCCTGCTCTGCGCCGTCGCCCCCGAGCTCGACGAGTGGGCCCGGTTCTTCGCCGCGGGGGCCAGCAAGCGGGCCGCCGCCGAGGCCGGCATCCCCCGGGTGGTCAGCGCCCGGGAGGCCGACGACCTGCTCCGCGCCGCCGAGCAGTTCGTCACGGTGGTGGAGACCGCGCTCGGCATGGCCCACCAACCCACCCTGGACGGCCTCGCCGCATGATCCCGCCGTGACGCCGGCCGCCCGGCGGGGGGAGCCGGGCGGCCGGCGTCACAGCGTGCCGGTCCTGATCTGATCCACAGCAACGACGGGGGAGTTGGTCCAATGGCGGGCCGCATGGTGGTCGGTTCCGCCGCGCTTGCCGATCTGGTACGTCCGGCGAGCGCACCCGATCCGGTCGGTGGTCACCGGGTGCTGCCGGTGACACCCGAGCTGACGGGTCTGCTGCCCAACCGGGGCCTGCGCCGGGGCAGCACCATCGCTGTCGCCGCAGGTCAACCTCGGCGCAGCGGCGGCACCTCGCTGGTGCTGGCCCTGCTCGCCGAGGCGTCCCGGGCCGGCTCGTGGTGTGCCGTGGTGGGTGTGCCGACCTTCGGTGCGGGCGCGGCCGCCGAACTGGGTATCGCCCTGGATCGGCTGGCCCTGGTGCCGAATCCCGGCCCCGAGTGGGCCACAGTGGTCGCCGCGCTGATCGACGGGGTGGATGTCGTGGTGACCACCGTGCCGGCCACGGTCTCCGCCTCGGTCGCCACCCGGCTGGCCGCCCGGGCCCGGCAGCGCGGCAGCGTGCTGGTCCCGTACGGCCGGTGGGACGGCGCGGACGTGACGTTGCAGGTGGTCCGTGGGGTCTGGGAGGGGCTCGGGCAGGGCCGGGGGAGGTTGCGCCGCCGGGAGATCACCGTCGCGGCGCGCGGGCGCGGGGCGGCGGCCCGGCCCAAGGAGATCAAGGTCTGGCTCCCTGGTGACGAGCTCACCCGGGTGATCCCCCGGACGGTGCGGTCGACCAGGGGTCGACAGGCCGTGCCGCTGGCCCTGGTCGGGCGGGGATGACCGGCTCACCGGCACGGACCCTGCTGCTGTGGTGCCCGGACTGGCCCGTGCTCGCCGCCGAGATCGTCGAGGGGGTGCCGGCCACCGGCCCGGTCGCCGTACTGCACGCCAACCGGGTGGTCGCCTGCTCCGAGCGTGCCCGCGCCGAGGGGGTCCGTCGAGGGCTGCGCAAACGGGAGGCGCAGGGCCGCTGCCCACAGTTGACGGTAGTGGAGTACGACCCCGGTCGGGACGCCCGGGCGTTCGAGCCGGTGGTCGCCGCCGTGGAGGAGCTGGTCGCCGGTGTCGAGGTGGTGCGTCCGGGGTCCTGCGCGGTGGCGGCCCGGGGGCCGAGCCGTTACCTCGGTGGTGAGGAGGCGGCCGCCGAACGGATCATCGAGCACGTCGCCCAGTCGTGCCTGGTGGAGAGCCAGGTCGGCATCGCCGACGGGGTGTTCGCCGCCGGGCTGGCCGCCCGTGCCGGTCGGGTGGTGGCGCCGGGCGGCACACCCGAGTTCCTGGCCGGGCTGCCGGTCGAGGCGCTCGGCCGCTCCGCGCTGGCGGACCTGCTGCGCCGGCTGGGAGTGCGGACCCTCGGCGACTTCGCCGCGCTGCCGGCCGGTGACGTGCTGGCCCGGTTCGGGTTCGACGGCGCGCTGGCCCACCGGCTCGCCGCCGGGCGTGACCACCGCCCGCTCGCCGTCCGGCAGCCACCGGCCGACCTGACGGTGACCGGCGAGTACGACGATCCGGTCGACCGGGTCGACGCGGCGGCGTTCGCCGCCCGCGCGCTGGCCGAGCAGTTGCACGACCGGTTGGCCGGGCACGGGCTGGCCTGCACCCGGCTCGGCATCGAGGCGGTCACCGCGCACGGGCAGGAGCTGCACCGGGTGTGGCGGCACGACGGGCTGCTCACCGCCTCCGCCATCGCCGACCGGGTGCGCTGGCAGCTCGACGGTTGGCTCTCCGGCAGCAACGGCCGCGCCGGTGCCCGACCGGCCCGGCCGTCGTCCGGCATCATCCGGTTGCGACTGATCCCGGACGGGGTCATCGCCCAGGCCGGTCTGCAGACCGGCCTCTGGGGGGAGACCGGCGAGGAGCGGGAGCGGGCGCACCGGGCGTTGAGCCGGGTGCAGGGCATCCTCGGTCCGGAGGCGGTGGTCACGGCGGTGCTCGGCGGTGGGCGTTCCCCGGCCGACCAGGTGCGACTCGTGCCGTGGGGCGACGAACGCCTGCCCGCCCGCGCCGACGCTCCGCCGTGGCCGGGTCGGCTGCCACCGCCCGCGCCCGCCGTGGTGTTGCCCAGCCCTCTCGCCGCGACCGTGCACGACGCCGCCGGTGAGCCGGTGGTGATCAGCGCGCGGTTGGCGGTGAGCGCCGCCCCCGCCCGGCTGGTGGTCGGTGCCGGCCGACCGGCGGAGATCGTGGGTTGGGCCGGCCCGTGGCCGGTGGACGAGCGGTGGTGGGCGCCGGCCGAGGCCCGCCGCCGGGCCCGGTTCCAGGTCAGCCTGGCCGACGGTGCCGCCCTGCTGCTGGCCGTCGAGGCTGGGCAGTGGCTGGTGGAGGCGATCTATGACTGAGGGGTGGTCTCGCTGCGCAGACGGTCCGTCGACCGTGGTCCGTTCTCCGTCGGGAGCGGATGGCCCGGCGAGCGGTATGACTGTCAGGCATATCTATGACTCTCAGGTACGTCGCTCACCGGCGGATCCGGCCGTCGAGGTCCGGGCACCCGTGCGGGCGGCCCGATGAGCTTTCACAACCCGAAGATGCCCTGGTCCGAGCTGGAGCAGGTGCTTTCCGGGCGGGGCAGCGGCTCCGGCCGGTCGGGCGGCGGGCGGCCGCGCGAGGAGCGCCACCTGCACGTGGTGGACCCGCTCGCCGTGGACGCCGACGGGGGCGACTCCCCGGCCTGGAGTCGCAGGCGCGAGCAGTACCAGCCGCCGGAGCTGGCCCGCCCCGACGGCGTGGTGCCGTACGCGGAGCTGCACGCGCACACCAACTTCAGCTTCCTCGACGGCGCCAGCCACCCCGAGGAGCTGGCCGAGGAGGCCGCCCGGCTGGGGCTCACCGCCCTCGCCGTCACCGACCATGACGGCTTCTACGGGGTGGTCCGGTTCGCCGAGGCGGCCCGCACGCTGGGCCTGCCGACCATCTTCGGCGCGGAGCTGTCCCTCGGGTTGCCCGGCCCGCAGAACGGCGAACCCGACCCGCACGGCGCGCACCTGCTGGTGCTCGCGCACGGCCACGAGGGGTACGCCCGGCTGGCCACCACCATCGCCCGCGCCCAGCTGCGCGGCGGGGAGAAGGGCCGCCCGGTGTACGGGGACCTGGAGGAGGTCGCCGCCGAGCTGCGTGATCACGTGCTGGTGCTGACCGGCTGCCGCAAGGGGCACGTGCCGGGGGCGTTGCTCACCGAGGGGGTGGATGCGGCGGCCCGCGAGTTGGACCGGCTGACCGCGCTCTTCGGCGCGGAGATGGTGGCGGTGGAGCTGACCGACCACGGGCATCCCGTCGACGCCGACCGCAACGACGCGCTCGCCGACCTGGCGGCGGCGGCCGGGCTGCCGACGGTGGCCAGCAACAACGTGCACTACGCCAGCCCTGGCCGGCGTCGGCTGGCCGCCACTGTCGCCGCCGTCCGGGCCCGGCGCAGCCTGGACGAGATCGACGGCTGGCTGCCCGCAGCGGCCACCGCCCACCTGCGCAGCGGAGCGGAGATGGCGGCCCGGTTCGCCGCGTACCCCGGCGCGGTGGCGCGGGCCGCCGAGTTCGGCGCGGAGCTGGCCTTCGACCTCCAGCTCGTCGCACCGCAACTGCCGGCGTACCCGGTGCCGCCGGGGCACACCGAGATGAGCTGGCTGCGCAAGCTGACCGCCGACGGGGCGCGGGAGCGTTACGGGCCTCCGCAGGCGCACCCGACGGCGTACGCGCAGCTCGACCACGAACTGAACATGATCGAGGAGTTGGGCTTCCCCGGCTACTTCCTGGTGGTCTACGACATCGTCTCGTTCTGCCGCGAGCAGGACATCTACTGCCAGGGCCGGGGTTCGGCGGCCAACTCGGCGGTCTGCTACGCGCTGCGGATCACCAACGTGGACGCCGTCCGGCACCGGCTGCTCTTCGAGCGCTTCCTCGCCCCGGAGCGGGACGGCCCTCCGGACATCGACGTGGACATCGAGTCCGACCGGCGGGAGGAGGTGATCCAGCACGTCTACACCCGCTACGGCCGGGAGCACGCCGCCCAGGTCGCCAACGTGATCTCCTACCGGCCCCGCTCGGCGGTACGGGACGTGGCCAAGGCGTTCGGCTTCTCACCGGGGCAGCAGGATGCCTGGAGCAAGCAGATCGACAGGTGGGGCTCGGTCGCCACAGTCGACGTCGAGGACATCCCCGAGCAGGTGGTGGAGTACGCCAACGAGTTGCAGACGTTCCCCCGGCACCTGGGCATCCACTCCGGCGGCATGGTGATCTGCGACCGGCCGGTGATCGAGGTGTGCCCGGTGGAGTGGGGGCGGATGCCGGGGCGCAGCGTCCTGCAGTGGGACAAGGACGACTGCGCGGCGGTCGGCCTGGTCAAGTTCGACCTGCTCGGCCTCGGGATGCTGTCGGCGCTGCACTACGGCTACGACATGATCGGCTCCAGACTGGACCTGGGCGACATGACCCTGGACGACCCGGAGGTCTACGACATGCTCTGCCGGGCCGACTCGGTAGGGGTGTTCCAGGTGGAGAGCCGCGCCCAGATGGCCACCCTGCCCCGGCTCAAGCCCCGCGAGTTCTACGACCTGGTGGTCGAGGTGGCGCTGATCCGGCCCGGTCCGATCCAGGGCGGCTCGGTGCACCCGTTCATCAGGCGCAAGAACGGCCAGGAGCCGGTGACCTTCGCGCACCCGCTGATGCGCAACGCGTTGGAGAAGACCCTGGGCGTTCCGTTGTTCCAGGAGCAGTTGATGCAGCTCGCCATCGACCTGGCCGGCTTCGACGCGGCCGAGGCCGACCAGCTGCGCCGGGCGATGGGCGCGAAGCGTTCGGTCGAGCGGATGGCCCGCATCGCCGACCGGCTCTACGCCGGGATGGCCGAGCGGGGCATCACCGGCGAGCTGGCCGACGACGTCTACCGCAAGCTCACCGCGTTCGCCAGCTACGGCTTCCCGGAGAGCCACGCGATGAGCTTCGCCTACCTGGTGTACGCCAGCTCCTGGCTCAAGCGCTACCACCCGGCGCCGTTCCTGGCGGCTCTGCTCAACGCCCAGCCGATGGGCTTCTACTCCCCGCAGACCCTCGTCGACGACGCCCGCCGGCACGGGGTGGAGGTCCGCCGTCCGGACATCAACGCCAGCGGCGCGAAGGCGGTGCTGGAGTCCACCCCGGACACCCGGTGGGGCAGCGGGCCGGGGGAGCCGCCGCACGCCTGGGGGCTGGGCGGCCCGGCGGTCCGGTTGGGGCTGTCCAGCGTGCGTACCCTCGGCTCCGAGGTGGCCGAGCGCATCGAGGCCGAGCGGGCGGCCGGCGGGCCGTACCGTGACATGCCGGATCTGGCCCGGCGGGTCGGTCTCACCGCCGCGCAGCTGGAGGCGCTGGCCACCGCGGACGCCTTCGCCTGTTTCGGGCTGACCCGGCGGGAGGCGCTGTGGGCCGCCGGTGCGGCGGCCCAGGACCGGCCGGGTCGACTCCCCGGCACGGTGAGCGGCGCGGCGGCGCCGATGCTGCCCGGGATGGAGGCGGTGGACCGGCTGGTGGCCGACGTGTGGGCCACCGGGTTGTCGCCGGAGAGCCATCCGGCCCGGTTCATCAGGGGGCAGCTCGACGTGCTCGGCGCGGTGCCGATCGCCAGGCTGGGCCGGGTGGAGCCGGGGCAGCGGATCCGGGTCGGCGGCATCGTCACCCACCGGCAGCGCCCGGCGACCGCGGGCGGGGTGACATTCCTCAACCTGGAGGACGAGACCGGGATGCTCAATGTCACCTGTTCGCCGGGGCTGTGGCAGCGCTACCGGCGGGTGGCCCGGACCAGCGCCGCGCTCGTGGTGCGGGGGCGGTTGCAGCGCCACGAGGGGGTGACCAACCTGGTGGCCGACCGGCTGGACGCCATCGAGCCGCCGGTCAGTCCCGCCTCCCGTGACTTCCGGTGACTTCACCGTTACCGACGTTTCATGTTTGGGGCCCAGGAGAAGAGGAGAAGTGCAGGTCACGCGGGCAGCGGCGCGCGCGAATTCGGGAGGGTCCACATGGCACGGATACTGCGAGCGACCGCGTTCGTCGGCGTGTTCACTCTGGCGCTCAGCGGGTGCGGGGGAGTCGGCGGCAGCGACGACGCGGGGGGCGGCACCGCCACCAAGGGCGCGCTCAGCACCATGGGATTCGGCTTCTCCGACGAGATCGCCACCACGCGGATCGACGCGTTCAAGCGGGACCACCCCGACGTCGAGCTGAAGGTCACCGAGGGTGCCTTCGACGAGCAGCAGTTCCTCTCCGCTGTCGCTTCCGGCAACCCACCGGACCTGGTCTACATGGACCGCAAACTGATCGGCACGTACGCCAAGCGCGGCTCGATCCAGCCGCTCACCGACTGCGTCAAGAAGCAGGACATCAACCTGGACCAGTACCGGCCGGCCGCCCGCGCCCAGGTCACCCTCGACGACACCGTCTACGGCATTCCGGAGTTCTCCACGGTGCGGGTGGTCTACCTCAACGAGGGGCTGCTCAAGCAGGCGGGGATGACCGTCGACCAGGTGAACCTGGCCGACTGGGCCGCGCTGCCCGGCCTCAACGCCAAGCTGACCACGGTCTCCGGCGGCCGGCTGTCGCGCATCGGCATCGACCCGAAGATCCCCGAGTTCCTGCCGATGTGGGCCAAGGCCAACGGCGCCGACATGCTCTCCGCCGACGGTCGTACCGCCCACCTGGACGACCCCAGGGTGGTCGAGGCGCTGACCACCGGAGTCAACCTCATCCAGCAGCAGGGCGGCTGGGGCAAGTTCAAGTCCTTCCGGGACACCTTCGACTTCTTCGGCGCTCAGAACCCGCTCTCCAAGAAGCAGATCGTGGCCTGGCCGATGGAGGAGTGGTTCCTCAACCAGGCCGCCAAGAACAGCCCGGACGTCGAGCTGGTGGTCAAGCCGTTCACCGACCGGCAGGGCAAGCCGCTGACCCAGTCCGGTGGCCAGGCCTGGGTGATCACCAAGGGCGCGAAGAACCCGGACGCGGCGTGCGCGTTCGTCAAGCAGATGACCGCCACCGACACCTGGATGGCCGCCGCGAAGGCCCGGGTGGACGCCCGTAAGGCCGCCGGCCAGCCGTTCACCGGCCTCTACACGGCCAACGCCGAGGCCGACAAGAAGATCTTCGACGAGCTGTACCAGCCGACCGGCAACAAGCGCTTCGACGACGCCGTGACCACCATCCGCTCGGTGCAGGACGCCGCGTTCGCGCTGCCCGCCTCACCTGCGGGCGCCGAGTTCGACAAGGCGTACTACGACGCGGTCAACCGGGTGCTCGCGGGCCAGGAGCAGCCGGCGCAGGCCCTGCGGCGCGCCCAGCAGGAGGCCACCGCGGCGCTCGACAAGGCCGCGAAGTAGCCACGATGGCCACCGTCACCGCTTCCGCCCCGGGCCGGCGGCGCCGTACGCCGCTGGCCCGGCGGGAGGCCCGCTGGGCGTACCTCTTCCTGGCGCCGTGGATCGTCGGGTTTCTGATCTTCTACGCCGGGCCGATGGTGGCCAGCCTCTGGTTGAGCTTCACCGAGTACGACGTGATCAACCCACCGGAGTACACCGGGTTGGACAACTACCGGCAGTTGATGAGCGACCCGTCGGTGGCCCGCAGCCTGGGCAACACGGTCTACTACACGGCGCTGCACGTCCCGCTGGTGATGATCATCTCGCTGGGCCTGGCGCTGCTGCTCAAGCGGGTCGGTCGTTTGCAGGGCTTCTTCCGGACCGTCTTCTACCTACCGGTGATGACCCCGGCGGTGGCCGTCGGCATCCTGTTCCTGTTGCTGCTCAACACCCAGGACGGCCTGATCAACCGCGCGCTGGGCCTGGTCGGGATCGACGGTCCGAGCTGGACCACGGACCCGAACTGGGTGATGCCCGGCATCATCCTGATGAGCCTGTGGAGCCTCGGCTCCACGGTCATCATCTACCTGGCGGCGTTGCAGAACGTGCCCCGTGACCTGTACGAGGCCGCAGCGATCGACGGTGCCGGCGCCTGGGCCCGGTTCCGCGCGGTCACCCTGCCGATGATCTCCGGGGCGCTGTTCTTCACGCTGATCGTCAACACGATCGCGTCGCTGCAGATGTTCACCGAGGTCTACACGATGTACTTCGGCAACCGCGAGACGCAGAACACATTCAACAGCGACGCGGCAAGCTTCTACGTCATCCACCTGTTCCAGGAGGCGTTCCAGTTCCTGCACATGGGCTTCGCCTCGGCGATGGCCTGGCTGCTCTTCGCGATCATTTTGGTGATCACCCTGGTGCAGGTGAAACTCAGCAACCGGTTCGTGTACTACGAGGGAGAAGACCAGTGACTTCGATGACCGGCCACAACGGGGTGGCCAACGCGCGACGGACCCGCCTGACCTCGGGCTGGGTGCCCGGGCAGCACCTTGAGCCGCGCGAGTACGAGATCACTGACGGTCCGGTGGCCAACGCCCGGCGGTCCCGGGCCGAGGAGGACCCAGCGGCCGGGGAACAGTCGTGACCACCGCCGTCGAACGGAGCGCCGCCGCTCCGGTGCCCGGCATCGAGCCGGGCGCCGGAGCGGCGGCGCGCCGCCCTCCCGCCGAGGAGGCACGCCGGCCGCTCTGGCATCGGGCGCTGTTCGTGACGGCGCTGGTCGGTGCCGCCGTGATCTTCATGCTGCCGTTCGTCTGGCTGGTCAGCGCCTCGCTGCGCCCCCGCGAGTACGTCTTCGCGCCCGGCTTCCTGCCCACCCCGTTCGCCCCGGAGAACTACGCCGAGGCGTGGCGGGCCGTGCCGCTGCTGACCTGGTTCGGCAACAGCGTGGTCGTCGGTGTGGCCGCCGCAGCGGCGGTGACCCTCTCCAGCGCCTGGGTGGCGTTCGGCTTCGCCTACTTCCGCTTCCCCGGCCGCAACCTGCTCTTCGGGCTCGTGCTGGCCACCATGATGCTGCCGTTCGCGGTCACCATGATCCCCACCTACCTGATCTGGTCGGAGCTGGGCCTGACCGACACCCAGGTGCCACTCTGGGCGGGCAACCTGTTCGGTTCGGCGTTCTACATCTTCCTGCTGCGGCAGTTCCTGCTCTCGCTGCCGCGGGAGTACTTCGAGGCAGCCCGGATGGACGGGGCGAGCTACCCGCAGCTGTTCTGGAAGCTGGCCTTCCCGCTGATCCGGCCGGCGCTGCTCGTCGCCTTCGTCTTCGAGTTCAAGGCCAGTTGGACCGACCTGCTCAAGCCGTTGATCTATCTGCGCAACGAGCAGCTCTACACGTTGCCGCGCGGGCTCAAGGTGGTGCTCGACAGGTTCGGTTACGGCGGGGAGCAGCAGTGGGAGGTCGTCCTGGCCGGCAGCGTGCTGGCGACCATCCCGATGATCATTCTGTTCTTCCTGGCCCAGCGGCACTTCGTCGAGGGCATCGCCACCACCGGCCGCAAGGGCTGACTGGACCGGGTGACTAGGCTCGACCGGGTGGAGCAGACCCGAGGCCGGTTCGCCGGGCCGCCGCTGACCGCCCGTACCGCAGTGATCTGGTCGGTGCTCCGCGCCGAGCTGGACCGGCGTGGCGACACCGAGCTCACCGTGCTGGACGTGGGCGGCGGCACCGGCGGGTTCGCCGTCCCTCTGGCCAGCGCCGGGCACCGCGTCACGGTGGTCGACGCCAGCCCCGACGCGTTGGCCGCGCTCACCCGCCGGGCCGCCGAGGCCGGGGTCGCCGACCGCATCGCCGCCGTGCAGGGCGACGGCGACGCCCTCGCCGGCCTGGTCGAGCCGGCCGGCGTCGACCTGGTGCTCTGCCACGCCGTGCTGGAGGTCGTCGACGACCCGACGCCGGTGGTGACCGCGCTGGCCACCGCGCTGCGTCCCGGCGGCGCGGCAAGTGTGCTGGTGGCCGGCCGGGCAGCCGCCGTGCTGGGCCGGGCGATGAACGGCCACCTGGACGTCGCGACCGCACTGGCCGCCGACCCGGCCGGCACCGCCGGACCTCGCGACACGTTGCGCCGTCGCTACGACGCCCCAGGCGCCGCCGCGCTGCTCGCCGCCGCCGGGCTCGTGGTCGAGGAGATCCACGGGGTACGCGTGCTGGCCGACCTGCTGCCGGCAGCCGTCGCCGACGGGCAGTCCGCCGCCCTGGTCGAGTTGGAACGCGTGCTCGCGGCCCAGCCCCCGTACCGGGACCTGGCCGCCCAGTTGCACCTGTTCGCCCGCCGACCGGCCTGAGACCGCCCGGTAGTTCCCCCGCGCCGCTGACGGTCCCCGGGCCACCGTGCGCACGGCCGAGCCGACTGTGCCGCTGGTGGTCGTAGGGGGCTGTGGAGCGTACGGCCCGGCCGGTTGGTCGCCGGTGTTGTCGTACCCCCGGGTTAACCTGCCGGGATGGGCCGCAGTCAGTCGTTGCCCCGGGGCGGGGATCCACGCTTCGGGCCGGACGCCGACGACTCCGCCAGCCCGATCCTGCACGTCGACATGGACGCCTTCTTCGCCGCCGTCGAGGTGCGCCGCCGACCCGAGCTGCGCGGCCGACCCGTGATCGTCGGCGGCATCGGGCCGCGGGGCGTGGTCAGCTCGGCCAGCTACGAGGCCCGCCGCTACGGCGTACGCAGCGCGATGCCGACCAGCCAGGCCCGGGCGCGCTGCCCGCACGCCGTCTACCTGGCACCTGACTTCACCGCCTACACGGCCGCCTCGCGGGCGGTCATGCAGATCTTCCGGGACGTCACCCCGCTGGTCGAGCCGCTCTCCCTCGACGAGGCGTTCCTCGACGTCACAGGCGCCCGCCGACTGTTCGGTTCCCCCGCCACCATCGCCCGGCTGATCCGCCGCCGGGTCGCCGACGAGCAGGGGCTGACCTGCTCGGTCGGGGTGGCGCCGAGCAAGTTCGTGGCCAAGCTCGGCTCCACCCGCGCCAAGCCGGACGGCCTGCTCGTCGTGCCGCCGGGGCAGGTCCTCGACTTCCTGCACCCGCTGCCTGTCGACGCGCTCTGGGGGGTGGGGGAGCGGGCCGCCGAGACGCTGCGCCGGCTCGGCCTGGCCACCGTCGGCGACCTGGCCGAGGCCCCGCCCGGGATGCTCCGCCGGGCGGTCGGCGCGGCGTCGGCGGCCCACCTGCACGAGCTGGCCTGGGGCCGGGATCCGCGCCGGGTCAGCCCCGAGCACGTCGACAAGTCCATCGGCGCCGAGGTGACCTTCGACGCCGACGTGGCCGACCCGCTGGAGATCCGTCGCGCCCTGCTCGCGCTCAGCGCGAAGGTCGGCGTACGACTGCGGGGCTCCGGGCAGGTGGGGCGCACCGTCACCCTCAAGGTCAGGCTTGCCGACTTCCGCACCGTCAACCGCTCCCGCACCCTCGGCGTCGCCACCGACACCGCCCGAGAGATGTTCGACACGGTGTGGGCGCTCTACACCACGCTGGACCCGGGCGAGCGGATCCGCCTCGTCGGCGTCCGGGTGGAGGGCCTCGCTCCCGCGCAGGGCGCACCCCGGCAGCTCACCCTCGGCGCGCCCGAGCGCGGTTGGCGCGAGGCGGAAGCTGCCGCGGACGCCGCTGCTGCCCGATTCGGGCGGTCCGTCATAGGTCCGGCCAGTCTGATGGGCGACCGTGATCCCCGTCGAAACGAAAATCCACCCCACCCGTAGGTCGTCCCGCTTTCCGACGCGCGACCCCCCTCGTAGACTTGCGGGTAAGCAGCCGGTTGGCTGCCACGGTCTGTCGGCCCGAGTGGGCCCGACCAACGTGACCGGGGAGGAGTGCCGTGCCGCTCTCGGAGCACGAGCAGCGGCTGTTCGAGCAGATCGAGCGGTCGCTTGCCGAGGACCCCAAATTCGCCTCGGCCGTGCGCGCCAGCGATCCGCGCTTCCATGCGCGGCGTCGCCTGCTCGTCGCTGCCGGCGTGATCATCGCTGGTTTGGCTCTACTGGTCTATGGCGCGGTGATCAAGACTCCACCGCTGGCGGTGGCGGGCTTCGTCGTCATGCTGGCCTCGGCCGCGTTCGCGGTGCAGTCGCACCGTCGGGCGCAGTCACCCGACCTGCACGTGGTGGGCGGCACGACGAGTCGTCGTCGTCCCCGCGGCGGTGGCCGATCCGGTCGCCGGCCGTCACTCCTGGACCGCATGGAGGACAGGTGGCGGCAGCGCCCGGAGGGGCACCGCTGAGCCCGTCCCGCCGCTGAGGCGGGCCGTACACCGCGACGAGCGGGTCGCCGGGCAGTCCCGGCGACCCCTGCCGTATCCGCGCGTCCTCCTCCGCCGCCACAGGCATCGCACACCCGGCCCCGCGCCAACCTCACGCCCAGCCATGGCCGATGGCCACGGCACGGCGTCGCCATCGGGGGGCGGTGACGGTGCGGGGGCGGCGGCAGGTCGCCACCGCCCCCGGACAGTCGGTGCTCAGCGGGCCGTTCGGTCGGCCAGCAGGCGACGCGGACTCCAGCGCAGCAGGCGGTACCTGGCGCGGCCGGTCAGCGCCACCATCCGGCTGGAGTTGTCCGCAAGGGCCGTCCGCCAGCGCAGCAGCACCGACGGCGGCAGCAGAGCGGCGAGCACCCTGGTCCTGCGGTCCGCCCGGGTGGCGAGCGCACTCCGGACCGTGCGCAGCGCCGGCAGCAGACGTTCGCCGGTCAGCGGATCCCTGGCGTACCGGGCCCGCTCCTCGGCCCGGCCCAGCAACCGCGCCGCGCCGACCGCGTCGACGTCGTCGGCGAGGGTTTCCCGGACCAGCCGGTCCGCGGTGGCCCGGGGAGTCTCGGTCTGGTCCACCCGGACCTTGAAGTCCACCAACGTGTCGAGCAGTTCCGCCCAGGCGGCGTGCGCGTCCGCACGGGCCTGGTGGGCGTCCGCCACGACCACCACCCGTGCCTCCGGCGCTGCGGCGCCGTCGCCGTCCCCGGCGGCGGGCGATGCCACAGTGGCGGCCGCCGCCCGGCCGCCGCGCCGACGCCGCAGCGCCAGCCGGCGCAGCGCGGGCACCGCGAGTAGCGCCAACAGCGCCAGCAGACCCGCCGCCCACCACGGCCACACCGGAGGTTCCTCGGTCGGGGTCTGCCCGCCCAGGGACAGGCCGGTGTCGGTGTCGGTGTCGGCGTTGTCCCGGTCGGCCGGACCGGCCGTCGCGTCCGGGCCCTGCGGAGTGTCCGCCGTGCCGGCGCCCGGGGTGGTCGGTTCCGGCGCGTCCGTGTCCGGAGCCCACGACGACCGGGTGGAGCCGGGAACCCCGTACGACGGGGTGGCGTCGAACGGCACCCAACCGATGCCGTCGAAGTAGACCTCGGTCCAGGCGTGCAGGTTGAGGTTGGTAAGCGTGTACGTGTCGCCGTCGCGCCTGCTGCCGTTGGTGAAGCCGAACGCCACCCGGGCCGGGATGCCGGCCGTACGGACCAGCCAGGCCATCGCCGCCGCGTACTGCTGGCAGTAGCCGACCTTGTTGGTCAGGAAGTTGACGATGTCCTGGCCGCTGCTGCCGCTCTGGGTGCTGAGCCGGTAGCTGAACCCGTTGTCCGCGGAGAAGTGCTGGTAGATCGCCAACACCCGGTCGTAGTCGGTGCGCTTGCCCTGGACCAGCCCCTTGACCAGTTCCTCCACCTCGGGCACCGCGCCGGGGGTGGCGGTCAGCTGCCGGCGTACCGGGTGGTCGGCCGGCAGCGGCTGCGCGGCCCGCAGTACGGCGGGGGTGTACGTCGAACGGATGTAGTCGAACGAGTACTTGCGCCCCCGGGAACTCTCCCGGTTGGAGAAGACAACCTGCTGGTTGGGGTCGTACAGCCAGTTGCCGCTCAGGTCGTCGGTGCGGGTCGGCTCGGCGTACACGGGCATCAGGGACATGCTCAGGCTCTTGGTCACCTCGACAGTCGCCCGGTACGGGGTCTGCTGCACCCCTCGACCGGCCCGCTCGGTCGGATCCGGCAGGTCCCGGTTGACCGCCCGGCCGCTGGGGGTGCGCGCCTGGAACCCGTTCGGACGCAGCTCGTCGGCGACCGCGTAGCGCAGGTAGAACGGGTTGGGCTCGGAGGTGGTCACCTTGACCAGGTCGGCCACCTCGGACTGGTTGAGCTGGCCGGCCAGCGCGGCGAACAGGTCGATCCGCCCCGACGTGCCACCGGAGCCCGAACGGCCGTTGCCGGTGCCGTTGCCCGTTCCCTCGGTGAGCGTGTCCAGTAGCCCGCCGGTCATGCCCGGCACGGCCAGCGGCACCGCGACGGCCAGCGCCACACCGACCACCGCGAGCCGGCGGCCGGCCGACGCCAACGGGGACGCCTCCCACACGTCGACGTCGCGGCCGTCACCTGTGAACCGGCGGCCGAACCGGCGTACCCGGTCGACGTTGTCGGTCACCAGCAGCCAGAGGTAACCGGCGGCGCCCACCACGAACGGCGTCGCGGGGACGCTGTCCACATAGACGGCGACCGGCACCGAGTAGATGGCGAGCATCGGCAGCCCGGCCAGCGCGGGCCGGCGCAGGCCCACCGCCAGGACGTCGACAAGCACGGCCACGCCGCCGACGCCGAGCACCGTGATGAACAGCAGCGGGTCGGTGTCGGGGACCTCGACGCCGTACGAGCGCATGTCCTGCATGGAGCCGTTGAGCAGGTCGGCGAAGTGGCTGATGGTGCCCGTCGAGGGCAGGAACGCGAGCAGTTCCGAGCCGCTGGGGAACAGCCACGTCAGGGCGAGCAGCAGGGCGGCGAGCATGCCCAGCACCTGACCCCACAGCGGTGCCCGGACGAGCCGGGTCAGCGCGGCCACCCCGGCGACCACGGCCACCGCGATCGCCGACTGGATCAGCCACGTCCAGCTCTGGAAGATGGCCGACAGCGGCGCGGCGGCGAGCAGCGTGGCGGCGGCCGCCACCGCGCCTGTGTTCCGACTGGCGATCACGAGGGGAACCTTCCGTTCATCGCACGCCGCCGGCGACCGTCTCGGCGAGCGCGGCGCGCAGGGCGAAGCCCTGAGAGCCCCGGCCCGCCTGCGGCCACAACGCCGGCAGTCGGCTGCCGTGGTCGACGCCGACCACCCGCCAGCCGCTCTGCAACAGGGCGAGAGCGGCGGCGCCGTGCGTGCGCTCCGCCTCGGCCCGGGCCTTCTCCGGCAGGCTGAGCCAGGTCGAGCTGTCCAACAGGAAACCGACGCAGGTGGCGCCGTTGCCCCGCAACCCGGCAAGCAACTCGGCCTCGGCCACGCTCACCGCGCCGAACAGCCCGATGATCAGACCGCCGTCCGCGCGCTGCCGGACCCGCTGCACCAACTCGGTCACGTCGGCGCGCTGGTCCAGTCGCACCTCGGCCAGGTGGTCGAGCAGCGCCCCGTCGCCGCCGGCCTCCGAGGCATCCACGTCCACCCCCGAGCCGGTGACCAGGCGCAGCTTGTAGCCGGCCTGGCGCAGGTGCACCGCGATGCTCGCGGCGGCGGACACGGCCCACTCGAAACTTGCCGTCGGCCCGTCACCCCGGTGGCCGTACGCGCGGGTGTCCAGGACGACAGTCGCCCGGCTCTCCCACGGCTGCTCCTCGCGGCGCACCATCAGCTCGCCGGTACGCGCCGTGGACTTCCAGTGCACCCGACGCAGGTCGTCGCCACGCCGGTACTCCCGGGTCGCCGCGTCGTCCTCGCCGTGCACCGCCACCGACCGGGCCCGGCTGTCGCCGCTGCCCGCGTACTCCCCGGGGAGCCGGACCGACGGCAGGGGCGTGACCTGCGGGATGACGGTCAGGTGGTCGGTGCTGGGGAACGCCCGGCTGAGTTCGCAGAGACCGAACGGGTCGGTCATCCGGACCACCAGCGGGCCCACGTCGTAGCGGCCCCGCACATCGGCCCGCACCGTGTACGCCACGGAGCTGGCCTGGTGTGCGCCGAGGCGTTCCAGCACCACGCGGGGTCGGCTGCCCAGCGCGTAGGGCAGCCGGTCCTCCAGGAGCAGGGTGCCGGTGGGCAGGCGGGACAGGTTCTGCAGGCGCAGCACCACCCGGGAGTTGGCCCCGACCGGAACCCGGTGCGGGTCAAGCGAGCGGTTGCAGGCCAATTTGTAGCGGCTGCGCCCGACGTAGGCGGCGGCCAGTAGCGGAAGGATGGCCAGCAGCACGGCCACCCGCAGCAGGTCCTTCTCGCCGAGGATGCCGGCCGAGAGTGCCGCCGCGACGGCGGCGGCGAGGAAGGAGCGCCCGCGGGTGGTCAGACCGCGTAGCCCGGCACGCACGTCACGGCCTCCGCGGCTCGTAGGGGGCGCGACCGTTGCCGGTGGCGGGCCGGGTGTCGTACGGGTTGCGCTGCCTGTCGTGCGGCAGCGGCAGCCGGTGCACCAGCTCGGAGACGATCGCGTCGGTGGTACGTCGGGCGAGCTGCGCGTCGGCGGTGGGGATGATCCGGTGTGCCAGCACGGGCACGGCGAGGGCCTGCAGGTCGTCCGGCAGGACGTAGTCGCGCCCCTCCAGGGCGGCGACGGCCCGGGCGGTGCGCAGCAGTTGCAGGGTGGCCCGGGGGGAGGCGCCCAGGCGCAGGTCCGGGGCCTCGCGGGTGGCGGTGACCAGGTCGATGGCGTACTGCTTGACGGCGTCGGCGACGTGCACCTGACGCACTGTGGCGATGAGCTGCCGGACGATGTCCGCGTCGGACACCGGACGCAGCTCGTGCAGCGGGTCCGTGGCGCCGTGCCCGTCGAGCATGGCCAGCTCGGCCCCCGAGTCGGGGTAGCCCATGGCGATCCGGGCGGTGAACCGGTCGCGCTGCGCCTCGGGCAGCGGGTACGTCCCCTCCATCTCGATCGGGTTCTGGGTGGCGATGACCATGAACGGGGTCTGGAGCTGGTAGGTGACGCCGTCGACGGTGACCTGGCGTTCCTCCATGCACTCCAGCAACGCCGACTGGGTCTTCGGCGAGGCCCTGTTGATCTCGTCGCCGACGACCAGGTTGGCGAAGACGGCGCCCGGGCGGAACTCGAAGTCGTGCGTCTCCTGGTTGTAGACGCTGACGCCTGTGACGTCGCTGGGCAGCAGGTCGGGGGTGAACTGGATCCGGCGCACGGTGCAGTCGATGGACCGCGCCAGGGCCTTGGCCAGCTTGGTCTTTCCGACGCCGGGGACGTCTTCGATCAGGAGGTGACCCTCGGCGAGCAGGACGGCCAGGGCGAGCCGCACGGTGGCGGTCTTTCCCTCGATGACCTGCTCGATGTTGGCCACGATGGCCTCGCTGGCGGCGCGGAACTCGTCGTGCGGCAACAGGCCGCCCACCTCGTCCCAGGTCTGTTGTGTCACGGGCCTCCTCCTCGTCGCCGTCACGGCAGCTCTGAATAGAGCACCTGGACCCGCCGTTGGGTTCGCGACGTCGAGCCTCGTTTGCCGCAGGATTCTCACTGGCCTCTCAGGCTAACCATGTTTGTCGTTATCGCCGACCCCCGCAGGTGGTCCGTCGGTTACGCACCGTTTTTCGCCAGGTCGGGGGACGGGGTACGGCGTCGATCGGGAAAACTCCCGGCGAGGTACACTGCGGGGCATGGCCGGAGTCTTCCTGCTTCTTACCGGGCCGTGCTGATGCGCTGAACGCGCGACAGCACGGCGGCCCCTCCTGCGCGAGGGGCTTTTTTGTGCCCGTCGCCGGTCCGGCCCGGCGACGCCGAGACGAAGCGAAGCGAAGCGAGGAGAGACGATGAGTGAGGCAGCCGCACCGGCGGGCGACATTCCCCCGTACCGGTACACCGCGGCCCTGGCCGACGAGATCGAGAATCGTTGGCAGGACATCTGGGCACGCGAGGGCACCTTCCACGCACCGAACCCGACCGGCCCGCTGGCCGACCCGAACCACCCCCGCGCCGGCGCGGAGAAGCTGTACGTGCTGGACATGTTCCCCTACCCGTCGGGCGCCGGCCTGCACGTGGGTCACCCACTGGGCTACATCGGCACCGACTCGTACGCCCGCTACCAGCGGATGGCCGGGCGCAACGTGCTGCACGCGATGGGCTTCGACGCGTTCGGCCTGCCCGCCGAGCAGTACGCGGTGCAGACCGGCACCCACCCGCGTACCACCACGGTGGCGAACATCGAGCGGTACAAGGCGCAGCTGCGCCGGCTGGGGCTGGCCCACGACGAGCGGCGCTCGGTGGCGACAATCGACACCGACTTCTACCGCTGGACCCAGTGGATCTTCCTGCAGATCTTCAACTCCTGGTACGACAGCGACGCCCGGCGCGCCCGCCCGATCGCCGAGCTGATCGCCGAGTTCGAGGGCGGCAACCGGTCCACCCCCGACGGTCGGTCCTGGGCCGAGCTGAGCGTCGCCGAGCGCCGCCAGGTCGTCGACGACCACCGCCTGGCGTACGTGTCGCACGCCCCGGTCAACTGGTGCCCCGGCCTGGGCACGGTGCTGGCCAACGAGGAGGTCACCGCCGACGGCCGCTCCGAGCGGGGCAACTTCCCGGTCTTCAAGCGCAACCTGAAGCAGTGGATGATGCGGATCACCGCGTACGGCGACCGGCTGCTGGACGACCTGGACAGCCTGGACTGGCCGGAGCCGATCAAGCACATGCAGCGCAACTGGATCGGTCGCTCGACAGGTGCGCACATCGACTTTCCGACCGCCCAGGAGCCGGTGCGGGTGTTCACGACCCGTCCGGACACCATCTTCGGCGCCACCTACATGGTGCTGGCGCCCGAGCACGAGCTGGTCGACGCCCTGGTGCCGGCGGCCTGGCCGCAGGGGACCAGGGATGCCTGGACCGGTGGGCACGCCAGCCCCCGGGGGGCCGTCGAGGCGTACCGCAAGGCGGCGGCGGCCAAGACCGACGTCGAGCGGCAGTCCGACACCAAGGAGAAGACAGGCGTCTTCATCGGGGCGTACGCCACCAACCCGGTCACCGGCGGGCAGGTCCCGATCTTCATCGCCGACTACGTGCTGGCCGGCTACGGCACCGGCGCGATCATGGCGGTGCCGGCGCAGGACGAGCGGGACTGGGCGTTCGCCGAGGTCTTCGAGCTGCCCATCGTGCGGACCGTGCAGCCGGCGGAGGGCTTCGACGGCAAGGCGTACACAGGTGACGGCCCGGCCATCAACAGCGCCGCGCCCGAGCGCGGCCTGGACCTGAACGGCCTGGGGGTCGCCGACGCCAAGGCGGCGATCATCGCGTGGCTGGAGGCGAACGGGCACGGCGCCGGCGCGGTGACCTACCGGCTGCGGGACTGGCTGTTCTCCCGGCAGCGCTACTGGGGTGAGCCGTTCCCGATCGTCTACGACGAGACGGGCGCGGCAATCGCCCTGCCGGAGGAGATGCTGCCGGTCGAGCTGCCCGAGGTGGACGACTTCTCCCCGAAGACGTTCGACCCGGACGACGCGGGCTCCAACCCGGAGACCCCGCTGTCGCGGCGGCGCGACTGGGTCGAGGTGGAACTGGACCTGGGCGACGGGCCGAAGCGCTACACCCGCGAGACCAACGTGATGCCGCAGTGGGCCGGCTCCTGCTGGTACGAGCTGCGCTACCTGGATCCGACGAACAGCTCGCGATTCGTGGACGAGGAGAACGAGCGGTACTGGATGGGTCCGCGCGGCGAGGGCGACTGCGGGGGCACCGACCTGTACGTCGGTGGCGCCGAGCACGCCGTGCTGCACCTGCTGTACGCGCGGTTCTGGCACAAGGTGCTGTACGACCTGGGGCACGTGTCGTCGTTCGAGCCGTTCCGCAAGCTGTTCAACCAGGGCATGATCCAGGCGTACGCGTACACCGACTCGCGGGGCAGCTACGTGCAGGCCGAGGAGGTCGTCGAGCGTGACGGCGCCTACTACCTGGGCGACCTGGTGGTCAACCGCGAGTACGGCAAGATGGGCAAGTCACTGAAGAACGTGGTGACGCCCGACGACATGTGCGCCGCGTACGGTGCCGACACCTTCCGGGTGTACGAGATGTCGATGGGCCCGCTGGAGGTGTCCCGCCCCTGGGAGACCCGGGCGGTGGTCGGGTCGTACCGGTTCCTGCAGCGGGTCTGGCGTGCGGTGGTGGACGAGCAGACAGGTGCGCTGCGGGTCACCGACGACCCGGCCGACGAGGCGACCCGCCGGCTGCTGCACAAGGTCATCGACGGGGTCCGTGTCGACATGGACGCCATCCGGTTCAACACGGCGATCGCCAAGCTGATCCAGCTGACCAACGGGCTGACCGGGCTGTCGGCGACGCCCCGCGAGGTGGCCGAGCCGCTGGTGCTGATGGTGGCGCCGTTCGCCCCGCACATCGCCGAGGAGCTGTGGCGCCGGATGGGTCACGACACCTCGCTGACGTACGCGGACTTCCCGACCGCCGACCCGGCGCTGCTGGTGGCCGACACGGTGACCTACCCGGTGCAGGTCAACGGGAAGGTCCGGGGTCGCGTCGAGGTGCCCGCCGACGCGCCGGAGGAGACCGTCCGCGCGGCGGCCCTGGACGCGGTCGCCGCCACGATGGCCGGTAAGGAACCCCGCAAGGTCATCGTGGTGCCGGGCCGCCTGGTCTCCGTCGTCGTATAACCCCCACCCGCCCCGCCGCGTCCGTACGGTCGCGGCGGGGCGCGGGTCAGCCGGTCAGCGCCGCCGTCACGACCGGACGGTGGCCGTGCAACCACTCCTGCCAGCGGCGTACCCCGTCGGGCACGCCCGCGTCGCGGAGCCGGCGCAGAGCCGGCTCACCCCGGTCGGCGCCGGCCTCGATGCCCCGCCAGGTGCCCTCGATCTGGTGGAGCATCACGTCCACCAGCTCACTGCGGTCCAGTCCCGGCGAACCCGTCTCGTAGGCGTCGCAGAGCACCCGACACCGCCGGCCCAGCTCGGCGGGGTCGGCGCCCTCGCCCAGCGGAGCCCAGTGCCAACCGGCGAACGCCACATCCTCGATCCGCCGGCCCGGCCCGGCCAGGTCCCAGTCCAGGAAGGCCACCGGGAGCGGCCCGCTCGGGAATTCCCGGTACACAGTGTTCTTCGGGGAGAGGTCGCGGTGGCACACCGTCTCGGCGGCACCGGCCAGGTCGGTTCCCGCGCACGCGTCGTGCAACAGGCGGATCAGCTCGGCCAGCCGCACCAGCGCCGGATCGGCGAAGAAAGCCGGATCCTCCCGGTCCCGCCACGGCACCCGGCCGGCGACGTAGCCGAGCATCTGCCGGCCCCGCTCGTCGACACCGAGGTGGCGGGGCGCGAGGTCCGCGCCCCTCGCGGCCAGGTGGCGCAGCAGCGCGGAGACGAACTCCAGGTCGGCCGGCGGGGTACGGCGCACCGTGTCGCCGACCCGGACCACGTCGGCCACGAATCCGCCGGTCAGCGGCTCCTCGGCGGAGCCGGTCGACCCGGTCACACCGGCATCGTCGAGCGGCGCTGCCGTTCGGCCCGCCACCACTGGAACGCCAGCACCAGGCTGGCGATCAGGCCGAGGCTGGCGGGGGCGGCGGCGTACCAGTTGACGTGGCCGGGGGAGCTGACGGCCGCGCCGATGGCGGCGTACCCGAAGGCGGTCGGCGCCGAGGCGATGACGCTTCCGGCCAGGAACGGCATGACCCGCGCGCCTGTCGTGCCGTAGCCGTAACTGACAAGCCCGAAGCCGGCGATCGGCAGCAGCCGGACGGTCACCACGCCGAACACGCTCTGCCGCGCGAACCACCTGTCGAGGCGGGCCAACCGGCCACGGACCCGCTCGGCGACGAACTCCCGGCCGAGCAGCCGGCCGACGGTGAACCCGATCGCCGCCGCCACCAGCGCGGCGCCCAGGGCGTACGCGGCGCCCTCCAGGGGGCCGAAGATCGCGCCGGCGGCGAGCGTGATGAACGTCCGGGGGACCAGCGCGACAAGCAGCAGCGCACCGCCGAGGATCGCGGCCACCGGGGCGAGGTCGCCCAACCGGTCGGCCAGCGCCGGAAGCTGCTCCGGATCCGGTCGGGGCACCAGGAGCAGCAGCAGCCCGCAGGCGCCGATGAGCAGGACGAGCAGAGAGAACCGGGCGGCCGACGGCTGCCGCAGCAGCCGCCGGACGGCGCGGATCATGCCCGGGCGGCGGCCACCGCGGCGCGACGCTCGTTGCGGAGCCGGTCGGACCAGGTGTCGTCAAGCGGCGGAAGCTGGTGCGCCCCGGTGGCCCAGCGCAGCAGCAGGTCGGCCAGGGCCGGGTTGCGGGCCAGCGCGGGACCGTGCGAGTAGGTGCCCAGCAACTTGCCGCGCCAGGCGCCCTCGGTGGCGCCGTCGTTGCCCACCCCGGCGGTGACCCGGGCCAGCGGAGAGACCTCCGGGCCGAGGTGGGTACGGCCGCCGTGGTTCTCGAAGCCGGTCAACGCGGGCAGACCCAGTCGGGGGTCGATCTCGCCGGCCAGCTCGCCCACGGCCCGGCTCGGACCCCTGTCGGACTGGAGGTCGAGCAGCTCCAGGCCACGGCACTGCACGCCCTTGGCGAAGAAGGACATGCCGAGCAGCTGGTAGCCGGCGCAGACACCGAACACCACCGAACCCTGGGCCACCGCCCGGTGCAGACCACCGTCGGCGATGAGCCGCTGCGCGCCGAGCGCCTGCGGCCCGTCCTCACCGCCGCCGACCAGGTAGATGTCGGCGGTCGCCGGCAGCCGCTCGTCGGAGCGGACCTCCAGCACCTCCACCGGCATGCCACGCTGGCGCGCCCGCCGGGCCAGGATCAGCGCGTTGCCCCGGTCGCCGTAGGTGGACAGCAGGTCAGGGTAGATCCAGACGATACGCAGGCTCTCAGTTGACACGGTCCAACTCCGCTCGGATGTCCTGGAACGCGGTGTAGTTCGCGATGACCTCCAGCCGCCCGGGCGGGACCGACCGGATCGCGTCGTCGAAGGTGCGGACGTGCTGGAACGGCACGTCGTTGACGTCCAGCCGGACCGCCAGGTCGTACGCCCGGTCGCCGGTGATCAGCACCTGCCGGCCGCGCAGTGGCGCGAAGTCGACGTCGAACAGCCAGGAGGTGTCCAGTCCGTCGGGGTCGCGCGCGTTGATGGAGAGCAGGGTCGGCGCCTCGTCGGCCATGTCGAACGCCTCCAGCCAACTGGCCGGGTTCTTGGCAAGCAGCAGCCGGATGTTGCGCCCGTCCTTGTCCACCTGCGCGTAGCGGCCCGCCACCGAGGTGACGATGCCGAGGCGGGACACCGCGTCGACCGGGCGTACGCCGAACTCGGCGGCCACGGCCAGCGCGGTCGCCGCGTTACCGAGGTTGACCTTGCCGGGCAGTTGCAGGGAGACCTTGTGCCAGGCGCCGGTGGGGTCGAGCACCCCCTCGTCCTCGACGACCCACTGCGGCTCCGGTCGGCGCAGCGGGCAGCCGGTGCACCACCACTGGCCGCCGGAGCGCTGGATGGTCGAGCCGCACTCGGGGCAGACCCAGGAGTCGTCGTGCCAGCGCTGGCCGGCGCTGAACCAGGTCACGTGGGGCGGGTTGATGCCCCGGGCCGGGTCCGCCGGAGGGGTGGCGGCCCACACGACCATCGGGTCGTCGGCGTTCGCCACCACCCGCACGTCGGTGTGCCGGACCAGCGCCGCGCGCCAGAGCTGCGCCATCATGGCGACCTCCTTGGCCCGGTCCAGTTGGTCGCGGGAGAGGTTCAGCAGGGCGACGACGTGCGGTTCGGTCGCCTCCAGCACCTGCGCCAGGTAGTGCTCGTCGACCTCCAACACCGCGTACGGGGTGCTGCCGGCCTTGGCCAGCGCCGACGTGTGCCCGCTGGGCATGTTGGCACCGAACGAGTTGGTGGCGACCCGGCCGAGCACGCCGACCGCGGCGGCGGTCAACCGGGTGGTGGTCGTCTTGCCGTTGGTGCCGGAGACGAGCGCGATGGCGCGTCCGGCCGACAGGTGGGCCAGCAGGTCCGGGTCGATCTTCAGCCCGATCCACCCGCCGATCACCGATCCGTCGCCACGGCCGGCGGCCCGGGAGAGCGCCGCGGCGGTCCGTGACACGGAGCTGGCCACCTTGGCCCGTAGGGGCATTTTCGCGTCCGTCACGCGAGCGAGGTTACCGGACCGCCCGCCTCGCCAGATCGCCGCCGACGGTGAACCGTTCGGCAGTGGCATCCGCGTGGGCGGCCGGGTCGACGTCCGCCGGACGGAGTCGATCTATGTCGGAAAGCGGACCACGCCGGAGGGGCACTGTGGCCCTCCACTCCGCTCCACCCCGCGTGACGTGCGGTTTTGTTCTCTGATCAGACGCGCCACGCGGCCAAATCTGGTTGCGGGTGGAGGGAAGTGGAGTAAGGTGGGGGCCAATGGTGAGGCCGGGAGGGCTCACCGGCCCGGGGGGTCAGCGGCGCCGCGAACGCCGCTCAGGGGCGAGGGGGTAGGGCCGATGTTCCTCGGCACCCACACTCCGCGCCTGGACGAAAAGGGCCGGTTGATCCTTCCGGCCAAGTTCCGGGATGAGCTGGCGGGGGGTGTCGTGGTCACCAAAGGGCAGGATCGCTGTCTCTACGTCTTCCCGACACCCGAGTTCCAGCGGATCGCGGAGCAGTTGCGCGCGCAGCCGATGACGCACAAGGCGGCCCGGGCCTACAGCCGGGTCTTCTTCGCCAGCGCGCACGACGAGGTGCCGGACAAGCAGGGTCGGGTGACGATCCCGGCCCACCTGCGGGAGTATGCCGCGCTGGACCGCGACCTCGTCGTGATCGGCGCGAGCACGCGGGTGGAGATCTGGGACAAGGTCGCCTGGGAGACCTACCTCGCCGAGAGCGAAGACGACTTCGCCGACATCGAGGAGGGGGTGCTGCCCGGCGGTCTGTAGGGCGGAACGGCGCCCGACGTACTGCGAGATCTCCAGCCGCTTTCGAGTTCCTGGCATCCCTTCCCCGGTGCCAGGCGCACGATCCAGTCATCGGGTCCGAACCCGGTGGCCGGCGGGAGCGGATGGGGATCTGGCGGTACGACGGCAGCGCCGTCTCCACGGCAGGCACGCGAGAAGAACGGACGTTTCAACCAGTGGGGGTCGACATGGGGGAGTTGCGCGGCACGCACGTGCCGGTGCTGCTCGAGCGGTGTCTCGAGCTGCTGGCCCCCGCGCTGGGTCGAGGCGGCCGGACGGTGCACGTCGACGCCACGCTCGGCCTGGCCGGGCACGCGGAGGCGGTGCTCCAGGCGCACCCGGAGACGGTCCTCATCGGGCTCGACCGGGACACCGAGGCGCTGGCGCACGCGCGGGTCCGGCTGGCCCGGTTCGCCGACCGCATCCACCTGGAGCACGCCGTCTACGACGAGCTGCCCGAGGTGCTGGAGCGGCTGGGCTATCCGGGCATCGACGGGATCCTGTTCGACCTGGGGGTGTCGTCGCTGCAACTGGACGCGCCCGACCGCGGGTTCGCCTACGCGCAGGACGCGCCACTCGACATGCGGATGGACCAGACGCGGGGGGTGACCGCCGAGGAGGTGGTCAACACGTACGCCCACCCGGACCTGGCCCGGGTGCTGCGGGTGTACGGCGAGGAGAAGTTCGCCGGCCGGATCGCCTCGGCGATCATCCGGGAGCGGGAACGCTCCCGGATCACCTCCTCCGCGCGGCTGGCGGAGCTGGTCAGGGACTCGATCCCGGCGCCAGCCCGACGAACGGGTGGACACCCGGCAAAGAGAACGTTTCAGGCTTTACGGATCGAGGTAAACAGAGAGCTGGCAGCGCTGGAGACAGCGTTGCCGTCCGCGCTCGACGCACTGACCGTGGGCGGTCGCATGGTGGTCCTGTCCTACCACTCGCTGGAGGACCGGCTCACCAAGGCGGCGCTCGCGGACCGGGTCCGCAGTAAGGGCCCTGTCGACCTCCCGGTTGAGCTGCCCGGGTCCGGTCCGACGTTCCGGCTGCTGAGCCGGGGCGCCGAACTGCCCGGGGAGGAGGAGGTCGCCGCGAACCCGCGCGCCGCCTCGGTGCGGCTGCGGGCCGCGGAACGACTCGACCCGAACGCGACAGAACAGGGGCGGACCGACCGCGAACGGTCTCGCCGAAGGGTGAAGGGAATGCACCAACCGGGCACGGGGTCCGCCTGATCCGTGGGGGGTCAGGGGCGCCGTGACCGTAGAGGGACGGATGTTGAGGGGGAGGGACATGAACATTGACAAGCGCGACCGCCGGGACGTCACCGGCGGCGGGCAGCGCGCACCGCGGTCGGGGGGCCGGACCGCGGCGGAGCGGGCTCCGCGCGTGGGGAACGGTACGCCACGCATCGATCGAGTGAATCGGCAGGGGGAGGCTCGCGCCCGGGGGGCGCGCGAGTTCCCGACCCAGGGCAGCGCCGCGCTGCGTCCGGTCGAGAAGACCGGCGTCGCGGCGACCGCCCGTCCGCCCCGGCTGCGGGTGGCGCCGCCGGCGCCGGTGTCGGTGCCGCGGGCGCCGTTCGCGGCCCTGATCGTGGTCCTGGTGGTCGGTGGGGTGCTGGGCATCCTGGCGGTCAACACCAAGATCAATGAGAACGCGTTCCGGTTGGAGAAGCTGCAGCAGCAGCAGGCCCGACTGGACCTGGAGAAGCAGCAGCTCGACAAGCAGATCGCCGAGGCCGAGGCGCCGGGGAACCTGACCGCCGAGGCGCGTCGACTGGGGCTGGTGGACGCCGGGGAGCCGGGGTACGTGCGGCTGCCGGACGGCAAGCTGCCGCTCGGCGTGCCGAAGCCGGCGACCGGCGAGCCGTCGGTGACCAGCCAGGGCGCGGGAGGCTGACAGTGCCACCGAGGTCGGACGAGCCGCGCCGGAACCCCCAGGGGTCCCGGCGCGGTTCTTCGCGTGACACCGGGCCCGCCGACGGCGAGTCGCGCACCGACGAGCCGGGAATCGGCGGGATCTCCGGCGCGCGGGCGTACACCCCTCGGGGTCGGACGGTCCGCGAGGAGCGCGGCGTGCCGGCGCGCGGCGCCGAGCAGCGGCGTACCCCCCGCAACACCCGCTCGGGCGACCCGTTCCGGCCGGCGTTGCAGGTGCTCGACGGTGGCCGCGCCGCCGCCGCGCGGGCCGCCCGGCGGGACGCGCCGGCGGCCGGCCGCGGCGGGGTCGTGCGGACCGTCGCGCCGCGCAACCCGCGCGGGCCGGTGGGCGACGAGCCGCCACCGCGCCGCCGGACCACCCCGCGCGCGCCGCGCCGCGCCGACCGGCCGGCGGGCCGCCGGCCGTCGCGCAAGCCGCCGCGTCCGCCGAAACTCGCCGACCCGCGACTGCGGCTACGGCTGGGCACCGCGCTCACCCTGGCGCTGTTCGCCGTGATCGGCGTGCGGCTGGTGTTCCTCCAGGCGGTCGACACCCCGGCGTACGCCGGCGGTGGCGTCGCCGACCGGACCCGCACGGTCGAGCTGCCCGCGCCGCGTGGCGCGATCTACGACCGGACCGGCGCCGAGTTGGCGCACAGCGTCGAGGCGCGGTACGTGTTCGCCGACCCGACGGAGATCACTGACGCCGCCAGTACCGCGAAGGCGCTGTCCCCGCTGCTCGGCATCCCGGCGTCGAAGCTCGCCGAGCTGATGAAGCCCCGCAAGCTGGAGAACGGCAAGCCGTCCCGGTTCGAGTACCTGGCCCGGGGGGTGGAGATCCCGGCCGCCAAGCGGGTGCAGGCGCTGGAGCTGCCCGGCATCGGTGTGCACCGGGACGAGCGCCGGGAGGTTCCCGGTGGCGACCTGGCGGCCAACCTGATCGGTTTCACCAGCCAGGACATGGACGGGCTGGAGGGGCTGGAGGCCCGCTACGACGAGCTGCTCGCCGGGCAGGACGGCCGGCGGGTGTACGAGGCCGGCCTCGGCGACCTGGCCGCGCCGATCCCGGGCGGCTACAGCAAGACCACCCCGGCCAAGCCGGGCAGCTCGCTGGCGCTCACCCTCGACCGTGACCTGCAGTTCAAGTCGCAGCAGATCCTCAGCGCGGCGATGGGCAAGCAGCGCGGCGGCACCGCCGCGGCGGTGATCATCGACGTCCCCACCGGGGAGGTGCTGGCCCAGTCCAGCGACCCCACCTACAACGCGGCCAAGCCGTTTCCGAGTGACCCGGTCGCCCGGGAGGACGCCGCGACGAGCTTCGTCGTCGACCCGGGCTCGGTGCACAAGGCGATCACCTACGGCGCGGCGTTGCAGGAGGGGGTGATCACCCCGGACACCACCCTGCCCATCGCGAACAGCATCAAGAAGGGCGACACCTGGTTCTCCGACACCCACCCGGCCAACGGACGCAAGATGAGCCTGCCGGGGATGCTCGCGTACTCGTCGAACGTCGGCACGATCACCATCGCCGACCGGCTCGGCCCGGACCGGCTGATCGACTACCAGAAGCGGTTCGGGCTCGGCCAGCCCACGGGTGAGGGGCTGCCCGGCGAGGCCAGCGGCCGGCTGCTGCCCGCCGACGAGTGGAGCGAGTCGTCGGCCGGGTCGGTGCCGATCGGGCACAGCGTGGACGCCACGCCCCTGCAGATGGCCGCCGCGTACGCCGCCATCGCCAACGACGGCACCTACGTGCAGCCGCACCTGGTGAAGGAGACGATCGGCCCGGACGGCAAGCGCACCCCGGCGCCCCCGCCGGTGACCCGGTCGGTGCTCAGCCCGCAGAACGCGGCGGCGCTGCGCACCATGCTGGAGGCCGTCACCACTGTCGACGGGGCCACCGGGGTCACCGCCGCCGTCCCCGGCTACCGGGTCGCCGGCAAGACCGGCACCGGTTGGCGGTTGGTGGACGGCAGGAAGCAGCCAGGCGAGGTGTCCTCCTTCATCGGGATGGCGCCGGCGGAGAAGCCCCGCTACGTCATAGCGGTCTTCGTGTACGCGCCCGACGGTGGGGGAGCCGCGATCGCCGGGCCGGCGTTCCGGGACATGATGCAGTTCACTCTGCGTCACTACCGCGTACCGCCCTCCAACGGTGCGTCGGCACCCAAGTTCGTGGTCTATCCGCGCTGAGCAGCGACGGCGGGACATCATCGGTGAGTGCCGACGAACCACCGGGGCGGCTGTGCGGCCGGAACCGGACGACCGGGTAGGGTCTGACGCCGTGCCCGGCAATCCACGTCCACGTACCGTGACCGGAGTCCGGCTCGGTGATCTCGCCGTCCGGCTCGCCGTCGACCTTCCGGCGGACGCCGCCGACGTGGTCGTCACCGGGGCGACCCACGCCAGCCAGGAGGTCCACCCCGGCGACCTGTACGCGGCGCTGCCCGGCGCCCGCCGGCACGGCGCGGAGTTCGCCGCCGGTGCCGCCGAGGCCGGTGCGGTCGCGCTGCTGACCGACGCGGCGGGCGCGGAGCTGGCGGCGGACACGCGACTGCCCGTGCTGGTGGTGCCCGACCCGCGCGCGGTCCTCGGTGAGCTGGCCTCGGCCGTGTACGGCGACCCGACGGCGGGCCTGACAGTGATCGGGGTGACCGGCACGGCAGGCAAGACGTCCACCGCGTACCTCGTCGAGTCAGGGCTGCGGGCCGCCGGGCACACCACCGGGCTGATCGGCACCGTGGAGACCCGCCTCGGCGACCTGGTGATCGACAGTGTGCGGACCACGCCGGAGGCCACCGACCTGCACGCCATGCTGGCCACCGCCCGCGAGCGGGGGGTGACCGCCGTGGTCATGGAGGTCTCCAGTCACGCCCTGGCGATGGGCCGGGTGGGCGGTGTGCGCTTCGACGTGGGCGGCTACACCAACTTCGGCTCCGACCACCTGGACTTCCACGCCGACAGCACCGACTACTTCGCCGCGAAGGCGCAGCTCTTCGACGGCCGGTGTGCCGTCGAGGTGCTCAACCACGACGACCCGGCGCTCAAGCCGCTGTACAAGCCGGCGACCGTCACCTACTCGGCGGCCGGCGACGCGTCCGCGACGTGGTGGGCCGACGGTGTCGGCGGCGAGGGGTACGCGCAGCGGTTCACCGCGCACGGCCCGGACGGCCTCGTCGTGCCCGCCGGTGTGGCGTTGCCGGGTCGGCACAACGTGGCGAACGCGCTGCTGGCCATCGCCACGCTCGTCGCCGCCGGGGTGGACCCGGCGACCGCCGCCGCCGGCGTGGCCGCCTGCGGTGGGGTGCCCGGCCGGTTGCAGCTTGTCGACGTCGCCGCGCCGGTGCGCGGAGTGGTCGACTACGCGCACAAGTCCGACGCCATCGTGGCCGCGCTTGCCGCGCTGCGCGAGCTGAGCGCCGGCCGGTTGATCTGTGTGATCGGCGCCGGTGGGGACCGGGACCGGGGCAAACGGCCGGTGATGGGCGCCGCCGCGGCGCAGGGGGCAGACGTGGTGCTGGTGACCGACGACAACCCGCGTACCGAGGACCCGGCGGAGATCCGCGCCGAGGTGCTCGCCGGTGCGTACCGGGCCGGCGCGGCCGCCCGGATCATCGAGGTGGCCGGTCGCCGGGCGGCGATCGACGAGGCGGTCCGGCTCGCCGAGCCGGGCGACGTCATCGCGCTGCTCGGCAAGGGCCACGAGCGTGGCCAGGAGGTGGCGGGCGAGGTGTTCCCCTTCGACGACAGCACGGAACTGGCCGACGCGTTGCGGGCCCGCTTCGGGGATCTGGCGGGTCAGCGGTGATCGCGCTGAGCCTGGCCGAGGTGGCCGCCGCGGTCGACGGGCGGCTCGTCGCCGCCGATCCGGCAGCCACCGTCACCGGCAGCGTCGAGTTCGACTCGCGCAAGGTGGGAGCCGGGTCGCTCTTCGTGGCGTTCCCCGGTGAGAAGGTCGACGGGCACGACTACGCGCAGACGGCGATCCAGGCCGGCGCCGTGGCGGTGCTCGGCAGCCGTGAGGTGCCCGGCGTACCGATGGTGCTTGTCGACGACGCGCTGGCCGCCATGGGCCGGCTGGCCCGCGCGGCAGTGGACCGGCTGCCCGGGCTGACCGTGATCGGCGTGACCGGCTCGTCCGGCAAGACCACCACCAAGGACCTGATCGGCCAGCTCACCACCCGGCTCGGCGCGACCGTGGCGCCGCCCGGTTCGTTCAACAACGAGCTGGGGCACCCGTACACCGCGCTGCGGGCGGGACCGGACACCAGGTACCTGGTGATGGAGAAGGGCGCCCGGGGGATCGGGCACGTACGTTACCTGTGCGAGCTGGTGCCGCCCCGGATCTCAGTGGTGCTCAACGTCGGCACGTCGCACATCGGCGAGTTCGGTTCGCAGGACGCCATCGCCCAGGCCAAGGGCGAACTGGTCGAGGCGCTGCCGCCGGACGGGCTGGCCGTGCTCAACGCCGACGACCCGCGGGTGGACGCGATGGCGGGCCGTACGCGCGCCCGGGTGGTCCGCTACGGCGAGGCGCCCGACGCGGACGTGCGGGCCGAGGACGTCACGCTCGACGAGCGGGGGCGCGCGTCGTACACCCTCGTCATTCCGGAGGGCCGCGCGCCCGTGCGGCTCGGGGTGACCGGCCGGCACCAGGTCGGCAACACCCTCGCGGCGGCGGCTGTGGCGCGCGAGCTGGGCATGCCGCTGGCCGAGCTGGCCCCGGCCCTGGGCGAGCTGAAGCTGGTCTCCACCCGGCGGATGGACGTCTTCGACCGTCCCGACGGGGTGACCGTGATCGACGACTCGTACAACGCGAACCCGGCCTCCATGGCGGTGGCGCTGCGGGCGCTGGCAAGCATCGGCCGGGGCCGGCGTACCGTCGCGGTGCTGGGTTACATGGCTGAGCTGGGCCCGTTCGAGTCCGACGGCCACGCGCAGACCGGCCGCCTCGCGGCTGAGCTGGGCGTGGACCGGCTGCTCGTGGTGGGCGAGCTCGCGGCGCCGATCCACGAGGGCGCCACATCAGTAGGTGACTGGGGAGGAGAGTCGGTGCTGCTCACCGATCAGGCGGCGGCCGTCGAGGTGCTGCGGGGCGATCTACGACCGGGCGATGTCGTCCTGGTCAAGGGCTCCCGCTACCGGACCTGGGAGGTGGCCGACGCCCTGCGCGCCGACGCCGCCGAGGAGGCCAGTCGATGAGGGCCATCATCGTCGCCATCGGGGTGGCCTTCGTCGTCTCGCTGTTCTGCACCCCGATCGCGATCAAGGTGTTCACCCGGCTCAAGGCCGGCCAGCCGATCCGGTCCGACGGCCCCGCCATGCACCAGGGCAAGAAGGGCACGCCCACGATGGGCGGCGTGGTCTTCATCCTGGCCACGGTGATCGCGTACGTGGCCGGCCACCTGGCCCTGACCACGCTGCCGGACGCGCAGATCGCGCAGGTGGAGCCGACCATCACGGCGCTGGTGCTGCTGGGGCTCATGGTGTTCTCCGGCGCGGTGGGCTTCCTCGACGACTTCCTCAAGGTGCGCAAGCGCAACAGCGCCGGTCTCAACAAGCGCGGCAAGCTGCTCGGTCAGATCCTGGTCGGCGCGGTCTTCGGCGTGATCGCGCTGTGGTTCCCGAGCACGATGACCGACGCGACGGGCAACGCCACCAACACCCAGACCGTGGGCAGCACCACGCTGAGCTTCATCCGGGACATCGACTTCCTGGAGGTCAGCAAGGTCGGCGCGGTGATCATCTTCATCTTCGTGGTGATGGCCGCGACGAACGGCGTCAACCTCACGGACGGTCTGGACGGTCTGGCGACCGGCGCGTCGGTGATGGTGCTCGCCGCGTACGCGCTCATCGCGTTCTGGCAGTACCGGCACTGGTGCGCCGACCCGAGCTACACCCAGGACTACTGCTACGCGGTGCGCGACCCGTTGGAGATCGCGTTGATCGCCGGTGCGGCGGCCGGGGCCTGTGTGGGCTTCCTGTGGTGGAACACCTCGCCGGCGCGGATCTTCATGGGTGACACAGGAGCGCTGGGGCTGGGCGGCCTGATCGCCGGCATGGCGATGTCGACGCGCACCATCCTGCTGCTGCCGATCATCGGCGGGCTCTTCGTGATCATCACGATGTCCGTGGTGATCCAGATCATCTCCTTCAAGACCACAGGCAAACGGGTGTTCCGGATGTCGCCGCTCCAGCACCACTTCGAGTTGGCCGGCTGGAGCGAGGTCAACATCGTGGTCCGCTTCTGGATCATCGCCGGCATCGGCGTGGCCATCGCCCTGGGCCTGTTCTACAGCGAGTTCCTCGCCAACATGACCTGACCCCACCCCCCACCCCTCACCCCTCACCCCGCGCGATCTTGCACTTTCGGACCCCGGAATGTCCCGCCCTGCGGCTTCTGTCCGGGCGGAAAGTGCAAGATCGGCGGGAGAGGGGGTCCGACACGCCCGGTGGGGCGTTGTGGGGCTGTCGGGCGCGTCCAGCGGTGATGATGTCGGGGTGGGGGAGGAACTCGGCACTGAGGACAGGACGGGCGGGCGACCGCGTCGATCACCGGGCGGGGCGCGGGGGCCGGAGCCGGGCGCGGCGCGTACCGCGAAGGTCACCGTCGCCCAGCGCGGCCCGGACGAGCCGCGTGGCCCGGCACCGGGCGCGGCGGCGCGGGAGCCGGAACCGGCCGCGCCGGCGCCGCTGCGCGGGGTCGACGCGGCAGGTGGGCTGGCCGCGCTGCGCGGTCTGCTGGACCGGCCGCTCGCCTCCTACTACCTGCTGTTGTCCAGCGCCGGTCTGCTGCTGCTCATCGGGTTGACGATGGTCTTCTCGGCGACAAGCGTGAAGGACTACGCCGAGGACGGCAACGCGTCGGCCTCGCTGACCAAGCAGGCCATCTTCGCGGTGATCGGCATCGGGGCGTTCTGGGTCTGCCAGCGGCTGCCCGCCAGCACCTACCGATCCCTGGGCCGGCCGCTGCTGTTCACCGCGGTGGCGCTGCTGCTGGTGCTCAACCTGCTGGTGGCCTACGGCCGGCTCACCCATCAGCTGTCGGTCGGGTTCGGGCCGGTCGAGGCGCGGCTGAACTGGCTGTTCATCGGCGGGACCCAGGTGCAGCCGTCCGAGCTGGCCAAGTTCGCGTTGGTCCTGTGGGGCGCGCACGTGATCGCCCGCAAGGGCGCCGCGCTGGGCTGGTGGCGGGAGCTGGCCACTCCGCTCTTCCCGGTGATGGGCCTGCTCTTCGTCCTGGTCGGCTACAACGACACGGGCACCATGCTCTGCCTGCTGGCCCTGGTTGTCGGCCTGCTCTGGGCCGCCGGGGTACGGGCGCGGGTGTTCGGCGCGCTGATCGTGGTCGGCCTGATCGGCGTCGGCCTGCTCATCGCGGTGGCCTCGCTCGGTGCCGGCTCCGGCGAGCGCGGCGCGGAGAACTACCGGCTGGCGCGGCTCACGTCGTTCATCAGCCCGCCCGACCCGCAGGAGTGCAAGCTCGACGGCTGCCTACAGCTCTACCAGGGCCGGCTGGCCATCGAGCACGGCGGCTGGTTCGGCGTCGGACTGGGCAAGGGCAGCCTCAAGTGGGACTGGCTGCCCGAGGCGCACAACGACTTCATCTTCGCGATCATCGCCGAGGAGCTGGGCGTCATCGGCTGCGCCGTGGTGCTCGCCCTGTTCGCCGTGCTCGCGTACACCGGGCTGCGGATCGCCCGGCGGGTGGACGACCCGTTCCGGCGGCTCGCCGCCGCCGCCGTCACCACCTGGCTGGTCAGCCAGGCCGTGATCAACATTGGTGGGGTGGTCGGGCTGCTGCCGATCACCGGCCTGCCGCTGCCGTTCATCTCCGACGGCGGAAGTGCCCTGGTCGTGACGCTGGCCGCGATCGGGATGCTGGCATCCTTCGCCCGCGCCGAACCCGATGCGGCCAGAGCCCTGCATGCCCGTCCGCCGGCCCGGTGGGTCCGACTACTCTGGGCCCCGTTACCGCCGCTTCCCGGCCGGCGTCGCCGTCCGGCGACACCGGCCGCGGCCCGAGGGCCCGTGCCCCGGTCGCGGGAGCGGCGGAAGGACGACCAGGCCGCACCGCGCGGCGTCCGGCAGGGCCGGGCTCGCGGGGGTACGGCGAGCGAGAGGAGACGCTGATGGGTCCGCTGCGTTCGGTGGTACTCGCGGGAGGTGGCACCGGGGGGCACATCTACCCGCTGCTCGCCTTCGCCGACTGCCTGCGCCGACACGACCGCGGCGTCCGGATCACCTGCCTCGGCACACCCAAGGGCATGGAGAACGAGCTGATCCCGCCGCACGGCTACGACCTGCGGCAGATCCCGGCGTACCAGCTGCCCCGGTCGGTGAACATGAACCTGGTCCGTACCCCGGGCCGGATGTGGACCGCGGCCCGCGCCGCCGGCAAGGTGATCGACGAGGTGCAAGCCGACGCGGTGGTGGGCTTCGGCGGGTACGTCTCGGTGCCGGCGTACCTGGCCGCGTGGCGTCGGGAGATGCCCATGGTGATCCACGAGGTGAACGTGCCGCCGGGTGTGGCCAACCGCCTCGGCATGAAGTTCACCAAGAACATCGCCGTCGGCTTCCCGCACCAGCCGAGCCAGGCCGAGTCGCTGCGCGACGCCACAGTCGTCGGGGTTCCGCTGCGCCGCAACATCGCCACGCTCGACAGGTACGCGCTGCGCAACGCCGCCCGCGCCCACCTCGGGCTCCGCCCCGACCTGCCTGTGCTCTTCGTCGCCGGCGGCTCGTCGGGCGCCCGCTCGATCAACCTGGCGGTCTCCGGCGCGGCCAAGGAACTGGCCCGCAACGGCGTGCAGGTGCTGCACGTGATGGGTGCCCGCAACGAGCCGGTGCCGATCCCCACCGACCTGCCGGTGCCGTACGTGACGCTTCCCTACCTGTCCGAGATGGAGCTGGGCTACGCCGCCGCCGACCTGATGCTGGCCCGGGGCGGGGCGATGACGGTCGCCGAGGTGGCAGCGATCGGCCTGCCCACGATCTACGTGCCGTACCCGCACAGCAACCAGGAGCAGAAGCGCAACGCGCTGCCCGTGGTGGAGGCCGGCGGCGGGGTGCTCGTCGACGACGCCGAACTCACTCCGGACTGGCTGGAGCGCACGGTCATCCCGCTGATCCGCGACCCGCAGCGGCTGTACGCGATGGGCGCGGCGGCCGCCGCGTACGGGCGGCGCGACGGTGACGAGGCGCTGCGGTCCTTCGTGCTCGCGGCGGTGGCCCGATGACCGCGCAGTTCACCCCGGCCGGCACGCTGACCGCAGAGGACCTGGGCGCCGTCCACCTGATCGGCGTGGGCGGGGTGGGCATGCTCGGCGTGGCCCGACTGCTGCTCACCCGGGGCATCCGGGTCTCCGGCAGCGACCTGCGCGAGTGGCCCTCGCTTGCGGGTCTGCGGGCGCTCGGCGGCACCATCTATCTCAGCCACGAGGCGACGAACCTCGACGGTGTGGACACAGTGGTCTACTCGTCGGCAATCCCGCAGGACCACCTGGAACTGGTCGAGGCGCGTCGGCGTGGCCTGCGGGTGCTGCACCGCTCGGAGGCGCTCGCGGCGGCGATGACCGGCCGCCGGGCGATAGCTGTCGCCGGCACCCACGGCAAGACCACCACCACCTCGATGGTGACAATGGTGCTCCAGCAGGCCGGTATGGATCCTTCCTTCGTGATCGGCGGGGAGATCTCCGAGGTCGGCTCGGGCGCCCACCACGGCACCGGCGAGTACTTCGTGGTCGAGGCGGACGAGAGCGACCGCTCGTTCCTCATCTACCGCCCGTTCGTGTCGATCATCACGAACGTCGAGGCGGACCACCTGAACACCTACGGCGACTACGCGACGCTGGAGGCCGCGTTCGTCGAGTTCGCCCGCCTCACCGACCCGGAGGGGTTCATCATCACCTGCGCCGACGACCCGGGTGGTCGGCGGCTGGCCGAGACGCTTCGCGCCGAGGGCCGGCGGGTCCACACGTACGGCGAGGCGGCCGACGCCGACCTGCGGCTGAGCGAGATCTCCTCCTCGTCGCGCGGGGTGCGCTATCTGGCCGCGATCGACGGTCGGTCGCTCGGCGAGTTCCGGCTGCCGGTGCCCGGGCGGCACATGGGCCTCAACAGCGCGGCGGCGGTGCTCGCCGCGTACCTGCTGGATCTGCCGCTGGGGGCGGCGGAGGCCGCGCTGGCGGTGTTCCCGGGTGTGCGGCGGCGCTTCGAGCGCAAGGGCGTCGCGGACGGCGTGCTGGTCTACGACGAGTACGCGTACCACCCGACCTCGATTACGCTGGCGTTGCAGACGCTGCGCGAGGTGGCCGGGGACGGGCGGCTGATCGTCGTCTTCCAGCCCTACCGGCTGTACCGGACGCGCGACTCGCAGGCGGAGATCGCCGAGGCGTTGGCCATCGCCGACGAGGTGGTGCTGCTGGAGGTCTTCGGGCCGGGTGAGCTGCGCCAGCCCGGTGAGGGCTCGGCGGCCCTGATCGAGGCGGTGGCGCTGCCCGCCGAGCGGAAGGTCTTCGTGGACTCGTGGGAGGCGGCGCCTGTCGAGGTGGTCCGTCGGGCCCGCCCCGGGGACGTGGTGGTGACCATGGGCGCCCCGCCGATCTCGCTGATGGGTGACGAACTGCTGGCCGGCCTGCTGGCCCGTACCGCCGGTGCCGCGCCGACCGCGACTGTCGACCCGGTGGCGACCACCCCGGCCGTCGGCGAGCCGGTGGCAGGCGGTGCCACGGCCGGTGGCGACGGTGCGGCCCTGGGTGGCACCGCCGCTCCGGACGGCGCGGCGCCCACGGCCGGATGAGCCCCGGCCCGGCCCGAGGACGGACCAGCGCCGCCGAGGGCGGCGCGCCGCGCCGTGGACCGGTGCGGCGGTGGCAGCTCGTACGGGCGGGCAGCGACGCGGTGCCGCCGTCGACCCGCCGGTTCATGGCGCGTGCCCGGCAGCGCCGGATGCGCGCCGCGCTGCCGTGGGCGGTGGCCGCCGGGGTGCTGGCGGTGGCCGGGCTTGTCGCGTGGACGGTGCTGGGCACCGGCCTGTTCGGCGTCCGCGAGGTGCGGGTGGAGGGTGCCGCCCTGGTCACCCCGGTGCAGGTGCGCGACGCGGTCGGGGTGGCCGACGGGGTGCCGCTGGCCCGGGTGGACCTGGCCGCCGCCGCCCGCCGGGTCGGCGAACTGGCGCCTGTGGAGCGGGCGACGGTCTCCCGGGACTGGCCGGGCGCGCTAGTGGTCCGGGTGACCGAACGCACGCCGGTGGCGGCGGTGCCCCAGGGGGAGGCGTTCACGCTCATCGACCGCGGCGGTGTGGCGTTCCGTACGGTGGCCCGGCGGCCCGCCGGGCTGCCGCTGGTCAAGGTGGCACGGCCGGCCGGCGACGATCCGGACACCCGCGCCGCGCTGGAGGTTCTCGTCGCGTTGACCCCGCAGCTGCGCGCCGAGCTGGTGGACGTGACGGTGGAGGGGCTGGCCCGGATCAGTCTGCGGCTGCGCGGGGACCGGACGGTGGTCTGGGGAGACGCGACACGGGGTACGGACAAGGCGCGGGTGGCCACGGCGCTGCTCGGTGAGGAGACCGACCGGATCGACGTGAGCGCGCCGGACGTGGTGACCTTCCGCTGACCGGGGAGGCTGCGCCGGACGTGACGAGTGGCGCTCCGGCCGGCGACACGCCGGTCGGGTCCTTGGCTCATCGCGCGGCGGCGCTTACGTTGCCCCGAAGAGGTTCAGTGGTTGACATAACTGTAAGCCTCTAGTAGAGGGTGAGGGTTCACCTCTGATCCTCGCTGGTGACAGCTGTCGTCGGCCGCTGGTCTGGCCACGCCGTACCCGGTCGGCCGAAGCCAATCTCGAACGGAAAGGACCGGAGATGACACCTCCGCACAACTACCTGGCGGTCATCAAGGTCGTCGGCATCGGGGGTGGCGGCGTCAACGCCGTCAACCGGATGATCGAGGTTGGGCTCAAGGGCGTCGAGTTCATCGCGATCAACACAGATGCCCAGGCGCTGCTGATGAGTGACGCCGACGTCAAGCTCGACGTCGGCCGTGAACTGACCCGTGGACTCGGCGCGGGGGCCAACCCGGACGTGGGCAAGAACGCCGCCGAGGACCACCGCGACGAGATCGAGGAGGTGCTCAAGGGCGCCGACATGGTCTTCGTGACCTGCGGTGAGGGCGGCGGCACCGGCACCGGCGGCGCGCCTGTGGTGGCCAACATCGCCCGTAAGCTCGGTGCGCTGACCATCGGCGTGGTGACCCGGCCGTTCTCCTTCGAGGGCAAGCGCCGCCAGGTGCAGGCCGAGTCGGGGATAGACGAACTGCGCAACCAGTGCGACACCCTGATCGTCATTCCGAACGACCGGCTGCTGGCGCTGGGCGACCGCAACATCAGCATGATGGACGCGTTCCGCACCGCCGACCAGGTGCTGCTCTCCGGTGTGCAGGGCATCACCGACCTGATCACGACCCCGGGTCTGATCAACCTGGACTTCGCCGACGTCAAGAGCGTGATGAGCGGCGCCGGCAGCGCGTTGATGGGCATCGGCAGCGCCCGCGGCGAGAACCGCGCGGTCGAGGCGGCCGAGGCGGCCATCTCCAGCCCGCTGCTGGAGCAGAGCATGGACGGCGCGCGCGGCGTGCTGCTCTCCATCGCCGGCGGTTCCGACCTGGGCCTGTTCGAGATCAACGACGCGGCGCAGCTGGTCACCGACGCGGCCCACCCGGACGCCAACATCATCTTCGGTGCGGTGATCGACGACGCGCTCGGCGACGAGGTGCGGGTGACTGTCATCGCGGCGGGTTTCGACGGCGGCACGCCCGCGTACAAGGCGGCCGAGCCGGCGCGCAAGACGAACACGAACCAGCCGGCGCCGCAGAGTGCCCCGGTCACGCCGCCGGCCACCATGCCGGCGCCGACCCAGTCGCCGCGTCGGGTGCTCTTCGACGACGTGGACGTGCCCGACTTTCTCAAGAACGGGTCCTGAGCCCCGCCGATGACCGACAGCTCAGCCACGGTACGACCGGACCGGCGCGCCGAACTCGCGGCCGGCCTGGCCCACGTCCGGGAGCGGATCGCCGGCGCCTGCGCCGACGCCGGCCGGGACGTCGCCGAGGTCACGATGATCGCGGTGACCAAGACCTACCCGGCCGGCGACGTGCTGGCGCTGGCCGGGCTCGGGGTGACCGACGTGGGGGAGAACCGCGACCAGGAGGCCGCCGGCAAGGCCGCCGAGGTGGCCGCGGCCGGGGTCGACCCGCGGTGGCACTTCATCGGCCAGTTGCAGCGCAACAAGGCCCGCTCGGTGGTCCGCTACGCCGACGTGGTGCACTCCGTGGACAGTGTCCGGCTGGCCCGGGCGCTGGCCACTGCTGCCGCGGACCGGGAGCGCCCGTTGGAGGCCCTGGTGCAGGTCAGCATCGACGGCGACCCGGCGCGGGGTGGGACGCTGCCCGGTTCGGCCGATCCGGGCAGTGGCCTGGAGCCGGTGGCCGAGGCGGTGGCCGCCGCGCCGTCGTTGCGGCTGGCCGGTCTGATGGCTGTGGCGCCGCTGGGGTGGCCTCCGGAACGGGCCTTCGAGCGGCTGGCCGAGGTGGCCGAGGCGTTCCGGAGAGTCCATCCGGGAGCGAGCGCGCTGTCCGCGGGAATGAGCGGCGACCTGGAAATCGCGATCCGATACGGCGCGACACATGTCCGCGTCGGTAGCGCGTTGCTCGGAATGCGCCCCACGCTGCGGTAGCCTGACCGCGAGACAAGCAAATTACATCAGTGTTGTTTCAGGAACGGCGTCTCCTTGTCGGGGGGTAGTGGCATGCGACGCGAATCGCGTGCCGGGGGATTGCCGTTCCGGTCCGATGGGCATGGTTGTCCACTCGCGACGGGCGACATGGCACGGGGGCGCGTGCCGCACGGCGGACGGAAGGGCGCGGGATGGGTGCACTGCGCAAGGCGGGGGTCTGGCTCGGTCTGGTCGAGGAAGACGACGAGCGGGCCTACGACGACGGTGGCTACGACAAGGGTGGCTACCGCGACTCGCGGTACCGGCAGAGCCGGTACGCCGAGGAGTTCGCCGACGAGGACGAGGACGACACCGAGGAGCCGCCGGCTCCCCGGCCGCGGGCCAGTGAGCGGGGTCGGCTCTCCGAGCGGTCGAACGGGCGCGTCAGCGAGTCCGACCGTGGTGACGGTGAGCGTCCGGAGCGGGTCGAGCGGTCGAGTGTCCGGTCGATCACCCGGTCGTCGGCCGGCGAGACGTCCGGGGCGCTGACCTACCACACCCGGGACAACCTGGCCCTCGCGCCGCAGGCCACGACGCGTGAGCGGGCGGTGGTGCAGGAGGAGGAGCAGCGCTACCAGATCACCACGCTGCACCCGACCACCTACCGCGAGGCGCGCACCATCGGTGAGCATTTCCGCGACGGGGTCCCGGTGATCATCAACCTCACCGAGATGGACGAGGCCGACGCCCGCCGTCTGGTGGACTTCGCCGCCGGGCTGGCGTTCGGGCTGCGCGGTACGATCGAGCGCGTGACCAATCGGGTGTTCCTGCTCTCACCGGCCAATGTCCAGGTCACCGCTGAGGACAAGGCCAAGATCGCTGAGGGCGGTTTTTTCAGTCTGAGTTGATCCCGCCCGACCCGAGGGACGTCGCTGACCGTGTTGTCGATCTTGCTGCAAGTGTTGTACCTGATCCTTTATGTCTTCCTGCTGCTTCTTCTGTCCCGGTTCGTGCTGAGCGCCGTCCTGCAGTACGGCCGACGGTGGCAGCCGGGGCGTGGAGCGTCGGCCGGATTGGAATCCGTGTGGAGCGTCACTGATCCCCCTCTCAACGCGTTGAGGCGTGTGATCCCTCCGCTGCGAATTGGTACCGTGAGCATCGACCTGGCCTCCCTTGTGCTCCTGGTTATCCTGTTCGTGCTGATGGAGTTCGTGTTAGGGCCGTCGATCAGGGCATCTGCCTGATGACCGACGCGCTTTCGCGGCCGCAACTGACCCGAGGAGTTTCGATGCCGCTGACCCCGGCCGACGTCCACAACGTCGCCTTCAAAAAGCCGCCGATCGGCAAGCGGGGGTATGACGAGGAGGAGGTCGACGCCTTCCTGGACGAGGTCGAGCGCGAGCTCGCCCGTCTCATCGAGGAGAACAACGAGCTGCGCGCCCAGGTGGAGCGCGGCGGCCGTGGCGGTGCCCCCGCCGGCCCCGGCGGCGACGCCCGACTCGCGGCGGAGCTCAACGACGTCAAGGCCCAGCTCGACCGGGTGCAGCGTGACAAGTCGGCGGCCGAGCAGGCCGCCCGCGCGATGCAGGCCGAGCTGGAGCAGGTCCGCGCGACCGGCGGCCCGGCCGGCGTCACCGGTGACGGCGAGCAGCAGGCGCTGCGGGTTCTCATGATGGCCCAGCGCACCGCCGACGACCACGTGTCCGACGCCCGCCGCGAGGCCGACCAGCTGCTCTCCGAGGCGCGCGGCAAGGCCGAGGAGGTGACCCGCGAGGCTCGTGCGAAGGCCGACGCCCTGGAGCGGGACGCCCGCCAGCGGCACCAGGAGGCCATGGGCGGCCTGGACGCCAAGCGCACGGCGCTGCAGAAGCACATCGAGGAGCTCAAGCAGTTCGAGCGCGAGTACCGCACCCGGCTCAAGGCGTACCTGGAGAGCCAGCTGCGTGACCTCGACGGTCGCGGGCAGGGCCTCGAGGCCGAGATGACCCGCTCCGAGGCGGGCCGGGTCGCCGGTGGCAACGGGCTGGCCGCAGCGGGGCTCGCCGGTTCGTACGGTGGCGGGCGCTCCGGCGCCCTCGAAGCCGGACGCTGAGCACCGGCCGGCGATCGCGCCAATGGTGACGGTCGCCGGCCCCGCTTTTACGGTACGAAGCGGCGGGGGTGAGCCGTGATAGTTGCGAGTCTCCTGCTCATCCTCGTCGCGGTGGTGCTGCTGGTTCTCGGCCTGGCCGGGGGCTCGAGCATCATGTTGATCATCTCCATCGCGGCCAGTCTGCTGGCCGCCGTCGCGTTGGTGGTGGGTGCCCGCCAGGCAGCCGCCAACCGCGCCACGGCGGCTCCGGGCCGGTCCGACCGGCGCGCCTCCCGCGCACCCGGTACGGCCAGCCAGGCCACGTCGGGTGCTCCGTACGGGCCGCCGCTGGTCGAGCCGGACGTGCCGGTGCAGCACATGCCGTCGACTGTCGGTTCCGGCGGCACCGGGTGGCGGCAACCACCCGAGCCGCCGGTCGACCACGCTTCACCATTCGACGCGTCGGTCGACCGGGATGCCCCGTTCGTGGCCCCGGTCGACGACGCGTCGTCGCCGCCGGTAAGTCCGGCACCGCCGGACGGGGCGTCGCCCGTCGACACGGTGGCCGCCGAGGCGTTGGCAGGTGAACCGGCCGCCCAGCCGGTCACCCCGGCCGAGGCCGCCCGGGTGGCCCGGCTGCCCGATCCCGTCCAGGTGGTGGACGGCCGGCCCCGCTACCACCTCGCCCACTGTGCGCACCTTGTCGGTCGGGCGGCGGAGACGCTGCCGGTCGCCGAGGCGGTCGAGCTGGGCTTCACCCCGTGTGCGCGCTGCGCGCCGGCCACCGTCCTGCTCGCCGACGTCCGACCGATCTGAACGGCTTCCGGTGCCCGCCCAGGACACGCTCACCGTGGCGGTACGGGTGAAACCCGGCGCGTCCCGGGACCGGGTCGGCGGCCGCTTCGACGGGCCGCACGGTCCGGCTCTGGTGATCGCCGTGCACGCGCCGGCCGTCGACGGACGCGCCACCGAGGCGGCCCGTCGGGCCCTCGCCGACGCGTTGGGTGTGCGGCAGGCCGCGGTGTCGTTGCGGGCCGGCGCGGCCAGCCGGGACAAGCTGTTCCTCGTCGACCGGCCCGCCCCGGAGCTGTCCGGGCTGCTCTGCCGGCTGCGCGACGGATCCGTCGAGTGAGGAACGTCCGGGCCGGGCAGCTGTGACACCGGGGCTGGACATCGCGCTGCTGCTCGGTGCGGGCGTGCTCCTGGTGGCGGTCGGGGCGGTGCGTCTCTCCACCCGCCTCGGGGTGCCAAGCCTGCTCGTCTACCTGGCGTTGGGTGTGGCGATCGGCGAGGGCGGGCTGGGCATCCGCTTCGACGACGTCGAGTTGACCAGGACCCTCGGGTTCTGCGCCCTGATCGTGATCATCGCCGAGGGTGGCCTGACCGCGCGGTGGAGCACGCTGCGCCCGGTGCTCGGGCTGGCCTCCGCGCTCTCCACAGTCGGCGTGGTGGTCAGCATCCTGGTCGTCGGTGTCGCCGTACACCTGCTGTTGGGTCTGGACTGGCGGCTGGCGTTGCTCTACGGGGCGGTGCTCTCGTCCACCGACGCGGCGGCGGTCTTCGCGACGCTGCGCCGGCTGCGCCTGCCACCGCGGCTGGTGGCCACGCTGGAGGCCGAGTCAGGGATGAACGACGCCCCAGTGGTGCTGCTGGTGGTGCTGCTGTCGCATTCGGGCTGGGCGCATCCGTGGTGGTACGAGGCCGGGCTCGTCGTCTACGAGCTGGGGGTCGGCGCGGCGGTGGGCGTGGCCGCCGGCGTGGCCGGGACGTGGGCGCTGCGCCGGGCCGCGCTGCCCGCGGCCGGGCTGTACCCGATCGCGGCGGTCGGGATCACGGTGCTGGCGTACGCGGCGGGCGCGGTGCTGCACGCCTCCGGGTTCCTCGCCGTCTACGTGGCTGGGGTGCTGCTGGGCAACGCCCGCCTGTCGCATCGGCGGGCGATCCTCGGCTTCGCCGACGGGTTGGCGTGGCTCGCGCAGATCGGCCTGTTCGTGCTGCTCGGTCTGCTGGTGTCGCCGGGCCGGCTGGACGCGGCGGTGCTGCCGGCGGTGGTCGCGGGGTTGGCGCTGGTGCTGCTGGCGCGACCGTTGTCGGTGGCGGCGTCGGCGGTGCCGTTCCGGGTGGGTCTGCGCGAGCAGGCGTTCCTGTCCTGGGCCGGGTTGCGCGGTGCGGTGCCGATCGTGCTGGCCACCATTCCGCTCTCCGAGCGGGTGCCGGGCGCGGAGCGGTTGTTCGACGCGGTCTTCGTGCTGGTGGTCATCTTCACGCTTGTGCAGACCGGGACGCTCGGGCCGCTGGCCCGTCGGCTGGGGATCACGGCGCCGGCCGAGGCCAGCGAGATCCACGTGGAGACGGCTCCGCTGGAGCGGATGCGGGCCGACCTGCTCCAGCTCGAGGTGCCGCAGGGGTCCCGTCTGGCGGGAGTGCACGTCGACGAGTTGCGGTTGCCGGTGGGTGCCTCGGTGACCCTGGTGTTGCGTGACGGGGTGGGGTTCGTGCCCGGCCCGGACACCCGGCTGAAGACCGGCGACAGCCTGTTGATCGTTGCCACCGCTGGTGTGCGTGACGCCGCCGAACGGCGGTTGCGGGCGGTCAGCCGGCGGGGTCGGCTGGCCCGATGGTTTGGGGAGTACGGGGACGACTCGGACCGTTGATCTGCTAGCGTTCCTTTTGCCCCAGTTAGACGGGTCTCGGGGCAGTTAAGCGGTACGACGGTGCGGCACGTTGTCGGACGCCTGTACGTTCCGTATCCTTGCGAACCTCCGGAGTGCGCGGCCATCGTCGCCGTGCGCCCCTTTTTGTACATAGGGGACGCCCTGGTTGGCGCCCCCTGACCAGGAACCGTGGACCACGCGGTTCCGCGGCCGAGGGAGCGACCATGGCGAAGCCAGCCGACACGAGGACCGCCGGCCGCAAGGCGGTGGCCAAGGTCACCCGCAGCGCGGCGGAGACCGAGAAGATCCGCGCGGCGCTGGCGGCGCGGCGGGACGAGCTTCGCGCCGAGTACGATCAGACGCTGAGCGAGATCACCGAGCTGCAGCGCGACCGGCTGACCGACTCGGCCGGGGACGACCAGGCCGACACCGGCACCAAGACGTTCGAGCGTGAGCAGGAGATCTCACTCGCCAACAGCATCCTGGAACGGATCACGCAGGTCGAGCGCGCCCTCGAGCGCCTGGACGAGGGTGGTTACGGCTGGTGCGAGCGGTGCGGCAACCCGATCCCGGTCGAGCGCCTCGCCGCCTTCCCGTCGGCCACCCTGTGTGTGACGTGCAAGCAGCTGGAGGAGCGGCGCTGAGGTCCGTTCCCCGGCGGCGATGGGACGGTGAGCGATCACCGCCGAGACTGTCGATGGGGAGCGAATGACCGCAGCACCGTCCGCCGAGCCGGGCCGCAGTGAGCCGGGTGGCGGCAAGCCCCGGCCCCGGGCCGTCGCGATCCTCGCCGGGGTCGCCCTGGTGGCCCTGCTGGCCGACCTGGTCACCAAGCACCTCGCGCTTGGCGCGTTGACCGACCGGGAGCCGGTCCGGTTGCTCGGTGGCCTGGTCTACCTGAGCCTCACCCGCAACAGCGGCGCCGCGTGGAGCATCGGCTCCGACCACACCTGGATCTTCCCGCTGATCACCATCGGTGTGGTCGGCTGGATCGTGTGGATGGCGCTGCGCCTGCGTTCGCTGCCCTGGGCGATCTCCCTGGGCCTGGTGCTCGGCGGCGCGCTGGGCAACCTCGTCGACCGGATCTTCCGGGCACCCTCGCCGTTCCACGGGCACGTGGTCGACATGATCAGCCTGTTCGACCCGTACGGCCAGGTGTGGCCGGTGTTCAACCTGGCCGACAGCTCGCTGGTCTGCGGCGTGCTGCTGGCCGTCCTGCTCGAGTTGACAGGCCGTCAGCGCGACGGCCGCCGGGCCGGCCGGGACGGTGACGCGAGCGACGCGGACGCCACCCCGACCACCGCCGACCAGCGGGAGCGGGCGTGACCTCCGCGTTCGCCGCCGGCGGCGACCACCGTTCCCTGCCCGTGCCCGACGGCCTCGACGGGATGCGCCTGGACCAGGCCGTCTCCCGCCTGTTCGGGCTCTCCCGCACCGCCGCCGCGGCCCTGATCGACGCCGGGGACGCGCTTGTCGACGGCACTGCCCGGGCCAACTCGCACAAGGTCAAGGCCGGGTCCTGGCTGGAGGTCACCCTGCCCGCCCCGGTCGCCCCGCCGACAGTGGTGCCGCAGGCGGTGCCCGGCCTGCGCGTCGTGTACGCCGACGACGACATCGTGGTGGTGGACAAGCCGGTGGGCGTTGCCGCGCACCCCAGCCCTGGCTGGACCGGCCCGACCGTCATCGGCGCCCTCGCCGCCATCGGGCACCGCATCTCGACAAGCGGCGCCGCCGAACGTCAGGGTGTCGTGCACCGCCTCGACGTGGGCACCACCGGGATCATGGTGGTGGCCAAGAGCGAGCAGGCGTACACGGCGTTGAAGCGCGCCTTCAAGTACCGCGAGGTGGACAAGGGGTACCACGCGGTGGTCCAGGGTCACCTCGACCCGCTGCGCGGCACCGTCGACGCGCCGATCGACAGGCATCCCACCCACGACTACCGGTGGGCTGTGGTCTCCGGCGGCAAGCCGAGCATCACCCACTACGACACGCTTGAGGCGTTCCCGGCGGCGAGCCTCGTCGACGTGCGGCTGGAGACCGGCCGGACCCACCAGATCCGGGTGCACTTCTCCACCCTGCGGCACCCCTGCGTGGGTGACCTCACGTACGGTGCCGACCCCACCCTCTCGGCCCGTCTCGGACTGGCCCGACAGTGGCTGCACGCTCGCGAACTGAGCTTTTTGCACCCCCGTTCGGGGGACGAGGTCCGGTTCGTCAGCGACTACCCTGACGACCTGGAGCGCGCGCTTCAGATCCTGCGTGACTAGAGCGGCGACCGTCCGACACCGATCCGACGAGGGGATCCGCCCGTGCGCGCCGGCGACCTGCTGCGGCAGTTGGACCAACGGCTGCTGCCGCCGTTGACCCGGGGCGTCGCCCGGTTGGGTGACCGCTCGGGGCGGTCCGGGGTGCTCACCTGGGCCGCGCTGGTCTCCCTGGCGGCGGTGCTGGGCACCGCCATGTGGGCGGCCGAGAACGCCCCGGTGGGCGACCGGACGGTGGGCGAGGTGACCCGGGTCGGGGTGTCCGACGGCGACTCCGTCCCCGGCTACCTGCGTTCGGCGGCGGCGGACCTGGCCGCCCTGTCCACCGCGACGCCGTCCACCGGCGACGGGACGTACGCGCTCGTCACGTTCGACGCGTACCTCCCGCCGCAGCGCCTGGGGGACGTGCTCGGCGACGTGCCGGTCTCGACGGTCTTCGGGCGGGTGCCACTGCCCGGGCGGCAGACCGAGATCGTCAGGATCCCCGCGCTGCGGGTGCCGGACGACGTCGTCGCCGGGATGGCGGAGGTTGCTGCCCGCAAGGCCACCGAGGCCGCCGACTACCGGGCGCGGGCCGCCGCGACGACAGGCGACGGCGTCGACGAGCGGGAGCTGCGCGCACGGTACGTCGACGGCGCCGAGGTGGCGGACGCGGAGGCGGCGGCGTACCGGGGTGGCTGCGACTGTGTGTACGCGGCGGTCGTCCGGGCCGCCCCCGAGGTGCTGCGCGGTGTGGCGACCCGGCCGGCGGTACGTGCCGTCGACCCGGCCCCCGAGGTGTACCGGCTGGACCGCGCGGTCTTCACCCCGCCGCTTCCCGAACAGCGCGACGTGGTCCGCCCGCCTGTCGACACCGGACCGGGCCCGACGTCGCACCCGGCCGGGGCCACGGCGTCAACGCGGCCCGCCCCTCTGCCCTCGGCGTCGATGGGCGAATCGTCGGAACCCGCACCGCTCGTCACTATTCCGTCACCGGACGCGTCGTCGGCGGTGGCGACCGAGCCGGCCGTGCCGAGCGCCACCACCTCCCCGGACGTGACCGAAGTCGGCCCGCTCGCCCCCACCCCGTCGTGATCTGTGCCGGGCGGTGTGCGTCCTGAGGTGTGGTCCGAATAGTGTTTCCTTCGTAGCCTGTCAGACGGAGATCGATGGTGCTGGGAGGGCGGGCCGTGGAGGGCAGTGAGACCGGCTGGGGCCGGCCGGCCGAACCAGCGCCGCGGTGGCGGGCGTTGCTGGACCGCGCCCGGCTGGGCGGCCGTGCCGCCGAGCAGGCCGAGCCCGACCGGCGGGCCGAGGAGCCAGGACCGGATCCGCTGCCCCGACGCGCGGCCCCCAACGGCTACGCCGGGCGCGCGCCGGCCATCGGGCATCCGGCCGAGCTGTCGTACGGCGCGGAGCCCGCCTACCGGGCCGAGGCGACCTACCGGGTCGACCCCGCGTACCGGGCCGAGCCGGACTACCGGGCCGAGCCGGACTACCGGGCCGAGCCGGACTACCGGGCCGAGCCCGCCTACCGCTCGGAGCCGGAGTACCGCTCCGGGCCCACCTACCGGGCGGAGCCGGACTACCGTTCCGAGCCCGCCTACCGGGCCGATCCGGACTTCCGTTCCGAGCCCACCTACCGTGCCGAGCCCACCTACCGGGCCGAGCCCACCTACGGGTCGGAGCCGGACTACCGGCCCGAGCCGACGTACCGGGCCGCACCCGAGCCGCCGGCGCCGCGACCCGAGCCGGTCGAGTCGCGCTACGCGTTGCTGGACAACGGCTACCGCCAGGGTGGGCCGCCTGTCGAGTCGCGCTACGCGTTGCTGGAGACCGGCTACCAGCCGGAGACGGGCTACCCGGTCGCGGCGCCCTCTCCCGTCGCGCCCCCTCCCGTCGCGCCGCCCGCACCGCCGGTGATCCCGCCACCCGCACCGTCGGTCGCACCGCCACCTACACCGCCACCCGCGCCGTCGATCGGCTCGGCGGTCGCCGAGCGCGGCTACCCGCCCCGCATCGAGTGGCGGCCGCAGGGCGTCGACCAGGAGGTGGAACGGGCCACCGGGGTGCTCCGCCGGGACCTGGGCACGCCAAGGGTGTTCGCGTTCGCCAACCCCAAGGGCGGGGTGCACAAGACCACCGCCACCGTCCTCGCCGCCGCCACGGTCGGCAGTGTGCGCGGGCGGGGAGTGCTGGCCTGGGACGACAACGAACTGCGCGGCACCCTCGGGCTGCGCGCCGGCAGCGCCCGGCACGCCCGGACCATCCGCCACCTGATCGGCGAGCTGGCCCAGATCGAGATCCTGGAGGGGGCGACCCTGCTGGACCGGCTGGACGACTTCCTCAGGCACGCCTCCGACGGCTCGTACGACGTGCTGGCCGGCGAGGAGAGCCCGCGCTTCGCCCAGCGACTCGACCAGTTCACCGTCCGGCGGGTGCTGGAGCTGCTGCGCCGGACCCACGACGTGGTGTGCGTGGACACCGGCAACAACGTGGAGAGCCCCAACTGGCGCACCGTGATGCAGGCCGCCGACCAGCTGGTGGTGACCACCGTGCCCCGCGAGGACGCGGCGTTCAGCGCCGACTGGATGCTCGACCTGCTGCACGAGGAGGGCATGAGCGAGCTGGCCGACAACGCCATCACCCTCATCTCCTGTCCCACCGCTGGGCGATCCGCCCTCCAGGACGACCTGGAGCGGCACTTCGCCACCCGGACCCGGGGTGTCGCGGTGGTGCCGTACGACCCGGCGCTGGAGACCGGGTCGTCCATCGAGTACCACCAGCTCCAGCCGGAGACCCGGCAGGCGTGGCTGCGCGCGGCGGCGATGATGGTGGAGCCGTTCGCCCGGTGAGCTGCTCTGCCGCCACCGGCGCCCCGGCCCACCGCCGGGCCTGAGAGGATCATCGGGTGAGCCCGGACAACCCCGACCCCGAGCGGCCCGTCGACGAGACCGACCGGCCCGTCGACGAGACCGACCGGCCCGTCGACGAGACCGACCGGCCCGTCGACGAGACCGACCGGCCCGCGCCGCCCGACGAGCCGCGTCGCCAGTCGCGCACGGTGCTGACGGTGCTGGGCTTCGTGCTCGCGATCGCCGTGCTGGGCGCTCCGCTCGGGCTGCTCTGGGCCGCGCTCGCGCCGGACACGCCGGTGCTCAAGACCACCGAGGGGGCGATCTACGCCGCGCCGCAGCCGGAGCAGCCGATCGCCGCGGACGGCTGGTTCAGCCTGCTCGGTCTCGCCTTCGGGGTGCTCGCGGCCCTCGTCGTGTGGTTCGTGCTGCGCCGCCGACGCGGCCCGGTCGGCCTGCTCGCCGTGGTGCTGGGCACGGTGGCCGCGGCGCCGGTGGCCTGGCAGGTGGGCCGGCGGGTGGGCCTTGCCACCTTCGACCGGCTGCTGGACACCGCGCCTGACGGTCAGGCGTTCACCAAACCCGCCGACCTGCGCGCCGGTGGCATCGACTGGCTGCTCGGTGTGCTGCCGGTGCCGCACGGCAACCTGCTGCTGCCGGCGTTCGGCGCCGCGATCACGTACACCCTGCTGGCGGGCTGGTCGCGGTGGCCGTCGCTGCGGCCGGAGCCCGAGTTGGCGTCGCTCAGTTGGGCGTCGGCGGGGACGCCAGCTCCGACAGTGGCACCGGAACCGCCCGCACCTGGCGCAACAGAGCCGCCTCGCGATTGAGCAACCGCAGCTCGGCGCGGAGTCGGGCCGCGGTGTCGTCGATCGCCAGCAGCCGCTGCCGGTCGTCCACGGTCAGCGCCGCCGTCGCCGCCACCAGGTGCGACAGCACCGTCGGGTCCTCCGGGAGCTGCTCGGAGATCTCCTCCGGGTCGGAGCGGACCAGGCTCAGGTACTGCCGGAACACCGCGATGACCCGGGCGGCCAACAGATCGGCCACCTCGTCCGCGCCGGCCGGCTCGGGCAGCCACTCGACCTCGGCGGTCAGGAAGGGCGCGGCGTTCTCGTCGACCTCCGCGATGCGGAACCGGCGTCGGCCGACAGTGACGATGTCGAAGCCGCCGTCGGCGAGCTCGGTGACCTGGCGCAGCTCGGCGGTGCACCCCACCTCGTGCAGGGTGACCTCGCCGACACCGGGGACGGGTCGCCCGCCCGGCCCGGCGGGCGCGACCTCCCAGCCGGCCTGGATGGCCACCACGCCGAACTCTCGCGGGGCACCCTCGGGCAGGTCGACCAGGTGCCGGACCAGCGCCCGGTAACGCTCCTCGAAGATGTGCAGTGGCAGCACCAACCCGGGAAAGAGCACCGTTGCGAGCGGGAACACCGGCAGCCGTGCGGTCACGTGGTCGAGCCTAACGAATCCCGTCCGGCGGGGCGTGGCCCGGCTCACCGTCCCGGCGGGCGGGCGGCTCGGGTGAGCTGCGGCCGGGCCGCCTAGACTCGCAAGGGTGCTGAATCGGATCGACCTGCGCGACGGTCTCGGAGACCCGCGCCGTCTGCTGCCCCGTGCCCAGCTCGACGTGTCGGTGGCCGTCGAGCGGATCCGCCCGCTGGTGGAGGCGGTCCGGGAGCATGGGTACCCGGCGATCCGGGAGGCCAGCGAACGGTTCGACGGCATCTCTCCGGAGGTGCTGCGGGTGCCCGTCGAGGCGATCACCGAGGCCGAGGGGGTGCTCGACCCGGCGGTGCGTGCCGCGCTGCTGGAGTCGATCAGCCGGGCCCGCAGGGTGCACGCCGACCAGCGGCGTACCGACCACGTCACCCAGGTGGTGCCCGGTGGCACCGTCACCGAGCGGTGGCTGCCGGTCGACCGGGTGGGCCTCTACGTCCCCGGCGGGCTCGCCATGTACCCGTCGACAGTTGTGATGAACGTGGTGCCGGCCCAGGCGGCCGGGGTGCGGTCGCTGGTGGTGGTCAGCCCGCCGCAGAAGGACAACGGTGGCCTGCCCGACCCTCGGGTGCTCGCCGCGTGCGCGCTGCTCGGCGTCGACGAGGTGTACGCCGTCGGCGGCGCCCAGGCGGTGGCGATGCTGGCGTACGGCTCGGCTGTCGACCCGGCGGGTGAGCTGCGGTGCGATCCGATCGACCTGGTCACCGGCCCCGGCAACATCTGGGTGACCGCGGCGAAGCGGCTGCTGCGCGGCGTGGTCGGCATCGACGCCGAGGCCGGCCCGACCGAGATCGCCATCCTGGCCGACGACACCGCCGACCCGGCGCACGTCGCCGCCGACCTGATCAGCCAGGCCGAGCACGATCCGCTGGCCGCGAGCGTGCTCGTCACCCCGTCGCCGACGCTCGTCGAGGCGGTCGAGCGGGAGCTGGCCCGGCAGGTGCCGGCGACCAAGCACGCCGAGCGGGTGACCACCGCGCTGACCGGTGAGCAGAGCGGCGTGGTCCTGGTGGACGACCTGGAGGCCGGGCTGCGGGTGGTCGACGCGTACGCGGCCGAGCACCTGGAGATCCAGACGGCCGACGCGCGGGAGTGGGCGCTGCGGGTACGCAACGCCGGGGCGATCTTCGTGGGCGCCTGGTCGCCGGTGTCGCTCGGCGACTACTGCGCCGGCTCCAACCACGTGCTGCCCACCGGCGGATGCGCCCGGCACTCGTCCGGGCTGTCCGTGCAGTCCTTCCTGCGCGGCGTGCACCTGATCGAGTACACCGAGGCCGCGCTGCGTGACGTGGCCCCGCACGTGGTCACCCTGGCGAACGTGGAGGACCTGCCGGCGCACGGCCAGGCCGTCCAGGCCCGCTTCCCGGGAGGAGCGGCGTGACGGGCCTGGAGGATCTGCCGATCCGCGACGACCTGCGCGGGCTGACGCCGTACGGGGCGCCGCAGCTGGACGTGCCGGTGCGGCTCAACACCAACGAGAACTCGTACCAGCTGCCCGAGCCGGTGGTCGAGGCGATCGGCAAGGCGCTCGCGGCCGAACTGCGCGACCTGAACCGCTACCCGGACCGGGACGCGGTGGCGCTGCGCGCCGACCTGGCCGGCTATCTGGGGCACGGGCTCACCGTCGAGCAGGTGTGGGCGGCCAACGGCTCCAACGAGATCCAGCAGCAGCTGCTCCAGGCGTTCGGCGGCCCGGGCCGCATCGCGTTGGGCTTCGTCCCCGCGTACTCGATGCACCCGCTGCTGGCACTCGGCACCGGCACCCGGTGGGTGCCGGCGCGGCGCGGCGTCGACTTCGGGCTGACCGCCGACGAGGCGGTCGCCCAGGTCCGCGAGCACCGGCCCGACGTGGTGTTCCTCTGCTCGCCGAACAACCCCACGGGCACCGCACTGGACCCGTCGGTGGTCGCCGCCGTGCTCGACGCGGCGCCCGGCATGGTGGTGGTCGACGAGGCGTACGCCGAGTTCGCCCGACCCGGCACGGTCAGCGCCCTCGCGGTGCTGCCCGGTCACCCGCGGCTGGTGGTCACCCGGACGATGAGCAAGGCGTTCGGCTTCGCCGGCGGCCGGTTGGGTTACCTGGCCGCCGACGCGGCGGTGGTGCGGGCGGTGCAACTGGTCCGGTTGCCGTACCACCTGTCGGCGCTGACCCAGGCCGCCGCGCGCGCGGCGCTCGCGCACCGCGACGCCCTGCTCGGTACGGTGAGCGCGATCATGGGGGAGCGGGACCGGATCGTGGCGACGCTGCGCGGGCGCGGTCTGCGGGTGGCCGACAGCGACGCCAACTTCGTGCTCTTCGAGACCGGTGGCGACCAGGCCGCCGCCTGGCGTGCCCTGCTGGACCGGGGTGTGCTGGTCCGTGACGTCGGTCTGCCCGGCTGGCTGCGGGTGACCGCCGGCACCCCCGCCGAGACCGACGCCTTCCTTTCTGCGATGGAGACTGTGTGATGAGCCGGACCGCCCGGGTGGAGCGGATCACCAAGGAGACCAAGGTCCTCGTCGAGATCGACCTCGACGGCACCGGCGCCGCCGAGATCAGCACCGGCGTGGGCTTCTACGACCACATGCTCAACCAGATCGCCAGGCACGGCGGCTTCGACCTGACCGTGCGCACCGTTGGTGACCTGGAGATCGACGCGCACCACACGATGGAGGACACCGCGCTGGCCCTGGGCGCCGCGTTCGACCAGGCGCTCGGCGACAAGGCCGGCATCCGACGGTACGGTTCGGCGACAGTCCCCATGGACGAGGTGCTGGTGCGGGCCGCGGTCGACCTGTCCGGCCGGCCGTACGTGGTACACGACGAGCCGCTGCTGGCGCCGTACATCGGGCCGGTGTACGCGACGAGCATGACCCGGCACATCTGGGAGTCGTTCGGTCAGGCCGCTCGGGTCACGTTGCACGTCGACGTGCTGCGGGCGGCCCGTCCGGGGGGTCACCCGGACGCGCACCACGTGGTGGAGGCGCAGTTCAAGGCGGTCTCCCGTGCGTTGCGCGAGGCCACCGCGATCGACCCGCGTGCGGCGGGTGCGATTCCCAGCACGAAGGGCGCGCTCTGATGAGCGCGAGGAGTGCAGCGGAGCGGAGCCCCGCAGTCGCGAATGGAAGGTGGCTCTAATGGGGGCCGCGTTGCCGACTCTGCTGCTGATCCTGGCCGGGGTGCTGGTGGGCGGCACCTGGTCGCTGCACCGGCAGGGCGCGCCGAGGGGCGCGGTGGTGGTCACCGGGCTGCTGGCGGTCCTCGCCACGGCCGCCGGGGTGCTGCGTCTGATTCCGGGGTCGGGCTCGTGAGCGCCGACGTGGTGGTGCTCGACTACGGTTCGGGCAATCTGCGGTCGGCGGAGCGGGCGTTGGCCGCCGCCGGTGCGAACGTGCGGGTGACCGACGACCTGGCCGCCGCTGCCGCCGCCGACGGGCTGGTGGTGCCGGGGGTTGGCGCGTACGCCGCGTGCATGGCGGGGATCGAGGCGCTCGGGGCGGGTCCGGTGATCGCCGAGCGGGTGGCCGCCGGCCGGCCGGTGCTGGGCATCTGTGTGGGGATGCAGGTGCTGTTCGAGCACGGTGACGAGCACGGTGTGGTGACCAAGGGGCTCGGGCTGCTGCCGGGCGGGGTGACCCGGTTGGCCGCGACCCGGTTGCCGCACATGGGGTGGAACACGGTGCGGTCGCCCCGGGAGTCGGTGCTCTTCGCCGGTCTGGGGCCGCAGAGCCGGTTCTACTTCGTCCACTCGTACGCGATGGGCGACCCGGCGGCGTTGTCCGCGGCCGGCGCGGTGGTGACCACTGCCCACCATGACACGGATTTCGTGGCGGCGGTGGAGCGCGGTGCGTTGTCGGCGGCCCAGTTCCATCCGGAGAAGTCCGCCGACACCGGTGCCGCGCTGCTGCGCAACTGGCTCGCCACGCTGTCCACCGGTGGCTGAGGGTCGTCGGCGCCCCGTTCGGTGGGGCGCGCGGTGAGTCGGGAGCGGGCCCGCCGCCGGGCGGAGCGTGAGGCGGAGCAGGCGCGTGAGCGGGCGGTGCGGCAGCGCCGGGTGGCTCGCCGGCAGCGCCGTCGGGCGGTGGTCCGCCGGTTGACGCCGCAGCTGCGCCGGGGCCGGTCGGGTCGGCTGGTTCGGCACTCCCGGGGGGAGCGGGCCGCGATCGTGCTGCTCACCGGGGCGGCGCTGATCCTGATCTGGGCGTTCGTCGACGATCTGGCGCTGCGCGTCGCGCTGATCGTGTTGTTGCTGCTCGTACTGCCGGCGATCGTCGTGATCGCTCTGGACCGTCGTACCTGATCGAGGAGAAGACGTTGAGTCTCACCCTGTTACCCGCCGTGGATGTCGCCGACGGCCGGGCCGTCCGGCTCGTGCAGGGCGCTGTCGGTAGCGAGAGCATCTACGGCGACCCGTTGGACGCCGCGTTGGCCTGGCAGCAGGACGGCGCGGAGTGGATCCACCTGGTCGACCTGGACGCGGCGTTCGGCCGGGGCACGAACGCGCATCTGCTCGCCGAGGTGGTGCGCCAGTTGGACGTGAAGGTGGAATTGTCCGGCGGTATTCGTGACGACGAGTCGCTGCGGGCGGCGCTGGGCACCGGGGCGACCCGGGTGAACATCGGTACCGCCGCCCTGGAGGACCCGGTGTGGTGTGACCGGGTGGTGGGGGAGTACGGCGACCGGGTGGCCATCGGGCTGGACGTGCGCGGTCGTACCCTGTCGGCGCGCGGGTGGACCCGCGACGGCGGTGACCTGTACGAGGTCCTGGAGCGGCTGGACAAGGCGGGCGCGAGCCGGTACGTGGTCACGGACATCACCAAGGACGGCACGATGCGCGGGCCGAACCTGGACCTGTTGCGGGAGGTGTGCGTCCGGACCGACCGGCCGGTGATCGCCTCCGGTGGCGTGTCCACGTTGGACGACCTGCGGGCGCTGGCGTCGCTGGAGTCGCTCGGTGTGGAGGGCGTGATCGCCGGCAAGGCGCTGTACGCGGGCGCCTTCACGGTGGCCGAGGCGCTGCGGACGCTGGCCGAGGCATGACCGTCACCCGGCTGGGCTCGGGCGGCCCGTGGGAGCAGCGGTACGGCTACTCCCGGGTCGTCCGGGCCGGTGACCTGGCGTGGACGGCGGGCTGCACGTCCACTGTGGAGGGCCGGGTCACGCACGTGGGTGATCCGGCGGCACAGACCGCGCAGGCGCTGCGGATCGGTTTGGCGGCGCTGGCCGAGGTGGGTGCGGAGCCGGGGGACGTGGTCCGGACCCGGATGTACGTGACGGACCGGTTGTACGCCGACGAGGTGGGCCAGGCGCACAACGCGGTCTTCGGGGCGGTGCGGCCGGCGGCGACGCTTGTGGTGGTGGCCGCCCTGCTGGACCCGGAGCACCTGGTCGAGGTGGAGCTGGAGGCGTACCTCGGCGATCGCTGAGGGCGCGGCCCGGCGGTGTCCGGGTCGCCTCGCGGCCAGATAGGTTGTGCACAACTTAGTTGTGGGCTACGGTTCAACGGTGACCGATGATCTGGTGCTGCGCCGGCAGGTGTGCTTCGCGCTCTATGCCGCGTCGCGCGCCCTGACCGACGTGTACCGCCCGATCCTCGACGAGTTCGGGCTGACCTACCCGCAGTACCTGGTGCTGCTGGTGCTCTGGGAGCGTCCCGACGACGCCCCCACGGTCTCCGAGCTCGGCACCGAGCTGCGACTGGACTCCGGCACGCTCTCCCCGCTGCTCAAGCGGCTGGAGGGGGCGGGCCTGGTCATCCGACGGCGGTCCGCCCGCGACGAGCGGCGGGTCGAGGTCGGCCTCACCGAGCAGGGCCGGGCGCTGCGCGAGCGGCTCTGCGACGTCCCGTTGCGGATCGCGCAGTCCACAGGGCTCGGCCTCGGCGAGCTCGTCGCGCTGCGCGACACCCTCACCCGGGTCACCGACACCATCCATCGACAGAAGGAGCAGTGACTCTCATGCAGGTTCTCTACACCGCGTCCGCGACCGCCACCGGCGACGGCCGGGACGGCCACGTCGAGACCTCCGACGGCACCGTCACGCTCGACCTGGCCGTGCCGAAGGAGATGGGTGGCGCCGGTGGTGCCGCCAACCCCGAGCAGCTCTTCGCCGCCGGCTACGCGGCCTGCTTCCACAGCGCGCTGCGGGTGGTGGCCCGCCGGGCCAAGGCCGACGTCGCCAACTCCGTCGTCGGCGCCGAGGTGGGCATCGGCCCGAACGGCAGCGGCGGGTTCGGGCTCACCGTGCAGCTCGTCGTCGACCTGCCCGCCGTGCCCCGCGAGACCGCCGAGCAGATCGTCGAGCAGGCCCACCAGGTGTGCCCGTACTCCAACGCCACCCGCGGCAACATCGACGTCACCCTCACCGTTCGCGAGACCCTGGCCGCGTGACGTTGCGGACCCAGACCGCCACCCCCGGACGGAAGGACGACCACCCCCGTGACCAGCAACCGTGAGATCCACCTGGCCCGCCGGCCCGCCGGCTGGCCCACCGAGGAGAACTTCCGGCTCGTCGAGACCGAGGTGCCGACACCCGGTCCGGGCCAGATCGTGGTCCGCAACCAGTTCATGTCCGTCGACCCGTACATGCGGGGGAGGATGAACGCCGTCAAGTCGTACGTGGCGCCGTTCGAGCTGGACGCGCCGCTGGACGGGGCGGCGGTCGGCGAGGTGGTGGCGGCGAGCGAGGCGGCGGACGTCCACGTCGGCGACACAGTCCTGCACGGGCTGGGCTGGCGGGAGTACGCGCTTCTCGACGCCTCCGCCGCCCGTACGGTCGACGCCGGCCTGGCCCCGGTCAGCGCGTACCTGGGCGTGCTCGGGATGCCAGGGCTGACCGCGTACGCCGGTCTGCTCGAGGTGGCGGCCATGAAGCCCGGCGAGACGGTCTTCGTCTCCGCCGCCGCCGGTTCGGTGGGCAGCCTCGTCGGGCAGATCGCCAAGCTCAAGGGCGCCGGCCGGGTCATCGGCAGCGCCGGGTCGCCGGCGAAGGTCGAGCGGCTGCGGGCGCTGGGCTTCGACGCCGCCTTCGACTACCACGACCGGCCGGTCCGCGAGTCGCTGCGCGAGGCGGCCCCGGACGGTGTCGACGTCTACTTCGACAACGTCGGCGGCGATCACCTGGAGGCGGCGATCTCGGCGATGAACCTGCACGGCCGGGCCGCCATCTGCGGCATGATCGCGCAGTACAACTCCACCGAGCCGCCGGCCGCGCCGCGCAACCTCGCGATGGTCATCGGCAAGCGGCTCACCCTGCGCGGCTTCCTGGTCAACGACCACGGCGACGTCCGTCAGGCGTTCCTGCGCGACGTGGCCGGCTGGCTGCGCGACGACACGCTCAGGTACGACGAGACGATCGTGGACGGCATCGAGAACGCCCCGTCGGCGTTCCTCGGTCTGCTGCGCGGCGAGAACCTGGGCAAGATGCTCGTCCGGGTGTGACACCCACCTCGTTACCGGCGGCCGGCCCGATCGGGTCGGCCGCCGTGCCGCGTACGGGGGATAGGCTCACGGGCATGACGGTGGCGGTGCGCGTTATCCCCTGCCTGGACGTGGACGCCGGGCGGGTCGTCAAGGGCGTCAACTTCCTCGACCTGCGCGACGCCGGTGATCCGGTGGAGCTGGCGGCGGCGTACGACCGCGCCGGCGCCGACGAGCTGACCTTCCTCGACGTCACCGCGTCCTCCAGTGACCGGGGCACCATGCTCGACGTGGTGCGCCGCACCGCCGAGTCGGTGTTCATCCCGCTCACGGTCGGCGGTGGGGTCCGGCAGGTCGCCGACGTGGACACCCTGCTGCGCGCCGGCGCCGACAAGGTCGGCGTGAACACCGCAGCCATCGCCCGACCCGAGCTGATCGCCGAGATCGCCGACCGGTTCGGGCGGCAGGTGCTGGTGCTCTCCCTCGACGTACGCCGGGCCGCCACCGCCAGCGGTTTCGAGGTCACCACGCACGGCGGCCGGCGCGGCACCGGCATCGACGCGGTCGACTGGGCGCGGCGCGGGGCCGAGCTGGGCGCGGGGGAGATCCTGCTCAACTCGATGGACGCCGACGGCACCAAGGCGGGCTTCGACCTGGAACTGATCGCCGCCGTGCGGGCGGTGGTGGACGTGCCGGTGGTGGCCAGCGGCGGCGCGGGCGAGGTGGCCCACTTCCCGCCGGCGATCGGCGCCGGCGCGGACGCGGTGCTCGCCGCCAGCGTCTTCCACTTCGGCGAGCTGACAGTGGCCGAGGTCAAGGACGCGCTGCGCCGTGGTGGTCACCCGGTGCGCTGAGCCCGGTCAGTGCCCGCCGGAGTGCCCCTCGGGGGAGCGCCGGGGCGTCGGGATCGAACGGACCACGTACTCCTGGACGGCCGCCGCGTGGTCGGCCTCCTCCAGGATCCAGTCGGCGCTGCCCGGCGCGTGCCGTCGGCTCAGGGCGCCCTGCACGGTGTCCACCATCGTGGCGACCCCGGTGCGGGGGCGGTTGCGCCAGAGCTGCTCACCCTCGCCGGTGATCCGGAACCAGCCGTCGGACACGCTCACCAGGCCGGCGCCGACGAGACGCCGGACGGCGACCTCCACCTCGTGCCGCTGCGGGATCGCGTGGTTGAGATGGTCGGCGGTGGAGAGCACATCGGTGAGGCGGACACCCTCCGGCCTGCGGCTGGTCGCCGATCGGCGGTGCCGACCGGCGCCGCTCGCGATGACAAGCGACACGAAGATCCAGGCGTCCGTCCAGCGCCAACCGTTCTCCCCCATGCAGAGATGATGACGGCGCGCGTCCCGGAAGGGAACACCCACCCGCCATCCGGCCCTCGTCACCACCACGGCGTGCCGGTCCGGGGACGGTAGGTGAACCCTCAGCCGACTGGAGTGGCCTCCGGCTCCGGGGTTGTTCCCTTCGTCATGGGCACGGCGAACACCGGGATGAACAGGTGCGCCAGTGGACCGATGGCAAGCGCGTACGCGACGGTGCCCACGCCCACCTTGCCGCCGAGCAGCCAGCCCAGCGCGAGCACGGTGACCTCGATGACCGTACGCACCAGCCGGACCGACAGGCCGGGCCGGCGGGCCACGAGGCCGGTCATCAGGCCGTCGCGGGGGCCGGGACCGAGCTGTGCGCCGAGGTAGAGGCCGGTGGCGGCGCCGTTGGCGACGATCCCGGTGACCAGCAGCGCGATGCGCACGCCGAGCGGGCCGCCGGCCGGAAGCAGCGCCAGCGTGGCGTCCACCACCAGGCCGACGACGACCACGTTGCTCACCGTGCCGAGCCCGGGGCGTTGCCGTAGCGGGATCCAGAGCAGCAGCACGAGCGCACCGACGCCGATGGTGACGGTGCCGAAGGAGAGCCCGGTCCGCTCGGCCAGGCCCTGGTGGAAGACGTCCCACGGGTCGAGGCCCAGATCGGAGCGGACCATCAGGGCCATGCTGACGCCGTAGAGGACCAGCCCCACGTAGAGCTGGCCCAGCCGCCGCGCGGGCCGGTACCGCAGATTGCCAATCAGTGCCATGCATGCCACCCTAGGTGCCAATCCTCCCTGAGAAAGATGCCAATATCCGAGGAGTGGCCATGACCGGTCAGGTGCGCGGCGTCCAATTGGCCCGTCTGCTCGGCCAGTGGCACGCCCTACCGGGCCGGCGGCGCAGCCCCGACTACGCCGCCCTCGCCGGCGCCGTGCGGGGCCTGCTCGCCGACGGTCGGTTGCCCCTGGGCGTACGCCTGCCGGCCGAACGCGAGCTGGCCGAGGCGCTGCGGATCAGCCGGACCACTGTCACCGCCGCGTACCGGCAGCTGCGCGAGACAGGGCACCTGGCCAGCCGCCGGGGTGCCGGCAGCTGGACCATGCTGCCCGGGAACCACCGGGTCGCCAGCACCGGCCTGTGGACCCCGCTGGACGACCGGGAGATGATCGACCTCGGCGTCGCCGCGCTGTCCGCGCCGCCGCAGCTGCTCACGGCGGCCCGGGCGGCCACAGAGGACCTGCCGCGGTACCTGGGCGGCGCCGGTTACCACCCGACCGGCATCATCGAGCTGCGCGAGGCGGTGGCCGACGCGTACACGGCACGGGGGTTGCCGACCTCGGCCGACCAGATCATGGTGACCAGTGGCACCCAGCACGCGCTCGACCTGGTGCTGCGCCTCGCACTGGCCCCCGGCGGCAGCGTGCTTGTCGAGTCACCCACCTACCCCAACGCGCTCGCCGCGCTGGCCGGCCGTCGGGCCCGGATCACCACCCACGGCCTGGCTGCCGACACCTGTGGCTGGGACGCCGACCTGCTGCTGGGCGGTCTCCGGCAGACCCGACCCCGGCTGGCGTACCTCATCCCGGAGTTCCAGAACCCGACCGGGCATCTGATGCCGGCCCCCCTGCGCGAGCGGGTGGTGGCCGCCGCCCACGCCGCCGGCACCGACCTCGTCGTCGACGAATCGTTCGTGGACCTGCCGCTGGACGGCACCGAACTGCCACCGCCGATGGCCACCTTCGACAGGCACTCCCGGGTCGTCAGCATCGGCGGGATGAGCAAGGTGTACTGGGGTGGACTGCGAATCGGCTGGGTCCGCGCCTCCGCGCCGCAGGTGCAGCGGCTGGCCGCCGTCCGGGTCGGTGTGGACATGGCCAGCCCGGTGCTGGACCAACTGGTCGCGGTGCGCCTGCTCGCCGACGCGCCAGCCATCGTCGGCGACCGGCGGATCCAACTCGCCGGGCAGCGCGACGCCCTGCTCGGCGCGCTGGCGCACCGACTGCCGGACTGGCGGGTCACCGTGCCACGCGGTGGCGTGACGCTCTGGGCCGAGTTGGACGGCCCGGTGTCCAGCGCGCTGGCCCGGGCCGCCGAGGAGGTGGGCGTCCGGCTGGCCCCCGGCCCCCGGTTCGGCCTCGACGGCACCCTGGAGCGGTTCCTGCGGCTGCCGTTCACCCTGCCCGCCGCCGACCTGGTGGAGGCGGTCGAGCGGATCGCCGGGGTCCGGTACGACCTGGACCGGACCGGCCGGCAGCGGTGGCGGGAGCCGGCCGTCATCGCCTGAGCCGCCGCCGGTTGTGACCGCCGACCTCCGGCCGGGTTGCCCCGAACCGGTCCGCGCTCGTCATAGACCGCCGGAGAGAGGTGAGCGGGCATCGCCGCCTCCACCGGTCTGCCGGCAATGCGCCTTTCGTCCGGTCATGACTGCCACAATCTGCTGGTGGTCGAGGGTGCGGGGGTGCGTGGGGTCCAGCGGAGCGCGCCCGGCTCCCGGGCGACCCGCCTCGAACTCTTCTACGACCTGATCTTCGTCTTCGCCTTTCTGAACGTCACCACCGTCACCGCCGGCAATCCGAACGTTGCCGGGCTGATCCGGTGCCTGGTGGTGCTGGCGCTGCTCTGGTGGTGCTGGACGGGGTTCGCCGTGCTGGGCAACCTGGTCCGTACCGACCAGGGCATCGTCCCGTTGGTCGGCTTCGCCACCATGGCCGCCGCCTTCGTGCTGGCGCTGAGCCTGCCGAAGGCGTTCGTCGACCGCCCCGGCGGGCTGCCTGGCCCGCTGGTCTTCGCGGCCGGCTACTTCCTGGTCCGGATCAGCGAGACGTCGATCTTCATCTGGGCCGGTCGCCGGAACCGGGACGTGCGCCGACGCTGGCGACTGTTCGCGCTGCCGCCGCTGCTGGCCACGTCGCTCATCGTCGTCGCCGCGCTGCTGCCGCAGCGGCTGTTCGACGGCACAGCCGAGGGGACGGTCCGACTGGCGTTCTGGCTCGCGGCCCTGGCCGTGGAGTACGGGGCCGGGCTCAGGCTGCCCGGCACCGGGTGGACGGTGCTCTCCGCCGGGCACTGGGCAGAGCGGCACGGCCAGATCGTCCTGATCGCCCTCGGCGAGGCCATCATCGCGCTCGGATTCGCTCCGACAGCAGCGCGGCTCTGCCGTTGACCTGGCCGGCGCTCGTCGCTGCGGTGCTCGGCGTCGCGGTGGCCGCGGCGCTGTGGTGGGCGTACTTCGACACCCTGGCGCTCGGCATGGAACAGACCCTGCACCGGGCCCGCGACCCCGCCGCCCGCGCCGCCCTGGCCCGGGACGCCTACACCTACCTGCACCTGCCGGTCATCGCCGGCGTCATCCTGTTCGCGCTCGGACTCAAGGGGCTGATCCACGAGGGAGCCGACGTCGGCACGCCGAGCTGGGGGGTTCCGCTGCCGAACTTCGACCTGCTGGCGCTCTACGGCGGGGTCGCGCTCTATCTGCTCGCGCTCATCGTGCTGGGCCGGAAGATGCTCGCCGCCCCCCGTTGGCCCACGATCGGCGGAATCCTGTTGCTGCTCGTGCTGGTGCCGGTGGCCGGATCGCTGCCTGAGCTGTCCGCGTTGACCGTTCTGGCGGTGGCCACGTGGCTGGCCGTGGGGGCACAGACGATCGTCGACGCCCACCGTCGGCGCGGGGTCCGGCAGGTGGCGCTGGCGGAACAGCTCGCCGTGGAGGAGGAACAGACGAGGTGGCGGGGCCACCACCTGTGACGGCCCCGTGCCGGCGGGGGGGCCGGACACGGGACCGTCGGCGGGTCACAGCTCGGCGAGGGTGCCCGAGTACATCTTGTCGATCTCGGCGGCGAAGTTGCTCTCCACCCCGCGGCGCTTGATCTTCAGCGAGGGGGTGATCTCGCCGTGCTCGATGGTCAGGTCGCGCGGCAGGATCGCCACCTTCTTGATCGTCTCCCAGCGGTTGAGCTTGGCGTTGAGCTGGGCGACGTACTCCTCGACCATTGTCTGGGCCTCAGCCGAGGCGACGATCTCGGTGTAGCTGCGACCCTCCAGAGGGCCGCCGGCGACCCAGCCCCGGATCGCGTCCGGGTCGAGGGTGACCAGCATCGTGCAGAAGTTGCGGGCCTGACCGACGACGACCGCCTGCGAGGTGTACGGACAGATCGCCTTGAACATCCCCTCGATGTGCGACGGCGCGATGTACTTGCCACCCGAGGTCTTGACCAGGTCCTTCTTGCGGTCGGTGATGCGGAGGTAGCCCCGCTCGTCGAGGGTGCCGATGTCACCGGTGCGGAAGAAGCCGTCCTCGGTGAACGCCGCAGCGGTCTCCTCCGGCAGGTTGTGGTAGCCACGCATCACCGGCCGGCCACGGACCAGGATCTCCCCGTCGGTGTCGATCCGGCATTCCAGGTCGCCCATCGCCCGGCCGACCGTGCCGATCTGCAACCCGGAGGGCGGGTTCACGAAGTTGCCGGCGCTGGTCTCGGTGAGGCCGTAGCCCTCGGAGATCGGCAGGTTGGCGGCGGCGAAGAAGGTGGCGATCTCGGGGCTGAGCGGAGCGGCGCCGGACACCAGCACCCGCATCCGACCGCCCAGACGGGCCTGGAGCTTGCTGAACACCAGCTTCTCGGCCACCCCGTAGCGCAGCTTCAGCCCGGCCGGGACCGGCTTGCCGGCCTGCTCCAGGGTCACCTTCTCCTTGCCGACGCCGACGGCCCAGGCGAAGATCTTCGCCTTCGCGCCGCCGCCGTCCTGCGCGGTGGTCACCGCCCGGTTGTAGACCTTCTCGAACACCCGGGGAGCGCCGCACATCAGCGTCGGTCGGATCACCGACAGCAGGTCGACAAGCTTGTCCACCCGGCCGTCGACGTAGGTGGGCAGGCCGACGTGGATGGCGCCGCAGAGCAGCGTCTTGCCGAACGAGTGGGCCAGCGGCAGCCACAGGTACTGCAGGTCGTCGTCGCGCAGCAGCCCGACCTCCGCCTGCGCCACGGCCTCCCAGCACCAGCCGCCGTGCAGCAGCTCGACGCCCTTGGGTCGGCCGGTGGTGCCGGAGGTGTAGATCAGGGTGGCCAGGTGGTCCGGGCCGATGCCGGCCACGAGCATGTCGATCAGATCCGGCTCGGCGGCCAGCGTCTGGGTGCCCCGCTCCTCCAGCTCGGCGAGCGTCAGTTGCGGAATGGCGGCAGCCGGGTCGACGGCGCCGTCGAGGAGCACCACGTGGGTCAGCGCGGGCAGGGTGGCGCCGGCCATCTTGGCGGCCTGGGCCGGGTTTTCCGCGAACAGCACCTTGGACCCGGAGTCGGCGATGATGAACGTGGCGTCCGCCGGCTCGGTGGTCGGGTAGACGGTGGTGGTCGCCCCACCGGCGCACATGATGCCGAGGTCGGCGATCACCCAGTCGAGCCGGGTGTTGGCGAGGATCGCGACCGGGTCCTCCAGGCCGATCCCCAGGCTGTGCAGGCCGGCGGCGACCGCCTTGGCGCGCTGCCCGACCTGCGCCCAGGTGAGCCAGTCGGGACCGGAGTCGTCGGAGTTCGGGGACGCGAACGCGTGCTGGTCGGGGGTGGCCGCCACGCGCTTGAGGAACATATCCGGGATGGAGCGGTACGGTACATCGAGAGCCATCGCTGTAGCCGCCTTCGGGGGTGGTGGCGTGACGGGGGTCACGTCGTATGTGGTTACCGAAGAGTATTGCCTGTCACCGGGCATCGGCTAGCCCTGGTGATCGTTCGGGCGTCCACGGACACCCGCCGGTGCGGCCGGATCAGGCGTACCGGGCAGCCGCGACCGACCAGTCGTAGGTGGCGCGGACCCAGTTCCGCCGGGTCGCCACGGCCGGCTGGACCCGGTCGTCACCGCCGGCCAGCAGCGCCTCCTCCGCCGTCAGGTACGCCGCGAGCCCCTGGTTGAACCGGTCCGCCGCCGCCCGCAACGCGTCCGCCTCGTCCGAGCCGCTCCCCTGGGCGATCACCGTCACCAGGTTCTGCGCGTCCGGGTCCGCCTGGCTCTCCTTGCCGTACGAGAAGAGGTCGTTGCACCAGCAGACCAGGTCCACTGCCAGCAGGTCCAGGGTGACGAACGCCGGGTCGGCGCGCCGCTCCGGCCCGGGTGGGTGTGTCGCCGCCAGGTCGGTAAGGGTGAGGCAGGGGTGCACGCCGCCGATGTGCCGGCGCAACTGGATGTACTCCGCCACCTCGGGCACGCGCCGACGCTCCCGGTTGGTCGCCTCCCAGAGCAGCGCCAGCAGGTACTCCCGGAGCTGGCTGACGAACCGCAGCAGGAGCGTCGGGTGGTCGTGCAGCCGGATGCGACGACACAGGTCGTGCAGCGAGTCACCGAGCGGCCCGACGGCGGGCGGTACGACGTCCGGGTCGCCGACGTGGTCCAGCACGTCGAGCAGGGTGCTGATCGCCGGCCCGAGCCGGACCGGGTCGCTGCCCAGGCCGTCCTCGTCGCAGGCGTCGTCCATGACGAAGAGCCAACTGATCAGGTCGGTGAGCAGCCGCAGGCCGTCCACCGACCCGTCCGGGCAGGCGCGACCGGCCAGCCCCGCGGCGTCGGCGTGTTCCAGCCGGCGCACACGGTGGCCGGAATCGACCAGGCCGAAGGCGCGCGCCCATTCGGCGCTCTCGGCCGCAACCTGTTCCGTGGCGCCGTGGCGCCCCCCGGCGAACGGGGGCTCCCGCAGCGCCGACATCGCGAAATTCCGCACAGTGCGCCCCCACTTCGTGCCGCCCGGCGCAGAGCAGCGCCGTGAAGCGTACGGGAGAACGCATCAGCATGTTTCACTGGGTGTGCGGAATTCCACATTGGATCTGTGGCCGATTAGGTTCAGATGGTCACATACCCAGGCCAGCGGTCCGCAGTCGGCGCGACGCCTCGGGCGGACCGTCCAGCTGGACCCTCGACACCCGCTGCCGGCCGGAAAGGAACAGGGTCAGCTCGGCCGGCGCCCCCACCAGTCGCAGCCGTTCGCCGCCACGGCCGACGGAGATCTCCCCGTGCCCGGGCGCCTGCACGTACAGGTCCGCCGGGAAGCGACGCAGCGCGAGCCGGGCCATCGGGGCGGCGCGCTTCCACAGGGCGGCCTGGAGGCCGGGCGCCAGGTCGCGCGGCTGCCAGCCGGGGCTGGCCCGCCGTACGTCCTCGTGGTGGATGAAGAACTCCATGGTGTTGGCCAGCTCGTCGGTCAACGGGTTGCTGACCGGGCTCCACACCGGTGGTCGGCGCACCCGCGCCACCAGGTCGTCGTACGGCTGGGCGGCGAGGCGGCGGCGCACCCGCTCGGCGTACCCGCGCAGTGGCGGCAGCAGGATCCCGCCCGCCGCGTCCGGCCGGCGCTCGCGCAGCACCAGGTGCGCGGCGAGATCACGGGTGGCCCACCCCTCGTTGATCGTCGGAGCGTCGGGCCCGAGGGCCAGGAGGAGATCGGCCAGCGCCTGGCGCTCGGCTCGGGCGTACCGCGACATGGCCCGATCGTAGGCCCGGCCGGCCGCCGCTGCTCGCCGGCGGGCGCGGCCCGCCTCGCCGATCGCGTCCGCCGGCACGTGACTGTCGACATATCCGCTCCGGTCGGCGGTGCTGGCCCGCAGCGGTAAGGATGAGGGAGATAATTCCGGCTTACGGCGGGGGAGAGCGTGGCGAGCAGGACAAGTCGGGACGTGCTGGGCCGAGGGCTGCGGGTCCTCGGGCAGGCGATCCGGGAACAGCCACGGATCTTCGCGGTCGCGGTGGTCGGCAGTGTGCTGTTCGGCGGGATGGTCATCGCCAGCGCGTACGTCGTGGGCGGGGTCGTCGGCGAGGTGGTGGTGCCGTCCATCGCCCGCGGCCAGGTGGGCGTCGGCACCCTGGCGCTGGCCGCGGCCGCGCTGTTCGGGATCAGCGTGCTGCGCGTGGTGGGCATTTTCGGTCGCCGGCTCGGTGCCGGCTACATGCAGTACCGCCTCCAGGCGGCCTACCGCCGCCGGGTCACCCGCCGCTACCTGGACCTGCCGGTGGCCTGGCATCAGCGCAACTCCACGGGCACGCTGCTGTCCAACGCCAACTCCGACGTGGAGGCGGCCTGGTACCCGATCGCGCCACTGCCGTTCGCCGTCGGCACGCTCGTCATGCTGGTCGGCGCGATCGCCTCGCTGTTCGCCACCGACTGGGCCCTCGCCCTGGTCGGCCTCGCGGTGTTCCCGGCCCTGTTCGCGCTCAACGTGGTCTACTCCCGCCGGATGGCGCCCCGGCAGGCCCGGGCGCAACGGCTGCGCGCCGAGGTCAGCGGCATCGCCCACGAGAGCTTCGACGGCGCCCTGGTGGTCAAGACGATGGGCCGCGAGGCGCAGGAGACGGCCCGGTTCGCCAGCCGCGCAGGCGAGCTGCGCGACTCGCTGATCGCGGTCGGCCGGCTGCGCGGCGTCTTCGACCCGCTGCTGGAGACACTCCCCAGCCTCGGCACCCTCGCCGTCCTGGTGGTCGGGGCGTTCCGGCTGCGCCAGGGCGCGATAAGCGTCGCCGAGCTGGTCAGCGTGGCCTTCCTCTTCACCGTGCTGGCCTTCCCGGTGCGGGCCATCGGCTGGGTCCTGGCCGAGCTGCCGCGCAGCGTCGCCGGCTGGGACCGGGTGCGACGCGTGCTCGACGCCACGGGCGAGATGCCGTACGGGCAGCGGGTGCTCGACCCGGCCACGTCCGGCCCGGCCACCCTCACGTTCACCGGCGTGCACTTCTCGTACCCGCCGGCCGAGGCGCACCTACCCGGCGCGCAGGTGCTCGGCGAGGTCGGCTTCACCGTGCCGGCCGGGCGGACGGTGGCCCTGGTCGGGCCGACAGGTGCCGGCAAGTCCACAATCACCTCGCTGGCGGTACGCCTCGTCGACCCGGACTCCGGCACCGTCGAGCTGGACGGGGTGGACGTGCGGGAGCTGACCGCCGCGTCGCTGACCGGCACGGTGGCCCTTGTCGCGCAGGTGCCGTTCGTCTTCGACGACACGGTCCGCGCCAACATCGCACTGGACCGGCCCGGCGTCGACGACGAGGACGTCTGGGCGGCGCTGCGGCTGGCCGAGGCGGACGGGTTCGTCGCGGCCCTGCCCGACGGGCTGGACACCATGGTCGGCGAGCGCGGCACCTCGCTCTCCGGCGGGCAACGCCAACGGCTCACCCTGGCCCGCGCGTTGGCCGGCCGGCCGCGACTGCTGGTGCTCGACGACGCGACGAGCGCTGTCGACCCCCGGGTGGAGGCGGCCATCCTCGCCGGCCTGCGCTCGCCGGCGGGCCGACCGGGCGTGCCGGCCGCTTCGATCCTGGTCGTCGCGTACCGCCGGGCCACGATCGCGCTCGCCGACGAGGTCATCTACGTCGAGCAGGGGCGGGTGGTGGCCCGGGGGACGCACACCGAGCTGCTGGCCACCGTGCCCGGCTACGCCGACCTGGTCACCGCCTACGAACAGGCGGAGGTCGACCGCGCGCAGGAACGCCCGTACGACGACGAGGTCGCACCGCTCCCGTCGGGCCTGGAGATCGAGGTGGACCGGTGACGACGACGCAGGACGCTGGTGAGCGGACCGAGCGGACCGAGACGACCTGGCAGACGCTGCGTCGTGGCCTGGCGCTCTCACCCGAGCTGCGAACCGGGCTGGCCGCCACGCTCGCCCTCGCGCTCGTCTACATGGTCGGCCGGGTGGCCGTACCGGTCGCCGTGCAGCAGGGCATCGACCGGGGCATCCTCGGCGGGCTGAACCTGGACGTGGTGTGGTCGGTGGTGGCGATCACCGCGGCGATCCTCACCGTCACCACGCTCTGCGGGTACCTGATGATGCGCCGGCTGTTCACCGTCAGCGAGACGGCGCTGGCCAACGTACGCACCCGGGCGTTCCGGCACGTGCACGACCTGTCGATGCTGCACCAGCAGTCGGAGCGGCGCGGATCGCTCGTCTCCCGGGTCACCAGCGACGTCGACCAGATCACCCAGTTCCTCCAGTGGGGTGGGGTGATCCTGCTGGTCAATCTCGGTCAGCTGGTCGTCACCACAGCCGTCATGCTGGCGTACTCCTGGCAGTTGACACTTGTGGTGCTTGCCGCGTTCCTGCCGGCGGTGCTCGTCATCAGGCAGTTGCAACGCCGCCTCGGCGCGGCGTACGCGACTGTGCGCCAGCGGACCGGCACGCTGCTCGGCGCGATCGGCGAGAGCGTCGTCGGGGCTCCGGTCATCAGGGCGTACGGCATCGCGGGACGCACCGCGCGGCGGCTCGACGAGGCCATCGACGGTCAGCGGCTGGCGCAGCAGCGGGCGATCCGGATCAGCATCGTGGGCAGCTCGGTGGGTGAGCTGGCCGCCGGGTTGGCGCTGGCCGGCGTGGTGGTGCTCGGTGTGACGCTCGGCGTGGACGGCACCCTGTCGATCGGGCAGCTGACCGCGTTCCTGTTCCTGGTCACGCTCTTCATCCAGCCGGTGCAGATCGCCACCGAGGTGCTCAACGAGGCGCAGAACGCGATCGCGGGCTGGCGTCGGGTGCTGGACGTGCTGGACGTCGCCCCGGACGTGGCCGACCCGGGGGAGCAGGGGCGCGACCTACCGGGCGGGCCGCTGGACATCCGCTTCGCGCGGGTGCGGTTCGCGTACCCGGGTGGGCCGCCGGTGCTGCACGACATCGACCTGGAGATCGCGGCGAAGAGCCGGGTGGCGGTGGTCGGGGAGACCGGCAGCGGCAAGACGACATTCGCCAAGCTGCTCACCCGCCTGATGGACCCGTCGGCGGGCGCGGTGCTGCTGTCCGGGGTGCCGCTGTCGGAGGTCCGCTTCGACTCGCTGCGCTCCCGCGTGGTGATGGTGCCGCAGGACGGCTTCCTCTTCGACGCGACGGTGGGGGAGAATGTCCGGTTCGCCCGTCCGGAGCTGACCGACGAGCAGCTCCGCGCCGCCTTCACCGAGTTGGGCCTGTCGGACTGGCTGGACGGTCTGCCGGCGGGGCTGGACACGCCTGTCGGTGAGCGGGGTGAGGCGCTCAGCGTCGGGGAGCGGCAGCTCGTCGCGTTGGCCCGGGCGTACGTGGCCGACCCGGACCTGCTGGTCCTGGACGAGGCGACAAGCGCGGTGGACCCGGCGACCGAGGTGCGTCTGCAACGCACCCTCGACGCGGTCACCAGGGGCCGCACGACGCTCGCCATCGCGCACCGGCTCTCCACGGCGCAGGCCGCGGACGAGGTGATCGTGGTGGACCGGGGGCGGGTGGTGCAGCGCGGGCCGCACGACGAGCTGGTCCGGGACGCGGACTCGGTCTACGGCCTGCTCTACGCCTCGTGGCTGGAGCAGACGCGGTAACGATCGCACCTGTGTGGTGGACGTCCCTGGACAGGTGCTCTAGGCTCCGGATTAGGTAAGCCTAACCTCAGAAGGAGTCGCGCCCATGCGGCCCAGCCCCGCCGAGATCGTTCGTACCCTCGTCGCCGGCCGCCTGCCCGGTCTCGTCCACCTGGCCCACCGGCCCGGCCCGCACCACGCCCGGCACGTGACCGACCCGGACGGTCGGGTGCTGCTGCTGGTGCCGGTCGCCAGCCACCTGGCCGCCGCGCTGCAACCGGTGGCCGGCGGCAACGACGTCGCGGTGGTCCTGGACGTGCTCGACCTGCCTCCCGCCGCCGGTGCGCCCGCTCTGGGCCGGGCCTGGGTCTCCGGCTGGGCGGCCGAGCTGCGCGGCGACGAGGCCCGGCACGCGGCCGTCGACTTCGCCGCCGTCGACCCGACCGGTGACCTGCTCGACGTGGGCACCCGCTTCCGGCTGTACCGCTTCGAGGTGGCCGAGGTCCGCTGGGAACGCGCAGGCACCGTGCAGCGGGTCGACCCCGGGGAGTACGCCGAGGCCGAGCCGGACCCGGTGCACCCGGTCGAGGCGCGCCTGCTGGCCGACCTCGCCGAACGCGACGCCCCCGAGATGACCGACTACCTGCGTCGGCAGCTCGGGCTGACCGGGCAGACGCCGGACGGGCCACCCCGTGTGGTGCGCATCGACAGGTACGGGCTGGTGGTGGCCCTCGGCCGCGCCGGCGCCCGGCGTCGGGTCCGGCTCGCCTTCCCGCGCCCGGTGACCGACCCGGACGAGCTGGCCGGCCTGCTGCCACCGCTGCGCCGCCTGGCCGGGGCCCGACCCCGGTCCTGAGCCACCGGCCGCTGGCCGCCTACGCCGTCAGCGGGACCGGTCGCGTGTCGCGCTCAGCGGGACCGGTCGCGTGTCGCGCTCAGCGGGACCGGTCGCGTGTCGCGCTCAGCGCCCACGCCACAAGCGCCGGCTGACCGAGCAGGCGCAGCGCCCGCTTGCGGTCGGTGTCCAGCCCGAAACCGTCCCGGCGTTCGACGTACTGGGCGATGTTGCCGGGGAAGACACCGACGAAGAAGCCGGCTACCGCCCTGCCGAGCAACCGGCGGGCGGGCTGGCGCCACGTGGCCAGCAGCGCCGACCCCAGCGCGAGCTCAGCGAGACCGGACACGACCACCACCTTGTCGACGTCGACAGGCAGCCAGGAGGGCACCTGTGCCCGGAACTCCTGCCGCTTCGTCGTCAGGTGACCGACGCCGGCGCTCAGTAGGACGGCGCCGAGGGACGCCTGCCCGATGGCCTGCAGGACGGGTTTCGCCGATCGGCTCATGATCATGCTCCTGGGCTGTGTCGCGGACGGATCCTCCTACGATCTCCAACTCGACACCGTTCAACCCCGCGAACCCGCGAGCCGGCCCGTCGCGAGGCCGCCGCGACGGACGCGGCACCCGCCGGCTAGGTGTAGTGATCATGAGCGTTGTTGACACGGCGTGGCGGCTTGAGAAATGAAGAGACCTCCGGCGAGGTGGAAGTTGCGACGCTTTCACCTTGACCGGAGGTCTCTGTGCACCACCGTAACGCCCGCCTGACCGTGCACGGGCGACGCCTGCTCATCCAGCGTGTTGTCACCGACCAGCGACCGGTCGCCCACGTGGTCAAGGAACTCGGCTGCTCACGCCAGACCGGCTACAAGTGGCTGGCACGCTGGCGGGCCGAAGGCGACGCCGGTCTACACGACCGGCCCAGCAATGCCCACCGCGTCCCACACAAGACCCCACCGGCGACCGAAGCGCGGATCTGCGCCCTGCGCCAGGACCGCAAGCTCGGCCCGGCCCGGTTGGCAGCGCTGCTCGACATGCCCGCCTCGACCGTGCACGCCGTGTTGACCCGCCACAACCTGCACCGCCTCGCCTGGCTCGACCGGCCCACCGGGCAACTGATCCGCCGCTACGAACGTGACCGGCCCGGCGAACTCGTCCACGTCGACGTCAAGAAAGTCGGCCGCCTACGTGACGGCGGTGGCTGGCGGGTGCACGGCCGAGACAGCGACCAAGCCCGCCTCGCCCGCGCCGAACAAACCGCAGGACGCCGCGTCGGCTTCGAATACGTGCACGCCGCGATCGACGACCACACCCGCCTGGCCTACGCCGAAATCCACACCGACGAGAAAGCCGGGACCTGCGCCGGCTTCCTACGCCGCGCCGCCGCCCACTTCGCCGAGCACGGCATCACCCGCATCGAACGGGTAATGACCGACAACGCCTGGTCCTACCGGCGCAGCACCGCCTGGCGCGAAGCGCTCACCGACCTCGGCGCCCAAGCCCGCTACACCCGCGCCTACCGGCCCCAAACCAACGGCAAAGCCGAACGCTTCAACCGCACCATGTGCGACGAATGGATCTACGCACGGCCCTTCACCAGCAGCCAAGACCGCGCCAACGCCCTACCCGCCTGGCTCCACACCTACAACCACCACCGCGGACACACCGCCCTCGCCGGACAACCACCCATCACCCGCGTCAACAACGGTGCTGGGCGCTACAGCTAGGCCGACAGGGAGCCGGTGAGGTAGCGCTGCACGGTCGGGCCGACGGCCGCGACAAGCGTCTCCGGGTCGGCGGACGCCACTGGCTCCAGCCGCACCACGTGCCGCATCATGGCCAGGCCGATCATCTGGGTGGCCACCAGGGACCCGCGCAGCGGCAGCTGGGCCGGCTCGACGTCCAGCTGTTCGAGCACCCGACGCAGCACCTGCGTGGTGATGAACTCGCGTAGCAGCCGCGCCGTCCACTCGTTGCTCACCGCCGAGCGCAGCAGCGCCACCCCGGCGCTGCCGGCCGGAGAGTCCCAGACGCCGAGGAAGACGCGCACCATCCGCTCGCCGACGCCGTCCCGGTCACCGGCGAGCACCCTCGGCACCAGCTGACCCGGGTCCGCCGGGAAGTTCATCGCGGCCAGGAAGAGCTGGTCCTTGCTGCCGAAGTAGTGGTGCACAAGCGCCGGGTCGACCCCGGCCGTGCCGGCGATGGCGCGGATCGAGGCCGCGTCGAAGCCCCGTTCGGCGAACGCCGCCCGCGCCGCGTCGAGGATCGACTCCCGGGTGCCCGGGTTGCCGGGTCTCCGGCCCGTCCGCCGCGTCATCGCCGCCCTTCGTCCGTCCCGCCGGTCAGCCGCTGCGCCGGCGCAGGGTGGCCGCCGCGAGCACCAGCGCCAGCACCGCCGCGCCGAACACCACTGTCACGTCCCGCCACATCCTGCCGGTCGGCTCGGCGTTCGCGCCGACCTCCTGCAACGCCTCGACGGCGTACGACAGGGGGAGGGCGTCACTGAGCGCCTGGAGCCAGCCGGCCATCTGGTCGCGGGCCACGAACAGCCCGCACAGCAGCAGCTGGGGGATCACCACGACCGGCAGGAACTGTACTGCCTGGAACTCGGTGCGGGCGAAGGCGCTGCAGAACAGCCCGAGGGCGACGCCGAGCACCGCGTCGAGGACCGCGATCCCGATCACCAGCGCGCTGCTGCCGGCGGTCTCCAGGTCGAAGATCCAGTACGCGACGGCGGCGGCGACCGCCGCCTGCACCGCGGCGGCCAACCCGAACGCGATGCCGTAGCCGAACAGCAGGTCCAGCTTGCCCATCGGGGTCGTGAGCAGCCGCTCCAAAGTGCCCGAGGTGCGCTCCCGGAGCATGGCGATGCTCGTCACCAGGAACATGATCACGAAGGGGAAGATGCCGAGCATCACCAGCGCGACCCGGTCGAACGTGGAGGGTGCCCCGGGTGGGGTCGGCTGGTCGGCGTACATGAAGTAGACAAGGGTGAGCAGGACGGCCGGCACCGCCACCAGCAGCGCGATGGTGCGCCTGTCGTGCCGGAGCTGGCGCAGGATGCGCCAGGTGGTGGCGGCCAGGATGCGCGCGTTCACGAGGCGCCTCCGGCGGACGCCGCGCCGGCCCGGATCAGCCGCAGGAACGCCTCGTCGAGGTCGTCCACGCCGGCCGCGGCGCGGATCGCGGCGGGGCTGTCGTCGGCGATCAGCCGCCCCTCGCGGATCAGCAGCAGGCGGTCGCAGCGGGCCGCCTCGTCCATCACGTGGCTGGACACCAGCAGGGTGGTGCCGGCCGCCGCCATGGCGTGGAACCGGGCCCACAGGTCGGCCCGCAGCACCGGGTCCTGGCCGACGGTCGGCTCGTCGAGGATGACCAGCTCCGGGTCGCCGACCAGCGCGCAGGCGAGCGACGCGCGGCTGCGCTGGCCGCCGGAGAGGGTGGCGACCAGTTGGCCGGCCGCCGCGGCCAGCCCCACGTCGCTGACCGCCCGGTCGGCCTCGGCGCGCCCCCGCCCGTGCAGGGCCGCGAAGTAGCGGGCGTTCTCGCGCACGGTCAGGTCGGCGTAGACGCTCGGCGCCTGGGTCAGGTAACCCACCCGGTGCCGCAGCGCGGGGGCGCCGGCCGGCTGACCCAGGACGGTGATCGTCCCGGCGGTGACCACCTGCACCCCGACGACCGCGCGCAGGAAGGTCGTCTTGCCGCTGCCGCTGGGGCCGAGCAGGCCGGTGACGGCGCCCCGGGTGACATCGCAGCTGATGCCGTCCAGCACCCGCCGCCCGCCCCGGTCGACGACCAGGTCACGGACGGCTATCGCATCGTCCATCAGACACCTCCGAAAAACTCATCAACTGATGAACTCAACGCTAGATGAGATTCCGCCGCCGACGCAACGGCCGAGGCCCGGCGACCGGGGACGTCCCGTGCCGGTGGCGCTACAACGGGCAGTAGCCTTCGGACCGGACACCAGGTCCGCCATCGGGCATTGCGCGCTGATCGGACGTACGGCACGATGGCGCGGTGGGTCACGCTCCGTTACCGAACAGCGGTTTCCTCGAAGACTGGGCCGCACGGCTTCGGCAGGCCGCCGAGCGACCTGTCGTCGGCATCCTCCTGCGCGGCAGTCACGCCCGCCGGACGGCCACCGCGCACAGCGACGTCGACCTCGACGTGCTGGTCGGCGGTGCCCCGTACGCCGCCCGACGGGCGTACCTGGCCGAATCCGCAGGCCGGCTGACCCACGTGTCGGTGGCCGCCCGGGACGTCCGCTCCTGGGTGCACCGACTTGGCGAGCCCGCGGACTGGGCGTTCGGGCTGCCGGTCACCGCCCCGGCCCGGTTGCTCTGGGCCGACCCGCACTGGCGGCCCCGGATCGACCTGCCGGTGCTCTGTCAGCCGGCCGAACCACCCCGGCTCGAGGAGATGATCGCCGCGCTGGGCAAGGCCGCCGCCGCGCGGGTCGCCGACGACCGTCTCGGCGTCCGACTCGCCGTCGCCGACCTGGCCCGGCTCTGCCCGTCGGTGCTGCGCCCGGCCAACCCGTCGGTACGTGTGTTCTCCCGCCGGGCGGCCTTCGCGGCGGCCCTGGAGCTGCCCGTCGCACCGCCCAACTACCGGGAGGACATGCTGCTCTGCCTCGGGCTGCGTCCGGGCTCCGTCGGGCAGCTCTGGGCCGCCGCCGTGCGGCTTGTCGCCGGCACGCTGCCGCTGGTCCGCCCGTACGCCGAGGAGATCGCCGAGAGCGGCGGCACCGACCTGGCCGACGCCCTTGTCGACGGGCGGCTGGAGCGCTACGTCGCCCAACTGGCCCGGCCCGCCGGCCCCCGGCGGGAGCGGTCGCCGGTCCCCGCCCCGCGTGCGGGACAATTGGTCACTGTGCCCGTACCTGACCCGCCGGTAACCGGCGTCCCCAGCGATCCGAGCGGCCCGGACGCGTCCCCGCCGGCCCGTCCCTCCCGGCTCGACCCGGCCATCGCGGCCCGGCTGCGTCGCACCGCCGACGGCCTGGTCGCGGCCGTGGTCCGCGCGCACGACTCGGGCGAGGTGCTGATGGTCGCCTGGATGGACGACGAGGCGCTGCACCGCACCCTCACCACCGGCCGGGCCACCTACTGGTCGCGCAGCCGCCGCGAATACTGGGTCAAGGGCGCCACCTCCGGGCACCACCAGTACGTCCGCTCGGTCGCCCTGGACTGCGACGGCGACGCGCTGCTGGTCAGCGTCGACCAGGTCGGCGCGGCCTGCCACACCGGGCACCGGACGTGCTTCTTCACCGAGCTGCCGGTGACGGGGACGGGGTCCGGCGCATGACCGACGGCACGGTGAGCCCCGATCCGGCCACCTTCGCCGAGCTGGCCGCGCGCTGGCGGGTGGTGCCGGTCACCAGGCGGTTGCTGGCCGACGCGGAGACCCCGGTGGGCGTCTACCGCAAGCTGGCCGGCGGCCCCGGCACGTTCCTGCTGGAGTCTGCCGAACAGGGCGTCGGCTCGGCAGGCATGGCCTGGTCGCGGTACTCGTTCATCGGCGTGCGCAGCAGCGCGACCCTCGTGGAGCGGGACGGCGCGGCGGCGTGGCTCGGTGAGCCACCGGCGGGGCTGCCCACCGGAGGCGACCCGGTGCGGGTGCTCCGGGAGACCGTCGCGGCGCTCGCCGGCCCGGTCGCCGACCCCGCCGACGGGCTGCCGCCGCTGACCGGGGGCATGGTCGGCTACCTCGGCTACGACCTGGTCCGTCGCTTCGAGCGGCTGCCCGAGCTGATCGAGGACGACCTGGGTGTGCCCGAGCTGGGCATGATGCTCGCCACCGACCTGGTGGTGCTCGACCACTACGACGGCTCGGCGATCCTGGTCGCCAACGCGCTGCTGCCCCCGCTCGACGCCCCGGACCGCGCCGCGCAGGTAAGCGCCGCGTACCACCACGCGGTGGGTCGGCTGGACGCGATGACCACCGCGCTGTCCCGGCCCATCCCGCCGATGATCTCCACGGTCGAGCGTCCGCCGACCGGCGCGGTCTCCTGCCGTACGCCCGAGGGTGGCTACCCGAAGGCGGTGGAGGCGGCAAAGGAGGCGATCCGGGCCGGCGAGTGCTTCCAGATCGTGCTGTCGCAGCGGTTCGAGCGGTCCACCCACGCCGATCCGCTTGACGTCTACCGGGTGCTGCGCACCAGCAACCCGAGCCCGTACATGTACCTGCTGCGCTTCGACGGCTTCGACATCGTCGGCTCGTCGCCGGAGGCGCACCTGAAGGTCACCGCGGGCACGGACGGCAAGCGCCGGGCCCTGCTGCACCCGATCGCCGGCACCCGGCCACGCGGCGGCACCCCGGCCGACGACGCGGCGCTGGCCGCCGAACTGCTCGCCGATCCGAAGGAACGGGCCGAGCACGTGATGCTCGTCGACCTGGGCCGCAACGACCTGGGTCGGGTCTGCCAGCCGGGCAGTGTCGAGGTGCCCGAGTTCGCGACGATCGAGCGGTACAGCCACGTGATGCACATCGTCTCCACGGTGACCGGCACGCTGCGCACGGACCAGAACGCGTTCGACGCGCTCGCCGCCACCTTCCCGGCCGGCACGCTCTCCGGCGCACCGAAGGTGCGGGCCATGGAGATCATCGAGGAGTTGGAGCCGGTGCGCCGTGGCGTGTACGGCGGCACTGTCGGCTACGTCGGCTTCGGCGGCGACCTGGACATGGCGATCGCCATCCGGACCGCGCTGATCCGCGACGGCCGCGCCTACGTGCAGGCCGGCGCGGGTGTGGTCGCCGACTCGGACCCGACCGCCGAGGACCAGGAGACGCGGAACAAGGCGGCCGCCGTGCTGGCGGCGATCGCGGCAGCCGAGACGTTGCGGCCAGCCCGGTGAGCGCGAGGAGTGCAGCGCAGCGGAGCCCCGCAGTCGCGAACGAAAGGCCAGCCCGGTGAGCGCCGACGGTGGCGGGCGGTCCGGGGTGGGTCGGCGCGAGCTGACGTACGCCGTGCTGCTCTGTGTGGCGGGTGCGGGCCTGGCGCTGTGGGCGGCGACCCGGAGCTGGTCGCTGGAGCTGACCGTGCGCCCGGCGCCGCTGCCGCCGGTGCGGGATACCCGCAGTGGCGCCGCGCTGCTGCCGTGGCTTCCGGCGTTGGCCCTGGTCACGCTTGCCGGCGGTGGCGCGCTGTTGGCGACCCGGGGCCGGGTGCGGCGGCTGCTCGGCGGGCTGCTCGGTGTGCTCGGCCTGGCCGTGGCGGCCGGCGGTGGGTACGGCCTGGTCGCTGACCTGGGCGGCGCGGTGAGCCGGCAGTGGCCCGCCCTCTGCCTGCTCGGCGGCCTGCTCGCCGCCGTGGGCGGGGGGTGGACGGCGCTGCGTGGCGGTGGTTGGCCGGCGATGGGCGCGCGGTACGAGCGGCCGTCACGGACCGTCGCGGACAGCGCGCCGACGGCGCCCGGCCCGGGGGGCTCGGCCGCGCCGATGGCCGGTCGCCGGACCACCGAGGCCTGGGACGCGCTGGACCGTGGCGAGGATCCGACGGCCGGTTGAGGCCGGCCGTCGGCCGCTGTCAGCCGACCGGCTGACGGTCCCGCTGTGTCCGGCGGGCGGCGGCTCGCGCGGCGGTCAGCTCGGCCACCAGGCGGTCCAGTTCGGCACGCTTGTCGGCGCGGGCCCGGTCGGCGCAGACCGCCTCCCAGGCGTTGCCGCGCGCGGTGCGCATCCGGCCCTCACCGACCACTGCCCGTTCCAGCGTGTGCACGACACCGACGGCGAGCGACGCCACGGTCCGCGAGATGGTGGTCAGCCCGATGCTGGGGGTCGGCTCGGCAATGTTCATGGTCACCTCGCACGAGGAGTTGACGGCGGTCGGGGCAGGCGCGCCATCGAGTCTGCCCGAGGACGATGCTGACCGGCTGACGTTTCGCAGTGGTGACCGCCCGGTCAACTGTCCCGCCCCGGCCCCGACCAGGGATGGGCCGTTAGGCCTTGAGCTTGCTCACACAATCGACAGGCTTAACTGCCGTTGAGCGCCGGTCCGGGGTCGGTGGCATGATCGGGGGATCGGCTGACTCGCCGGGAGCGCCGGGCTCCCACCGTGTGACCACGATCGATGGCGGAGGTGGCGCTGCGTGACATCCCGTTCACGGCAGGTCGGCCATTATGCCGCAGCCCTTTTCGTGAGCAGCGCCATACCCCCGGCGTCCGGGGTCGGCCCCCTGCCCCTAGCATCGGCCCATGACACCCGGAGAGGGGAGTCCGTTGGTGACTGCTGAGCATGCGCACGCGGAGGGGGACGACGCCGGTCAGGCAGCGTCCGTAAGCGTGCTCGACGAGATTCTGGCAGGCGTGCGCGAGGACGTCGCCCGTCGCCAGGAGCAGGTTCCGCTGGAGCGGATCCGTGAACTGGCAGCTGCGGCGCCGCCGCCGCTCGACGCGTACGCGGCCCTGCGCAAGCCCGGCGTCGCGGTGATCGCCGAGGTGAAGCGCTCGTCGCCGTCCAAGGGCCGGCTGGCCGAGATCGCCGATCCGGCTGACCTCGCCGTCGACTACGCGGCCGGTGGCGCCCGCGCCATCAGCGTGCTGACCGAGGGGCGCTGGTTCGGCGGTTCGCTCGACGACCTGGCGGCCGTCCGGGCCGCGGTGACCGTGCCGGTGCTGCGCAAGGACTTCGTGGTCTCCAGCTACCAGATCCACGAGGCCCGCGCGCACGGCGCCGACCTGGTCCTGCTGATCGTCGCCGCCCTGGAGCAGAACGTCCTGATGGGCCTGCTCGAGCGGATCGAGTCGCTGGGCATGACCGCGCTGGTCGAGGTCCACGACGAGGAGGAGGCGGACCGGGCACTGGAGGCCGGCGCGCAGGTGATCGGGGTCAACGCCCGTGACCTGCGTACCCTGGAGGTCGACCGGTCGGTGTTCGAGCGGATCGCGCCGGGCCTGCCCAGCAGCGTCGTCAAGATCGCCGAGTCCGGCGTCCGCGGCCCGCACGACCTGATCCGGTACGCCTCGGCGGGCGCCGACGCGGTCCTCGTCGGCGAGGGCCTGGTCACCCAGAAGAGCCCGCGCGAGGCGGTCGCCGAACTGGTCAACGCCGGTAACCATCCGGCGACGCCCCGGCCGGTGCGCTGAGCCGCACCGGTGTGACGCCCCACCGAGAGGATTTCCGATGAGCGCCGACGCGCTGGCCCCGGTGGCCGGCCCGCAGCCCGACTCCGCCGGCCACTTCGGCCGCTTCGGCGGTCGGTTCGTTCCCGAGGCCCTGGTGGCCGCGCTGGACGAGCTCGACGGGGCGTGGCGTACGGCGATGGCGGACGAGTCCTTCCGGGCCGAGTTCGGCGCGCTGCTGCGTGACTACGCGGGCACGCCGTCGCTGCTCTACGAGGCCCGGCGGTTCTCCGCGAAGGTCGGCGCCCGGGTGCTGCTCAAGCGGGAGGACCTCAACCACACGGGCGCGCACAAGGTGCGCAACGTGCTGGGTCAGGCGCTGCTCACCAAGCGGATGGGCAAGACCCGGGTGATCGCCGAGACCGGCGCGGGCCAGCACGGCGTGGCCACCGCGACCGCCGCCGCCCTGTTCGACCTGGAGTGCGTGGTCTACATGGGCCAGGTCGACACCGAGCGGCAGGCGCTCAACGTGGCCCGGATGCGGATGCTCGGCGCCACGGTCGTCCCGGTCACCAACGGTTCGCGCACCCTCAAGGACGCGATGAACGAGGCGATGCGCGACTGGGTGGCGAACGTCGACGAGACGCACTACCTGATCGGCACCGCGGCGGGGCCGCACCCGTTCCCGGCGATGGTCCGTGACTTCGTCCGGGGCATCGGTGACGAGGCCCGGCAGCAGTGCCTCGACCTCACCGGAGGCCTGCCGGACGCGGTCACCGCCTGCGTCGGCGGCGGCTCCAACGCGCTCGGCATCTTCCACGCGTTCGTTCCCGACGAGGCGGTGCGGCTGTACGGCTTCGAGGCCGGCGGCGACGGTGTCGCGACCGGCCGGCACGCGGCAAGCATCACCGGCGGGTCGGCCGGGGTGCTGCACGGCACCCGCACGTACGTGCTCCAGGACGCCGACGGGCAGACGCTGGAGTCGCACTCGATCTCGGCGGGGCTGGACTACCCGGGCGTCGGGCCCGAGCACGCCTGGCTGCACGACAGCGGGCGGGCCAGCTACCTGCCGGTCACCGACGACGAGGCGATGGCCGCGTTCGAGCTGCTCTGCCGCACCGAGGGCATCATCCCGGCGATCGAGAGCGCGCACGCGCTCGCCGGCACCGTCGCCCTCGCACCGAAGCTCGCCGCCGAGCTGGGCCGGGAGCCCACCATCGTGGTCAACCTGTCCGGGCGGGGCGACAAGGACGTGCACACCGCCGGGGACTACTTCGGCATCCTCGACAAGGAGCGGTGAGATGAGCCGGATCGGGGTGGCCTTCGACAAGGCCCGGGCCGACGGACGGGCGCTGCTGGTCGGTTGCATGCCTGCCGGGTTCCCGACCGTCGAGGGCAGCATCGCGGCGATGACCGCGATGGTCGAGGCAGGCGTGGACGTCATCGAGGTCGAGATCCCGTACTCGGACCCGGTGATGGACGGGCCGGTCATCCAGAAGGCCAGTGACATCGCGCTGGCCGGGGGCGTACGCACCGCGGACACGATGCGCGTCATCGAGGCGGTGGCGGCCACCGGCGCCCCGGTGGTCACCATGACCTACTGGAATCCGGTCGAGCGGTACGGCGTGGACGTGTTCGCCCGTGACCTCGCGTCCGCCGGCGGCACCGGTCTGATCACCCCGGACCTCATCCCCGACGAGGCGGCCGAGTGGCTGGCCGCCTCGGACGCGCACGGGCTGGACCGCACGTTCCTGGTCTCCCCGTCGTCCACCGACGCCCGGTTGGCGATGACCGTCCAGCACTGCCGGGGCTTCGTCTACGCCACGGCTGTCATGGGCGTGACCGGCGCGCGGACGAACACCTCCGACGCCGCCCCGACGCTCGTCTCCCGGACCCGCGCGGTCACCGACCTGCCGGTCGGCGTCGGCCTGGGTGTGGGCACCGGTGCGCAGGCCGGAACCGTGGCCGGGTACGCCGACGGCGTGATCGTGGGCAGCGCCCTGGTCCGGTGCGTGCTCGACGCGTCGTCCGAGGCCGAGGGGTTGGCCGCGCTGCGTACGCTCAGCGCCGAGCTTGCCGAGGGCGTCCGCAACCCGGTCCGCTGAGCCGTCTCCCGCCCAGCTCGGCCTGCTGAGCTGGATGCGGCCTGGCGGTGATGCGCCGCTACCGGCGGCGGGCCGTCGGGCGGGGGCGGCGCTGTCAGGGGCGCAGGGACGGATCCGCCGTCTCGCCGCGTTGCTCCGGTGGCTGCCCGACTCCGGACCACCCGTCGTCGGCGACGCGGGCCGCTGGCGGCGCGACGCCGACGGGGCCGGGTGCCCAGGGGACGTCACGCAGGACACCGGAGCGGCCGGCCGACGCGTCGTCGACGGCTGCCCGGGTGAGCGGGGTGACCGGCTCGGGCAGCGCGGCGGGCGGATGCCAGGAGAGTCGGCAACCAGGTGGTGGGTCGGCGGCGGGCCGGACACCTGCCACCCGCGCCCGGAACACGTGCACCAGGACGTCCGGCAGCGGCCCGGCCCGCCCTGCCGGCGCGGTACCCGTGCCCGGCGCGGCCAGGTGGTAGACACCGACCAGGTCGACCAGCTCGATCTCCCAGCCGGTCTCGGCGCGGATGTCGCGCAGCGCGGCGGGCACCGGGCTCTGCGCCGGACGTAGCCGCCCGCCGGGCAGGGCGTACCGTCGCTCACCCCGACCCTGGCGGCAGAGCAGCACCCGTCCGGTGTCGTCGGTGACGACCGCGGCGACCGCCCAGGTGAGCGCGCTCATGGACAAAGAGCCTACGGCGGTGCAAACCAGAAGTCACCGGCTTGCCGGTAGGGCGGCCCGGGGTGCCGCTTCGGGGGTGCGCAGCGGTAGCGTGTGCACCCGTGACCTACGCCTCGCTGTCCCCCCAGGCGGCCCTGCCCAGTCCCAGCACCGCTGTCTGGCAGCTCGGGCCGGTCCCGATCCGGGCGTACGCGCTGTGCATCATCGCCGGCATCGTGCTGGCCTGCTGGGTGACCGAGCGTCGGCTGCGTCAGCGCGGCGTCGCCCCCGGCGCGGTGCTCGACATCGCCGTCTGGGCGGTGCCCGCAGGCATCATCGGCGCCCGGATCTACCACGTGATCACCTCCCCGGAGAAGTACTTCGGCGCGGGCGGCGACCCGATGAAGGCGTTCGCCATCTGGGAGGGTGGTCTCGGCATCTGGGGCGCGGTCGCCGGCGGCGCGGTGGGCGCCTTCATCGCAGCCCGGCAGCTCGGCATCCCGTTCGGTGTGGTGGCCGACGCCCTGGCCCCCGGTCTGCCGCTGGCGCAGGCGGTCGGTCGCCTCGGCAACTGGTTCAACAACGAGTTGTTCGGTGGCCGGACCACCCTGCCGTGGGGTCTGGAGATCCACCGGATGGACCCGGACAATCCCGGGCACGCGCTGCGCGACGACGCCGGTCAGTCGATCCTCGAACCGGGCCTCTACCAGCCGACCTTCCTGTACGAGGCGCTGTGGAACCTCGGCGTGGTGGCACTGGTCCTGGTCCTCGACCGTCGGCTGAAGCTCGGCCGTGGTCGGGCGTTCGCCCTGTACGTGATGGGCTACACCGCAGGCCGGTTCTGGATCGAGCTGATGCGCGCCGACGAGGCGAACCGGATCCTCGGCGTACGCCTCAACGTCTGGACCGCGGCCCTGGTCTTCCTCGGTGCGTTGATCTACTTCGTCCGGGTGCGCGGCCCCCAGGAGTTCCTGATCCCGCTCGGTGCGGCGGCGACGCCGGCGCCGACCGGCACGTCCGACCTGTCCCAGGTCGACCTCTCCGCGCGGGAGGCCTCGGCGCGCACCGCCGCCCCCGAGGGGTACGAGGTGGTCAGCGAAGAGCAGTACCACGCCTGGCGGGACAGCGGTGTCCTGCCGGCCGGGTCCGCCGGTGACGACGACCGCCCGGCCGACGAGTCGGTCGACGCGGCCGACGACACCGCCTCGACCGGGGACCAGGCGGGGGACGGTACGCCGCAGACCCGCGACGACCGGGCCGACGCCACAGGCGCGCGTCCCGCCGACCGGGACAGCTGAGCGGGGGCGGCACCGATGCGAAGCGCGGTGGTGGTCGGCGCCGGAGTCGGTGGTCTCGCGGTCACCAGCGCGCTGGCGCGTTCCGGCTGGCAGGTCACCCTGTTGGAGCGGGCCGAGCGGGTACGCCCCGAGCCGACCGCCGTGGTGCTGTGGCCCAACGGCGTACGCGCCCTTCAGGCACTGGGCCTCGGCGCGGGCCTGGCCGCCATCGCCACCCCGCTGCCCGACGGCGGGGTCCGCCGGCCGGACGGGCACTGGCTGGTGCAGCCCCGCCCCGTCCCGGCCGACCGGATGCCTGTGGTGGTGCACCGCGAGGATCTGCACGACACGCTGATCGCCGGGCTCGGCGACCGGGTGGAGCTGCGCACCGGGGTGACAGTGCGACACGTCCGGGTCGAGCCGGGCCAGCGACCGGCGGTCAGCGACGGCCGGCACACCATCGAGGCCGACCTGGTGGTCGCCGCCGACGGCACGGACAGCGGCATCCGCCGCCAGCTCGCCCCCGAGTCCGGGGTGGTCAGCTCCGGCTGCGCCGCCTGGCGGGCAGTCATTCCCTGGTACCGGGCGCCCCGGCTGCCCGCCGACCAGCCGGTCGCCGGTGAGGTCCTCGGCGCGGGCTACCGGTTCGTGGCCGCCTCGCTCGGCGAGCGCGGCTCGTCCGGCGGCTCCAGCAGGGGCGGCATCTATTGGGTGGCCACCGCTGCCGGAGCGCCCCGCCCGGAACCGCCCGAGACGCAGTTGGCGCTGCTGCGCCGCTGGTACGCGGGCTGGCCCGAGCCGATCGGCGCGCTGCTCGAGGCCACCGACCCCGGTGACCTGGTCCAGCAGGAGGTCCGCGAGCTGCGTCCGCTGCCCCGCGCGTACGGCTTCCCGGTCGGCCCTGGCGGCGTGGTGCTGCTCGGTGACGCGGCGCACGCCATGCCGCCGCACCTCGGGCAGGGCGCCTGCCTCGCCTTCGAGGACGCCGCCACGCTCGCCTCCCTGCTGCGCGAGGCCCGGCTGCCCGACGCCGTGCAGGCGTACGACCGGGTGCGTCGGCCACGGGCGGCGACAGTGGTCCGGCAGACCCGACGCATGTCGGCGGTGCTCCAGGCGCGCGGTCGGTTGGCGTTGCGGGCCCGTGACGCCGCCCTCGGCACGATCAACTCGCGTCTGCTCTCCAGCGCCGCGGCCTCGGCCGCGCAGTGGCGGCCCCCGGCGTGACCCGCGCCGCCGGTCAGCCGATCAGGGCGGCGGGCTCGGCGATGCAGGCGGTGCCGACGCGGCGGAAGCCGACCCGCAGGTAGACGCGGGCGATCTCGTCGCTGCCGGCGGAGAGGAAGACCAGTTCGGTGCCGGCGGCGAGCAGTTCCCGGGCCAGGGTGGCGGTCACCGCGGCGCCCAGACCACGCCGCCGGGCGGCCGGCAGGGTCGCCACACCGGCGATCTCCGCGACGTCGTCGACACGCATCGCCATCCCGCTGGCCAGGGCACCCTCGGTGACCGTGCAGGCCAGCGCGGAGATCCGTCGGCCGTCGGCGATGCGGACCCGTTCCTCGTCCAGCGCGGCCAACTCCAGCCCGGTGACCGCGGCGTCCCGCTCGGCCGGGCCGGCCTCGCCGCGCGCGGTGCCGGCGGCGGCGAACGCCACGGCCGCGACGGCCCGCCGGGCGGCCACGTCGGCGGCGAAGTCGGGCGAGTCCGCCGCCAGCACCCGCACCGGTACGTCGGAGAGCGTCGCCGGGTCGGGCAGGGCTGCCGGGTCGAGCACCATCAGCGGTGCCTCCAGCACGTTCAGCCCCGCCGAGCGGGCCACCGCGAGCAGTTGCGGGGTGGTCTCGTGCACCCATTCGAAGGCTTCCGGGAGGCCCAGTTCCCGTTGCCGTTCGCGTACGGCTGTCACGTCGGCGAGCGACGGCGGTTCGGTGGCGTCGAGGCGGGGGCGGGCGTAGAACGGCCAACCGGCGCCTTCGCGGACGAACAACACCAGCCCGCCGTACTCCTGCGCAAGGGCGACGTCGCGGGGCACCGCGTCGTAGAAGCGTTCCAACCGGTCGAAGACGTCCTGATGCAGCGGATCCACCGCGCGAGACTACACGTCCCAGAGTCTGGACGGTGTGATCAATCTTGACTGGCCTTGCGGCCGCAGCCCTAACGTAGACTCAATAGACCCACGGGCCGACGTCGTCCCCACCATGATCCAACCTGAGTGACGACAGGAGGCCCGGTGGCTCAGCCGTACCCGCACAAGTCACAGCCGTACCCGCTCAGCCCGCAGGCGTCCCCGACGCCCGACCCCCGCCCGTCCGCCCAGGGCCTGTACGACCCGGCGCAGGAGCACGACGCCTGCGGGGTGGCCTTCGTGGCGGACCTGCACGGTCGGCGTTCGCACGCGGTCGTCGCCAACGGGCTCGGCGCGCTCTGCCGGCTGGACCACCGGGGCGCCCGAGGCGCGGAGCCCAACACCGGCGACGGCGCGGGCATCATGATCCAGGTCCCGGACGCGTTCCTGCGCGCGGTGGCCGGTGTCACGCTGCCCCCGGCCGGTGAGTACGCGACCGGTCTGGTGTTCCTCCCCGACGACGACGCCGCCGAGGCCCGCGCCCGCCGCGTCGTCGAGAAGTACGCGCTTGTCGAGGGTGCTGACCTCCTCGGCTGGCGGGACGTGCCGATCGACCCGCGGGAGCTCGGCGAGACCGCCCTGGCGGCGATGCCCCGGGTCCGGCAGGTCTTCGTGGCCGCGCGTCGGCTCACCGACTCGCCGGCCGGTCGGGCCGGCTCCGCCCTGAGCGGCATCGACCTGGACCGGGTGGCGTTCTGCCTGCGTAAGCAGGCCGAGCGGGAGACCGCCGAGCGGGGCGTGCCTGCGTACTTCCCGTCGCTGTCCAGCCGCACGATGGTCTACAAGGGGATGCTCACCCCCGACCAGCTGCCGGCGTTCTACCCGGATCTGCGCGACGAGCGGGTGGACAGCGCCATCGCGCTTGTGCACTCCCGCTTCTCCACGAACACGTTCCCGTCCTGGCCGTTGGCGCACCCGTACCGGTTCATCGCCCACAACGGCGAGATCAACACGATCCGGGGCAACCGCAACTGGATGCAGGCTCGGGAGGCGCTGCTGCGCTCGCCGAACGTCCCGGGCAACATCCGCCGGGTCTTCCCCGTCTGCACGCCAGGCGCCTCCGACTCGGCGAACTTCGACGAGGTGCTGGAGCTGCTGCACCTGGCGGGGCGGAGCCTGCCGCACGCGGTGCTCATGATGATCCCCGAGGCGTGGGAGAACGACCCCGGCATGCAGCCGGACAAGCGGGCGTTCTACCGCTTCCACGCGAGCCTCATGGAGCCGTGGGACGGGCCCGCGTCGGTGGCGTTCACCGACGGCGAGATCGTCGGCGCGGTGCTGGACCGCAACGGGCTGCGTCCGGGGCGCTGGTGGCAGACCGACGACGGTCTGGTCGTGCTGGGCTCCGAGGCCGGCGTTCTCGACCTCGACCCGGCCCACGTGGTCGCCAAGGGGCGGCTCCAGCCGGGGAAGATGTTCCTCGTCGACACCGTCGCAGGGCGGATCGTGCACGACGAGGAGATCAAGTCCGAGTTGGCCGCCGCGCAGCCGTACGGCGAGTGGCTGCACGCCGGGCTGATCGAGCTGGACGACCTGCCGGCCCGCGAGCACACCGTCTACACCCACGATTCGGTACGCCGCCGCCAGCAGACCTTCGGCTACACGCAGGAGGAGCTGAAGATCCTGCTCGCGCCGATGGCGCGTACCGGCGCGGAGCCGCTGGGCTCGATGGGCACGGACACCCCGATCGCGCCGCTGTCCACCCGGCCGCGGCTGCTCTACGACTACTTCCACCAGCTCTTCGCCCAGGTCACCAACCCGCCGTTGGACGCCATCCGCGAGGAGCTGGTGACCAGCCTGGCGTCGACGATCGGGCCGGAGGGCAACCTGCTCGACCCGGGGGCGGCGAGCTGTCGGCAGATCGTGCTGCCACACCCGATCATCGACAACGACGAGCTGGCGAAGATCCTCTCCATCGACGAGGACGGTGACCTGCCCGGCTTCAAGGCGGTCCGGGTCTCCGGCCTGTACCGCATCCGCGAGGGCGCCGCAGGCATCAAGGCGCGGCTGACCGAGATCTGCCGGCACGTCTCCGAGGCGATCGAGGACGGCGTCCGCATCCTGGTGCTCTCCGACCGGGACTCCAACGCCGACCTGGCGCCGATCCCGTCGCTGCTGCTCACCGCCGCCGTGCACCAGCACCTGGTGCGGGAGCAGACCCGCACCCAGGCGGCGCTCATCGTGGAGTCCGGCGACTGCCGGGAGGTGCACCACGCGGCGGTCCTGATCGGGTACGGCGCGGCGGCTGTCAACCCGTACCTGGCGTTCGAGTCGGTGGAGGACATGATCTCCACCGGCGCGCTCGCCGGGGTGGAGCCGGCCGGCGCGGTGCGCAACTACGCCAAGGCGCTCGGCAAGGGCGTCCTGAAGATCATGTCGAAGATGGGCATCTCGACGGTTTCGTCGTACTGCGGCGCGCAGGTCTTCGAGGCGGTCGGGCTGGACAGCCGGCTCATCGACCGCTACTTCCGGGGCACGCCCAGCCGGATCGGCGGGGTGGGGCTGGCCGGTGTACACGCCGAGGTGGCCGCCCGGCACGCGTTGGCCTGGCCGCCGTCCGGCGCCGCTGCCTCGGACCGGCTGGAGGTCGGCGGCGAGTACCAGTGGCGCCGCGAGGGCGAGCTGCACCTGTTCAACCCGGAGACGGTCTTCCTGCTCCAGCACGCCACCCGCAGTCGGCAGTACGACGTGTTCCGGCAGTACACGTCCAAGGTGGACGCACTCGCCGCGCAGGCCGGCTCGCTGCGCGGGCTGTTCACCCTGCGCACCGGGGTCCGCCCGGCGGTACCCCTGGACGAGGTCGAGCCGGCCTCCGAGATCGTCAAGCGGTTCGCCACAGGCGCCATGTCGTACGGGTCGATCTCCGCCGAGGCGCACGAGACGCTCGCGATCGCCATGAACCGCCTCGGCGGCAAGTCCAACACCGGTGAGGGCGGCGAGGACGTCGAGCGCCTGCACGACCCGGTACGCCGTTCGGCGGTCAAGCAGATCGCCAGCGGCCGGTTCGGTGTGACGAGCGAATACCTGGTCAACGCCGACGACCTCCAGATCAAGATGGCGCAGGGCGCGAAGCCCGGCGAGGGCGGCCAACTGCCCGGCAACAAGGTGTGGCCGTGGATCGCACGGACCCGGCACGCCACGCCGGGCGTGGGCCTGATCTCCCCGCCGCCGCACCACGACATCTACTCGATCGAGGACCTGGCGCAGCTCGTCCACGACCTGAAGTGCGTCAATCCGGCCGCCCGGGTGCACGTCAAGCTGGTCAGCGAGGTGGGTGTCGGCACGGTAGCTGCCGGCGTGGCCAAGCTGAAGGCCGACGTCATCCTCATCTCCGGGCACGACGGCGGCACCGGCGCGTCCCCGCTGAACTCGCTCAAGCACGCCGGCACCCCGTGGGAGCTGGGGCTGGCCGAGGCCCAGCAGACGTTGCTGCTCAACAAGCTGCGCGACCGGGTCACCGTGCAGGTCGACGGTCAGCTCAAGACCGGCCGGGACGTGCTGATCGCGGCGTTGCTCGGCGCGGAGGAGTTCGGCTTCGCGACCGCGCCGCTCATCGTCGAGGGCTGCGTGATGATGCGGGTGTGTCACCTGGACACCTGCCCGGTCGGCATCGCCACCCAGAACCCGGTGCTGCGGGAGCGGTTCACAGGTAAGCCGGAGTTCGTGGAGAACTTCTTCCTGTTCCTCGCCGAGGAGGTCCGGGGCTACCTGGCCGAGCTGGGCTTCCGGTCCATCGAGGAGGTCATCGGGCAGTCCGAGCTGCTCGACGTCGCCCCGGCGGTGGCGCACTGGAAGGCGCACGGTTTGGACCTGGCGCCCGTCCTGCACCTGCCCGAGCTGCCGGCCGGCGCGGTCCGGCGCGGGGTACGGGCGCAGGACCACGGCCTGGAGCACGCCCTGGACAACGAGCTGATCGCGCTGGCGCGTCCGGCGCTGTCCGGGAGCGCGCCGGTGCGGGTCGAGGTGGCGGTGCGCAACGAGCACCGCAGCGTCGGCGCGATGCTGGGCGGGGAGGTGACCCGCCGCTTCGGGGGCGCCGGCCTGCCCGAGGACACCATCGAGTTCGTGCTGCACGGCACGGCCGGGCAGTCGTTCGGCGCGTTCCTGCCGCGCGGGGTGACGCTGCGGCTGCACGGCGACGCCAACGACTACGTGGGCAAGGGCCTCTCCGGTGGCCGCCTGATCGTCCGTCCGGACGCCGCCGCGCCGTTCCTCGACGCGGACGCCGGGCCCGGCCAGCGCGCGGAGGATCAGATCATCGCCGGCAACACCATTCTGTACGGGGCCACCGCGGGCGAGGTCTTCCTGCGCGGCCGGGTGGGGGAGCGGTTCGCGGTGCGCAACTCCGGCGCGGTCGCCGTGGTCGAGGGTGTCGGCGACCACGGCTGCGAGTACATGACCGGCGGCACGGTGGTGGTGCTCGGCGCGACCGGCCGCAACTTCGCCGCCGGCATGTCCGGCGGGATGGCGTTCGTGCACCGTCTGGACCGTTCCCGGGTCAACGGGGAGCTGGTCGACCTGGCGCCGCTGGGCGAGCAGGAGCAGACGCTGCTGCACGAGCTGGTCCAGCGGCACGTGGCCGAGACCGGCTCGGCGGTCGCCGAGGAGCTGCTCAAGCGGTGGCCGGAGGCGGTGGCCGAGTTCACCGCCGTGGTGCCCCGCGACTACCGCCGGGTGCTGGAGATCATGCGGGCCGCCGAAGCCGCCGGCCACGACGTCGACGACGCGGTGATGGGCGCGCTCAGCGCGCCCGCCGCGCCCGTGCCGCCCGCCCCGCGGGTGGCGGCCCAGGAGGTGGCTCGTGCCTGACCCGAACGGTTTCCTGCGCTACGACCGGCGGCTGCCGGCCCGCCGCCCGGTGCCGGTGCGGATCAGCGACTGGCGCGAGGTGTACCCGCCGGCCGGCGAGGACCTCGTCCGCGAGCAGGCCACCCGCTGCATGGACTGCGGCATCCCGTTCTGCCACGACGGCTGCCCGCTTGGCAATCGCATCCCGGACTGGAACGACCTGGTCCGCACCGGCAACTGGGACGCCGCGGTGGAGTCGCTGCACGCCACGAACAACTTCCCGGAGTTCACCGGCCGGCTCTGCCCGGCGCCCTGTGAGGCGGCCTGCGTGCTGGGCATCGCCGGCGGTCAGCCGGTGACCATCAAGCAGGTCGAGGTGGAGATCGCCGACGCGGCGGCGGCGCGCGGGTTCACCCCGCGTCCCGTACCGGCGCCGTCGGGCCGGTCGGTCGCCGTCGTCGGTTCCGGGCCCGCCGGCCTGGCCGCCGCCCAGCAACTGGCCCGCGCCGGTCACGCGGTGACCGTGTACGAGCGCGACGACGCGATAGGTGGCCTGCTCCGGTACGGCATCCCCGACTTCAAGTTGGAGAAGCGGCACATCGACGCCCGGCTGGCCCAGCTCTCCGCCGAGGGGGTGCGCTTCCGGACCGGGGTGAACGTCGGGGTGGACGTGACCGCCGAGCAGTTGCGCGCCGAGCACGACGCGGTGCTGCTGGCCTGCGGGGCGTTGCAGGGCCGGGACACTCCGGAGACCCCGGGGCGGGCGCTGCGGGGCGTACACCAGGCCATGGCGCATCTGGTCGCGGCCAACCGCGCGGTGGCCACGTCGGCCACCGACGAGCCGGGCGTCGCGGTGACAGGCGAGGGGCGGCCGGGGCGGGCGGTGCTGCCGGACGGCACACCCATCGACGCGGCCGGCAAGCATGTGGTGATCATCGGCGGTGGGGACACCGCGGCGGACTGCCTCGGCGTCGCGCACCGGCAGGGCGCCGCAGGCGTGCACCAGCTCGACCTGTACCCGCAGCCGCCGACCGAGCGCGACGAGGCACGGGACCCGTGGCCGACCTGGCCGTGGGTTCTGCGCAGCTACCCGGCACACGAGGAGGGCGGCGAACGGGTCTTCGCCGTGGCGGTGCAGGAGTTCGTGGACGACGGCACCGGCCAGGTGCGGGCGGTGCGGATCGCCGAGGTGACAGTCGAGAAGCGTGACGGCAGGCGCATCGTCACAGTCGTGCCCGGCTCGGAGCGGGAGCTTCCGGCGGATCTGGTGCTGCTGGCGATCGGTTTCGAGGGCACCGAGCAGCAGCCACTGCTGGCGCAGTTCGGGGTGACCCGCAACCCTCGGGGCGCGGTGGACGCCCGCGACGACTGGCAGACCGACGCCGACGGGGTGTTCGTGGCGGGTGACATGCACCGCGGAGCCTCGCTGATCGTCTGGGCCATCGCCGAGGGGCGTGCGGCGGCCGCCGCGATCCACGGCTACCTCGGGGGCGCCGGGGTGCTGCCCGCGCCGGTCGGCCCGGCCGCGCAGCCGCTCGCCGTGCGTTGAGGGTGTCCGGAACGGCCCGGCCGGCGTGGCGGTCACCCGCCCCGCCGGCCGGACGGGCACCGCGTCACTGAGACAGCGGTCACCGGTCGGCGGACCAACCGGCACGAAGATCATCGTTACGCTGCGGTCATGGACATCGAAGAGCGGCTACGACGGACCCGTCGGTGGCTGTGGGTCGTGCTGATCGGGCTCTTCCTGAGCGGGGCGACGGCGTTCCCGCTGGAGATCGAGGTGCGGTGGCTGCTGCGCGCACTGGACCCGCTCGCGGGTCAGCTGCCGGCGCTCGTCGCCTGGATCGAGCGGGTCCACACCGGACTGGTGGCGGCGGGCAGGGACTACCCGTTCCTGCTCTACGGCACCGACTGGCTGGCCTTCGCCCACCTGGTGCTGGCGGTGGCGTTCTGGGGGCCGCTGCGGGACCCGGTGCGCAACGTGTGGGTGGTGCAGGTCGGCATGATCGCCTGCGCGGGGATCGTCCCGCTGGCGGTGATCTGCGGACCGATCCGGGACATCCCCTGGTTCTGGACGCTCGTCGACCTGTCCTTCGCGGTCGGGGCATTCCCGCCGCTCTGGTTCGCCTACCGGCACATCCGGGTCGTGGAAGCGAGCACGGCCGCGGCGACAGGCGTCCCAGCGACTCCGTGACCGGACCTCTCCAGGCCCGTGGCCGGGTGGGTGAAACCAGCCGGCGACGACCTGCGGGAGGGCAACAGCCCTCCGACGGTCCCTGTCGAGCTGCCCCAGATATGGGCCGCCGTCATCGCCCCATTTCTGGGGCAGCTCGACAGGCAAGCACCGAAGTGGTCGGTCGCCGGTCCGCGTACCGCGAGAACGCGGGACGCCGGCGCACCGGAATGGCCCGCCGCAGGAAGGCGGGCCATTCCGTCCACTCCGGACGCCTAGTGCGACATCAGTTCGTGGGCCTCGCGGATCTTCGCCCAGGACTTCGGCTCCGTTGGCGGGGCCGCCTTACGTGCGGCGGTGGCCACGTCCGGCCGGCCGGCGGTGAACAGCCAGGTGGTGAACAGCTCGTCCAGGTCCAGGCCGGAGATGTCTTCGGCGAGGGCCTGGAACTGTGCGGTCGTGCCGTTGCCGTACCGGTGCGCGGTGGTCCAGGCGGGCAGGATCTCGAAGAACGCGTCGTCACCGACCGCCAGTCGCAACTGGTGCAGGGCCATCGCCCCCCGGTCGTAGACGGCGCCGTCGAAGACCCGGGCGGCACCCGGGTCACCGGGCAGCACCTGCCAGAAGTCGTCGTCGGCCGGGTAGCTGCCGTAGGTGAAGTCGAACAGCTCCTGGGCGGTGCCCTCACCCTGCTCCTCGGACCACAGCCACTCGGCGTACGAGGCGAAGCCCTCGTTGAGCCAGACGTTGCGCCACTCGGCCACCGAGACGGAGTCACCGAACCACTGGTGGGCGTTCTCGTGCACCACCACGTACGTGTTGGCGCCGCGCCGCCAGAAGCCCGGGCCGTACACCGGTCGGGTCTGGGTCTCCAACGCGAACCCGATGCCGTCGACCGGCCCGGCCACGCCGCCCTGCGCCTCGAACGGGTACGGGCCGAAGACTCCGCTCTCCCAGTCGATGATCTCGGCGGTCCGCTCGATGCTGGCCCGCGCGGCCGGACGCAGCGCGCCCAACGAGGTGCTGTACGCGTTGATCACCGGCTGGCCGCCGGGCGTGGTGTCGGTGACGATGTCGTACTGGCCGATGGCCATGAAGGCCAGGTAGGTGGCCGTGGGGGAGGTGGTCCGCCAGATCCACCGGGTGCGGTTGCCGGCCTCGGCGATCGGCTGCCGGGGCTGCACGCCGTTGCTGATCACCTCGACGCCGGTGGGTACCGACACGGAGATGTCGAAGGTGGCCTTGTCCAGTGGGTGGTCGTTGCTCGGGAACCACCACCACGCCGACTCGGGCTCGTTGACGGCGAGCGCACCGTCGGCGGTGCGCGTCCAGCCGGTGTAGCCGCCGACAAGGGTCTGCGACGGGACGCCGGCGTAGCGCACCACGATGGTGAGCTGCTGGCCGCGGGTGATGGTGCGGGCCGGTGTGACCACCAGCTCGTGCACACCAGCGGTGCTGGTGCTCGCCTCCCAGCCGTTGACCCGCACCGACTCGACGTCGAGCAGGAAGTCCAGGTTGAACGACGAGAGGTCCTGTGTGGCGGTGGCGAGGATGGTGGTGGTGCCGGTGAGCCGGTCGGTGGCCGGTTCGTAGCGCAGCCGGACGTCGTAGTGCTCGACGTCGTAGCCGCCGTTGCCGTAGTCGGGGAAGTAGGTGTCGCCCAGGCCGGGCGCGCCGGGTTGCGGCGCGGCGGTGACGGTGGGTCGGCCCCAGGCCGTCGGGGCGGCCTGGCCGGGGGTGCCGGCGAGCATGGTGCCGGCGGTGGTGAGGGTCAGGGCGGCGGTGGCCGCCGTGAGGACTCGTCGCACGAGGTGGACTCCCTCCATCGGGGTTGTACGCCCGTCAACCTAATCGACAATTGTGAGCATCGCTGCCTCGCGGGGCATCGTGTCGAGCTATTCCCTTGATCTACGTGTTTCGATAGCATTACCGACTAGTAACAAACCCTGGCCACGCGCGCGGTCGCAGGATCCCACCACCCCCTGTCCTGTGGAGGTCCGTCATGCCCCACCGCCCGCTGGCCCGCGCCCTGGCCGCGCTCGTCGCCGCGTTCACCGCCGCCCTCGGCGCCGTGCTCGTCCCCGGCACCGCCCAGGCCGCCGCCGTCACCTACGTCGCGCTCGGCGACTCGTACTCCTCGGGTGTCGGCGCCGGCCCGTACGACACGTCCGGTTGCCTGCGCAGCCAGAAGTCGTACGCCCCGCTCTGGGCAGCCGCCCACGGCGTCACCAGCTTCACCTTCCGGGCCTGCGGCGGTGCGGTCACCGCCGACGTTCTCAACGACCAGGTCAACGCGCTCAGCGCCAGCACCACACTCGTCACCATCACCATCGGCGGGAACGACGCCGGCTTCGTCAACGTCATCACCAGTTGCCGGTTCGGCAGCACCTCGTCCTGCACCAACGCCGTCAACACCGCCAAGTCGTTCGCCACCTCGACGCTGCCGGCCCGGCTCGACGCCACGTACGCCGCCATCCGCAACCGGGCGCCGAACGCCCGGCTGATCGTGCTCGGCTACCCGCGGCTGTTCGAGACGACGTCCTGCGGCTTGCTGGCCATGAGCACCTACAAGCGCACCATCCTCAACGAGGCCGCCGACGTGCTCGCCTCGGTGACCTCCGCCCGCGCCAGGGCGGCCGGCGCCACCTTCGCCGACACCCGGTCCACCTTCGCCGGGCACGGCGTCTGCGCCGGTGACCCCTGGATCAACGACATCTCCGGGATCATCGAGGCGTACCACCCGGACGCCGACGGCTACCGCTACGGATACCTGCCGGCGCTGAACGCCGTCACCGGCTGACCCGTCCAGTCCACCCGTGGCGGCCGGCGGTCCATGCCGGACCGTCGGCCGCCGCGAGGACAACGCGCGGGTCGGTACTGTGCCGGTGTCACCGCTGTCCGTTAGGGTTTCCGCGAACCGGACGGCCGTGGCGTGGGAGGCACAGCGTGGGCAGGCTCGCGTCGGCGTACGGGCAGGCGGTCACCGCCCACCGGGCGGCCCGCGCACACCTGGACACCGCCCGTGGCGCGCTCGGCGCCGCCCCGGCACCCGCCGCGCCCGTCGGCGCCGGCGACGTGGTCGACCGGCTGGCCCGCGTCGGTGCCGCGCTGGCCACCCCCACCCCGGGCGCCACCGGGCTCACCGACGCCCCGACAGCCGTCCGGATCGGCGAGGCATCCACACCCGACGGTGGCTTTCCCGTGCTCGTGCCGCTCGGCGGCGGCCACCATCTCGCCCTGGACACCGACGCCCGCGACTCCCGGGTCGCCGGGCTGCTGCGGGCGCTGGTGCTGCGGTTGGTCGCCACCGCGCCGCCCGGGCAGGTCCGCGTCGCCGGCATCGACACCGCCGCGCTGGGCGCCACGTTCGGCCCGCTGCGCCCGCTGCTCGACGCCGGGGTGCTCGACCCGCCGGCCACCGGCGAGGCCGAGGTGACCGCGCTGCTGGACGCCGCCGAGCGGCACGCCCGCGCCGCGCAGCACGCCGACCCCGCCGCCCGGCACCTGCTGGTGGTCGTCGCCACCGCCTCACCGGCGCCCCGCGAGCTGGCCCGCCTCGCGGCGCTCACCCACGCGGGCCCGTCCGCCGCCGTCTGCGTGCTGCTCGCCGGCCACCCGTCCCGGTTGCCCGGCGAGACCGCGCCGCCGCTGGGCGGCGCCTCCGCCATCCGACTCGTCGAGGGGTACGCGCAGGTCGGCGACCCGCCCGGCACACCGTTCAGCGCCGACGGCAGTGGCCTCGCCGCACCCGTGCTGCTCGACGGCGACCCGCCGCCCGCATCCGTACGCGCCCTCGCCGAGCAACTGGGCGCCGCCGCCCGCCGCACCGACGCGCTGCCGTTCACCGAGCTGCTGCCCGAGCGGCGCTGGGCCGAGTCGGCCGGCAACGGCCTGCGCACCGTTGTCGGCCGGGCCGGCCGCGCCCCGCTGACCGTGGCCTTCGACGACGCCACCCCGCACTGGCTGGTCGGCGGGCGCACCGGCGCCGGCAAGACCGTCTTCCTCCTCGACGTCCTCTACGGGCTGGCCGCCCGGTACTCGCCTGCCGAGTTGCAGCTCTACCTGCTCGACTTCAAGGAGGGCGTGAGCTTCACCGAGTTCGTGCCCACCACACGCGACCCTTCCTGGCTGCCGCACGCCCGCGCCGTCGGCATCGAGTCCGATCGCGAGTACGGCCTCGCCGTGCTGCGCGAGCTGCGCCGCGAGGCGCAACGCCGGGCCACCGCCCTCAAGCGGCACGGCGTCACCAAGCTCGCCGACCTGCCCCGGGACAATCCGTTGCCGCGCATCGTGGTGGTCATCGACGAGTTCCACGTGCTGCTCGCCGGCAACGACGCGCTGGCCCGCGAGTCCGTCGACCTGCTTGAGGAGTTGGCCCGCAAGGGCCGCTCCTACGGCGTCCACCTGGTGCTGGCCAGCCAGAGCATGACAGGCATCGAGGCGCTCTACGGCCGCGCCGAGGCGATCTTCGGGCAGTTCGCGCTGCGGGTGGCCCTGCCCGGCGGGGGTGGGGTGCTCGACCAGCTCAACGACGCCGCCGCGGCCCTGCCGATCGGCTCCGCCGTCGTCAACACCGCCGCCGGCGCGGTAGGCGCGGAGACCGTGCTGCGCTTCCCCGACGCGCACGCCGCCGCGGCCGACCTCGCCGCGCTGCGCCACGAGCTGTGGCAGGCCCGCCCGCCGGGCTCGCGGGCACCGGCGGTCTTCAAGGGGTACGAGGCCGCGCGGGTCGAGGACGACCCCACCTTCACCGGTCTGCGCCCCGGCGGCCGACGCCCGATGGCCCTGGTCGGCCGCACCGTCGACGTGCACGGCACCACGGCGCTGTTCCTGATGGACAGCACCCCCGGCCGGCACCTCGCGGTGGTGGGCACCGCCGCAGCCGGGGCGGACGTGCTGCGCGCCGCGACGCTGAGCCTGGCCCGCCAGCACACCCCCGGCGACGCCCGGTTCCTGCTGGCGTCGCTTGTCACCGTCGCCGACCCGGTCGCCGACGAGACCGACGCCGCGCTGAGGGCCGCCGGCCACCCGGTCCGCCGCGTCGACGCGACCGGGCTGCGCGACCGGATCGCCGAGCTGGCCGCCGAGCCCGCCGGCCGCGAGTACCTGGTGGTGTTCGGCATGGACGCCGCCGCGCCGGTGCTCGGGGCCGCCGACCCGGTCAGCTTCCGCTCCGGCCTGGACGACCTGCGCACCCTGCTCCGTCAGGGCCCCGCCCACGGGGTGCACCTGCTGGGCTGGTGGCGTGGGCTGCGCCGGCTCGCCGACGACCTCGGCGGCACCCAGAACCGCGACGACGTCGCGTGCCTGGTCGCGCTCAACGTGCCCGGCCCCGAACTGGCCCTGCACCTCGGGGTCCACGACCTGGCCTACACGCCGCGCGCCGACCGGGCGCTGCTCGTCGACCGGCACGACCAGCGCACCAGACTGATCGTGCCGTTCGCCGGCGACGGGCACGAACCGGACGGGGAGCGTTGACGGTGTCCTTCGAGGAGTACGCGGCACTGGCCCGACAGCTCGCCGAGCAGCGCCGAGCCGGCGAACAGCACGCCGCCGCCGAGTCCGAACGCCGGCGTGACCTGCACGCCGCCGTCGACTCGCTGCACCACCGGCTGGCCGCCCAGGGGCACCGCCTCGACCAGCTCGGCCGCGCCATCGGCATCGACCAGCCGCCGTCCAGCCCGCCCGCAGCCGCGGGCACCCCGTGGAGCCCGGCCGGTGCCGCCACCGCACCAGGTCCGCCGTACGCAACCGGACCAGGGGACGGCGGACCCGACGGCGCAGCCGGCGCGCCGGGGCGGGCGGCTGTCGAGGCGTACCCCCAGTTGCCGGCGGGCGAGGCGCGGCTGGCGCTGCCGACGGCGGTGAGCCCGGCGGGCGCCGGGGTGCCGGCGCAGCGCGCGGCGACTGTCGACCCGGCCACCGAGCTGGAGCTGGCGCGGCGGATGGCCGACGAGGCGGACCGGCACGGGCACCAGGCGGAGCAGCTGGCCCAGCGGCCCGCGCTGCTGCCGACGTGGTCGCCGCTGGCCCGGGCCGTCGCCGTCTACGCCGGGTGCGGGGCGGCGGCCGGGGTGCTCATGTTGACGCTTGTGGTCGCCTCCGGGATCGGCCTGGTCGACGGGTTCACCCTCGGCGCGTGGATCTGCGCGGGGTTGCCGGCGTTGGCGTTCTTCGGCGGCTACCTGGTGCTGGGCCGGTGGGGGAGGCCCGCCATGGTCGCCGGCACTCCGCCGCGCTACCTACCGCTGGGGTTCCTGATCTGTTTCCTGCTGGTGCCGATGGGCTACTGCGCGTACCTGCTGCTGTTCCGCACCCTGCGCTGAGATGGGCGCCGTCCGGCCTGCCGACAGGCCCCATGTGCCTGCGGCCATTACGATGCCGGCGAACGACAGGAGACAACTGTGACAGTGCACGCGACGAGCCAGCGGACGACCCGAGTGGAGGCCGCCGCAGCAGACGCGCAGGAGGTGCTCGGCGCGCGAAAGGCCAGTCGGATCGCGACGTTCGACAACGGTGCCCTCTACGTACGGGCCGGAGCGGGACGCCAGTTCCTGGCCTGGCTCATCGACTTCACGGTCTACCTGTTCGGGGTCGGCGTGGGGATCGTCGCCGTGGCCGTGGTGCACAGGTCGATGCCCCTGTCCGACGATGTCCTCGCAGTGGTCATGCTCTCGTTGTTCGTCGTGGTGCCGCTGGTCTACGGCCTGTGCTTCGGCAACGGCCGGGCGCTCGGTGGGGTCCTCACCGGCACGCAGCTCGTGCGGATCAAGGACGGCAGTCGGGTCGGCCTCAGGGCGAGCTGGGTCATGCTGATCAGGACACTGTTGATGCCGGTGCTTGTCGTCGGGGCGTTGGCGGACGCGTTCACCGGCGGTGGGACGTCAGGTTTCACTTCAGAGCTGCGGATCTGCATCGATCCCACCGCCACCCGGCGGCTGCACGACGCCGGCATCCGTTGAGCTTCCGGGCGTCCACAGGCCTCGGCTAGTCCAGGTGGTAGGTGAGGACCCCGGCGTGGCTGAATCTCTGCTCGCCGCTGCCCGAAGGGCTGAAGACGCGACAGGCGCAGCCGTCGCCGGGCTCCTTCGCGGACGCTTCGGCGAAGTACCAGACCTGCCCCACCTGGGCCGTGAACGTGCGGCTGGTCCGCGGCGGCACCTCCATCGCCCGGTGCGCCGTGCAGTCGGCGTCGAAGAGCCACAGCACGTGCGGCTCGCTTGTCGTCGAGGCGGTGCCGCGTACCCGTTCCCCCCACCGGCCGGCGGGGATGTCGCGTTGGAAGTACGCCACCGCCTCCTCGCCCTTGGTCCGCGCGATGCACGCCCGGGCGAGCTGTGCCGCGGAGGCGGAGGTCGGGCTGGGGGCAGGCGCCGCCGAGGAGGACGACCGTGGGCCCGACCTGACGGCCGCAACGATGACGAGGGCGGCGATGACGACGAGACCGCCGGACAGCCCGATGACCAGGCGCCGGCGTCGTGTCTTCTCAGGTGTCATGTCCCGTCGCTCCCTCAGCTACCGACCGGACAGGCGACGTGGTCAGCCGCTGTCCGAGCGCTGACGGCAGAGTTTACGGCGCTTCCCGCCGCACCATCGTCCCCGCGGCGGCCGCCAGGACGCCGTCTCGTTCGCTGGCGGTGAGACCCTCGTCTTCGAGCAGGCCGAGCAGCAGCACCGTTCGCGCGACCGTCGCCGCCGCGCCGTCTGGCACGGGCGGGCGCTCGCCGAGGGCCGCCCAGATCAGCGCCTCGCCGAGCACCGGGTCGACGTCGTACCCGGTGGCGTCGTAGCGTTCCCGCGCGGACGCCACGAATCGGATCACCGGCGCCCGATCCTGCCCTGCCACGAACCGCCGCCGCACCGCCACCAGCAGTGCCCCGGCCGGGTGGTCCCGCCCCGTGCAGGTGCGCGCCGGCCCGGTCGGCGGCGGCGATCGTGGCCAACCACGCGGCGCGTAGGTCGTCCACGGTGTCGGCGGTCATTCGCCGGCCTCCGCCGTGGACTTGACCAGGAGAGCGAAGCGCACCTCCGTGCAGGGGTAGTCAGCGCCGCACCCGCAGAGCCAACGACGTACCACCCGGGGTGGGTGGGCGAAGAGGGTGTCGTCGGCGTCCTCGACGTCCTGATCGGACACGAGCCGGTGGCGTGGTTCGGGTACGGGGTCGCTCGGGCGTTCGTCGGGTTGATCGGGCATCGAGGGCTCCCGTCGGGTCGGTCTCCTTGCTCAGGTTCTCTGCGTCTGGGCAGCGTGCGGGCATGCCCCGGCACGCCCGGCCGAACGGGGGGACCGACCGGCCGGGCGCTCTCTGCGCGGTGGGGAAGAAACCAACTCCGGGTTTGCAGACCTGGGAGCCGGTCGATTGGAGCTTTACACAACTAGTCACGGATAGCAAGCACGACAACACGTTACTTGTCATGAGTAGTCACGCGTGATCAAATGGCGGTGCAGACCTGGGAGTCAATATGCCCGTCAAGCCCAAATGGGAACAGCTCGCGGATCACATCCGAAGCCAGATCGAGTCAGGAGAGCTTGCGCCGGGGGACCAGTTGCCGTCCACGGTGCAGCTCAAGAACCAGCATGGCGTGTCAACGACTGTGGTCCGGCAAGCGATCCTGGTCCTTCAGACCCAAGGCTGGGTGCACGGCGTGCACGGACTCGGCGTGTTCGTCACGGAGCGCTGAACAGGATCTGTCCCGAGGACGCCAGGGGATCACGCGGTCGCGCTGGGTGCCCGGATCTCGTACGCTCCCATGTGGTCTTCGCCGGTGCCGCGGTGGAGGCGACTGCCGACCACGGGGAGGGCGCGCGTGAGCGCAGCACAGATCATCGCGAGGTTGGCGGCGGCGTCGCAGAAGCTGGACGAGGCGAAGGCCAAGACCGCAGCGGCAGCGCAGGACGCGGCCGAGGCGCGGGCACTCGTCGCCGGGGCGCTGGAAGGTGTGGCCGCCGGCCCGTTGATCGGCATGATCGACGCGTACCGGCAGGCTCTCGCGCAGGCGTCCCAGGGTGGCGAGCCCGCCAAGCAGCACGTCCAGGAGACGATCGCGAAGGTCCGTGCGCTGGGAAACTGAGCACGGGTGGTGGTAGCACAGCCAGCCATCCACCCGCAGCGGTGAGACCGGTCATCAGGTCCTCGGTACCCAGGCGATTCGATAGCGCAAACCGGAACCAGGCTGCACCGCCGGCCCCACGCCGTCAGCGTCTCAGCAGCGAGTCGATCGGGTGGTGGACCTCGGCTACGGCGGCGGCCTACGCGAGCTTTCAGGAATTCTTGCCGGCGACGGTCAAGGCAGTTGCAGGTACTCTGCTGGCTGCTGCTGCGGCAGCCGGGTCTTTCAAGGCGTGGAGAGCGAAGCACCGAGACGGAGGGCCGGGCCGTGAGGATCGATGACCAGGTGGAGACTCTCGTCAGAGCTGTCCTGGATGCCGCTGTGCACCGTGATTCCGACAGATTCGAAGGCGCCTTGGATGCTCTTGTTGCTAGCCAGGAGACTCTCACCAAGGCCGTCGAGCTGACGCTGGCCGTGAACGCCGCTGTTCTGTTCGAGGTGCACGATGGTCGGCCATCGCCCGAGCAGGTCAACGAGCTGTCGCGGAACATCAGCCAGCAGGAACAGTGGGCCGGGGTTTCGGCAGCGGATGTGCATGCTCTCCTGGTTTCCGTGACCACCGGCAATCCGCCAGTAGTCGCGAGCAGTGTGGACAGGGCGACCGCCGTGTTCGTGGTTGCGGCGAACCTCCTCGCCACCGCGTCCCAGCCCGACGAGGGTGAGTGGTGGTTCAACTACCTCGACAAGGTCGAAGCGGCAATCGAAGCTGCGGGGTGACCCGTGTGCCTTATCCGGATGCCTGGCACGTAAGCGCGCCCGTGAAGAGCCCTGGACCCAAAAGCTCTGGGGGTACGACTTCCGCACCAACCAGCACTTCACGCTCAAGCAGGACCCGCTGCGCCGCGAGCACCTCCAGGACTTCGTCGACTGCTACCTGCCAGGCAAGGACCGCGCCGAGCGGGTCGAGACCGAGCGGTTCCGGACCTTCTCCTATGAGGAGTTGATCGCCCGCGACAAGGTGAACTTCGACATCACCTGGCTCAAGGACGCCTCTCTGGAGGACGCCGACGCGCTCCTGCCACCGGAGGTCATCGCGCAGGAGATCGTCGAGGACCTGGAGGCGGCGTTGCGCGAATTCGCCGCTATCGCGGACGCCCTGTCATCACGTGCCGCTCAGCCGACGGACAACTGACGAGGCCGGAGTGCTCACAGGGGATTCACTGCGAGCACTCCGGGTGACTGTCAGCGGGTGACGCGGACCTCGCCCTCGAAGCGCGGCGAGTAGTCGCAGCCGACCTCGCCACACAGCTCGAAGCCGCCGACGGCGAGCGCGACGCCCCGGTTGAAGGCGAAACCGCCGGCCTCCGCGTACACCCGGGCGGTCACGGCCTGCGGCGCGCCGGTGCAATGGACGGCCGTCCAGCCGCTGCCGTAGGCGACGCGGTCGCCGGAGCGCTGGCGCAGGCTCATTTCGGCGCCGCCGTTCAGACTGGATGCGCAGGTTACGGTGATGGTGAGGTCCACGGCCACGCCGCGGGCGACCAGGGTCGCGGATGTGACCTCGACGTCGGTGGCCGCGCTCGCTGGTGTTGGCGCGAGCAGCGCGAACAGGAACAGGCCGAGCAGGCCGATGGTGGTGGTGACGCGGCGCACGGCGGTCCTCCCTATGGAGTGGGTGCATACCTGCGGTCACCGTAACCTTCGCGGAGACGTACCGACATCGATCGATCGTGGGGTGCTGGGCGGCCGTCGGGTGGGGTCGGAGGCTCAAGGGACATCGCCCGGGCGGCCCTGCGTCGAACGGCGAAGCCCACTCGGCGCGGTCAGCCGCGCGAGCGCGGTAGGCAGCACTTCTTGTACTTGGTGCCCGAGCCGCACCAGCAGGCGTCGTTGCGCCCGGGTGGCCAGGCGGTCACGCCGGCGTCGTCGAGGCTGTCGGCGTACTCGTCGAGGGTTTCCTCGTCGATGGGGTCGTCGCCGGCGAAGGCCGCCAGGCCCTCGACGGTGCCGGCGACCACGCCCAGGTCGGCGCCGCCCAGGCCGGAGGCCTCGGTGAGGGCGCGTTCGATCTGGGTGCGGTGCTCGTCCCAGGTGGACGGGTAGCTGTCGACAAGCACCGGCCAGCGCGCGAGCAGGGCGTCGAACTCGGCCCGCGGCCAGTACAGCAGCGTCGCCGGGCCGTCGTCGAGGGCGTCGAGGGCGTGGTTGCTGGCGGCGCGCAGCCGGTCGGCGAGGTTGTCGTACTCGTCGTGGGGGAGGCCCAACTCTTCGCGCAGGTCGTGCCGCCGATGGGCCAACCCGTAGATCATGGCGGCGGCCGTGTCCTGGGCGTCCTCCGACTCGTGCTGGTGGGTGCGGCTGCGGTCCACCATCGCGTCGAGTGCCTCGGTGAGCCATTCGACCGCCGTCTCGGCGTGGCCGGACTCGGCCAGCTTCTCGACCAGGTGGACGGCGTCGGGGTCGGTCTCCAACAGCGGACGTAGCTCGGCCAGCTCCGCCAGGCCCTCGTCGACGCGGCCGAGGCGCAGCAGCAGACCGCCGCGCACGGCACGGACGTAGGTGTTGTCGTCGGGCTGTTCGGCGATGGCGCGGGTGGCCAGGGCGAGCGCATCGGCCAGGTCGCCCGCCTGCTCCAGGATGTCCGCGGCGACCAGCAGGGCGTACCCGGTGTCGGCGGGGTCGGCGACCCGCCCCTCGTCGACGGCGCCCACCAGTTCGGCGACGAGCGCCGCCGGGTCCGGGCTCTCGGATCCCATCGAGCCGATCTCCTCGATCCGCTCGGTGGTCAACATCTCGGGCATGGGCACATCCTGGGCGACGAGGGCGGGCGGTCAGCGTACTCCGGATCGTGTCGCGGGGCGGGGGGGGGACACCCCCCGCCGCCCCACCGGGACACAACCGGTCGGGGGGGTGGAGTGGTAACCCCCCCCCAGCGAGGGATGGAAGACGGAGA